>JAPSKH010000002.1:9086-83289 GCA_031177765.1 Microbacterium sp. | reverse complement strand
GCGGCCGCGGCGACGTGCGCGGCGCGTGGGTGTTCGGACTCGCCGATAGGGTGACAGGCATGGTGGACGATGCGCTCTCGACCTCGCTCGAGCGCACGTACCGCTATCTCCGGATCGGCTTGGCCGGGTCGGTCGTCGTCATCTTCGTCGCAGTCGGGCTGGCCGCGGCATCCGTCGGCTGGCTTCCCTCGGTGAGCGACTACTTCTACACGCCTGCCCGCAACGCCTTCGTCGGTTCCCTCATCGCCGCATCGCTCGGGCTCATCGCGCTGTCCGGACGCGGCGTCGATCGCGCTCTGCTGGACGCCGCCGCCCTCTTCGCACCGCTCATCGCCCTGGTGCCCACGACGGTGGTGCCCGGCTCCGTCCCCGAGGTCGAGGTGATGTGCGAGCCGTCATGCTTCCCGTCGGAGTACATCCCGGATGCCGCAAGCGGCGTGCTCACGTATCTCATCGTCGGCGGGCTCGTCGTGCTGGTCGCGCTCCTTCTGGCGGCGCTGAGACAGCTGTCGCTCGCGGCGATCGGTTTCTCGCTCGCCGTCACGGTGATGATGCTCGCAACCGTCGCCCTCACATGGGCGTTCGCGCGCGAGGAGTTCCTGCAGTACGGGCACGTCGTCGCGACGGTCGCCTTCTTCGCACTGTTCGCCGCGGTCGCCGTGCTGAACGCCTTCCCGCGGCGCAGCCCGCCACCGGCCCCGGTGCACCGCGTGCTCTACGTCGCGATCGCCGCCGGGCTGATCATGGTGCTCATCGTGTACGTCGCACTGATGCCGCACGCCGACGACCTGGGCTTCCCGCTCGTGCTCGTCGCCGAATCCGCCGCGCTGGCGCTGTTCTTCGCGTTCTGGGTCGTCCAGGGCGTCGAGAAGTGGAACAACGCGGACCCGACGCTGCTCCCGGTCGGGCGCCCCTCGCCGGCCGCCGCGCCGTGAGACGCCGGGAGGGGCTCAGGCGACGCCCGACTCCGGCTCCTCCGCACGCCGGGAGCCGGACACGGGATGCGCCGTCACCAGGATCGGGAGGTGATCGCTCAGTCCCTGCGGGAGCGTGCGAACCCGGTCGATCTCGAAGCCGACCGATGTGGCGAAATCGTAATGACCGCGGAAGAAGCGGTAGCGCGTGTACGTGCGGGAATCGCTGAGGTTCAGCTCGTATCCCTGCGCCCGCACGTGCTGGCCGAGATGCTCCTTGAAGACGGGGTAGTTGTAATCGCCGACCATGAGCAGGGGCAGTCCCTCGCCGAGCTGCTGGAGCTCAGCCAGGGCCGTGCGGATCTGATGACGGCGCAGGGAGTTGAGCGCCGTGAGCGGGGCCGCGTGGAAGGAGGCCACGATGAAGTCGAGGTTCGCATCGATGTCGTGGAGTCTCACCCCGAGCATCCTCTCCTCGGCCGGCTTGAGGACCCTGTCATGGAGGGACTTCTTCAGCGCCAGCGCCCGCACGTCCACCGCACGGTAGGTGTTCTCGCGATAGTAGACGGCCAGACCGAGGCGGTTGCGCTGCGTGGACTCCGCCAGGCGCAGGCCCGAGATCTCGGGCGGGATGTCGGACGTGTCGACTTCCTGGAGGCACAGCACGTCGGCGCCGTGACGGTCCACCAGCTGAACGAGCTCGCCGGCAGCGCGATGCTTGCGCAGGTTGTACGAGATGACCTTCATTTCGCGCCCAGCCTAGGGGCGCCAGATGTCGTGGAGGCGACCACCGGGTGGATGCGTCGCTGACTCACAGCAACATACGGGCGACGACGGCCCCGCGGTGCCGCCGGTTCGCTTGTGTAGCATCGGGATGAATTCGCTTGCGTCGGGGGTCGCTTTCTGGGGTCGCGGTCCGGCGTAGCCATGGACGTCCGAGGAGGACGAACGCCGCATGAGCACCCCGGCCGACGAGCCCAGAACCGCCGTCATCATCGAAGACGACGCCGAGATCCGGCACATCCTGGCCGAAGTGCTCGAATCCGCCGGCTTCTCCACCGTCTCTGTGGGCAACGGCGTCGACGGCGTGCGAGCCGTGCAGGCGTACTCACCGCAGCTGACGACGATCGACGTGAACATGCCGGGAATCGACGGCATCGAGACGGCCAAGCGCATCCGCGCGCAGTCGGACACGCTCATCGTCATGCTGACCGGCTCGAACGACGAGGCGGACGTCATCGCGGGCCTGGGAGCCGGTGCCGACGAGTACCTCAACAAGCCGTTCCGCCCGCGCGAGCTCCGCGCGCGGGTCGAGGCGCTCCTACGGCGCTCACGTGCCGGCGCACCGCCGGAGGGCTCATCCGCGACGACGACGACGCCTGAGCCCGCCGTCGCGTCCGTCGCGGCGCCGACAGTCCCGAGCGCTGCTCCCTCGGCCGCGCCCGACGATCCGGGCGTCGACGGCGACTGGCTCGCGCACCGGGACCTGCGTCTGCACGCGGAGAACCGCCTCGCGCTGGTGGGCGATCGGGAACTGGACCTGACCCGTACCGAGTTCGACCTCCTGGCGACACTGCTGGAATCCCAGCGACGGGTGCGCAGCAAAGCCGACCTCGCGCTCGTGCTGCGCGGCGAGTCGTACGTGACCAGCTACTACGTCGGCGACGCCGACAAGCGCGCCGTCGAGGCGCACATGACGAACCTGCGGCGCAAACTCGGCGAGAGCGCCGCCAGCCCCCGGTACATCGAAACGGTGCGCGGCGTGGGCTACCGCCTCACGTCAGAGACCTGAGGTCGGGATGCGAAGGCGCCCGCTTCCCCGACGGGCGCCCTCGCCTCCTTCCTCTACCGGTTCCCCAGACCGGCATCCCCCCAGCTCTTCCGGGCGCGCTCGCCGAATGCGACGGTCATCGGCGCAGTGTGACCGGCGTACATGGCGTGCACGAACGGATTGATCGTGGCCGCGTAGCCGGCGCGCTCGATCTGCACCCGCATCGCGTTCTGGGCCCCGGTGCCCGCGGGCCACGGGGTCGTCCGGCGGTTCTGCGCCATGACGTCGCGCAGCGCCCGCATCGAGTACAGCGCGAACGAGCCGCCTGGTGCGGTGGCGACACCGTGGGTCGCGGCGACCGACGAGACCACGCCGATGAGCCGGTCCGCGACCGCATCCGCTCGGAGTCGCTCCACCGCATCGGCGGCTGCCGTCGTGTCGCCGTCGACATGGAGGAGGAAGTCGTGGCCCTCGACCAGGGCGTAGCCGTAGTTGAGGGCGCCCGACTTCTGCTCGGGGTCCTCGTTCAGGTGATGGACGAACACCTCGGTCGGCTGCGCCCCCAGCTCCGTCACCGGCGTGTGCGCTCCGGCGTACCGCGACGCGGCCCGCGCCGTGGCATCCGATGCGCCGGTCGCGACGACGTGGATCACACCGGGCACGCGCGACTGCCGCAGGAGCGACTCGATGACCTGTGAGATCGAGTCCTGGGCCTCGCACACCGGGATGACGCAGCCGATGCTCGGGAGCGTTGCAGGATCGATCACGGTCGTCGCCTTCTGAGACCAGGTGGATGCCGCCGATCGGCGACAGGGACAAGCCTCGTCGACCGCTCGCAAGAGGACGTCTGCAGCGGATGGACACCGCCGCAAGGTTTGCGCAAGGCTCCCTCAACCCGCAGGCTCCGCCGACCCGTGCGGGGCGCGCCGCGCCGCCGGTCCGGGCGCGCCGCACCGCGGACGCGACCCCAATAGACTCCCACCATGGCAGTCGGGGGCCCGGTGGAAGCGGTGCTCGACGTGCCGACCCCCGATGCGCGGACGCGCTCCATCTGGCTCACCCAGCTCGTGCTGGGCGCGAGCGTCGTCACGATCAACGTGGTGGTGCTCGCCCTGCAGCCGCAGCTCTTCGCGCGCTGGACCTACCTTGCGAGCGCCTTCGCCCTGCTCGCCATCACGATCGTGACGCTCGCCGTGCCGTGGTCACGACTGCCCTCCTGGGCACCTCTGGCGGTGATCTTCGCCGACACCCTGGCGATCGGGGTCATGGCGACCAACACGGAAGCGCGTTTCAGCTTCTTCTGGGTCTTCCCCGTCATGTGGGTCGGGATGCACTTCAGCCCGCGCGCCCTGGCCGCCGTGCTGGCGACCGTCGGCGCCGTGCTGCTGGTCGACGCCAGCCTCGTACCGGGCAACGCCTCCGTCCTGCGCGTGTTCATGATCCTGCTCTCGCTGACCTTCATCGGGATCACCGCGCACATCGCGCTGCGACGGACGCGGGCGCTCCGGCGTCTGCTGCGCCGCCAGGCGAACCGGCTCACCGCCACGCTCGCCCGGCGCTCCGACCAGGAGCGCCGCACCAACGAGATCCTCAACGGCGTCGACACCGGCATCGCCCGTCTCTCGCACGACGGGCGCATCCTCACCGTCAACGACGCCTACTCGCGGCTGTACGGGCTCGACCCGCTCGATCCGCTGGTCCCGCCGCGCTCGGTGGAGTACACGGCGATGCGCGGGATGCCGGTGCCCGCGTCGGAGCGACCGCTCGCCCGCGCCGCACGTGGCGAGACGTTCACAGACGCCCGGGTGTGGCTCTTCACCGCCGAGGGCGAGTGGCGGGCGCTGTCGGTGACCGCCAAGCGTCTGCGGGCATACCGGGACGAAGAGCCCAGCACATTGCTGCTCGTGCACGACGTCACGGCGATCACCCACGCGCAGCGCGAGCGGGAGCGGCTCACGGCGATGGCATCCCACGAGCTGAAGCATCCGCTGACGGTCATGATCGGCAACGCCGAACTGGCGCTCGAGCTGGACGATCCCGCCCCGCGCACCCGTCAGCGGCTGGAGGCCATCCTGCGCGCGAGCGAGCGGATGCTCGAGATGACCGAGAGCATGCTCGTCGGGTCCCGGAACGGCTTCGACCGGCGGGACGACTTCGCCGACGTGGACCTGCGCCAGCTCGTCCTCGAGTCGGTGGCATCCTTCCGCCCCACGGCGACCACACACGACGTCCGCATCGACCTCGAGCTCGACGAGCCGCTTCCCGTCATCGCCGACGGCTTCCGGCTGCGCCAGGTCGTGGACAACCTCGTCAGCAACGCGATCAAGTACACGCCGCGGGACGGCGAGGTGCGCATCGTCGGATGCCGGACCGAGGCGGGGGTGTCGCTGTCGGTGGCCGACACGGGCATCGGGATCTCCCCCGACGACCTGCCGCGGATCATGACCCCGTACTTCCGCACCGCAGAGGCGAAGGAGAAGGCCGGCGGCACCGGACTGGGGCTCGGCATCACCCATCAGATCGTTCAGGCCCACGGCGGCACGCTGAGCATCGACAGCCGCCCCGGTGTGGGCACGACGGTGTCGGTCCATCTGCCGTGCGAGCCGAGTGACACCATACGCACGACCGTCCAGGAGCCGGCATGACAGACGTCCTCATCGGCGCGAGCTTCGAGATCGGAGTCGCACAGGCTGCGATCTCGACGCTCGCCATGATGCTCGCCATCGGCATCGCCTTCCTCGTCAAGCCCAGCGCGGCGACGCTCTACTGGACCTTCGCGTTCACGCTGGCCATGGTGGCCTCGTGCGGTGTGATGGCCGGAGAGCTCTCCGGCAACGAGGACCTGCGCCGCCTGTGGCTGGGAGCGCTCATGGGAGCCCCGGCCCTCCTGTGGTCCGGGTTCCGCGCTCTGTGGGGGCTTCGGGCCCATCTGTGGACCGGTCCCGCGCTCGCGATCGCCGCAGCGACCCTGCTGTTCGTGGTCGGCGACTCCGGCTGGTACCCGATCGCGTATCGGACGGTGTTCCTGGCGGCATCCGTCTTCGCACTGCTGTTCTTCTCGGACTGGGCACGCGCGGCGGAGCGACGAGCGGACCGGCTGATGCTTCCGCTCGCGATCCTCTCCGCCGCCTTCATCGCCCTCGGCGTCGGAACCTTCGTCACCGGCCTGGTCATGCCGCCGTCGGGCGGCGACGACTTCACCCTGCTGCGGATCATCGCCTCCATCGGGATGGTGGTGTACGTCGCGTGCGCCCTCGTCGCCGTGGTGGGACTGGCCACCCGCGACGGAGGTCTGGCGCGCACGGCGGCCACGACGACGGCGTGGCAGTGGTTCGAGCGGACGGCTGCGGATCGGCTGCGACGTGCGCAGCCCAGCGCCGAGCCGTGGTCCATCGTCTACCTGCGCCTCGACGACGACGCCGACATCCGGCAGACCGCCGGGTCCACGGCGCTCTCCACGCTCTCTGCGAGGTTCGAGGAGGAGGTCCGCGCGGTGTTCCCCGCCGAGTGCGACATCGGCTCTCCGGCCGCCGGCACCGTGGTCGTCCTGGTGCCGCGGTCGGACACGGCCGTGCGGGACCTCCTGCGCACGATCCTCGAGAGGGTTCCGTCGCTCGACGTCCACACCAGCCTGCCCATCCGCCCGACGGCGAGCGCGGGATGGGCTCCGGCGTCTGTCTTCGGCTACGAGCTGGAGACGCTGGTGGACACCGCCCGCGAAGCCGCCGCACTCGCCGCGGAGAAGGGCGGCGACCGGTGGGAGCGGGTGGGCGCCCGCGTCGTCGAGCGGCTGATCAGTTCGTCTGTGGGGCGATGACCATCCGCGGCGTCCGCGCTCGGTGATGGATCACTCGCTGTCGCGACGGGCGCGGGTCTGCTCGGCACGCTGGGCGAGCAGCTCGTCCGCCGGGTAGCCGACCTCGGTGAGCGTCAGCCCGCGGGCGGCGAGCACCTTCACCTCCGGAACCCGCTCGCGGGCGTCGCGGATGTCGAGCACGTCGTCGGGGTCGAGGCGGCCCTCGCCGACCGCGACGCACGCCCCGACGAGGGCTCGCACCATGCTGTGGCAGAAGGCGTCGGCTCTCACGTTCGCCACCAGGACACCGGCCTCGTCACGGCGCCAGTCGAACTCCAGGAGCGTCCGGATGGTGGTGGCCTCTTCGCGGGGCTTGCAGTACGCCGCGAAGTCGTGCAGGCCGATGAGACCACGGGCGGCGGCATCCATCGCCGTGACGTCCAGGGCCGCGCGGACCGACGTCGTGCGGTGCCGCTCGAGGGGGTCGTAGCCGGCGGCGAGGTCGGCGATGCGGTACTCGTACCGGCGCCAGACGGCGGAGAAGCGCGCGTCGAAGCCCTCGGGGGCGACCGCTGCCCGCGACACGGCGACGTCCGAGTACGCCCCGACCACCCCGGTCATCCGCGCCGCCAGCGCGGCCACACGACTCTCGACGGAATCGGATGCCGCCGTCCGCGAGCGTCGTGACAGCAGACGCCCCCGCTGGCCGTCGTCGAGGTCCACGTGCGCGACCTGGCCCGTCGCGTGGACGCCCGCGTCGGTCCGGCCGGCGACCACCAGGCGCGGCGCGCCGCCCAGCACCCGGCCGAGTGCACCCTCGAGGGTCTCCTGCACGGTGCGCAGGCCCGGCTGCCGTGCCCAGCCGCGGAAGTGCGTGCCGTCGTAGGCGATGTCGAGGCGGATCCGCACCCACCAACCCTAATGTCCGCGCGAAGCCGGGCGTGGGAGGACGCCGACGACGCCTTCCGGTGGTACGACAGGTGCCGACCCTGATGTCGCGTGGAGCACGGCGCGGGAGGACTCCCCCGTCGCCTCCCGGTGATACGACAGGTGCCACCGCGTACAATTGCGGCTTCCCCCTGTGAATGTGATGACGTCGACTGCGCCTGCCGAACGCCCCGCCGCCCGCTACCGCGGGCTGGACGGTCTGCGTGCCGTCGCGGTGACCCTGGTGGTCGTGTACCACCTGTTCCCCCCGGCCCTCCTGCCGGGAGGCTTCATCGGGGTGGACGTCTTCTTCGTCATCAGCGGCTTCCTCATCACCAGCCTGCTGCTGCGCGAGCACGACGCCTCCGGTCGCATCCGCCTGGCGGGCTTCTGGCAGCGGCGCGCCCGTCGCCTGCTGCCGGCCCTGGCGCTGGTCGTGGGGCTCTGCTCCACGCTGGCGTGGATCGTCGGCGGCGACGTGCTCGTGCGCCTGGGAACCCAGGTGCTCGGCGCCGCCACCTTCAGCTACAACTGGGTGTCGCTCGCGGGCGGCGGCGGGTATTTCGCGGATGCCACGCCCGAGCTGTTCCGGAACGTCTGGTCGCTCGCCGTCGAGGAGCAGTTCTACCTCGCGTGGCCGCTGCTGTTCCTCGTGGTCGTGCTGCTGCCTCGCGCGTGGACCCGGGTGGCGGCCGCAACCGCGCTGGCCGCCGCGTCGGCGGTGTGGATGGCGGCGGTCGTCGGCCGAGGGGACGACGTGACGCGGGCCTACTTCGGCACGGACACCCATGCGTTCGGACTGCTCCTGGGTGTGACGCTGGCCTTCCTGCTGGCGCCGCTGCTCACGCGTCCGCCTGCGGCGGTCGTTCCCCCGCTGCCCGAGGGTGTCACGCTTCCGCCGGGCTGGAGGATCGTCATCCCGCCCTCGGACGCGAAGACGCGGCCGCGCTGGGTCGACACGACTCTCGCCCGGACGGCGATCGGCGTCGCGGGGATCCTGGCCCTGATCGGGATCGTCGTCCTCGCGACCATGCCGGCGACCGGCTCCGTCGTCACCTTCCCGGGCGTCCTGCTCCTGGGGAGTGTCCTGAGCGGTGTCGCGATCGTCGCCGGGGTGTGGCCGGGGTCCTGGTTCGGTCGCGCGCTCGACGTTCAGCCGCTGCGGTGGATCGGCGACCGCTCCTACGGCATCTACCTGTGGCACTGGCCGCTGCTCGTGCTCGCCGTCGCCGCCTTCGAGGGCACCGGCACGTCCGCGGGGGTTCCGGTGTGGATCGGGTGCGTCGTGCTCGTCGCCACGGCGGCGGCATCCGCTGCCTCCTACCGCTTCATCGAGATGCCGATCCGCCGGCGGGGCCTTCGCGCGTCGGCACGCGCCGTGGGCAGACGCCTGCGCGGCGAGCCGCACGGGCGGCTTCGCGGGGCCGCCGCGGCGCTCGCCGGCCTGCTGATGCTCGCCGGCACCGGCGCGGCGATCGCCGCATCGCCCGAGGAGTCCAGCGGGCAGGCCGTGGTCGATGCCGGCCGCGCCGCCCTGAAGGATGCCCAGCGTGAAGCCGCCGCCTCCCCGGCGCCCACGCCGGTCCCGGTCGAGACCGAAGGCCCGGCTGCCGTGCACGTGACGGGCGACCGGATCAGCGCCGTCGGGGACTCGGTGATGCTGGCTTCGGCTCCCGCGCTGCTCGAGCGGCTGCCGGGAATCGAGGTGGATGCCGAGGTGTCACGGTCGATCTGGGCCGGTCCCGGCGCCCTCGAGTCCCTTGCGGCAGGAGGGCGGCTGCGCCCGTACGTGGTCGTCGCGCTCGGAACGAACGGTCCCGTGAACGTCGAGTCGCTGGAGAGGATGCTGGAGGTCGTCGGGCCGCAGCGTCACCTGGTCCTCGTGAACGCGTTCGCACCGCGCGACTGGATCCCCGGTGTCAACGCCGACCTGCAGGCCTTCGCCGACGCGCACCACAACGTCAGCGTGGCCGACTGGGCCGGCGCGATCGGCACGCGCACCGATCTGCTCGCCGGAGACCAGGTCCACCCGGGCGCCCAGGGCGGGCGCATCTTCGCCGAGACCGTCGCCGACGCGGTCGACGCCGCCGAGCGGGAGCGACTGGAGCGCAAGAAGAACTTCCTGCGCAGCGTCGAGGAGCACCTCGGCATCGATCTCGACCCGAAGCCGGGTGGGTCAGCGACACCGGCGCCCCGTCACGGCTGATCCGCAGCGACTCCATCGCGGGAGACCAGCCGCGAACGCGAAGACCCGCGGCCCCGAAGGGCCGCGGGTCTCGCGGTGCAAGGGATGCCGCGGCGCGAGCCGCGACCGGCCGGGCTGCGACGCCCGGCGCCCCGTTACTCGGACTTCTCCTCGGCGGGGGCCTCGACGGCCTCCTCGGCGGCAGCCTGGGCGGCCTCGCCTTCCTCCTGCGACTCGGCGCCGCCGGCGGTCGCCGACTCCTCGGCGGTGGTGTCCTCGATCGGCTCTTCGCTCACGCTCGACTCCTCAGCGGTCGTCTCGGCGGCCGGCTCCTCGGCGGCAGCTGCCGGAGCAGCGGCCGCGGCGGACTTCCGGGTCGACTTCGCCTTCGGGGTGACCGGCTCGAGAACGAGCTCGATCACGGCCATCGGCGCGTTGTCGCCCTTGCGGTTGCCGACCTTGGTGATGCGAGTGTAGCCGCCGTCGCGGTCCGCGACGAGGGGCGCGATCTCGGTGAACAGGACGTGCACGACTTCCTTGTCACCGATGACCGACAGCACACGACGACGCGCGTGCAGGTCGCCACGCTTGGCGAAGGTGATGAGGCGCTCGGCGAGCGGACGCAGGCGCTTGGCCTTGGTCTCGGTCGTCTTGATCGACTTGTGCGTGAACAGGGCCGCGGCGAGGTTCGCAAGCAGCAGGCGCTCGTGGGCGGGGCCGCCTCCGAGGCGGGGTCCCTTCGTGGGCTTGGGCATTCTTGATTACTCCAGTGGGAAAAGTCGGTCGGTGGACGGATGCCGGTGACCCGGCGTCCGGTCGGCTCAGACGTTCTCGTCGTCGTAGCCGCCGTAGAAGTGCGCGCCGTCGAACCCGGGGACCGAGTCCTTCAGCGACAGGCCGAGCGACGTGAGCTTGTCACGCACCTCGTCGACCGACTTCTGACCGAAGTTGCGGATGTTCATCAGCTGCGTCTCCGAGAGGGCGACGAGCTCCGAAACGGTGTTGATGCCCTCGCGCTTGAGGCAGTTGTACGAGCGGACCGACAGGTCCAGGTCCTCGATCGGCATCGACAGCTCGTTCGAGAGGACCGTCTCGACCGGCGCGGGGCCGATCTCGATGCCCTCGGCCTCGACGTTGAGCTCGCGGGCGAGGCCGAACAGCTCGGTCAGGGTACGACCGGCCGACGCGACGGCGTCGCGCGGGGCGATCGAGGGCTTGGTCTCGACGTCGAGGACGAGCTTGTCGAAGTCGGTGCGCTCACCGGCGCGGGTGGCGTCGACACGGTAGCTGACCTTCAGCACGGGCGAGTAGATCGAGTCGACCGGGATCTGGCCGGCCTCGGCGTACTCGTTGCGGTTCTGCGTCGCCGAGACGTAGCCGCGACCGCGCTCGATCGTGAGCTCGAGCTCGAACCGGGCGGTGTCGTTGAGCGTCGCGATGACCAGCTCGGGGTTGTGCACCTCGACACCGGCGGGAGCGGAGATGTCGGCGGCGGTGACCTCACCGGCGCCGGTCTTGCGCAGGTACGCGGTGATGGGCTCGTCGCGCTCGCTGGAGACGACCAGCTGCTTGATGTTGAGGATGATCTCGGTGACATCCTCCTTGACACCCGGGATGGTGCTGAACTCGTGGAGGACGCCGTCGATGCGGATCGACGTCACTGCTGCACCGGGGATGGACGACAGGAGGCTGCGACGCAGCGCGTTGCCGATCGTGTAGCCGAAGCCGGGCTCCAGCGGCTCGATGACGAAGCGGCTGCGGAACTCCCCGATCTTCTCCTCGGTCAGAGTGGGACGCTGTGCGATGAGCACTATGTGTTCCTTTCGATCACGTGCCCGCTATATGACACGTGCGGTGAGTGAGGTGTTGAGTTGTATCCGGGACGCCGCGAAGCGCGGCGTCCGTGTGTTCCGGGACGGCCGCTGCGCGGCCCGCTCGGCCATCCCGGAGGATGCGAGCGGACCGCGCGCGGCAGTGAGGATGTCAGACGCGGCGACGCTTGGGCGGACGGCAGCCGTTGTGGGCCTGCGGCGTCACGTCCTGGATCGAGCCCACCTCGAGGCCCGCGGCGGTCAGCGAGCGGATCGCCGTCTCGCGACCCGAGCCGGGGCCCTTCACGAAGACGTCGACCTTCTTCACGCCGTGCTCCTGCGCCTGACGGGCAGCGGACTCCGCGGCCATGCCGGCGGCGTACGGCGTGGACTTGCGCGAGCCCTTGAAGCCCACGCCACCCGACGACGCCCAGCTGATGACGGCGCCGGACGGGTCGGTGATCGAGACGATCGTGTTGTTGAACGTCGACTTGATGTGGGCCTGACCCACGGCGATGTTCTTCTTCTCCTTGCGGCGCGGCTTGCGCGCAGCGGACTTGGCCTGTGCCATTGCTTTTGCTCTCCTAAACCTGTGTGCGCGAGCCGATTACTTGCGGCCGGCCTTCTTCTTGCCGGCGACGGTGCGCTTCGGGCCCTTGCGGGTGCGCGCGTTCGTCTTGGTGCGCTGGCCGCGCACGGGCAGGCCGCGGCGGTGGCGCAGGCCCTCGTACGAGCCGATCTCGACCTTGCGGCGGATGTCGGCGGCCACCTCACGGCGGAGGTCACCCTCGACCTTGTAGTTGGCCTCGATGTAGTCGCGGAGCGCGACGAGCTGGTCGTCGTCGAGGTCCTTGACGCGGATGTTCTCGTCGATCTCGGTCGCCTTGAGGATCTCGATCGAGCGGGTACGGCCGATGCCGTAGATGTAGGTCAGGGCGATGACCACGCGCTTGTCGCGCGGGATGTCGACGCCGGCGAGACGTGCCATGCGGCTCTCCTAGGAGTGTCGTGGAGGTGTGGAGCAGCATCGGTGCCCGGGCCTCCGCCCCGAGGTGTCCCCTCCGAAGAGGTTCTGATGCTGCCTGATGTGTATTGAGTTGTGAGTCTGAGGGCCGCGTCAGCGCGCGGCATCCGATCAGCCCTGGCGCTGCTTGTGACGCGGGTTGCTCTTGCAGATCACCATGACGCGGCCGTGGCGGCGGATGATCTTGCAGTGGTCGCAGATGGGCTTGACGGAGGGGTTGACCTTCATGATTTTCCTGTTCGCTGTCTTCGCCGGGCACGCGTGGCACACGTGGGGCGTTACTTCTCGACCGGTCTAGCGGTAGCGGTAGACGATGCGGCCGCGGGTCAGGTCGTAGGGAGAGAGCTCCACGACCACGCGGTCCTCGGGGATGATGCGGATGTAGTTCTGCCGCATCTTGCCCGAGATCGTGGCGAGCACCTTGTGTCCGTTGGTGAGCTCGACGCGGAACATCGCGTTGGGCAGCGCCTCGGACACGACGCCCTCGATCTCGATGACACCGTCTTTCTTCGCCATACGCTCGCTTACAGTTGTGCGGACCGGTCGGTCTGCGGTGGGTGGGATTCGGTGCGGCGACACGCCGATGAGGGCGCAACGCACCAAAGAACAAGCATACGTGATAACGGATGCCGCGGCAAATGCGCCGCCGCGGGAGGCGCCTTACTCGAACAGGGTGGCGAGCTGGTCGGGCTCGGGCAGGTCGCGGTTGGCGATCGCCTCGCCGTTGACCGCGATGGTCGGCGTCGCGATGCCCTCCATGCCGGGCTGGATCGGGGTCTTCTCGGTCATCGCCGCGACGAACCGCTCGTACTCGCCGTCGTTCACGCACGCGTCGATGCCGGTCACGCCCACACCCTCGGCGATGGCGAGGATCTCCTCGTTCGCGAGGCCGGCGGTCCCTTCGGCGGGCTGGCTCTGGAACATCGCCTGGAGGAACGGCAGCGAGGCATCCGGATCCGATTCGGCCACGCAGTACATCGCGTTCGCGGCGCGCGTGGAGAACTCCGTGCCCTGCGACTGGCGGTCGAGGATCGAGATCGGGTGGATGCCGAGCGTGATGGCGCCGTCGTCGACCAGTCCCTCGATGGCCGGTCCGTAGATCTGCTCGAACTGTCCGCATACCGGGCACATGAAGTCGATGTAGGTGTCCAGACGGTCCTCGCCGTCGCCGACGAGGATCGCACCGGTCTCCGGATCGATGTTCGACGCCGCCGGCGTCTCCCCCGGCCCGGGGTTCTCCGCCTCGTTGTTGAGCGTGACCACGAGGACCGTGACGATCACGAGAGCCACCACGACGGCGACACTCACCCAGATCGCGAACCAGTTGACCTTGCGCGTGCCCTGAGCCATTTCCCGGACCCTCCTCCGCTATGCGATCTCGCGGGGCGTGACCCCGAAGGGCGCCAGTCCCGCCGCGCCGCCGTCGGGCGCCGTGAGCACCCAGATTCCGTCATCGTGCACCGCGACGCTGTGCTCCCAGTGTGAACCCGCCGTGCCGTCGAGGGTGGAGACCGTCCAGCCGTCGTCCTCGACGAAGGTCGCCTGGTCGCCGATCACGACCATCGGCTCGATGGCCAGCACGAGCCCCGGTCGCACCTCGGGTCCGGGGTCGCTGACGCGGTAGTTGAAGACCGACGGCGACTCGTGCATCTTCCGGCCGATGCCGTGCCCGACGTACTCGCGGAGGATCCCGTAGCCGCCGTCGGGCGCGTGCGCCTCGATGTGGTCCTCGATGGCAGCGCCCACCTCGCCGATGTGCCTTGCGCGGGCGAGCGCCGCGATGCCGGCCCACAGCGATCCCTCGGTCACGCGCGAGAGCTGCTCGCGCTCGGCCACGATCCCCGGGCGCGCCGGGTCGGGCAGGACCACCGTGAACGCCGAGTCGCCGTTCCAGCCCTTGTACTCGGCACCGGCGTCGATCGAGAGGATGTCGCCCGGCTGGAGCGCACGATCGCCCGGGATGCCGTGGACGACCTGCTCGTTGACCGAAGCGCAGATGGTGTGACGGTAGCCGCGCACCATCTGGAAGTTCGACTTCGCCCCCCGGCCGGTGATGACGGCGGATGCCGCGGCATCCAGTTCCGCCGTCGTCACGCCGGGAGCGATGAGGTCGCGCACCGCGTCCAGCGCGGCGGCGGTGATCAGTCCGGGTTCGACCATCGCCCGCAGCTGGGCGGGCGACTTGTAGATGGAGCGGCGCAGCGACACGGGATCAGACCGTGGCGGCGCGGACGAGCCCGCGCGCCTCGAGCGCCGCGATGATGCGGGCCGTGATCTCGTCGAGCGAGCCGACGCCGTCGATGCGGTCCAACAGACCACGGGTGCGGTACACCTCGAGGATCGGCGCGGTCTCGCGCTCGTAGATGGCGAGGCGGTTCGCGATGACCTCCTCGGTGTCGTCGGCGCGTCCCTGCTCGGCGGCCCGTCGCGTGAGGCGCGCGATGCTCTCGTCCCGCGGGACGTCGAGCTCGATCACCGCGTCCAGGGACTCCTGGCGACCCTCGAGGAACTCGTCGAGGTTGCCGACCTGCGCGATGTTGCGCGGGTACCCGTCGAGCAGGAACCCGTCGGCGGCATCCTGCTGCGACAGCCGCTCGCGGACGACGGCGCCGGTCAGCTCGTCCGAGACGAGCGACCCGGCGTCGATCACGGCCTTGACCTGCTTCCCCAGCGGCGACCCGTCGGCGACCGCCGCACGGAACACGTCGCCGGTCGAGATCGCCGGGATGCCGAAGGCCTGGGCGATGCGGACGCCCTGCGTGCCCTTGCCGGAGCCCTGCGGCCCGACGATGAGGAGACGGGTCATCGGAGAAGTCCTTCGTAGTGGCGCTGCTGCAGCTGCGCGTCGATCTGCTTCACCGTCTCGAGGCCGACGCCCACGATGATGAGGATCGACGCGCCGCCGAACGGGAAGTTCTGGTTCGCACCGACCGTCGCCAGGGCGATGAGCGGCAGGAGGGCGATGAGACCGAGGTAGAGCGAGCCCGGCAGCGTGATGCGGGTGAGCACGTAGTCGAGGTACTCGGCGGTCGGCCGGCCCGCGCGGATGCCGGGGATGAAGCCGCCGTACTTCTTCATGTTGTCGGCGACCTCGACCGGGTTGAACGTGATCGCGACGTAGAAGTAGGTGAAGCCGACGATCAGCAGGAAGTACACCGCCATGTAGATGGGGTGGTCGCCGTTGGTGAAGTACGTCTGGATCCACGCGACCCAGCCGGGGATCTCGTTGCCGGCGCCGGGCTGCATGTTGAACTGCGCGATGAGCGCGGGGATGTACAGCAGCGACGACGCGAAGATCACCGGCACGACGCCGGCCATGTTGACCTTGATCGGGATGTACGTGTTGGTGCCGCCATACGTGCGGCGGCCGACCATGCGCTTGGCGTACTGGACCGGGATGCGGCGCTGCGACTGCTCGACGAACACCACGAGGGCGACGACGACGATGCCGACGGCGAGCACGAGGAGGAACACCTCGAAGCCGCGGGCCGCCCAGATGGAGCCCATCGCCGCCGGGAAGGTCGCCGCGATGGAGGTGAAGATGAGCAGCGACATGCCGTTGCCGATGCCGCGCTCGGTGACCAGCTCGGCGAACCACATGATGAGGCCCGTGCCGGCGGTCATGGTGATGATCATGAGCAGCTGCGCCCACCACACGTCGTTGGTGAGCAGCTGCTCGCACTCGGGGATGCCGGTCACGCCGAACAGCTGTCCGCTGCGGGCGACGGTGACCAGCGTGGTGGACTGGAGGAGCGCCAGGGCGATGGTGAGGTATCGCGTGTACTGCGTCAGCTTGGCCTGGCCCGCCTGGCCCTCTTTGTAGAGGCTCTCGAAGTGCGGGATCACCACGCGCAGCAGCTGGACGATGATCGTCGCGGTGATGTACGGCATGACGCCGAGCGCGAAGATCGACAGCTGCAGCAGCGCGCCGCCCGAGAACAGGTTGACCAGCGACAGCAGCCCCTCGGTGCTGCCGCTCTGGTCGAGGCAGGACTGCACGTTCGGGAAGTCGACGAACGGCGCGGGCACGTGGGCGCCGAACCGGTACAGGGCGATGATCGCCAGGGTGAATGCGATCTTCCGCCGCAGGTCAGGGGTGCGGAAGACCCGCGCGATGGCGCTGAACAAGAGGACTCCTCCAGAGGGATGCCGGCATGCACGACGACATGCCGACGTCCAGGGTAACCCAGAGGGGGCCGGAGCAAGCTCCGACCCCCACTGTGTAGACGATTACTCGACCGGGCTCTCCACGGCCTGGACGGCCGTCACGGTGCCGCCGGCGGCGACGATCTTCTGCTCGGCGGAACCCGAGACCTTGTCGACCGACACGTTCAGCTTCACCGAGATGTCTCCGGTGCCGAGCACCTTGACCTTCTCGTTCTTGCGCACCGCACCCTTGGCGACCAGGTCGCTCACGGTGACGTCGCCACCGGCCGGGTACAGCTCCGCGAGCTTGTCCAGGTTCACGACCTGGTACTCGACGCGGAACGGGTTCTTGAACCCGCGCAGCTTCGGGGTGCGCATGTGCAGCGGCATCTGGCCGCCCTCGAAGCCGGCGCGGACCTGGTAGCGGGCCTTCGTGCCCTTGGTGCCACGGCCGGCGGTCTTGCCCTTCGAGCCCTCACCGCGACCCACGCGGGTCTTGGCGGTGTTGGCGCCGGGGACCGGACGCAGGTGGTGGACCTTCAGCACGCCCGGACGCGACACGGGCGCGTCCTTCTTCTCGGCATCCTTCTTGGCGGGAGCCTTCTTGGCAGCCGGCTTCTTGGCCGGAGCCTTCTTCTCGACGACCTCTTCGGTCGTCTTCTCGGCCTTGTCAGCCATCAGTCGATCTCCTCAACCTTGACGAGGTGCGCGACGGTCTTGACGTAACCGCGCGTCTGCGCGTCGTCGGGGCGGACGACGGAGTCGCCGATCCGCTTGAGACCCAGCGAACGCAGCGTGTCGCGCTGGTTCTGCTTCTCGCTCACCTTGGACTTGATCTGCGTGACCTTCAGACGCGCAGCCATCAGACACCTGCCTTCGCAGCGGCCGCGGCCTCAGCCTCGGCACGGACGAGACGCGCGGGGGCGACCTGGTCGAAGTCGAGGCCACGACGCGCGGCGACCGCACGCGGCTCCTCGAGCTGCTTCAGCGCCTCCACCGTCGCGTGGACGATGTTGATCGTGTTGGACGAGCCGAGCGACTTCGACAGCACGTCGTGGATGCCGGCGCACTCCAGCACGGCACGCACGGGACCACCGGCGATGACACCGGTACCCGCAGCGGCCGGGCGCAGCAGCACCACACCGGCGGCGGCCTCACCCTGCACCGGGTGCGGGATGGTCGAGCCGGCACGGGGCACGCGGAAGAAGTTGCGCTTGGCCTCCTCGACGCCCTTCGAGATCGCCAGCGGCACCTCGCGGGCCTTGCCGTAGCCGACGCCGACCACACCGTTGCCGTCGCCGACGACGACGAGCGCGGTGAAGCTGAAGCGACGGCCGCCCTTGACGACCTTCGACACGCGGTTGATGGTCACGACACGCTCGAGGAACTGGCTCTCGTTTCGGTCACGCCCGCCGCGCTCACGGTTCGGGTTGCGCTCGCGACCGCCGCGACGCGGCTCGCGCTCGCGCTCAGCGGGCGCGGTGGCCGCCTCGGCCGGAGCCTCGGCAGCAGCCTGCTCGGTCACGTTGTTCTCCTTGATTTCGCTCACAGGTTCAGACCTCCCTCGCGGGCGCCCTCGGCGATCGCCGCGACACGGCCCGCGTAGCGGTTGCCGCCGCGGTCGAACACGGCGGCCGAGACGCCGGCGGCCTTCGCGCGCTCGGCGAGCAGCTCGCCGACCTTACGGGCCTTGGCGGTCTTGTCCGCGTCGGTCGTACGCAGATCGGTTTCGAGGGTCGACGCCGAGGCCAGCGTGTGGCCCTTGCTGTCGTCCACGAGCTGCACGAACACGTGGCGCGACGAACGGGTGACGACCAGGCGGGGACGCTCGGGGGTGCCGACGACCTTCTTGCGAAGGCGGGCGTGACGACGCGCGCGCGCGTCGGACTTCGACTTCACGGCCATGGTTACTTACCAGCCTTTCCGGCCTTGCGCCGGACGACCTCGCCGGCGTAGCGCACACCCTTGCCCTTGTACGGCTCGGGCTTGCGGATCTTGCGGATGTTGGCAGCCGCCTCGCCGACGGCCTGCTTGTCGATGCCGCTCACGGTGAGCCTGTTGTTGCCCTCGACCGTGAAGGTGATCCCGGCGGGCGGGTCGACCAGCACCGGGTGCGAGAAGCCGAGCGCGAACTCGACCGAGCCGCCCCTCTGCGCCACGCGGTAACCCGTGCCGACGACCTCGAGGCCCTTGGAGTAGCCCTGGGTGACACCGATGATGTTGTTGTTGATGAGCGTGCGGGTCAGGCCGTGCAGCGAGCGCGACTCGCGCTCGTCGTCGGGACGGGTCACCAGAACCTGGTTCTCCTCGACCTTGACCTCGATGGGACGGGCCACGGTGAGCGACAGCTCGCCCTTGGGGCCCTTGACGGCGACATCCTGGCCGTTGACCGTGACGGTCACACCGGCGGGGATGTCGATCGGAAGACGACCGATACGCGACATGTCAGATCACCACACGTAGGCGAGGACTTCCCCACCCACGCCCTTCTGCTCTGCCTGGCGGTCCGTGAGGAGACCGGAGGAGGTGGACAGGATCGCGACGCCGAGCCCGCCGAGAACCCGCGGGATCTCGTTGGACTTCGCGTACACGCGGAGGCCGGGCTTGGAGACGCGCTTGATACCGGCGATCGACCGCTCGCGGTTCGGGCCGTACTTGAGCGTCAGCGTGAGGGTCTGGCCGACGCGGGCGTCCGAGACGGCCCAGTCGGAGATGTAGCCCTCCTGCTTGAGGATCTCGGCGATGTGGGTCTTGAGCTTCGAGCTCGGCAGCGACACGGAGTCGTGGTGCGCCGAGTTCGCGTTGCGCAGACGGGTCAGCATGTCTGCGACCGGGTCTGTCATTGTCATGGATTGTTTCCTTCGTTCACCAGGTTTCGACGCCCTTTACAAGAACGCCGACCTGTGGTGGATGCCGGGCCGGGCGGCCCGGCGCTGTGTCACGCCTGAGCGTCGTCCGAACGGAACGGGAAGCCGAGGTGGCGCAGGAGCGCGCGTCCCTCGTCGTCGGTGGTGGCCGACGTCACGATCGTGATGTCGAACCCGCGCACGCGGTCGATCCGGTCCTGGTTGATCTCGTGGAACACCGACTGCTCCTGGAGACCGAACGTGTAGTTGCCGTGACCGTCGAACTGCTTGGCCGACAGGCCGCGGAAGTCGCGGATGCGGGGCAGCGCGAGGTTGACCAGGCGGTCCAGGAACTCCCAGGCACGGTCGCCGCGGAGGGTGACGTGCGCGCCGATGGGCTGCCCCTCACGCAGCTTGAACTGCGCGATCGACTTGCGAGCCTTGGTCACGACCGGCTTCTGGCCGGTGATCTTGGTGAGGTCGTCGACCGCGCCCTCGATCACCTTGCTGTCGCGAGCGGCCTCGCCGACACCGGTGTTCACCACGACCTTGACCAGGCCGGGGATCTGCATGACGTTGCGGTAGCCGAACTCGTCCTGCAGCTTCTGCTGGATCTCGGCCTTGTACTTCTGCTTCAGGCGGGGCTGGATCTTGCCAGCCTCCACGGCAGTGGCGGTGCTCATATTCAGAGGTCCTTGCCTGACTTCTTCGCGTAGCGCACGCGGACCGTGCGCTTGACGCCGTCCTTGACCTGCTCCTCGACGCGGTGGCCGACGCGGGTCGGCTTCTTGGTCGAGGGGTCGACGAGGGCGACGTTGGAGATGTGGATCGGGGCTTCCATCGTCTCGATGCCGCCCGTCTTGGTGCCGCGCTGGGACTGGCCCACGCGGTTGTGCTTGGTGACGTAGTTCACGCCCTCGACGATGACGCGGTTCTGCTCGGCAAGGACCTCGAGGACCTTGCCCTGCTTGCCGCGGTCGCCGCCGCGCTCGGGCTTGGCGCCCGAGATGACCTGAACCAGGTCGCCCTTCTTGATCTTCGCCATGATCAGATGACCTCCGGGGCGAGCGAGACGATCTTCATGAACTTCTTGTCGCGAAGCTCACGGCCGACCGGCCCGAAGATGCGGGTGCCGCGGGGCTCCCCGTCGTTCTTCAGGATGACGGCGGCGTTCTCGTCGAACTTGATGTAAGAGCCGTCGGGACGACGGGTCTGCTTGACCGTGCGGACGACGACCGCCTTGACGACGTCGCCCTTCTTGACGTTGCCGCCGGGGATCGCGTCCTTGACCGTCGCGACGATGATGTCGCCCAGGCCGGCGTAGCGACGGTTGGAGCCGCCGAGCACGCGGATCGTGAGCAGCTCCTTGGCACCGGTGTTGTCGGCGACCTTGAGGCGGGACTCGTTCTGAATCACTTGGCCTTCTCCAGAATCTCCACCAGACGCCAGCGCTTGGTGGCGCTCAGCGGGCGGGTCTCGTTGATGAGGACGAGGTCGCCGATGCCGGCGGTGTTGTCCTCGTCGTGCGCCTTGACCTTGGAGGTGCGGCGGATGACCTTGCCGTACAGCGGGTGCTTCACGCGGTCCTCGACCTCGACGACGATGGTCTTGTCCATCTTGTCGCTCACGACGTAGCCGCGGCGCGCCTTGCGGTAGCCACGGGCGTCGGCGTCGCGCACGTCGTGCTCGGCGGACTCGTGTCCCTTGGTCTCGACCGCGTCCGCGGCCTTCTTGGTTGCAGCCATCACTCGGCCTCTTCCTTCGCGGCCTCGTCAGCGGCATCCGCCTTCTTGGCCTTGCTCTTCTTCGCCTTCGTCGCCGTCTCCAGCGGAGCGGGCGTGGCACGGATGCCGAGCTCGCGCTCGCGGATCACGGTGTAGAGCCGCGCGATGTCGCGCTTGACCGCACGGATGCGGCCGTGGCTCTCGAGCTGGCCGGTGGCCGACTGGAAGCGCAGGTTGAACAGCTCTTCCTTGGCCTTGCGCAGCTCCTCGACGAGACGCTGGTCTTCGAACGTGTCGAGCTCGCTCGTGGCGAGCGTCTTGGTGCCGATCGCCATTACGCGTCGCCCTCCTCGCGCTTGATGATGCGTGCCTTGAGAGGCAGCTTGTGGATGGCACGGGTCAGCGCCTCGCGAGCCAGCTGCTCGTTGACGCCGGCGACCTCGAAGAGGACGCGACCCGGCTTGACGTTCGCGACCCACCACTCCGGCGAGCCCTTACCCGAACCCATGCGGGTCTCGGCGGGCTTCTTGGTGAGCGGGCGGTCGGGGTAGATGTTGATCCACACCTTGCCGCCTCGCTTGATGTGACGGGTCATCGCGATACGAGCGGACTCGATCTGACGGTTCGTCACGTACGCGGGCGTGAGGGCCTGGATGCCGAACTCGCCGAAGGAGACCTTCGTGCCGCCGGTGGCCTGGCCGTCGCGCTTGGGGTGGTGCTGCTTGCGGTACTTGACCTTGCGGGGGATGAGCATTACGCCGACGCTCCTTCTGCCACGGGGGCCTCGTTGCGACGCGGGCGGCGGTCGCCGCGCTCACGCGCCGGCTTCTGGTTGGCCTGCTCGCGCGCGAGCTCCTTGTTGGTCAGGTCGCCCTTGTAGATCCACACCTTCACGCCGATGCGGCCGAAGGTGGTCTTCGCCTCGTAGAAGCCGTAGTCGATGTTCGCGCGCAGCGTGTGCAGCGGCACACGACCCTCGCGGTAGAACTCCGAGCGGCTCATCTCGGCGCCGCCGAGGCGGCCGGAGACCTGGATGCGGACGCCCTTGGCGCCGGCGCGCTGCGCGCCCTGCAGACCCTTGCGCATCGCGCGGCGGAAAGCCACACGTGCGGTGAGCTGCTCGGCGACGCCCTGCGCGACGAGCTGCGCGTCGGCCTCGGGGTTCTTCACCTCGAGGATGTTCAGCTGGATCTGCTTGCCGGTCAGCTTCTCGAGGTCGGTGCGGATGCGCTCGGCCTCGGCGCCGCGGCGGCCGATCACGATGCCGGGACGGGCCGTGTGGATGTCGACGCGGACGCGGTCACGCGTGCGCTCGATCTCGATGCGGCTCACGCCCGCGCGGTCGAGGTTCGACTGCAGGAGCTTGCGGATCTTGATGTCCTCGGCGACGTAGTCGGCGTAGCGCTGGCCCGGCTTCGTCGAGTCCGAGAACCACCGCGACACGTGGTCCGTGGTGATGCCGAGGCGGAAGCCGTACGGGCTGACTTTCTGTCCCATTACTTGCTCGCCTTCTTGCTCTTGTTACCGGTTGCCGAGCTCGTCGAGGCAGCGGCCGTCTCGGCCACCTCCGGGGTCGACAGCACGACCGTGATGTGGCTGGTGCGCTTCTTGATCTGGAACGCGCGGCCCTGGGCGCGGGGCTGGAAACGCTTGAGCGTCGTGCCCTCGTCGACGTACGCGTTCTTCACGTACAGGTCCTGCTCGTCCAGGTACTCGCCGTCCTTGTCGGACTTCACGCGAGCGTTCGCGATCGCCGAGGCGACCAGCTTGTAGATCGGCTCGCTCGCACCCTGCGGCGCGAACTTGAGGATGGCCAGGGCCTCCTCAGCCTGCTTGCCCTTGATGAGCGCGACGACGCGACGAGCCTTCTGAGGGGTCACGCGGATGTGTCGCACGCGTGCGATGGACTCCACCATTTCTGTCTCCTCTTGCGTCACCGCGTCAGCGGCGACGGCCCTTCTTGTCGTCCTTCACGTGACCGCGGAAGGTGCGGGTGGGCGCGAACTCGCCCAGCTTGTGGCCGACCATGGTCTCGGTCACGAACACGGGGATGTGCTTGCGACCGTCGTGCACGGCGATCGTGTGGCCCAGCATGGCCGGGACGATCATCGAGCGACGTGACCAGGTCTTGATGACGTTCTTGGTGCCGGCTTCGTTCTGCGAGGAGACCTTGCGAAGCAGGTGCTCGTCGACGAAGGGGCCCTTCTTAAGGCTGCGAGGCATCTTCCTCTACTCCTACTTGCGCTTCTTGCCGGCGTTGCGACGGCGAACGATGTACTTGTCGCTTTCCTTGTTCGCGTGGCGGGTGCGGCCCTCAGGCTGACCCCACGGCGAAACCGGGTGACGACCACCGGACGTCTTGCCCTCACCACCACCGTGCGGGTGGTCGACCGGGTTCATGGCGACACCGCGGACGGTCGGGCGGACGCCCTTCCAGCGCTTGCGGCCGGCCTTGCCCCAGTTGATGTTCGACTGCTCGGCGTTGCCCACCTCGCCGACGGTCGCGCGGCAGCGCGCGTCGACGTTGCGGATCTCACCCGAGGGCAGACGCAGCTGCGCGTACGGGCCGTCCTTGGCGACCAGACGCACCGAGGCGCCGGCCGAGCGGGCGAGCTTGGCGCCGCCGCCGGGACGGAGCTCGATCGCGTGGACGACCGTACCGGTGGGGATGTTGCGCAGCGGCAGGTTGTTGCCGGGCTTGATGTCGGCGCCGGCACCCGACTCGACGATGTCGCCCTGCTGGAGCTTGTTCGGGGCGAGGATGTAGCGCTTCTCGCCGTCGAAGTAGTGCAGCAGCGCGATGCGCGCGGTGCGGTTGGGGTCGTACTCGATGTGCGCGACCTTGGCGTTGATGCCGTCCTTGTCGTTGCGACGGAAGTCGATCACACGGTACTGGCGCTTGTGTCCACCGCCGATGTGGCGGGTGGTGATGCGGCCCTGGTTGTTGCGGCCACCGGACTTGGCGAGCGGGCGCAGCAGCGACTTCTCGGGCGTCGATCGGGTGATCTCGGCGAAGTCGGCCACCGACGAGCCGCGGCGACCCGGGGTCGTGGGCTTGTACTTGCGAATAGCCATAGTTCTCTCGTCCTTCGTCCCGACCGTCAGCCGACTGCCGTGAAGATGTCGATGGTGCCCGACTTCAGGGTCACGATGGCGCGCTTGGTGTCCTTGCGCTTGCCGGTGCCGAAGCGGGTGCGACGGGCCTTGCCCACGCGGTTGATGGTGTTCACCGACGCGACCTTGACGCCGAAGATCTTCTCGATGGCGAGCTTGATCTCGGTCTTCGAAGCGCGCGGGTCCACGAGGAAGGTGTACTTGCCCTCGTCGATGAGCCCGTAGCTCTTCTCCGACACGACCGGCTTCAGGATGATGTCGCGCGGGTCCTTGTTGACGGCGATGGTGCTCATGCCGAGACCTCCTCGGTGGCGCCGGACTTCGACGCGACGAAGGCGTCGTAGGCGGCCTTGGTGAAGACGATGTCGTCCGAGACGAGCACGTCGTAGGCGTTCAGCTGGTCGAACGTCAGCACGTGCACGTACGCGAGGTTGCGCACGCTCAGGATGCTGAGGTCGTCGGTGCGGTCGACCACGACCAGGACGTTCTTGGTCGCGCCGAGGGCGGCCAGGACCGCGGCGGCGGCCTTGGTCGAGGGGGCGCCGTCGATGCCGAACGACTCCACGATGTGGAGACGCTCGCCGCGGGTGCGGTCGCTGAGCGCGCCGAGCAGGGCGGCCGCGATCATCTTCTTGGGCGTGCGCTGCGAGTAGCTGCGCGGCTTGGGGCCGTGCACGATGCCACCGCCGGTCATGTGCGGCGCGCGGATCGAGCCCTGACGGGCGTTACCCGTGCCCTTCTGCTTGAAGGGCTTGCGGCCGGCGCCGGAGACCTCGCCGCGACGCTTGGTCGAGTGCGTGCCCTGGCGAGCCGCCGCGCGCTGCGCGACGACGACCTGGTGGATCAGCGGGATGTTCGTCTTGACGTCGAACAGCGCGGCGGGCAGCTCGACCGAGCCGGCCTTGTTGCCGTCTGCCTTCACGACGTCGAGCGCGAGAGTCGAGTCAGCCATGGAGATCAGGCACCCTTCACTGCGTTGCGGACGTAGACGGTGCGGCCGCGCGCGCCGGGGACGGCGCCCTTGACGAGCAGCAGGCCCTTCTCGGCGTCGATGGCGTGCACCGTGAGGTTGAGGACGGTCACGCGCTCGCCGCCCATGCGGCCGGCCATGCGCATGCCCTTGAAGACGCGGCTCGGCGTCGACGAGGCGCCGATCGAGCCGGGCTTGCGGTGGTTGCGGTGCGCACCGTGCGAGGCGGAGACGCCCTTGAAGTTGTGGCGCTTCATGACACCGGCGGTGCCCTTGCCCTTGCTGGTGCCGACGACGTCGACCAGCTGGCCGGCCTCGAACGTGCCGTCCACCGTCAGCTCCTGACCGAGTGAGTAGTCAGCAGCGTCCGCGGTGCGGATCTCGGTGAGGTGACGACGCGGGGTGACACCGGCGGCCTCGAAGTGGGCCGTGAGGGGCTTGTTCACCTTGCGGGGGTCGATCGGGCCGGCCGCGATCTGCACGGCGCTGTAGCCGTCCTTCTCGGGCGTGCGGACCTGGGTGACCACGTTCGGCGCGATCTCGATGACCGTGACGGGGACGAGCTTGCCGTTGTCGTCCCACACCTGGGTCATGCCGAGCTTGGTGCCCAGGAGGCCCTTGGAAACCTTTTCGTTGATGTGTGCCATGGTCGTCGTCCTCAGAGCTTGATCTCGATGTTGACGTCGGCCGGCAGGTCAAGGCGCATCAGCGAGTCGACGGCCTTGGGCGTCGGGTCGACGATGTCGATCAGACGCTTGTGGGTGCGCATCTCGAAGTGCTCGCGGCTGTCCTTGTACTTGTGGGGGGAACGGATCACGGGGATCACGTTCTTCTCCGTCGGAAGGGGCACGGGTCCGACGACGGTCGCGCCCGCACGGGTCACGGTGTCGACGATCTTCCGCGCCGAGGAGTCGATGACCTCGTGGTCGTACGACTTCAGGCGAATGCGGATCTTCTGTCCCGCCATTTGTCTGCTCACTCTCTTTCTCGCGTCTTACCGTCCCGGTCGGCCCGGGGGCATTGGACGCCCGGTGGCGCTCGCGCGCCATGGCACTTCTTCCTCGCGGCCGCTCGGTTCCCGAGCTTGTCGAGGGATGCTGCACCGCTGTTCTGATGTCAATCCGGATGCCGCGCCGAAGCGCCGCTCCCGGCATCCGCTGTCCGACCGCGCGCGGAACGTGTTCCGCGCTGGAGGGATTTGAGATGTGGTGGTTCTGCTGCCCGCGGCCTAGGTCTCCGCGCTTTCGCGCTGCCTATGCACTGCCCTGGCAGTGATCCGGCGCACGCCACAAGGGGCACCGGAATGTGGAACCTCACTAGTCTACGTGCCGCCCGGGCGTGTCGCAAACTCGGGCGTGTCGCGACGCCGGTATGCTCGGCGGCTTCCCAGCCTCGTCGCATCTCGCCGTGCGCGTGACAGACGAAGGGGCCGGGCTCTTGCGAGCCCGACCCCTCTGACGCTGTCGCGGAGACTTACTTCAGGATCTTCGTGACCGTGCCGGCGCCGACGGTGCGGCCACCCTCACGGATCGCGAAGCCGAGGCCCTCCTCCATGGCGATCGGCTGGATCAGCTCGACCGTCATGTCGGTGGTGTCGCCGGGCATGACCATCTCGGTGCCCTCGGGCAGCGTGATGACGCCGGTGACGTCGGTGGTGCGGAAGTAGAACTGCGGACGGTAGTTCGTGAAGAACGGGTTGTGACGGCCGCCCTCCTCCTTGGACAGGATGTACGCCGTGCCCTCGAAGTTGGTGTGCGGGGTGACCGAGCCGGGCTTGACGACGACCTGGCCGCGCTCGACGTCGTCACGCTTGGTGCCGCGCAGGAGCAGACCACAGTTCTCGCCGGCCCACGCCTCGTCGAGCTGCTTGTGGAACATCTCGATACCCGTGACGATCGTCTTCTGCGTCGGGCGCAGACCCACGATCTCGACCTCGGAGTTCAGCGCGAGGGTACCGCGCTCGGCGCGGCCGGTGACGACCGTGCCACGACCGGTGATGGTGAAGACGTCCTCGATCGGCATGAGGAACGGCTTGTCCTTGTCACGCACCGGGTCGGGGATCGACGAGTCCACGGCCTCCATGAGGTCGAGGATCGACTGCGTCCACTTCTCGTCGCCCTCGAGAGCCTTCAGGCCCGAGACGCGGACGACCGGCGCGTTGTCGCCGTCGAAGTCCTGCGACGACAGGAGCTCGCGGACCTCGAGCTCGACGAGCTCCAGGATCTCCTCGTCGTCGACCATGTCGGCCTTGTTCAGCGCGACGAGCAGGTAGGGGACGCCGACCTGCTTGGCGAGCAGAACGTGCTCACGCGTCTGCGCCATCGGGCCGTCAGTGGCCGCGACGACGAGGATCGCGCCGTCCATCTGGGCGGCACCGGTGATCATGTTCTTGATGTAGTCGGCGTGACCCGGGGCGTCGACGTGTGCGTAGTGACGCTTGGGGGTCTCGTACTCGACGTGCGAGATGTTGATCGTGATGCCGCGCTGACGCTCCTCGGGAGCCGAGTCGATCGACGCGAAGTCGCGCTGCACGTTGGTGGCCGACGGGTACTTGTCGGCGAGCACCTTCGAGATCGCGGCGGTGAGCGTGGTCTTGCCGTGGTCGACGTGACCGATCGTTCCGATGTTCACGTGCGGCTTGGTCCGCTCGAACTTGGCCTTAGCCACTGGGTCCTCCTCAGGACGGTCGTGTAGAAGTTCCGGGCACTGGTTTGCGACCGGTCGTCTACGGGGATGTCTCTCAGCTTAGTGGAGAGGGTTCTGGTGGTTCGGTGTGAGTCTCGCTCCGGCGGCTCGGCCGCCTACTGGACTACCGATATTGAGTTGTGGAGCGGATGCCGGGGGCGCGGTGCCCCCGGCATCCGGAGCGATCACTCGCCCTTGTTCTTCTGGACGATCTCGTCGGCCACGGCACGAGGGACCTCGGCGTAGCTGTCGAACTCCATCGAGTACACCGCGCGGCCCGAGGTCTTCGAGCGCAGGTCGCCGATGTAGCCGAACATCTCGGACAGCGGCACGAGCGCACGCACCACCTTGACGCCGGCGGCGTCCTCCATCGACTGGATCTGACCGCGACGGGAGTTCAGGTCGCCGATGACGTCGCCCATGTACTCCTCGGGAGTACGCACCTCGACCGCCATGAGCGGCTCGAGGAGCACGGGGTTCGCCTTGCGGACGGCCTCCTTGAAGCCCATCGAGCCGGCGATCTTGAACGCCATCTCGGACGAGTCCACATCGTGCGACGCACCGTCGATGAGGGTCGCCTTGACGCCCACCATCGGGTAGCCGGCGAGCACGCCGACCTGCATGGCGTCCTGGAAGCCCTGGTTCGTCGGCTCGATGTACTCGCGCGGGATGCGACCGCCGGTGACCTTGCTCTCGAACTCGTAGGTCTTGTCGGCCGTGACCTCGAGCGGCTCGAGCGCGAACTGGATCTTCGCGAACTGGCCGGAACCACCGGTCTGCTTCTTGTGCGTGTAGTCGTGGCGCTCGACGGTCTTGCGGATCGTCTCGCGGTACGCCACCTGCGGCTTTCCGACGTTCGCCTCGACCTTGAACTCGCGCTTCATGCGGTCCACGAGGATGTCGAGGTGCAGCTCGCCCATGCCCTTGATGACCGTCTGGCCGGTCTCGGCGTTCTGCTCCACGCGGAACGTCGGGTCCTCCTCGGCCAGCTTCTGGATCGCAAGACCCAGCTTCTCCTGGTCGGCCTTGGTCTTGGGCTCGATCGCGACCTCGATGACGGGCTCGGGGAACGTCATCGACTCCAGGACGACCTGGTTCGAGGCATCCGACAGGGTGTCACCGGTGGTCGTGTCCTTCAGGCCGATCACCGCGTAGATGTGGCCGGCGGTCACCGAGTCGACCGGGTTCTCCTTGTTGGCGTGCATCTGGAAGATCTTCCCGATGCGCTCCTTCTTGCCCTTGGTCGCGTTGACGACCTGCGCGCCGGACTCGAGGTGACCCGAGTAGACGCGGATGTAGGTGAGGCGACCGAAGAACGGGTGCGACACGATCTTGAACGCCAGGGCCGCGAACGGCTCGTCGCGGTCGGCGTGACGCTCGATGATCTTCTCTTCGTCCTTCGGGTCGTGCGCCTCGATGGCGGGCACGTCCAGAGGCGAGGGCAGGTAGTCCACGACCGCGTCGAGCATGGGCTGCACGCCGCGGTTCTTGAACGCCGAGCCGCACAGGACCGGGAAGACCTCACCGGCGATCGTGAGCTTGCGGATCGCGCCCTTGATCTCCTCGGGGGTGAGCTCCTCGCCGCCGAAGTACTTCTCCAGCAGCGCGTCGTCGGACTCCGCGACGGTCTCGAGCAGCTTCTCGCGCCACTCGGCGGCCTTGTCGACGAGGTCGGCCGGGATCTCCTGGATCTCGTACTTGGCACCCATCGTCACGTCGCCCTTGGCGTCGCCGGGCCACACGAGGGCGCGCTGGTAGATGAGGTCGATGACGCCGACGAAGTCGTTCTCGACGCCGATCGGGATCTGCAGCACGAGGGGCTTCGCCTTCAGGCGCGAGATGATCGTGTCGACGGTGAAGTAGAAGTCGGCGCCCAGCTTGTCCATCTTGTTGACGAAGCAGATGCGCGGGACGTCGTACTTGTCGGCCTGGCGCCACACCGTCTCGGACTGGGGCTCCACGCCCTCCTTGCCGTCGAAGACGGCGACGGCGCCATCGAGCACGCGCAGCGAGCGCTCCACCTCGACGGTGAAGTCCACGTGGCCGGGCGTGTCGATGATGTTGATCTGGTTGCCCTCCCAGAAGCAGGTGACGGCAGCCGAGGTGATGGTGATGCCGCGCTCCTGCTCCTGCTCCATCCAGTCGGTGGTGGCAGCGCCGTCGTGCGTCTCGCCGATCTTGTGGTTGACGCCCGTGTAGAAGAGGATGCGCTCGGTCGTCGTCGTCTTGCCGGCATCGATGTGCGCCATGATGCCGATGTTGCGGACCTTGTTGAGGTCGGTGAGCACGTCTTGTGCCACGGGGTCTTCCTTACCTGTTGGAGGTGGTCTGGGTGGGCGCTCCGTCTCGCTCGAGTGCGTCGAGCGAGACGGAGCGCCCGATGGCTGTTACCAGCGGTAGTGCGCGAAGGCGCGGTTCGACTCGGCCATCTTGTGGGTGTCCTCACGGCGCTTGACCGCGGCACCGAGGCCGTTCGAGGCATCCAGGATCTCGTTCTGGAGGCGCTCGGTCATCGTCTTCTCGCGACGGCCCTTGGCGTAGCTGACGAGCCAGCGGAGGGCGAGCGTGTTGGCGCGGTGAGGCTTGACCTCGACCGGCACCTGGTAGGTCGAACCACCGACGCGGCGGCTCTTGACCTCGAGCGTGGGGCGCACGTTGTCGAGCGCCTTCTTCAGCGTGGCGACGGCGTCCTGGCCGTTCTTCGCCTCGACGCCGCGGAGGGCGCCGTACACGATCGACTCGGCGAGCGACTTCTTGCCGTCGACGAGGATCTTGTTCACCAGCTGCGTGACGACGGGTGCGCCGTAGACCGGGTCGTTGACCACGGGGCGCTTGGGGGCGGGTCCCTTGCGAGGCATCTAGATCAACCCTTCTTCGCGCCGTAGCGGCTACGGGCCTGCTTGCGGTTCTTCACGGCCTGCGTGTCGAGCGCGCCTCGGACGATCTTGTAGCGGACACCCGGGAGGTCCTTCACACGGCCGCCGCGCACGAGCACGAGCGAGTGCTCCTGCAGGTTGTGGCCCTCGCCGGGGATGTAGGCGGTGACCTCGGTGCCGTTGCGGAGCTTGACACGGGCGACCTTGCGCATGGCCGAGTTCGGCTTCTTGGGCGTGGTCGTGTAGACGCGGGTGCAGACCCCCGCCTGCTGCGGGTTCGCCTTCAGGGCGGGCGCCTTGGTCTTCGAGACCTTGGGCGAGCGACCCTTGCGAACCAACTGCTGAATGGTTGGCACGTTCTCTCCTAGTTGTGCTGCACGGTGACAGCGATCGTGGTCTCCCCCGCCGAGGACGGATCTTGCGATCCGTGACGCTGCGGGCTCACGCGGATCCACCTGCGCGACATGATGGTGACGAGCGTTCGTGGTGGATATGCCGTGGGGGTGGCCTGTTCGCAGGCCGTTCCCTGAGAAGTGAACACTCGCTCGACCGCCCGTGTTCCCCGATTCGCACCGGGGCACGGCGGACGGCGCGCGTGAGCGCACACCCGATCAATGATACGTGCGTTTGGCGGGGCGGGCAAACGGACGCCTGCTGCCGTCAGCCGCGTCGGCGCGCCCGGGCGATCCCGATGCCGCCGGCCACCGCGGCGGTTGCGTCACGGCGACACCGTTTCCTCGCCCGTCAGGATGACACGTCGTATCGCGCGGCCGCCCAGTCCAGCGTGCGCAGCCGCTTCACGGTCGGTGCCGGGAGCGCACGGCGCGCGATGACGGCCGCGATGCCGGCGGCGTAGGCGTCGACGAAGATCTCGCGCTGGTTCTCGTCGAGCTCCGCCAGCGCCGCGTGCGCGCTGTCCTGCGCGTTCTCCCCGGCGCTGATCAGCTCGTTGCGCAGGCGCGCCCCCGCGGGGGTCGGCTCGTCGGGCTCGGAGTGCGTGCCCGCACGCCTCTGTGCGCCCAGCGCCAGCAGAAGGCTGAGGATCGCGACGGCGACCATCGCGACCGATCCGGCGATCGCGACGGCCGTCACGCCCTCCGTCGCGAACCGGACGAACATCGCCACCGCAGCGATCGCGGACCAGATGAGCGTCAGCCACAGCATCACCGCACGCGGCGAGGAGGTCGAGCTCTCGCGCCTGGCGATGACGGCGCCAGTGAGGATCGCCACGGCGGCGATCGACGCGCACACCAGGACGGTCGGACCCACGATCGGCAGCTCGCTCACGGGCGACGAGGGGGCGACGCGACCGGCGCCCATCGCCGATGCGGCGCCGAAGCCTGCCGCGAGCATCCCGAGGGTGTCGGGGAGGGGCGTCAGGCGTCGCTTCCGAGGTTCCGACGCCGCGGCGGCCGAGAGGCCGCGCTCCAGCCCGGACGCCGCCCGGTCGAACTCGCGGTCCACCAGAGCGAGCCGCTGCGCGGTGCGCTCGTCGAGGGTGCGCAGGGCGACATCCTGCAGATCGCGCGCGATCGAACGCGCCGACCGGCCCGTGTCCAGTGCCATGGTCTCCGCCGTCTGGACGGCCTTGTCGCGGGGGGTCACGTCGTCTCCAGCTCGACGGCGCCGATCAGCCGATCGGCGAAGGGCAGCATGGCGGCCGCGTACGTGACGCGGTCAGCGATCGCGGTCGCCAGCAGCACGGTCCCCTCCCGCTCGAAGGCGTAGTTGATGCGGCCGGCGGCAGCACCCTCTCGCGAGGATGCGGTGATGACCGCCGCACGGCGACCCTCGCCCCACGCGGGGCTGTTCACCGTCTCGACGGTGGGTTCGAGCATCGCCGTCGCGTCGTCCGCGACGGCCCGGTCCAGATCGATCGGCTCGTCCGTACGCTCCACGCGCAGGGCGAGCAGGCCCAGAACCGGCATGAGCTCCAGCGGGCAGAACAGGAACAGCTCGTCGGTCTCGTCCGTGCGGGCTGCGCGGCAGATCTCGGCGAACGCACGGAGCCGATCGGCGAGCTCGGGCTCGACGGACCCCAGTCGGCTCTCGTACCGAGCGACGACGTCGTCGAGCCACGTCACGTCGTCTCCGACGGGAGCCGGCACCCACACGTCGGGGTCGTAGTCGACGCGGTAGTGCATCACGCCGCCTCGGGCTTCCAGGTGAAGGTGCTGATCACGAGATCGCTGAGCTCGACCAGGGCGGACACCACGTCGCCCACGTCGCCGACATCGCCGGGCAAGGGGATGACGGTGGTGAACTGCAGCGCGTCGCGCCGCTCGCGCCCGGGGACCGGGATGAGGTAGTCGACCGAGTGGGCACGCCCCGCCTCGGGGCCCGCCTTGACGTCGACCGCCGTCTCCCACCGGACGATGGTGCGGTCGTCGCGCAGGAACTGGGCGTTCCGCTCGCGGAACAGCGATGCCACCTGTCGGTCGAGCGTGCCGCCGAACTGCCCGGAGACGACCGACGCGGTGATCGACATCGGCACCGGCATCTCGTTCGCGCTGGTCTGCACGTAGATGGCGAACGCGCGACCCTGCTTCATCTTGCGGTAGGCCGCCTCGAGCATGGAGCGCAGTCCGGCGTCGAGATCAGGACGGTGCTGTGCGCGCAGCACCGCGGAGCTGCGCCGGATGAGCGCGTCCACTCCCGCGCGGTCCGCGGGCAGCTCCTCCCACCCGTCCGGGACGATCAGGCGATACGGCGGCACCGGTGAAGCTGCGTGATCCATCGCTCCCACGCTACCGGGCGAGCTGTTCACGCCAGGAATCGGCGGGGTTGCTGGTGAACAGTCCGCTCATGACCCCCCACGTGTCGTTGCCCGACGCGTAGGTCTTGATGCCCATGTCGCCGGCGTTGAAGATCTGCTGACCGATGTTCGGCAGCTCGGACAGCCCGTCGACCAGGCCGTTCGGGCCGGACACGGTCCGGATCACGTTCTGATGGTGCGAGGTGTACGTTCCCAGCTCGCTGAGGATGTTCGCCGACCACCCGCCGCTGCCGCCGCGAAGCAGATTGTTGACCGCGGTGCTCCGGGAGGTGATGTCGCCCCATCGGATGCCCGCGAACGTGTCGGCGACCCGCGAGGCCAGACCCGATCGCGCGACGTTGCCGAGGCCGTTGCCGGTTCCGGTCGCGATCCCGTTCACCAGTCCGCGGACCGACCGGAGCGTCCTGATGTTCTCGGCGATCTCGGCGACCGGGCCGGTCAGGAACTTCAGCGCCTGCATCCGCTGCCCCGCCTTGAACAACGAGCCGAGCTTCCCGAACGGGAGGACGCCGACGATGGACCACATCAGCTCATCGAAGCCCTTGCGCCCCTTGAAGTACAGGAACGCCGTCGCGATCAGGGCGATGACGCCGATGACGGCGCCGACGATCGCGAGGATCGGGCCGCCGATGACGATCGCGGCGATCGCGACGACGAAGCCGACGACCGAGAGCACGTCCACGACGATCTCCGCGACGCCGGCCAGATCGTCGGTCCACTCGTCGGTGATGTTGCCCGTCGTCGCCTGGTTGATCCGCCCGAGGGCGAGATCGTACGCCGCATCCCACGTGTCCCATTGGGAGTCGAAGTCGTCCAGGAGGTCGTCGAAATGGATCCGCGCGTTGTCCGCGGCGATCCCGGCGTCGCGGGCCTGCCACGCGTCGGCCCGGTGGCTGCCCTTGGCGGCGGAGTCCTCCGGGTCGTAGTCGGCGGAGGCATCGGCGGCCGCCTGCGCGCTCTGCGCCGCCTCGATCTTGGCGTCCAGCTGCGCTTTCGCCGTCTCGATCTCGGTCACCAGCGACTTCAGCGCCACCTGCACGCCTTCGAGCGACGAGCCGTACTCCTTCATCGCCGTGCCGGTCGGCTTGTACCGCTCGCCGGCGAGCTTCAGCTCGGCGTGCGTCTCGCCCACCTCGTCGCGGATGCGCTCGATCGAGCGTCCCTTCTCCTCCGAGGCGCCGTCGGCGATGGCGGACAGCACGCCGGCCGCGCCGATCATCTGCTCGCCCAGGTCCTCGATCTGCTGACCGCGCTGGATGATCCCCTGGGCATTGCCCTCGATCACATGGACGCGGTGGTTCTTGTTGGTGTAGATCGCCATCACGTCTCCTAGCGCGTGGGCAGCGTATCGCCCGCGTTCTCCTCGAGGGAGAGATTGCGGGACAGTTCGAGGTCGAAGTCCTGCCAGCCCTTGCAGGTCTCCTCGATCGCCACCTGGACGTTCCTGAGCTTGTCGATGAGGGCGTTGCGCCGGTCGTCCCAGCCGCCCTCGAAGTCATGCGTGCGGTCGCGGAGTCCGCTCCGCCCGTCGGGCCGCCCGATCAGGTCCTGCAGGGCGTCGGTGTTCTTCGCCGCGTCCTCGAACTCCACGAGGATCTGCTTGAGCGAACCGTTCAGGCGATTCAGGTGATCGACCTTCACGTACACGTCGGTCATCGGGTCCACTCCTCAGGACGCCGAGAGGCGGGAAGCCGCAGCCTCCCACCCCTCGAGTCGGACAGGTCAGTTGCCGGCCAGCGCCTGGTCGGTGTCCTTGATCGCCTGCATCATCTTGCGCAGCGACTCGCCCATGTCGGAGATGCCCTCGATGGCCTTCTCCAGACCCGTGGTCAGCTCGGTGTAGCCCTCGCCGAACTTGCCGGACGCGTGCTGCGTCTTGAAGTCGTCACCCAGCAGACGGTCCACGTCGCTCTTCAGGCGACGCAGCACGTCGCCGATCTCCTCGCGACCGGTGTCGAGCTTGCCGGCCATGGCCTCCATCTCGCCGTACGAAGCCTTGAAATCCGCCATCACATCTCCTTCGTCAGTGGGACCGGAACCCCCGGCCGAGATTCACGGTAACGGATCCGCCCGAATCGGCCCATGGGGATCATTCCCCATGCGCCCCTCCTCCCTGCGAGCCGGCGGCGCCGAGATCCTGCACGCCGACACTCATCGCGACGACTTCCAGCTCTCACCGCACCGAGCCCCACCCCGGAAGGGGATCGCGGCATGGTCGTCCTCTCGCGCGGCAGGCTAGAGGCGACCGTTCATGAGCGGCAGCTGCACCGTGACGAATCGCCCGTTCTCGACGAAGAGGCCGCGTCCGGCCGGGAACTCGTGCCGCTGGACCTTCGGGAACTGCACCTTGAACAGCGAGTCGCCGTCGTAGGTGTCCGGTCGCAGCGCGATGCCCTTGCGCCCGGCCTTCAGCTCCCCGATGAGCCCGAACCCGCTGCTGAGCTGCGACACGTCGCCGTCGGCGACCAGGAAGTGGTCGCTGCGGTTGACCGCCTGGAACAGCTCCTTCAGCGGTCGCTCGGCATCGGTGTCGCTGAACTCGGTGATGTTCTCCACGACGATCGCGATGCGCTTGGTGATCGTCTCGTCGGCGACGATCTCCTTGAGCTCCTTCGCCAGCGCCCGCACGTCTTCGATCGCCGAGACCGAGCGCCGCCAGGAACGCCCCTCGCGCAGCGCCGCCCGGCGGCCGCCGACGTGGAACAGCTCGACCTCGGGATCGAAGCGCTCGAGGGACGACACGATGGCCCGCAGCGCCGTGGTCTTGCCGCTCTGCGGCGGCCCCGCCACGACGAACGTGCCGATCGGCTCGAATCCCTTGGGCCCGAGCGTGTCGTCGCCGATGCCCAGGACAGGGAACCCGTCCACCCTGGCGGGAAGCTCGGCGGGGTCGAGCTCGGTCGGAAGCGACCCGATGTTCTTGGCCTCGACCGCCCCGGCGGCCCGCAGCGACGCCGCGAACGCCTCGGCCGCCGCGTTCTGCTCGGCCACATTCGTGGTTCCGCCCATGACCGCCACCTGCGTCTCGAAGCCGTCGACGATCGCGCGGCCGGGAGCGCTGCGCTCATTGAGCACGTCCTTGGCGACGCCGAGGATCGAGTACGACCCCTCGTCCGACATGCGCAGCACGATGCGCTTGGTCACGTTGGCGCTCACCGCCGTCGGAACGGCGCCGTAGCGATCGGCCGTGGCCACGACGTGGACCCCGAGCGGCCGCCCCTCCCCCAGCAGGCGCATGAAGATCGCGTAGTACGACGCGCGCGCCGAGACGGTCTCCCAGTCCTGCTTGAACATGCCGAAGCCGTCCAGCAGCAGGATGATGCGCGTCTCGGTCAGGTCACCGGTGATCCGCCGGTACTCGGTGAGCGTCGCGGCGTTGACCGCGGAGAATCGCTTGGCACGGTCGTCCAGCACGCCGCGGAGCGTGCGAAGCAGGCGCTGCACGCGCTCGACGTCGTCGCCGGCGACGACCGAGCCCACGTGCGGCATCGTCTCGAGCGAGCGCAGCGCACCCGTGCCGAAGTCGATGCCGTACACCGCGACCCGTCCCAGCTGCGGACGCGCGCCGGACGCGATGGCGATCGTGCGCAGCGCCACGCTCTTGCCGGCGCCGCTCGTGCCGTAGACCAGCATGTGGCCGTCGGTGTCGGGACGGAAGTACACCGCCTCCTGCAGCTGCCGCTGCGGGATGTCGGCGAGACCGATCGGGATGACCTCGTCGCCGCCGTCCAGCGGCAGGTCGCGCAGATCGATCGTGGCCGCGAGGTCGTCGAGCCATGGCCGGCGCGGCGCCGGGATGCGGGCATCGGCCGCGGCACGCACGAGGTTGGCGACCAGCCGCTTCTGGTCGTTGGGCCCGAGATCCTCGTCGTGGGTGTCCGACTCCCCCTCGCTGTCGGACTCCCACAGGGTCACCGACCCGAAGCGCAGCTCCGCCACGCGCACCTGCGCCCGGTCGGGCTCGTCGGTGGTCCAGCCGCCGGCGTAGCCGGACTGGAAGGGGACGAGGCGCCCGGGGCCGGTCTTGGCGATGCCGCGCCCGGGCAGCGACGGATCGAAGGTGGAGGCCACGACGTCGCCCACGACGTCGTTCGAGTCGGCGGCGTCGGCCATCCTCAAGGCCACGCGCAGATTGGTGTTGGCGCGCAGGTTGTCCTTGATGACGCCTGCGGGCCGCTGCGTGGCCATGATGAGGTGGATGCCGAGTGACCGGCCGCGCTGGGCGATGTCGACGACGCCGTCGACGAACTCCGGCACTTCGGTGGCCAGCGCCGCGAACTCGTCGATGACGAGCACGAGGGCCGGGGGCGTCTCGGGGTCCTGCCGCTTCTCGAGCTCGAGCAGGTCCTTGGCCTTCTTGCGGTTGAACAGGTGCTCACGGTGATGGAGCTCCGCCCGCAGGCTCGTGAGCGCGCGCCGCACCAGATGCGGGCTCAGGTCGGTCACCAGGCCCACGCAGTGCGGAAGCTCCACGCAGTCCGCGAACGCCGAGCCGCCCTTGTAGTCCACGAACAGGAACGTCACGCGGTCCGGACTGTACTCGGCGGCCATTCCCAGGACCCAGGCCTGCAGGAACTCGGACTTGCCCGATCCGGTCGTACCGCCTACGAGGGCGTGCGGGCCCTGCGTGCGCAGATCCAGAGACATCGCGTCGGGGCTTCCCTGCCCGATGTAGGCCTTGAGCGTGCCCGCGCGCTTCAGCCGCGGCCGCGGCCCCCGCGAGCGGTCGATGATCGAGTTGTTCTGCGCCCAGCGCTCGATCGCCGCCTGGGGCTCGGAGGCCATGTCGGTGCCGATCAGGCGCAGGAGCGAGACGCTCGCGGGAAGATCCGACGAGTCGGCCGCGACCGAGCTGGAGTCCACCACGGGCGCCAGGCGCTTGGCGAAGATCTCGGCGTAGTCGCGGGAGACGCCCTCGATCTCGACGCTCTCGGCACGGTCGCCGGCACGCACCCAGCCCACCATCGCCTCGTCCAGACCGCCGGAGACGTCGATGTACGTCCGGCACGCGGCCGGGAGGGACTCCACCGTGGGAGCGACGAAGACGGTGTAGACACCCGCGTCCGGTCCGCGCTCGATCACCTGCGTCAGGCGCGGCCGGTCCACCGGTGCGTCGTGCGTGACGAACAGCACGAGCGAGACGTCGCCCACCGTGGCGGTGCTGCCGGCTGCCTCGCCCACGTGCTTGCCCAGCGCCATGGAGGCATCCTTCGCCGAAAGCGGGCCGCGACGCGTCGCCGAGCCCGACAGCCGCTCGAGGATCGCCTCCTCGAGGCCGTTCAGCAGCGCCGTGCCGGCGGACTGGCTGTCGGCGAGCGCCATCTCCGCGAAGGGCGAGCGCGGGCTCGTGGTGTGCGGCAGCCACTTCATCCACTCCATGTCGCCGGTCCAGGCGGGGTCGATGATGGCGGCGGTGACCACCTCGTTGGGCGCGTGCAGGCCGAACAGCTGCACGCCGAGGCCACGGACGACGTCCGCGGCGAGCTCGCGCGGGCCGGCGATGCCGATCGCCCCCGCCGATGGCAGCAGCTCGATCACCGGCACGTCGTCGATCCGCGCGAAGCGGTCGCGGATGCGACGGACCTCCTGCGCGTACTGCGCGATGCCGCGCTGATCGGTCGGCTCCTGGACGGTGTTGCGGCTCGCGGCGGAGCCGACGCCCAGGCGGAGCCCGAGGAAGTTCCAGTGCTCGGGTCGCCTCGTCCACAGCAGCGGCCCGAGCGACATCGCGTTCTCGTAGATCGTGGCCGTCGCCGGCGCCTCGGCCCTTCGGCGCTCCCGCTCGATCCCCTCCTCGCGCTCGAGGGTCTCCTCGAGCTCGTCCAGCTGCGCCTCGAACGTCTCGATCTCGAGCTTGAGCTTCTTGCCCTGCTGGGTGCGCTGGCCGATGAAGTTGCCGAGCATCATCAGCGGCGCCATGGCGACGATCAGCAGCGACGTCGGTCGCTGCGTCATCGCGAACATCGCGAAGCCCAGCAGCACCGGGGCCATGATCATGGGCCATGGGAAGATGCGCGGGTCGGCCTCATTGGGGATGATCGGGTGCCGGAACTCCTGACCGGCGTAGCGGTCCTCGACGCGCGGCGACCGGTTGAACATCAGGGCGCCGCCGCGCTCGAGCACGAGCGACTCGTCCGTCGCCGTGCGCGGCACCAGCGCGAACGAGACCTCGGTGGCGCCGATCGTGATCCGCTGGCCGGGCAGCACGCGGACGCGCTGCACGAGTCCGCCGTCCACGACCAGTCCGTTGGCGGAGTTGAGATCGACCAGCTCGATGCCCTGATCGACGTCGACGCGGGCGTGCCGCTTGGACACCAGCGGATCGTCCAGCAGCACCTGCGCCGGTGACACGCGCCCGATCACGGTCGAGCCCGCCGCCAGCGGCACGGTCCGGCCGGCATCGGGACCGCTGTGGATCCGCATGACCGCCGCCGTCGCGGCGCTGCCCGATCCACCGGCTGCGGCCGGCACGACGGAGGCGTCGAAACCGGAGCCGATGGGAGCGTCGCCGATGGGTGTGGCGGGATCGAGATGCACCGGCTGACCGGCGGGCGAGGCCACGAGCAGCGTCGGCGTGTCGCTGGCGTTGACGGCGCCGGGGGCGGCCAGGGCGTCACCCTCGGCGAGGGCGCGCGCGACGTCCTGCACCGTCGCGGTCGAGTCGGCGGTGACGAGGACGTCGACGGACGACCCCGCGCCACGACGCAGGCTCAGCTTCAGCTTCACGAATCAGCACCTCTCGCAACCAGCTCGAACGATCTGCCGCCCACCTGCACCGACCACCCCACGGGGACCACGGCACGCGCGCCGACGTCGACGACATCGCCGCCGGGCGAGACCAGCTGCGTGCCGTTGCGGGACCCCCTGTCGGCGATCCACACGCCCTCGGCATCCTGCCCGAAGGCCGCGTGCGTCTTCGACAGCAGGCGCTCGGGATCCTCCAGGCGCACCAGCGCGTCCACCTGCTCGCCGGCGGCCGGCTCGGGATCGCGGCCGATCAGCCCGAGCACCGGCACCCGGACCACGGAGCCGTCGTCGAAGCGCACCATCGCCTGCGCCCGGCGGCTGCCGCCGGGGGGCACCGCACCGGCGGCCTGGATCACCTCGGCGGGAGCGGGGGCGGATGCCGCGGCGGGGGCGGATGCCGCGGCGGGAGCGGGGACGGAGGGCCCGGCGGGAGCGGGGACGGGTGCCGCGGCGGCAGCGGGCAGGGATGGCACGGCGGGAGCGGGAGCCACGGCGGTGGGCACGGGGGCGACGGCCGGCGCGAACGCGGGCTCTGCTGCCCGGTGCCCGGGCACCTCCGCGATGAGCTCGGCGTGGTCTGCGTCGGTCAGCCGCTGCCACTGTGCGCCCGTGGTCCCCGGCCCCACGACGCCCGCCCGCGATCGTGCGTCGGGGATGCGCAGCGCGGAGTCGCCGTCGACGCCGGTCGCCATGGACGGCAGCTCCTCGCTCTGCTCCGGACGACCGCGCGCGGCGCGGCGGGCGTGCCGCAGCGCCTTGGCGTCGAAGGGATCCAGTCCCGCGCGGGCGTCGATCACCCAGCATCCTCCGACGCGGTCGAGGATGCTGCGTCCGCGTCGCTGCGGATCCCACAGGCTCGACGCGAACATCACGGCGGGGCCCAGCAGGGGCAGGATGCCGCTGGCCCACAGCACCAGCGCGCGCAGGACGACGCGCCAGAAGCCCGGGGCGCCGAGGTTCGTCGCGCTGATGGAACGCAGGCGCAGAGCCGCCTTGCCCGCGGTGACGCCTCGTCGCCCGTGGGTGATCAGCTGGATCAGGCCGAGCACGGTCGTCAGCGCGCAGCCCACGGCGAGGAGGACGACGGCGAGGACCGACACGTCGCCGGTCACGACCATCACGGCGCCGACGGCAGCCGGAGCGGCCGCCACCGCCCAGATCGCGGCGTCGATCGCGAAGGCGAGCGACCGGATGCCGGCGCCGGCGGAGACGAGGCCCAGCCGCGCGGCGTACGCAGGGTCGGCGTCCAGCGCGTCGTCGGGCACAGCATCGAGCGGGGTCATCGCATCCTCGGGGGGTTCAGATCAGCAGGAGCAGGACGCCGGCGACAGCCGCCGCGAGCGCGACGACGGCGACGGACGCCATCGCGACGACGGTGCGGCGGCGGCGTGCACGGTGCCGGCGGTGCACGCGCGCGAGATCGGCCGGGAGCGACGCGACGTCGGCTCGCGGCGCGGGCGCGATCGTCCGGGGTGCGACGACGGCCGTGGGTCTGCGAGGCGGCCGGCGGCCCGTCACCCCGTCGGCGTCGGGCACGTAGGCGGTGCGACCGGCTCCCTCGTCGGCAGCGGCCGGCGCCGTCGGCTGACGGCGGCGAACGCCTCGCAGCTGTGTCTCGTCGGTCTCCGCGCCGGCCGCCGGACCGGCGACGGGGCCTCGCGCAGGCTCGGGCGCGCGCCGCCCTGCGATGGCCGTCCGATCGTCCGGGTCGTCCGGCTGGAGAGCTGCCGCCCGCTCGCCACGCCGCGGTGCGACCACGGTCGCATCGTCGGGCGTCGCCGCGGAGTCGGGGGAGGACGCGGTCCGGCGCGGTCCCGGAGGAGGCGCCGCCGAGCCGGGAGGCGATGCGCGTGCGGCATCCGGGAAGCGCCCTGACCGCGACACGAGAATGGTGGCGTCGTCCGGCGTGGCGTCGTCCGGCGTCGCATCGTCCGGCGTCGTCTCGGCGGACCGCCGGGTGGAGATCACCGTCGCGTCGTCGGGAGTCCCCTCGTCCGCGGCGCGCGCGGAGAAGTCGGTGCGAGCGGTCGGGGGTGTGTGTTCGTGACCGGCCCCGGTCACGTGTCGCTCCGCTGCAGCCGGATCTCGGCGTCACCCAGCAGGAACCGGTCGCCCGCCTCGACCTCGACGCCACGGGGCGCCTCGACCTCGGTTCCCATCAGGGTGGCGAAGAGCACCCCGTTCGTCGAGTCGAGGTCGGTGACGTACCAGCGGTCGTCACGCAGCTGCAGGCGCGCGTGCGTCTTGGACACCGTGCCGTCCTGGATCGAGATGAGCTGCGCTCCCGGGAACTGCGGGTCGGGCGAGGGCTTGCGGCCGAGGATCACGGTCTCGGCCCCGATGTCGACCGGGTTGCCGGTGGGCGGAATGAGCGACCAATGCGTGCGGCGGCGGCGCGCGATCACGGTCTCCTCGATCGCGCTGTCGGGGATCTCGGGCTGCGCGTGGAAGGCCGACACCGACGACCGGGCGGCCATGGGGCCTCCAGCGCTGGGCGCCCCGGCGACGGCCGACACCGGTGCCGACGCCTCCGGGAACGCGTCGCGGTCGTTCATCGGCGACCGCGACGGAACCCACGGGTCCGGCTCGTCCGAGGGCATGGGCGGCGGCGGGACAGGCGTGACCGGCGGCGTGGACGGAGCCGACGTGTGCTCCGCGGCCGGCGTCGCCACGGCGGAGATCGGCGCCGGCGCTCCGGGGATCGCGCCGGTCACCTCACCCGTGGCGTCCGACGCCTCGAACCCCCGCCATACGTCGCTTGCGGGGACCGTCTCATCGTGGCCCTCCGCCGCGGCATCGGTGCGGCGCGAACGCGACGCCGGGAACGGCGCCTCGGGCGCGACCGTGCGCTGCTGCTCGCGCGGCTCCGCCTCGACGGGGTCGTCCTCGTCGTCCGGGAGCGGCGGCGGGTTCCATCCGCCGGCCGGCGCCATCCATGAGCCGGCCACGGCGGGCTCGGCATCCGGCGCCGTCGGCGTCCGCCGGACCGGCGAGCCTGGGCTGTAGGTCGGAGCGGCGGGAGGGACCGGGGACGGGGCGGGGGCGAAGAACGGCGTGGTCGGCGGCGCCGAAGGGGATGACTCGGACGTCGTCAGTGGCGCGAACGCCGACGTGACGCCGTACGAGGGCTGCGACACGCCGCCGAACGTGGATTCCGGCGTGGACGGGGCGACGCCGAACGTATCCTGCGGGCCGCGGAACGGCGGGAGGGACGGCAGCGCGGGCGCCGACGCCGGCGCCGCGGAGCGCCGCGGACCGGGTTCGGCCTCCTCGCGGCCGACCCACCGGGCACTGCCGAACCCGATCACCGAGGCCCACGCCGGCAGCAGGATGACGCCGAGCACGGTGAGTCCGGCGCCGTAGCCGAAGGCGACGCTGATGCGGTAGATCGCGATGCCGAGCACCACCACGAGCCCGAACGGCACCAGGGCGAACAGCAGCAGCCACGGCGACAGGCCCGCCAGCTGCAGCAGCACGACGTAGTTGAGCACGGGGACCCACGCCTTCCACGGCTCCGCACCGGACTTGCGGAAGACGGCGGCCAGCGCGAGCGCCATCCAGACGTAGAACCCGGCGAACAGCAGCAGACTGATCAGCGGCCCGAGGACGGCCGCGGAGGCATCGGTGGCGGTCATGGCATCGGACGAACAGGCACAGCCCGTCGTCTCCCCCTCTCGACGATTCGCGTTCGGACGCCTTTCGCAGGCGCCAACGGTCGGACCAATGATCTCAACGATACGGTCGTGGCGAGTCCTCGCCAGAACCCACGCTCCGAGCGCAGCGCGCGCCGCTCCTCGTCGACGGACGCCCAGAACGTCTCGGCCTGGTCGTCGGCGACATCCGCGTGCGAGAACACGGCGCGGTCGGCTTCGCGGGCGAGCCGCGCTCCTGCCGGGGTGTCGAAGGCCGCCGCGAGCTCGGTGCGCGTCGCCGCTCGGGGCGCGTCGCGGCCGGCGTCGATCGCTGCGTCGACGTACTCCTCCCACCCGCCGGCGATGCGCGCGGCGGCGGACGGGGCGTGACGGCGCGCCCGGCGGCGCAGGGCCTTCGCTGCGAGGACGACGGCGAACGGTCCGAGCGCCAGCAGGAGCACCAGGGTCACGATCCCGGCGACGCGCAGCGCGGGCCAGAGCCAGGCCAGGTCGAGACCGGCCTCCTCCTCGCGACTGTCGTCGGACGCGGTGTCCTCCTGCGTCGGGTCGGGAGGGACCACTTCTTCGACGGCATCCGGCCGCACCTCGGTGACGTTCTCGGGGTCGCGCTGCTCGGTCACCTCGAGGCTCGGCGAGGTCGCGTACTGCGGCGTGACGTCGATCGCCAGCCACTGCCCGTCCGCCGACTGCACCTCCGTCCATGCGGCCAGGTCCTGCGCACGGCACTGTCCCTCGCGACACGTGGGCAGCTGCGGGTCGGCACTGGTCAGCCGCGCACCGAGCACGACGCGCGAGGGGAACCCCAGTTCGCGGGCCATCAAGGCGACGGCGACGGCGAACTGCTCGTCGTCGCCGACGGCGGCGACGTAGTTGCCCGTCGCCTCCGCCCGCGGGTCGCTCTCGCGCTCGAGCAGTCGTGCGAACATCGCGTCCACGCGGGCGACCGAGTGCCCCGAGGCGCTGGGCTGGAACGAGTAGTCGGCCAGCGCGGTCGTCCACACCGGAGGCGCCTCGCCCTCGGTCAGGCCGTGGCTGAGGTATCCCCGTTCGCGCAGGAGCGACACCAGCGCGGAAAGCGCTGCTCCGTCGGACCCCGTCGCATGCGCGTCCATCCACCGGCGGAGGTTCTCGGGGGCGATGTCGTCGCCCGAGGTCTCGCCGGGCGCGTCCGCCTGGGTCAGGTCGCCGGCTCCCGCCTCGACGCCGGAGAGGACGTAGGCGTCGCCGTCGCGCAGGCCGCCGCCGGCGGTCTGCACTCCCGCGGAGGCCTCGGCGTTGTAGTAGAAGCCGTCCGCGAGTGACCTCGACCGGTCCCCCTCGAACGCCGCCGTCTCGAGGCGGCCGGCCGTGGGCATCCAGATGCCGCTCCACGACTCGATCTCGAAGCGCGCCGCGACCTCCCGGCCGGGCCCGGCATCCAGTGCGGACGGCACGCGGACGAAGCGCCCCGCCTCGGCCGCGCCGTCTCCTCCGGCGCGGATCACTTCGCCGTCGTAGGCGTCGAGGGTGGCGATGCGCACCCGCTCGGGCAGCGCAGCGCCGCGCGTCGCCTCGACGGTGAACAGCACATCCTCGGCGCGGTCGTCGGCGAACAGCGACCGGTAGCGCGAGAGCGGACTGACTTCGGCCGACAGGTCGATGTCCGGGCCGACGGCCGAGCGCAGCACGTCGCGCTCGGCGCCGCGGGCGGCGAACGGCACGATCGCGACAGCGAGCGCGACGGCCCCGACCGTCATGGCTGCTCCCAGTGCGGTGCGCCGACGATCCGTGCTCGAAGGACGGCGCGAGACGCGGACGCCGCTGGAGACCGCCGCCCGCTGCAGTGCCCGGGCGCGCTCGTCGTGCGTGCGCCACGCCAGCCACAGCACCCCCGACAGGAGCGCCGTCGCACCGACGGCCGTCTCGACCGGGGCGTGCAGGGTGACCGGTCCGACGCTGAGCGGGGCGCTGACCGTGGTGCGCCCGAAGAAGAGCCCGAAGGAGACCATGGCAAGGCCCACGGGCACGGCGAGGTACGCCGCGCGGTCATCCCGCCACGCGAGGAGCAGCAGGGCGCACGCGCCGACGAGGAAGACGACGAGGGCCGGAACGAGAAGGTTGCGGTAGGAGCCGACCGGCAGCTCGACGGTGACGAGATCCTTCCACCCGAGCACCACACCGCTCGCGAGCTCCCCCAGTCCGCGCGTCAGCTCCGCGGGGCCGCCCAGTCGCGACGGCACGGCGAGCGGCACCCCGAGCAGCAGCATCCCGACGGCGAGGGCCGCCGCGACGATCCACGCGCTCCAGCGGCGGAGCCACCCGGTGGCGGCGATGGCCGCTGCCGCGAGCACGGCGGAGCCGACGAGCAGCAGGTAGCTGCCGGAGCGGTAGATCGGCCACGCCGCGATGGCGGCGACCGCGACGATCACGACGGTGAACGCGGTTCCGGCGACGATCCGCGGCACGAGGCGCAGCGGCCTCCGGCGCGGGTTCACGGCATCCGTGGCCCGCCTCACGACGTCGCTCCCCGCAGCAGCAGACCCGTCAGGTCGTCCAGGGTGCCCACCGTCAGGACCGTCAGACCCGAGAGCGGCTGCAGCCGCGGATGCGCGCTCTCGTCGCAGATCACCCCGACCACCGCGGTGTCGGCGGCGAACGCGAGCGCGGCCTGCTGCAGCTGGGTGAGGGTGACACGCGAACCGACCACCACGAACGCGATCGACAGCCGCTCCCCCGACTCCGCGGTCAGCCGGCACACCTCGGTGACCGGCATGGTGCTCTCGAGGAGCTCGACGCCGCTGAAGCCGTCGAGCATCGGACGCGGGGCGGCGGCGGGGATGTGCCGGATGGCGCGCAGGCGGCCGCGCACGACGCGGGGGATCTCGGATCCGGTGACGATCTGCACGTCGCGGGCGTCATGCACGGCACGCAGCCCGAGGGATGCCGCGCAGGAGACCGCGAGCTCGAACTCGTCCGCGTCGGCGTACTCGCCCTCGGACGCGCCGAGCACGACGGCCATGCGCGAGCGGCGGGACTCCTCGTACTGGCGCACCATGAGCCGGCCGGTCTTGGCCGTGGAGCGCCAGTGGATCTGGCGGCGGGAGTCGCCGGGGGCGTACTCGCGGATGGCGTGAAACGAGATGTCGGCGTCGACGAGCCGGCGTGTGGGGCTTCCCTCGAGGTCGCGGATCAGCCCGGCGCTGGTGGAGGGAAGCACCGTCGTGCGCGGGTGCACGAAGACCTCGTGGACGTCCTCGAACGCGTGCTCGCGCCGCAGCAGGCCCACGGGGTCGCTCCGAACGGTCGTGGCGGGCCCGACCGTCACGACGCCGCGGCGGAGCCCCGGGATCTCCAGCGGCTGCGACACCGTGTGGCCCGGGCGCAGCAGCGGAACGCCGAACTCCACCAGGCCGGCTCCGACGGGGATGTCGATGCGCCCCGGCAGCGCGATGCGGCGGCCGTCGTTGCGGACCACCACGTCGCCGGTGACGTCCTCGCCGGCCACCACGCGTTCGTGCGCGAGCGACAGGCCGACCTCGTATGCGCGCGCCCCGAACAGGAACGGCACCGCCGCGACGAGGAGGATGAGGGATGCCGCGCCGGCGACCATCCACTCCACCCAGCCGAACAGCATCCCGAGCCCGAGGCCCACCGTCGCGGCGAGCACCACGAGCACGCCGGCGGGCCGGACGGTTCCGGCCGTCCATTCCACCGCGGTCCTCACCGCCGAGCCGGCTGCCCGCGAAGCCTCCGCCGCCCACACCGCGGCGCGCACCAGAGCGCGGCCGCGTCCCGACGGTGCCACGCTCGTCGAGGTGACGTGCGTGCGCCCGGCGGTCCCGGTGGAGGCGACGGTGCGGGTGAGGCGCGACTCGGTGGTCGTCATACGGCCTCGCGCCTGCTGGGCGGTGCGACGTCGAGGAGCACCTGACCGACGACCGTCTCGGGGGTCACCCCATCGAACTCCGCCTCGGGGTGCAGGATCAGCCGGTGCGAGAGCACGGGCACCGCGAGCGCCTTCACGTCGTCGGGGGTCGCGTAGGTGCGGCCCTGCGCGATCGCGCGTGTGCGGGTGGCCCGGGTGAGGGCGAGGGCGCCGCGGATGCTGACGCCCAGCCGCACCTCGTCCGCCGCCCGCGTGCCGTCCACGAGCCGCGCGATGTAGTCGAGCACGAGCGCGTCGACGTACACCTGGGCCGCGATGTCGGCCATCCCCACCAGCGCCTGAGGCGTGATGACCGGCGCCAGCTCGGCGGTCGCGATGGCGGCGCCGTCGAGGATGCGGACGGTGGCGGCGTGATCGGGATAGCCGAGCGACGTGCGCATCATGAAGCGGTCCAGCTGCGCTTCGGGAAGCCGGTAGGTGCCGGCCTGCTCCACCGGGTTCTGCGTCGCGAGCACGAGGAACGGCACGCCGACCGGCCGGGTCACGCCGTCGATCGTGACGCGCCCCTCTTCCATGACCTCCAGCAGCGCCGACTGGGTCTTCGGGCTCGCGCGGTTGATCTCGTCGGCGAGGACGATGTTGGCGAAGATGGGGCCGGAGTGGAACTCGAACACCCCCTCCTTCTGGTCGTAGACGCTCAGACCCGTGATGTCGCTGGGAAGCAGGTCGGGCGTGAACTGGATGCGCGTGTTGGTGCCCTGCACCGACTGCGCCATCGCTCGCGCGAGCGAGGTCTTGCCCGTCCCGGGGACGTCCTCCAGGAGCACGTGGCCGTCGCTGAGCATCGCGGTGAGGACGAGCTCCACGACGTGGCGCTTGCCGAGCACGGCGCGCTCGACGTTGTCGGCGATCTGGCCGAACGTCTGCGCGAACCAGTCGGCCTGCTCCTGCGTGATGCTCATGTGTGTCCTTCGCTTCTGGGGATGCTCGGTGGTCAGGGTGCCGGCTGCGTCGGCGGCGTCCCGGGGTCGCATGTGGCGCTCAGCTGCTGTGTCGCGGGCGCCAGGTTCCACGCCGCGTTCCACGACACGGTCACCTCCACGCCCTCAACGCTCGCGGCTCCCGCCGGCACCGTCCACGAGCCGGCCGTGTACGGCAGCTGCGCGCCGCTGGCGTCGTAGAACCGGATGCGGGCATCCGACCAGGTGACGGTGCCCTCGCCGTTGCTCGACGACGAGCCGCGCTGCAGCGTGCTGCCGGCGGTGCAGCCGTCGATCGACCAGCGCGCCTGCACCTGATACGGCGCGCTGCCGGGGGCCGGGGTGACCGGAGCCCGTGCCGACTCGGTGCCCCACAGCCGGTGCCGGTAGAACACCCTGATCTCCGGGTTGCGGTCATAGATGGTCGAACCGGGTCCCCAGTTCTCGAAGTGCACCTCGTTGTTGCGCGGCGGGTTCTCGCTCGACTGCGGGTCGCGCGTGATGCGCCAGCGCGCCTGCTGCCCCTCGATCAGCGGCTGACGGTCGACCACGAACGTGTACCCCTGCGGCGCGGCGCCGCTCTGGGTGGCCCGCACGCTCGCCTCGGCGCCGCTGCTGCCGAACGCGGTTCCCTCGTACCACGACTCGACGCAGACGACGAAGCGATACTCCTCGCCGTCGGCCAGCCCGGGGAACGAGGCACGGTCGCCTCCCACCACAGGGTCGCAGCGGAACCGCTGGTCGTAGGGCACGATGTCGTACCGCAGCTCGGACCCCATGCCGTTCTGCTGCGCCGTCGCCACGGCCTCCACCGTGGACTGATTGTTGCCGGTCGAGCGCGAGGTCAGGGACAGCGTGACGTTCAGCGGCGCCCCCACCCCGTGGGCGTTGACCGTGACGGACTGTCCGGACGGCTGACCGCCGAGCCCCGGCGGCAGCGAGAAGCGCGAATACGGCGTGATGGTGACCGGTGTGGGGACGTTCGCCCCGACGCGGAAGCTGCGGACCTCGACGCGCTCGTCGTTGCGCCCGACCGGGACGCGGACGGTCTCGCCCGACGGACTGGAGATCTCGAGGATGCCCGTCTCCGAGGCGTCGACGCCCTCGATCGACAGCGAGATGATGCCGCCGGCGCCGTCGGACGTGACGACGGGCTCCCATTCGACGCTCGCCGGTGCGCCCGGCGCGTCATAGGCCCACGCGACCGTCCGCACGCTCGCGCGCGACTCCCCGACGGCGTTGACGGCCCACGCCTCGTACGTGCGCTGGTCGCCGTTGGGCGCGGCGATCGGCGGACACGTCCCGTCCGCCGAGCACCGGGCCACCTCGGCGCCGCCGGTGCGCACGACGAAGCCGGCGAGGGACGGGTATGCCAGCCGGGCCTCGCCGGGATCGACCCGGAGCGTGACCGATCCGTCGGCGTAGCCGGTCTGGACGATGCTGGCGGGCGACTTGGGGAAGCCGAGCAGATCCAGCAGCAGCCGCCCGTCGCGCTCGGAGCTGGTGACACGTCCCTGCGCGTCGCGCACCGAGAAGGTCGCGCTGCACGTCGCGCCGGGGGCATCCCTCGCCCAGGACGCGGTGACGGCGGAGCCGGATGCCACGTGGAAGCTCACGCCCACGCATGCGCCGGTCGGCCGGACGGCCACCACCTCCAGGGGCGTGCGCGGCAGCGGATTGACCTCGCCGCTCCCGCCGATGACGTCGATCGTGCACGACGATCCCGAGGACTGCGAGCACTGCTGCACGACCGACCCGCCCTGCGGCAGCGTCGACGGCGCCGCGCCCACGCGCAGGAGCAGCCGCGCCGGCGCGACGGCGGTGTGACTCGGTGCCGACACCACCACCGCCTCCTCCGCACCCGGCACGGCGCGGTCGGCGCCCGTGACGGTCACGATCGACCCCTCCTGGGCGACCTCGAATGCGCTGCCGCCGTGCTCGATGCCGTAGCGGATGCCGCTCCAGTCCTCGCGCAGCTGCCACGTCGTCATGTTGCGCAGGTCGAACGTCGCCGTCTCGCCGGGCCCGACGGTGATGGATGCCGGCCGCAGCTCGGGCTGCGGATCGCGGGGATGGACGATGACCGGCACCGACAGATAGGTCCAGTCGTCCGTCCCCGCCAGTCGCACCGGCACCTGGCACGCGTCCACCCACGGCGCTCCGGCGCCGGCGTCGTAGCGGACCGTCGTGTCGGAGACCACCGCGCACGCGGCCTCGGGACGCGCTCCCGACGCCCGCACGTCTGCGCCCACCTCCAGCTGGGAGCCGCGCGGACGGGCGACCAGGCCCGCGAGGTCGAACGTCACCGAATCGAGCTCGTCCACGGTCGGGGGCGTCGCGCCCGCGCGCATCGTCAACGCGACGTCGTCGTCGCCGGGGACCTTCAGGAAGCCGTACGAGGTGACCTGGCCGGAGGTGCCCTCGCCGGTCACGGCGAAGGGGATGAGCCGGGTCCTCGCAGGCAGCTCACCCCGAAGGCGGGTCCCTGTCACCGTGACGTCCTCGGGGTCGCCCCACAGGGACACCTCGAGATCCGACACGTCACCGCCGGACCACATCACCTTCCCGGCGACGACGTCCACGCCGCGCGGGAAGTCCTCGCGCGTCTCGACCGTGAGGATCGTGTCGGACACGATCGGGTAGTCGGGCACGCTCTCTCGCACCGCCTTGACCACGATCAGGCCCCGGCCGGTGTTGCCCGAGGACGACTCGACGTCGTACAGGAACGACATCGTCGCCGGCTCCTCGCCCGCCGCGACCACCACCGTCGTGTCGTCGACAGAGACGATGCGCTCGGACAGGCGCGCGAACTCGGGGTTGTCGCTGCCGTCGACGAGCGTCTCGGGAAGGTCCGGTCGGATGTCGGTGATCCGCAGCGTTCCCAGCGTCGGATCGATGTCGTTCGACAGCGGGCTCACGCGGATGGTGTTGTCGGCGCCCGCCTGCACCTGGACGTAGTCGGTGAAGGTGACCGGACTCGGATTGGCCTCGCCGTCCAGGACGCCGACGCGGACCGTCCCCTCACCCGTCTCGCCCAGCGCGTCCACCACGCGGTACCGGAACGAGACCTGGCCGGCGTCGCCCGGGACGCTCGTGTACACGATCGAGGTGCCGTCGGCCGAGATGGTCGCCGCTCCGCGCTCGGGCTGCTCGACGATGCGGTCGAGCGTCACGACGTCGCCGTCGGGATCCATGCCGAAGCCGTCGAAGTCGATGGTCGCCGACTGCCCGCTCAGCACGCGCCCCTCCAGGGTGTCGGCCGTCGGGGCGCGGTTGGCCTCGTCGTCGATGACCCGCACGCGCACCTGCGCCGTGTCGGCGAGCGAGGGCGAGCCCGTCGTGAACACCCCGTACTCGACGGCGTACTCGCCGGGTTCGTCGGGGGCGAGGTAGCGCAGCACGTCGCCGGACGCGAACGCCAGCGCCGCACCGGTCGAGGACGTCACCGCCTCGGGGTTGAGCGCCGGCCGCCCGCCCGCCGGCGAGATGTCGTTGACCAGCACCGGGATGTCGATCTGTGCGCCGGCGCGCACGACGACGGCGTCGTCGACGGCGATGGGCGCCAGCTCGGGAGCGGGCGGGAGCAGGTACACCGTCGCCTGCCCCTCCACCCGGGCGCCCTCGTCCTCGGTTCCGTCGCTGACCACGTACGAGACGGTGCCCAGACGCCCCGGTGCCCCGTCCGCCGTGGAGCCGGACACCCGCAGGTGGTTCTGCCCCACCGCATCGACCGACAGCGTGGCGCCCTCTTCCGCCGTCGCCACCACATCGCTGAGCAGCAGCACCCGCCGCGTGGGGTTCGAGACGGCGTCGAAGACCTCGAGCGTGGCATCCTCCTGCGGACGCACGAACGCGACGACGGGCGAGGTCGCCAGCTGCGCCGGGGCATCGGCGGGCAGCAGCGTGATGCGGGCCGTGCCGGTCGCCTCGGAGGTGCCGTCGGTGACCGTGAAGTCGACCCGGAAGGTTCCCGCCTCCCGCGCCGAGAAATCGAAGGACGTCGACCCGCCCGCGATGGTCGCGGTCGCCGCGGCGTCATCGAGCACCCGCACCGAGTCCAGCGTGAGCATGCCCGCCGTCCCGGTGACATGGTCGGCGACGTCGACCGTGATGCCCGAGCCGACGGTGTCGACGACGGCGAACGACTGCGCCGCCAGCTGCGGCTGGGATGACACCGTCACCATGAGCGACTTCGTCGCTGTGGCGCCGTGCGTATCGGCCACCGTGACCGCCAGTTCCACCACCTCGTCGCCGGAGTCGCCGGAGTCGCTGTGCTGGTAGACGACGTCGCCGCCGGGGGTGGCGGCGACGCTGCCGGTCCCGGTGACGTTCTGGACTCCCAGCAGCAGGAGCGGGTCTCCCTGGGGGTCGACCCATCCCGGCAGCACGGGCACGGTGACGGTGCCGCCCCTGGCGACCTGCGGCTCGGGCCACTCCACGAGGCAGCGGTCGACCCCGCACCACTCCGGCGCCGCGTTGGCGTCCGGTTCCACGACGGTCACGGTGACCGTGGTCGGCTCCGACACCAGTCCGCCGGCGGTCGTGCCGTCGGTGACCGCGTATGAGAACGACGCCGAGCCGGTCGCGCCCGGCGCGACCCGCACCGCGAACCGCTGACCGTCGTCGGTGATCGTGACGGTGCCGAACCCGGGATCCAGTCCCGTCACGGAGGCGGGGTCGATGGCGAGCACGTCCTCGTTCGGATCGTGGTCGTTCATGAGCACCGGCAGGGATGCCAGGGCCCCCGCCCGCACGCCGAAGGCGTCGGGCTCGGCGATCGGCGGCTTCGGGTCGAGCACCACCTGCAGCTGCTCCTGGCTGGGCACGGCGTCCGGGTTCGTGCGGTCATCGAGCGACCAGTCCTGGCTCGACGCGATGAGCGCGCCGTCGGGCAGGGACCACGCCCACCCCGACCGGGTCTCGTTGAGGATCAGGGTCGACCCGCCCGCGACGAACACCGGGCGGCGCTCGTCGGGCATCGCCTCGCCGCCGTAATCCAGCGGCACCGTCTCGGCGCTGCCCGAGCGCCACAGCACGCCGCCGGTCTCGCCCTGCGGCAGCCAGGCCGCGAAGGTCTCGCCGTCGTGGTTCACCGGCTCCGCGGGCGTCCCGAGCACCGCGCCGGCGGTGCCCCCCACCTCGACGTCCATCCCGGACCCGTCCACCGGCACGCGGACGAGGCCGGTCTCGTCGGCCAGGTACACATCGGCGCCCCGGGCGTCCGGCTCCCCCACGACGACGGTGCCGGTGGTGGGGGCGGATGCCGCACCGTCGGCGCCGCGCAGCCACACGTCGCCGTCCTCGGTGTCCACGACCGCCCACGTGTCGCCTGCCGCCGTGATCGCCGGAGCGGCGAGGCCTTCGGCCTCCAGCGGATCCCGGCCGCGCACCGCCGACTCGCGGATGTCGTAGCGCAGCACGGAGCCGTCCTCGCGGGAGTAGCTGAACAGCATGCCCCGATCGTCGACCGCGATCGCCTCGGCGGCGTATTGCGGCGCATCCTCGTCGTCGGAGGGGAACGGGTCCAGCTGCGCGGGGGCGCCGGACGAGAGGAGTCCGGCGTACACCGCCCCCGCGTCGGTCAGGTAGGCGACGTGGTCCCCCGCTGTGACGACCTCCACGGTGCCCGGCGGCGTGGACGGCGACGCCTGCAGCATCTCCTCGTCGAGGTCCACCGGCATCGCCTCGTCGATCCGCGTGACCTTGCTGTAGCTGTCGCTGAACACGTAGGCGGCATCCGCGGTCTGGACCACCTGATCGGGGTTGCTGATGCTGCGGACGGTGTCGAGCTCTCCGACCGCGGTGTTCACCCGGGCGTAACGGCGGCCCTCACCGGTCTGCAGGGCCCACACGGCGGCGTCGACCTCAGGGGTCTCCTGGGCGTCCAGTCCCGGCCACACCACGCTGACGCCCACGACGAGCGCGACGGCCACGCCGCCGGCGACCAGTCCGCCGAGGGTGCTGCGCCTCATCCCAGGGCCCCCGCGGCCAGCAGCGCGGCGACGGCGATCGCGCCCCCTGCCACCACGCCGGCGCCGACGCCCACGACCCAGGGCAGCACACGCGTCCGGGCGCGCGAGGGCGCGGAGATGTCGGTGTCCTCGTCGCGCACGAGCGCCGCCACGCCTGCGCCGACCGGCCGCTTGCGGGTCGTCTCGCGCTCGATCCGCGAGCGCGCGGGTCCCCGCAGCGCCGCGTCTGAGAAGTCCACCGGACCGGATGCCGGCGTCCAGTCCACGTCCGGCACCTCGATGGGCGTCGGCGACAGCCCGAGCTCGGCCTGCACCTCGCGCAGCGCCTCTGCGAATGCGCGCGCCGATGGCTGGCGGCGCGCGGGGTCGCGGCTCATCGCGGTCGCCAGCACGCGCTGCAGCGACGGGGGAACGTCATGACGCGGGATGTCGACGTAGGCGGCGCGCGCGATCCGCCGGCGCAGCAGCTCCTTGGAGTTCTGTCCTCGCTCTCGCCGCTCGAACGGGCTGTGCCCGGCAAGCAGCGAGTACACGGTCGCGCCGAGGCTCCACACCTCGCTGGCCACGGTGCCGGCGGTCTGCTCGGCGATCACCTCCGGCGCACTCCACGGGATCGACATCGCCAGCACCTCGTCGGGCGACTGCCGCAGGAGCGACGACGAGATGCCGAAGTCGGCGAGCACCGGCGTGCCGAAGGTGGTGACGAGGATGTTGCTGGGTTTGACGTCGCGGTGCACGAGCCCGGCGCGATGAGCCGATTCCAGCGCGCTGGCCATGCGCACGCCGATGGTGAGCACCTCGTCGACGGGGATGCGCTCGACCCGGTAGCGCTGCGCGAGTGATCCGGGGCAGTACTCCATCACGATGTAGGGACGCCCGTCGGCCGAGATGCTGGCCTGGTAGACGGTCACGATGGAGGGATGCGCCGAGAGGTGCGCCAGCACGTCCGCCTCGGCGTTGAACATGCGCCGGAGCTCCGGATCCCGCACGTCGCTGGGCATCACCTTCACCGCGACGTTGCGACGCGGCATGTCCTGCTCGTAGAGGAAGACATCGGCGAAGCCGCCCGATCCGAGAGGCCGGATGTACGCCAGTCCCGGCAGGATGGGTGGCGCAGAGGGAAGCCGTGCGGCCACCTCACCTCCCCGCAGGTCGCATGCCGAGCACAACTCTCATCGAGAGCGCAATAAACCTGGCCATGCTAGCAAAGACCGCTGTGCGGCCCCGCCGCCTGTGGACCGCCGCGCCGCATCAGCCGTCGAGCCGATCGCGCGGATCATGGGGATCGAAAGGCGCATCGAGAGACTGCGTGAGCTCGGCGAGCATCGCCTCGATCTGCGGCTCGACGAACTCGGCGACGGCGGCCTGGATCCGCAGGCGATGGTGCAGCAGGATCGCGCACACCTCACGTCCGATCATGTTCGCGTAGTCGTCGGCCAGGCCCACCTCCTGGCGCAGCGCCGCCTTCGCCTCGTCGGTCAGCGGCGGCAGCGCCGGCACGTCGGCATCCGCCTCCTCCGCGAGCCCCGCGATGGTGAACAGGAACGGCGCTCCGGGAGTCGGCTCGGGATCCAGCGGCAGGCCCTCGAACTCCGGCTCGAGGCCTTCCGCGGGCCGGTAGCTGCGCGCCCGGTTGCGAGCCGCCTGCTGGTCCAGCTCGGCCTGCAGCATCGGCAGGTTCATGGCCGTGTAGTCCGCGACGGCACGATCGATGATCGTCTTGATCCGTGTTGACAGGCCGTGCTGCACGCCGTGCGGCACGTCGGCACCGAGCCCCGCCGACGACAGCACCGGCGACCCGAAGCAGCGCCGGCACGGCGCGACCCGTCCGCGGTGCGTGGCGGGCTCCCACCGCGGCAGCCACGCCAGCCAGGCGTCCACCGCCTGGCTGACCTGGGTCTCGAGCGACCGCTCCACACCCCCATCATGCCCTTCCCGGCGAGCTCGGACGGGGCAGGCGCGGGAGAAAGTCCGAGATCAGGGTCGATTGCCCGTTCTCACTCGTCGAATTCGTCCTCCCACGGCCACCGCGGGCGGCGGGCGTGGGTGCGCACGAGCGCGATGGCGGACCACGCCGCCACGAACGCCGCGGCCGCGATGACCAGACCGAACCACGTCGTCGCGAGCCGCCCCGCGACCGCGGAGGCGACGGCCACTCCCGCTCCGGTCGCGACAGCGCCGAACCACACCCCGGCGAGATAGCCCAGGAAGGCCGCGAGCGCCGTCCAGGCGGCGCCCCCGTACGACGGCTGGGACCGCGTCGGGGAAGGCGGTCCCTCGGCGCCGGCCAGACCGTCGGCCGCCGGGGGCTGACCTGCACGTCGGACGGCCGCCCACAGTCCGGCGACGAACGAGAGAGTCGACAGCGTCACGGCGGCGACGCCGGGCACCTGCCCGAGTCCGCGTGTCGCGATCACATCCTCACCGAGGACCAGGCTCGTCATGCCGAGCCCGAAGACGAGCAGAGCGAAGTACCCTGCGGTCGCGAAGACGAGCGCCGTGACGGGGCGGACGGGACCGCCGCTGCCCTCCGGCGCCTCGGACATTACGGCCGAACCAGCTGCGGACCGGCCTCGAGGGTGCGCTCGTACTCGCGCTGGGCTTCGATGTTCAGCTCGGTCACGCGACGTCCGCGCGCAGCCACCCACGCGCCGAACCAGATCGTGAGCTCCCGTCCGATGACGAACGCGGCGATCGCGAGGGGCGCCAGCAGCTGCTCCTCCACGAGCGCGGCGCCTTCACTGGCCGTCAGCGACCAGAACGGCGCCTGGAAGAGCGCGCCGAGCAGATGCCCGCCGTAGGCGGCGACGCCCACCAGGAGCCCGAGGATCACCCAGGCGCCCCAGCGGCCGCGGTTGATGATGGCGCCGAGCACCCAGAAGGCGAGGAAGAAGACCACGACGGGAACCCACAGCGACCACGTGGCGAGCGCCTGCAGCGCCGTGGATCCGAGGTTCTCTCCGGTCACGTCGCCCGCGAGGGCTCCGAACCCGAGCCACGCCGCGAAGTAGAGGACCGCGAACGCGAGCGCGGCGAGCAGGCCGATCGCGCCCGCTGCGCCGCGGTTGCCCCGCGGGTGGGGCGGCTCGGGCGCCTGGACGAAGATCGGCTGCGGGGCGGCGTGGGAAGGCGTCCCGGCCACCGGCTCGCTGGGGGTGACGGCAGGGGCGTCCGCCGTGGTGCGCGTGTCGTCGCCCGCCGGCGTGTACACGGCCGTGTCGGAGGAGCTGTCGCCCGCGTCGGACGGCGTCGCACGGTAGTCGAGGGCCTGCGCCTCGGGCGAGTCCCAAGGGTCGGGCTCGTGCGCCGGGGCCTCGGGCGCCGTCGTGGCGGCGGAGGTCTCGGCGGGGGCATCCGGCGTGCGTGCGGCATCCGCGTCCGATGTCCGCTCGGCCGGCGCGGCGTCGACGGACGGCTCGCGCCGGGCGGCCTCCGCCTCGGCGAGGCCCTCGTTGGCGCGTCCGACCACGTCGTCGACGTGCCGGGGCTCTTCGACGGGTTCGCCGTAGGACGACTTGGGGTCACTCATCGCAGGCACTCCTCACGCGGGGCGCGCGCCCCGCAGTGCGAGGGTAGTCCCCGCGGCGTCCCGCGTCCGGGAGGCGTGCCGCGTTTCCGCGCACCGCGCGGCTGACGGCGGGCATCCCGGACCCTCAGCCCCACACGTTCCGATCCAGACGCTTGCCGTAATCCTCGGGATGCCACCCCTCCTCAGCCGTGGCCAGCCACAGGTCGCCGCGCAGCGTGTGCTCCTCGACGACGTCGCCGTGCGTCCGCGTGCACACCAGCCCCTCGCCGTCCGCGGTGCAGGCGAACCCGTGAGCGCGCAGCGCCGCGTCGGCGATGGTGCGCGCCTCGGCGCTCACGCGCGACAGCGTCGTGACGATGCTGCCTCCGTCTGCGCGCCAGTCGCACCTGACGAGGACCTGCGGCGACAGGGCGTCCGCGAGCGCCGTGACCTCGGTGGCCGGCGCATCGACGCTCTGGCCGAGGAGCGACCCTGCGCGCCAGGTGAGCTCGTTCCACAGGTCGTCGGGATAGAGCGTCCGGCAGTCGATGGCGCCGTCAGCGGCGGCCCGCTGGGCCGGCGTCTCCCGGTCCTCGGGCGGCGTCTGCGCGGCCGTGGCGCCCCGCAGGGTGTCTCCGACCCAGGCGACCGTCACCGGCAGCATGGGCAGCGACAGCCACACCAGGGCTCCGACGATGACCGCGCAGATCACGCCCACGGGCACGGCGATCCACGAGTTGCGACCCCCGATGCGCGCCATCTCCCCGACCTCCGCCTACACGGTAAGCCGCACGCCGGCGATGCCGCGCAGCGGCGCGCTGGATGCCGCGAGGAGCGCGTCGGCGGCACAGGATACCCGTCCGGTTCCCGAGGCGCGACCCCCTCGGCACGGAACCTTCATTCGACGCACGGTAGATGTCCTCCCGCACCCCGGACGACCCGGATCCGCGGGGAGGAGAAGGCACGAGAGAGCGAAGGATGAGCATGTCTGCATACGAACAGAGCTCGACATCGGGCGGCGGCGGCGAGGGGCTCAAGGAGCGCGCGAAGGACACCGTCGCGGAGGTCGACGCCGGTGCGATGCACGTCGCCGGCGTGGCCGGCGAAGAAGCGGGGAATGTCGCACACGAGGCCAAGAGCGCCGCGCGCGGCTTCCTGCACGAGACCCGGATGCAGTTGTCGGATCAGGCTTCCAATCAGCAGCGTCGCGCGGCGCAGGCGATCCGTTCCACCGCGGATGACCTGGCCGGCATGGCCGACGCCGGCAACACCGACGGGATGGCGGCCGGACTCGTCCGCAGGGTCGGCGACCAGACCCGTCAGGTCGCGTCCTGGCTCGACGAGCGCGAGCCGGCCGATCTGGTCCGCGAGCTCCGCGGGTTCGCGCGTCGGCACACCGGGGCGTTCCTGGCGGGCGCGGCGGTCCTCGGCATCGTGGCCGGCCGTCTGACGCGCGCGATGATGCCGGCGGGCGACTCGGGGTCCACGGGCGGCACGGGCGGCGGCACGACGGGCGTCGGCTACACGACCGGCACGACCGGGATGGGCGTGGCCACGGGCATGGGCAGCGAGAGCGGCGCGACGGGCGTGGGCACCACGGGCGCAGCCGGCGCCGGGATGACGACGGCCGGAGTTGCGGGCGCGGGCATGGCAGGCGGCGGAGCCTACGACGACGCCGGCATCGGCACGACCGGCGCTGCCGGCGCGATGCCGGGCGTGGGCGCCGGCGACGCCCCCATCGGCGACGCCCTGGCGGCGGAGCCGCTGGGCACGGAGTCCGGGACGAACGCCACCGGCGGACGCGAGAGCATCGCCGACGCCGACGAGCCCGCGAGCGGCGAGTGGTCGCCGAGCGGTGAGGCCCAGCGATGACCGACATGCCGACACCGTCGCAGCAGAAGGCGGCGGACACGTCACTCGGCGAGCTGGTCGGCGAGGTGACCCGCGACCTGTCCACGCTGATGCGGAAGGAGCTGGAGCTCGCCAAGGCCGAGGTCACCGACTCCGCGAAGAAGGCGGGTGCGGGCGCGGGCATGATCGGCGGCGCCGGCTACGCCGCCTCGATGGCTGTGCTGTTCCTTTCCATCGCCCTGTGGTGGGCGCTGGGGCTGCTCGTCGGCTGGGGATGGTCGGCGGTCATCGTCGCGGTCATCTGGGGCATCGTCGCCGCGATCCTGTTCGCGGTCGGCCGCTCGCGCCTGAAGACCGTGCGCGGCGCACCACGCACGGTCGAGACCGTGAAGGAGATCCCGGACGCACTCAAGAGGAATGAGGAGAACAAATGAGCACCCCTGAGCAGATCCGCGCCGACATCGAGAGCACGCGCGGCGAACTGGGCCGCGATGTGGACGCACTGGCGGACAAGGTGTCGCCGCCGAAGATCATGGAGCGCCAGAAGACGCGTCTGCGTGAGCGCTTCGGAGGAGTCAAGCAGCGTGTCATGGGCGTGGCGGACGACATGGGCCACTCGGCATCGTCGATGGGCCACTCGGCCGGAAGCGCGCTCTCGGACGCCGGCGACGCGGTGAAGAACCTGCCGCACAAGGCGAAGGAGACCACGCAGGGCGCACCCCTGGTCGTCGGGCTGGTCGCAGCCGGACTCGGTTTCCTCGCCGCGAGCCTCATCCCGACGTCGAATGCGGAGCGCCGTCTCGGATCGAACCTCCGCGAGCAGGCGCAGCCGCTCGTCGACAAGGCGAAGGACACGGCCCAGGAAGTGGCCCAGAGCCTGAAGGAGCCGGCGCAGGACGCCATGGCGCAGGTCAAGGACGCGGCGGCGTCCTCCGCGCAGACGGTCAAGGACGAGGCCCAGCACACCGCCGAGCGGGTGAAGGGGAACGTCACCGAGAGCGGCGGATCCGAAAGCGGGACGCAGCAGTTCTGACGTGAGGCATCCCGGACGAACGCGAAGGGCCCCGGCCGAAGCCGGGGCCCTTCGTCGTGCGACTCAGTTGTAGTCGGTGAAGCCGTCCGTGGAGAAGCTGTCGAAGTCGACGTAGCTCAGGTCGGCGTCCGAGTAGGCGCCGTCCGAGGCGAAGATGCGGTTGGGGTACCGCTCGCTCTTGGCCTCCTCCGTCGCCTCCACGGTGACGTTGCGGTACTTCGCAAGTCCGGTGCCGGCGGGGATGAGCTTTCCGATGATGACGTTCTCCTTGAGGCCGACCAGCGGGTCGCTCTTGCCCTCCATCGCCGCCTGGGTGAGCACGCGCGTCGTCTCCTGGAACGATGCCGCGGACAGCCACGACTCCGTCGCAAGCGACGCCTTCGTGATACCCATCAGCTCCGGACGACCCGACGCGGGGCGCTTGCCCTCGGCGACGGCCTCGCGGTTGATCTGCTGGTAGCGCTTGAAGTCGACCAGCTCACCCGGCAGCAGCGTGGTGTCGCCGTGGTCGACCACGGTGACCTTGCGCAGCATCTGCCGGACGATGACCTCGATGTGCTTGTCGTGGATCGGCACACCCTGTGAGCGGTACACGCCCTGCACGCCGTTGACGAGGTACTTCTGCACCTCGCGGGCGCCCATGACGCGCATGACCTCCTTCGGGTCGAGCGTTCCCACCTGCAGCGGCTGGCCCACCGTGACGTGCTGGCCGTCCTCGACCAGCAGCGTCGCGCGCTTGAGCACGGGGTAGACGTGCGGCTCGTCGCCGTTGTCGGGCGTGAGGATGACCTTGCGGCTCTTCTCGGTCTCGTCGATCGTGATGCGGCCGTCGGCCTCCGCGATCGGCGACGCGCCCTTCGGGGTGCGCGCCTCGAACAGCTCCTGCACGCGGGGCAGACCCTGCGTGATGTCGTCGGCCGAGGCCGAGCCACCCGTGTGGAACGTGCGCATCGTCAGCTGCGTGCCGGGCTCGCCGATCGACTGCGCGGCGATGATGCCCACCGCCTCGCCGATGTCGACGATCTTGCCGGTCGCGAGCGAACGGCCGTAGCACTGCGCGCAGACGCCGACAGCCGAGTCGCACGTGAGCACCGAGCGGACCTTGATGGTCTCGATGCCCTCGGAGACGAGCTTGTCGATCAGCACGTCGCCCACGTCGTCACCGGCGGCGGCGACCACGGTGCCCTGCGCGTCGACCACGTCGGTGGCCAGTGTCCGGGCGAACACCGAGTTCTCGACGTTCGCGTCGCGCACCAGCGTGCCGTCGGCACCCGGAGCGGCGATCGTGAACTCGAGGCCCTTGGTGGTGCCGCAGTCCTCCTCGCGGATGATGACGTCCTGCGAGACGTCCACGAGTCGACGGGTCAGGTAGCCCGAGTCAGCCGTACGGAGGGCCGTGTCGGCCAGACCCTTGCGGGCACCGTGCGTCGCGATGAAGTACTCCGCCACCGACAGCCCCTCGCGGTACGAGGAGATGATCGGGCGCGGGATGATCTCACCCTTCGGGTTGTTCACCAGGCCTCGCATACCCGCGATGTTGCGGATCTGCAGCCAGTTACCACGCGCACCGGAGGACACCATGCGGTTGATGGTGTTGTCGGCCGGGAAGTTGTCGCGCATCGCCTTCTGGACCTCGTCGGTCGCCTCGGTCCAGATCTTGATGAGCTCCTGACGACGCTCGGCGTCGGTGGTCAGACCCTTCTCGAACTGCGACTGGACCTTCGCGGCCTGCTTCTCGTAGCCCGCGACGATCTCGCCCTTGTTCGGGGGCGTGAGGATGTCGCTGAGCGCGACCGTCACACCCGAACGCGTGGCCCAGTAGAAGCCGGCGTCCTTGATGCGGTCGAGCGAAGCGGCGACCTCCACCTTCGGGTACTCCTCGGCGAGCTTGTTCACGATCTGCGACAGCTTGCCCTTGTCGGCCTGCTCGCGCACGAACGGGTAGCCCTTGGGGAGCGTGTCGTTGAAGATCGCCTGGCCGAGCGAGGCGTCCACGAGGCCGTGGCGCTCGTAGCCCTCGGGGGCCTCCCCCTCGAGGAAGGTGAGCCCCGGGATGCGGATGCGCACCTTCGCCTGGAGGTCGAGGGTGCCCTCGTCCTTGGCCAGGATCGCCTCGGCGACGGAGCCGAACACCCGGCCCTCACCGGCGGCGCCCTCCTTGATCGTCGTCAGGTGGTGCAGACCGATGATCATGTCCTGCGAGGGCAGGGTCACCGGGCGGCCGTCCGACGGCTTCAGGATGTTGTTGGACGCCAGCATGAGGATGCGGGCCTCGGCCTGCGCCTCCACCGACAGCGGCAGGTGCACGGCCATCTGGTCACCGTCGAAGTCCGCGTTGAACGCGGCGCACACGAGCGGGTGCAGCTGGATGGCCTTGCCCTCGACGAGCTGCGGCTCGAAGGCCTGGATGCCGAGGCGGTGCAGCGTGGGCGCGCGGTTGAGCAGCACGGGGCGCTCGCGGATGATCTCCTCGAGCACGTCCCACACCTCGGGACGCGTGCGCTCGACAGCGCGCTTGGCGGCCTTGATGTTCTGCGAGTGACCGAGGTCGATCAGGCGCTTGATCACGAACGGCTTGAACAGCTCCAGCGCCATCTGCTTGGGCAGACCGCACTGGTGCAGCTTCAGCTGAGGACCCACGATGATGACCGAACGGCCCGAGTAGTCCACGCGCTTGCCGAGCAGGTTCTGACGGAAGCGTCCCTGCTTGCCCTTCAGCATGTCGCTGAGGGACTTCAGGGCCCGGTTGCCGGTGCCCGTGACCGGGCGGCCACGACGGCCGTTGTCGAACAGCGCGTCGACGGCCTCCTGCAGCATCCGCTTCTCGTTGTTCACGATGATCTCGGGGGCACCGAGGTCGATGAGGCGACGGAGACGGTTGTTGCGGTTGATCACGCGACGGTACAGGTCGTTCAGGTCGCTGGTCGCGAAGCGGCCACCGTCCAGCTGCACCATCGGGCGCAGCTCCGGCGGGATCACCGGGACGACGTCGAGCACCATCGAGGCCGGGCTCATGCCCGTCTGCAGGAAGGAGTTGACGACCTTCAGGCGCTTGATCGCACGGATCTTGCGCTGACCCTTGCCCTCCGAGATCTGCAGGTGGAGGCTGTCGGCCTCGGCCTGCAGGTCGAAGGCCTCCAGGCGGCGCTTGATCGACTCCGCACCCATGTGGGCCTCGAAGTACTGACCGAAGCGGTCCTGCAGCTCGTGGAAGATCTCGTCTTCACCCTTGAGCTGGCCGACCTCGAGCGTGCGGAAGTCCTCCCACACGCGCTCCAGGCGAGCGATCTGCTCGTCGAAGTTCTTGCGGATGCCGGCCATGTCCTTCTCGGCGGCGTCCTTGACCTTCTTCTTCTGGTCGGCCTTGGCGCCTTCCTCCTCGAGAGCGGCGAGCTCCTCCTCCAGCTTCTGGAGGCGGGCGGCGACGCGCGCGTCACGACGGTCGGCGAGCGTCTTCAGCTCGAGGCGGATGTTGTTCTCCTGCGTCGGGAGGTCGCGGTGGCGGGCCTCCTCGTCGACGGAGATCACCATGTAGGCGGCGAAGTAGATGACCTTCTCGAGGTCCTTCGGCGCCATGTCGAGCAGGTACCCGAGGCGCGAGGGGACGCCCTTGAAGTACCAGATGTGCGTCACGGGCGCGGCGAGCTCGATGTGGCCCATCCGCTCGCGGCGGACGGAGGACTTGGTGACCTCCACGCCGCAGCGCTCGCAGACGATGCCCTTGAAGCGGACGCGCTTGTACTTGCCGCACGCGCACTCCCAGTCGCGGGAGGGCCCGAAGATCTGCTCTCCGAAGAGGCCGTCCTTCTCGGGCTTGAGCGTGCGGTAGTTGATGGTCTCGGGCTTCTTGACCTCGCCGTAGGACCAGCGACGGATGTCGTCGGCGGTGGCCAGGCCGATGCGAAGCTCATCGAAAGTTGTTGCGTCGAGCACTAGTTCTCCTGTGTCGGAAATTCTTTATCGGACCGGCCGGGCTCAGATCTCGTCGATCGACGAGGACTCGAAGCGGCTGGAGATGTTGATGCCGAGCTCCTCGGCGGCGCGGAAGGCCTCGTCGTCGGTGTCGCGGAGGTTGACCGCCGTGCCGTCGGCCGAGAGCACCTCGACGTTCAGGCAGAGCGACTGCATCTCCTTCATGAGCACCTTGAACGACTCGGGGATGCCGGGCTCCTGGATGTTCTCGCCCTTGACGATCGCCTCGTAGACCTTGACGCGGCCGAGGATGTCGTCGGACTTGATCGTGAGGAGCTCCTGCAGCGCGTACGCGGCGCCGTAGGCCTCGAGGGCCCACACCTCCATCTCACCGAAGCGCTGACCGCCGAACTGCGCCTTACCACCGAGCGGCTGCTGGGTGATCATCGAGTACGGGCCGGTGGAGCGCGCGTGGATCTTGTCGTCCACGAGGTGGTGCAGCTTCAGGATGTACATGTAGCCGACCGAGATGGGCGCCGGGAACGGCTCGCCGGAGCGACCGTCGAACAGCGTCGTCTTGCCCGACGAGTCGATCAGGCGCTCGCCGTCGCGCGTGGGGAGCGTCGAGTCGAGCAGACCCGCGATCTCCTCCTCGAACGCGCCGTCGAACACGGGCGTGGCGACCTTCGTGCCGGGCGCGGCCTCGAGAGCCTGCTCGGGCATGCGCACCGCCCACTCGGGGGTGCCCTCGACCTTCCAGCCCTGCTTGGCGATCCACCCGAGGTGGGTCTCCAGCACCTGGCCGAAGTTCATGCGGCCGGGGATGCCGAGCGGGTTGAGGATCACGTCGACGGGCGTGCCGTCCGCGAGGAACGGCATGTCCTCGACGGGCAGGATCTTCGCGATGACGCCCTTGTTGCCGTGTCGGCCGGCGAGCTTGTCGCCCTCGGTGATCTTGCGCTTCTGGGCGATGTAGACCACGACGCGGCGGTTGACGCCGGAGCCGAGCTCGTCGTCGCCGTCCTCGGCATTGAACTCCTTGACCGCGATGATCGTGCCCTGCTCACCGTGCGGCACCTTCAGCGACGTGTCGCGCACCTCGCGGCTCTTCTCGTTGAAGATCGCGCGGAGCAGACGCTCCTCGGCCGACAGCTCGGTCTCGCCCTTGGGCGTGACCTTGCCGACGAGGATGTCGCCGGGGCGCACCTCGGCGCCGATGCGGATGATGCCGCGCTCGTCGAGGTCCTTCAGCAGGTCGGGGCTCACGTTCGGCAGGTCGCGCGTGATCTCCTCCTTGCCGAGCTTCGTGTCGCGGGCGTCCACCTCGTACTCCTCGATGTGGATCGAGGAGAGGGTGTCGTCCTTCACGAGGTCCTGGCTGAGGATGATCGCGTCCTCGAAGTTGTGACCCTCCCACGTCATGAACGCCACGAGGAGGTTCTTGCCCAGCGCCAGCTCGCCGTTCTCGGTCGCCGGGCCGTCGGCGATGACCTCGCCGGCCTCGATACGGTCGCCCGCCGAGACGATGACGCGCTGGTTGTAGCTGGTGCCCTGGTTGGAGCGGTCGAACTTGCGCAGGAAGTAGTCCTGCGTGCCGCCCTCGTCCAGCTGCACGGTCACGACGTCGGCCGAGACCTCCAGCACGACGCCGGACTTCTCCGCGGTGATGACGTCACCGGCGTCGATCGCGGCGTAGCCCTCCATACCGGTTCCCACCAGCGGCGACTCCGAGCGAAGCAGCGGCACGGCCTGGCGCTGCATGTTCGCACCCATGAGGGCGCGGTTGGCGTCGTCGTGCTCGAGGAACGGGATGAGCGAGGTCGCCACCGACACCATCTGGCGCGGGGAGACGTCCATGTAGCCGATCTCCTCGGCGTGGAACAGGTCGACCTCGCCGCCCTGGCCGCGACGGGCCAGCACGCGGTCCTGCGCGAAGCTGCCGTCGGCCTTCAGCTCGACACCGGCCTGCGCGACGATGTAGTCGCTCTCCTCGGAGGCGGTCAGGTAGTCGATCTGGTCGGTCACCTTGCCGTCGACGACCTTGCGGTACGGCGTCTCGATGAAGCCGAACGCGTTGATGCGCGCGAAGGACGCGAGCGAGCCGATGAGGCCGATGTTCGGGCCTTCGGGCGTCTCGATCGGGCACATGCGGCCGTAGTGCGACGGGTGGACGTCGCGGACCTCGACGCCGGCGCGCTCACGCGACAGACCGCCCGGGCCCAGCGCCGACAGGCGGCGCTTGTGGGTCAGGCCCGCGAGCGGGTTGTTCTGGTCCATGAACTGCGACAGCTGGCTCGTCCCGAAGAACTCCTTGATCGCGGCCACGACGGGGCGGACGTTGATCAGGGTCTGCGGCGTGATCGCCTCGATGTCCTGCGTGGTCATGCGCTCGCGGACGACGCGCTCCATGCGCGACAGACCGGTGCGGACCTGGTTCTGGATGAGCTCGCCCACCGCGCGGATGCGGCGGTTGCCGAAGTTGTCGATGTCGTCGACGTCCAGGCGGATCTCCGCCGTCTTGCCGCCGCGGACGCCCTCGAAGGTGACGTCGCCGCGGTGCAGGCGGACGAGGTACTTGATCGTGGCGACGATGTCGTCGACCGTGAGCACCGAGTCCGTCAGCGGCTTGTCGAGGCCGAGCTTCTGGTTGATCTTGTAGCGACCGACCTTGGCCAGGTCGTAGCGCTTGGGGTTGAAGTAGAAGTTGTCCAGCAGCGCGCGGGCGGCCTCGGCGGCGACCTGCTCGCCCGGACGGAGCTTGCGGTAGATGTCGCGGAGCGCGTCCTCCTTGGTGAGGATCGTGTCCTTGGACAGCGTCTCCTCGATGGAGTCGAAGCCGGCGAACTCGGCGAGGATCTCCTCGCTGGTCAGGCCCAGCGCCTTGAGGAAGACGGTGACCGACTGCTTGCGCTTGCGGTCGATGCGCACGCCGACCTGGTCGCGCTTGTCGACCTCGAACTCGAGCCATGCGCCGCGGCTGGGGATGACGCGCGCCGAGACGATGTCCTTGTCGGAGGTCTTGTCGGGGGTCTTGTCGAAGTAGACGCCGGGCGAGCGCACGAGCTGGGACACCACGACACGCTCGGTGCCGTTGATGATGAACGTGCCCTTGTCGGTCTGCAGCGGGAAGTCGCCCATGAAGACCGTCTGAGTCTTGATCTCACCGGTCTGGTGGTTCATGAACTCGGCCTCGACGTAGAGCGGGGCGGCGTAGGTCTTGCCGCGCTCCTTGCACTCCTCGATGGAGTACTTCTCGGGCTCGAGGTACGGGTTGGTGAACGAGAGCTGCATCGTCTCGCTCAGGTCCTCGATCGGCGAGATCTCCTCGAAGATCTCCTCGAGGCCGCTGATCTCCGGGACGTCGGTGCGACCGGCGGCCTTCGCCTCGGCGACGCGGGCCTTCCATGCCTCGTTGCCGACGAGCCAGTCGAAGGACTCGGTCTGCAGCGCGAGAAGGTCGGGGACCGTCAGCGTGTCGGAGATCTTGGCGAACGAGAGGCGGGATGCTCCGCGGCCGTTCTTGGGGGTGGTGGTGGGGTTGGATGCGTTGCGCGCAGCAGCCAAGGGGATTACCTCCGTGGGCCCGTAGGGGCTCGTTTCCTTGTCGTCAGGTGGAGTGCTCAGTCGTCCCCGAAGCACGCGCGGCACGCTTCGCGATCAGGCGAAGGGGCGCGGGCACAGCCGACCACCATATGAGGGCAGGGGGAATCCAGGAGCGCAAGGACCCACTATACGCTTCACGACTCGCCGTGTCCACTCGGATTCTTGACGAGTCTCGGATGCTGCGGTATAACGCCGCGGATCCGGGGTTTCATCGTACCGACCGTGGCGGGAAAGGCGCCGAGGGTCCATGATGTGCACATGACTGGGGTGCGACACCCCGTGATCCGCACTCCCGATCAGCGGATCCGGGTGTTCGTGAGTTCGACGCTGCGCGAGCTCGCCGAGGAGCGCGCGGCGGTCAAGGCCGCCATCGAGCGGCTGCGCCTGGCACCGGTGATGTTCGAGCTCGGCGCGAGGCCTCACGCGCCTCGCGAGCTGTACCGCTCCTACCTCGCGCAGAGCGACATCTTCGTGGGCATCTACGGCTCCAGCTACGGATGGGTCGCCCCGGGCGAGGAGGTGTCGGGACTGGAGGACGAGTACAATCTCGCCCCCCGGTCGATGCCCAAACTCATCTACATCCGCTCGACCGAGGACCGCGATGAGCGGCTGAAGGCCCTCATCAGGCGCATCCAGGCCGACGACAACGCCGCCTATCTCTACTTCGACAGCGCCGCAGCTCTGGAGGAGCAGGTCCTCGGCGACCTCGCGACCCTCCTCGCCGAGCGATTCGACGAGTCGCGCCTCGTGGACGAACCGGAGCTGGACGTCCCGGGCGCGTCGCTGCTCGGCCGCGTCCCGGTCCCCTTCACCACGACGTTCGGCCGCGACGACGACGTCACCGCGGTGCGCACCCTTCTCGCGCGCGGCACCGACCGTGTCGTGAGCCTCATCGGCCCCGGGGGGATCGGCAAGAGCCGTCTGGCGATCGAGACGGCGCGGGCGTGCGGCGACCTGTTCCCCGACGGCGTGTACTTCGTGATGCTCGAGGGCGTGCTCGAGCCGGGGCTGCTGCTGCCGACGATCGCCTACTACCTCGGCATCCGCGACAACGGCGAAGCCGCGCTGGAGGAGCGCATCGCGCACGCGCTGACGGACCGGCGGGTGCTGATCGTCCTGGACAACTTCGAGCAGATCGTCGCAGCCGCCCCGGTGCTGGTCCGGCTGTACACCGTCGCCCCGACCGCCACCTTCCTGGTCACCAGCCGCGTCGTTCTGCGGATCCGCGGCGAGCGCGTGTACGACGTGCCCCCGCTCACCACGCCGGTCGACCACTCGCCGGCGAACCTCGACCCGACACGGCGATCGGCCGCGGTGGCGCTCTTCGTCGACCGCGCGCAGGCGATCGACCCCGCGTTCGACGTGACCGAGCACAACGCCCGCGACCTCGCCGACATCTGCCGCACCCTCGAGGGGCTGCCGCTGGCGATCGAGCTGGCGGCGGCCAAGGTGCGGATCCTCACCCCTGCGGGCATCGCGAAGCGGCTGGAACAGAGTCTGCCGCTGCTGACGGCCGCCGTACGGGACCTCCCCGAGCGGCACCGCACCATGCGGGCCACCATCGACTGGAGCGTCAGCCTGCTGCCGCAGGAGCAGCGCGACCTCCTGGTGGACCTCGGCGTGTTCGCGACCCGCTTCACGCTCGAGGCCGTCGAGGCGATCGGCGCCGGCCGCTCGTGGGACGGCGAGGCCATCGACGCCCTCGCCGCGCTGGTGGACGCGTCGCTGGTCAAGCAGAACGAGATCGGCGATCGGCGGGTGTTCTCGCTGCTGGCGATCGTGCGCGAGTACGCGATCGGGCAGCTGAAGACGCGCGGCGACGCGGATGCGGTGCGCCACGCGCACGCGGACTACTACCGCGGGATGGTCCGCGAGGTCGCTCCTCTCCTCAGCGGCGCCGGGCAGCAGGAGGCGGTCATGCGCCTGGGACTGGAGCTGCCCAACCTGCGCGCGGCGGTACGACACCTCGTCTACACCGACCGTCTCGACGACGCGGGCGACTTCGCGTGGTGCCTGCTCATCTACTGGTGGATCTCCGGCTTCTTCGCCGAGGTGCGCCTGTGGATGCTCGAGCTGCTCGACAAGCAGCATCAGCATCCCATCACCGCCCACACCCGGGCCGTCGCGTGGTTCCTCGCCCTGTGGGGCGAGATGTGGCAGCGGCCCAGCGAGCAGGTGGTCGCGGGACTGGGTGAATGCGTGCGGCTGTTCACCGAGAGCGGGGACCGGGATGCCGCCGCCATGGCGCTCGCCGCACGGGCGACCGCTCGCGTGCAGCTGACCGAGCTCGACGCCGACAGGGCCGAGGCGGAGCTGCACGAAGCGGTGCGCGCACTCCACGAGCTCGGCAACGCGTGGGCCGAGGCGATCACCGAGGTCTCGCTCGGGCGGCTCGCGTGGGTGCGCGGCGCGACCGATGACGCCCTGGCCCACTTCGGACGGGCCACCGACATCGCCCAGTCGCGCGGCGATCTGTTCACGACCTCTGTCGCCGGGAATCTGCGGGCGCGCCTGAACTTCCAGCTCGGGCACATCGAGGAGGCCGAGGAGGAGTTCGTCCAGACGCTGCTGATCTCGGTCGGGCTCCATTACGACGAGGGCGTCGCCTACGGGCTCGAGGGCGTCTGCGCCGTCGCGGCCGCGCACGGCGAGGCATGGCGCGCGGCGGCGCTCGCCGTGGCGGCGGGCGAGATCCGACGCCGCATCGGCATCTTCGACGTCGAGGCCTTCACCGTGCACACGCCGTACCTGGAGATCCTCCGGGGCCGCGACCCGGAATCCGTCGCGGCCGGCGAAGCGGCAGGCGCCGAGCTCTCGGTCGCCGAATCGGTCCACCTGGCCCTGCCCGAGGCGCAGCACGCGAAGGTCGCCGAGGCGCTGTCGGCCTGGTGACCGGATCCCCCGTGGCGCGGGCACCGACCTCCCGCGGGTGCGCTAGCCGACCGGTCGCGCGTGGCGGAAGCGCACGCGCGTACCGGGCCTGGCCTGACCCAGCGCATCGAGCGAGGCATCCGCCACGACCGCGATGACCGGATAGCCGCCGGTGACCGGGCCATCCGCCAGCAGCACCGTGGGGCGACCGCTCGGCGGCACCTGCAGCGCTCCGGGCACCATCCCCTCGCTCGGCAGCTCGGCGGGCCGTGCCCGCGGCAGCGCGGGACCGTCGAGGCGGACCCCCACCCGGTCCGCCGCGCCCGACACCGTCCACACCGTGTCGAACAGCGTCGCCAGGGCCTCCGCCGTGAACCAATCGGCGCGCGGGCCGGGGGCGAGGTCGAGCTCGATCTCGTCGTCCTGCGGCGCACCCCAGGCGCTCGGGGGCGCGACCGGCACGGGTCCGGCCGACTCGCCGCGCACCCCGATGGCGTCGCCGGCACGCAGCGCCGCGGCGCCCAGCCCCGCGAGCGAGTCGGTCGCGCGCGACCCGAGCACGACCGGTGCGTCCAGCCCCCCGCGCACCGCGACGTAGGCGCGCGCGCCGTGCGTGAACCAGTCGAGCTGCAGCTCCGTGCCTTCCGGCCATTCGTGGGCGACGTACGGGTCGACCTCACGGCCGCCGATCCGCACCGGTCCCCACGCGCCTGCGACCGCGACCCACACGTCGGCGTCCGCGACGGCACGGAAGCCGCCCATCGTCACCTCGATCGCCGCCGCGCCCTCGGTGTTGCCGAGCAGCCGGTTCGCGGTGCGCAGAGCCGTCCGGTCGAGCGCTCCCGATGACGCGACCCCGACCGACGCCGCACCCGGGCGCCCCAGATCCTGGACGGTGGCCAGAAGTCCCGGCTCGACGACCCGGATGCCTCCCGCCGCGGCCGGGCCGATCCCGCCTGCGGCGGCGGCGACAGGCCGGGCCTGCACCTCCGCGGGTCCGGTCGGGCGGAAGCGGACGCGCATACCGGGAGCGAGCAGCGCCGGGGATGCGGCATCCGGATCGAACAGCCGGGCGGACGTGGTGCCGATCAGACGCCACCCGCCCGGCGTCTCGCGCGGATACGCGCCGGTGAAGCCGGCCGCCAGGCCCACCGCGCCCGCCGGCACCCGCGTGCGCGGCGATTCCAGCCGGGGCACGTCGAAGGGCCACTCCGCGCTGACGAGGTACCCGAATCCGGGTGCGAAACCGGTGAAGGCGACGGTCCACTCGATGCCGCAGTGACGGCGGACCAGCTCGTCGACGTCCACGCCGAGCAGACCGGCGGTGTCGGACAGGTCCGCGCCGTCGTAGACGATCCCGAGCTCGACCGTCGGGCCGTGGGCGCTGTCGCCCGGCGCAGCCGCCGATGCCGCATCCGTCGCCCAGGCGCGCGCCGCGGACGGCGCGAGCACATCCGGATCGAAGCGGACGAGGACCGTTCTCGCGGCGGGCACGACGTCGATGACGCCGCTCGGGCGGTCGGCGCCGAGCGCGGCGTGCACCGCCAGCACCTCGTCGAGCGATGCGACCTCGAGCAGGAACGCGCGCTCGCCCATGGGGAGGACGCGCGCCGTCACCATGGCGCTCGCACCCGCACACCGGCGGCGTCCAGCGCCGCACGAACAGCACGGGCCATGGCGACCGCGGACGGCGAATCGCCGTGGAGGCACAGCGAAGCCGCCTCCGCGGCGACGACCGATCCGTCCACCGCCTCGACCTCGCCGTGCAGGACCAGCCGTACCGCGCGGGCGGCGACGTCGTCGGGGTCGTCGAGCAGGGCGCCCGCCTGCGTGCGGGGCACCAGGCCGCCGTCCGGCAGGTACCCCCGATCGAGGAACGCCTCCCGCACGAACGGCAGCCCGGCCGCTGCCGCAGCCTGCTCGATCCTGCCGCCCAGTCCCAGCACCGGAACGGGCCGGCCGAGCGTCGCCGAGAGGTCGCCGACGGCTCGCACGACGGCATCCGCGTGCGCGTCGTCGGCGGCGACGGCGTGGTAGAGCGCGCCGTGGGGCTTGACGTAGCGGATGTCGGCGCCGGCGCCGAGGAGATCGGTCAGCTGTCGCGACACCGCGGCGGTCAGGTCGGCGGGGTCCATCGCGACCGCGACGCGGCCGAAGTTCGCCCGGTCGGGATAGGACGGATGAGCCCCCACCGCGACGCCGTACCGGCGGGCACGCTCGACGGCGTCGCGCATGGAGGAGGCATCCCCCGCGTGACCGCCGCACGCGACGCTGGCGCTGGAGATGACGGCGAACATCGCCTCGTCGTCGGCGGTGGGGACGCCGTCCACGGTCTCCCCGAGGTCCGCGTTGAGGTCGATCGCCGCCATGGATCAACGGTATCGCCGCCGCCCTCCGCAGACCCGCCCCGCCTGCGCACGACTCAGGCGATCGGGGCGCCCCCGCCGCAAACGCGCGGGAATCCAGGATCTGCCCGAGTCATGCGCGCAGCGGACGGGACGAATCCGCGTTACGGATGCGTAAAGCCTGACGACACCGGGTGCGCCCGACGGTCGCGCCGGGCAGGATGGGACCCATGGCGCGAAACAACGACCGTTCGGCCACCGGAGCGCCGCTGCTCCAGGTGCGCGACGTCGCCGTCGA
>JAPSKH010000002.1:0-8986 GCA_031177765.1 Microbacterium sp. | reverse complement strand
TGCGTAAAGCCTGACGACACCGGGTGCGCCCGACGGTCGCGCCGGGCAGGATGGGACCCATGGCGCGAAACAACGACCGTTCGGCCACCGGAGCGCCGCTGCTCCAGGTGCGCGACGTCGCCGTCGAATTCCGGACGATCGAGGGCCCGGTTCACGCGGTCGAGGGCGTGGACCTCGACCTGGCCGCCGGCGAGACGCTGGCGATCGTCGGCGAATCGGGGTCCGGCAAGTCCACGACCGCGATGGCGGTGATCGGCCTCCTCCCCGGCAACGGCCGGGTCACGCGCGGATCGATCCTGTTCGAGGGGGAGAACCTCGTCGGCGCCCCCGAGAGCGTGATGCGCACGATCCGGGGTCGCTCGATCGGCCTCGTTCCGCAGGACCCGATGTCGAACCTCAACCCCGTCGCGAAGATCGGAACGCAGATCGCCGAGACGCTCCTCGCCCACGGGCTGGCCACCCGCAGAGACGTCGACCGCAGGGTCGTGGAGACTCTCGCGGCCGCAGGCCTGCCGGACGCCGAGGAACGGGCCAAGCAGTACCCGCACGAGTTCTCCGGCGGAATGCGGCAGCGCGCGCTCATCGCGATCGGGCTCGCCTGCAACCCGCGGCTGCTGATTGCGGACGAGCCCACGAGCGCGCTCGACGTCACGGTGCAGAAGACGATCCTCGACCAGCTCGGGCGCATGACCAGCGAGCTCGGCACCGCCGTCATGCTCATCACGCACGATCTCGGGCTCGCCGCCGAGCGGGCCTCGCGCGTCGTGGTCATGAACCGCGGCCGCATCGTGGAGCAGGGCCCGGCCGGGCAGATCCTCGAGGACCCGCAGCATCCGTACACGCAGGCCCTCGTGAAGGCCGCACCGTCGGTCGCCGCCGTGCGGCTGCGACCCGAGGTGTTCCGGAAGACGCGGCCCGGCGCCGGCCGCGCCGATGTCGCCCTTCCCGGCCACCCGACGGATGCCGCTCCCGCGGTGGTCTCCGGACCGGGTCTCTCCGCGCGCTCCGGCGGGCAGACGGCCGCGCCGGACCACATCGTCGAGGTGGAGGGGCTGACGAAGGTCTTCCCGATCCGCGGGCAGAAGGAGGACTTCGTCGCGGTGAAGGACGTCTCCTTCGCGATCCCGCGCGGCGAGACCGTCGCGATCGTCGGGGAGTCCGGGTCGGGGAAGACCACGACCGCGCGCATGATGCTCAAGGTGTACCAGCCGACCAGCGGCGCGATCCGGTTCGACGGGCGGGACGTCGCCTCTCTCAAGGGCCGCGAGCTGCGTGAGTTCCGTCAGCGCGTGCAGCCGATCTTCCAGGACCCGTACTCGTCGCTGAACCCGATGTTCTCGATCGAGCGGATCATCTCCGAGCCGCTGGACTTCTACAAGCGCGGCTCCTCGAAGGACCGAGCAGCGCGCGTGCGGCAGCTGCTGGACGACGTCGCCCTGCCGCAGACCATGCTGCGCCGCTACCCCTCGGAGCTGTCCGGCGGGCAGCGCCAGCGGGTCGCGATCGCGCGCGCTCTCGCGCTGTCGCCCGACCTCATCGTCTGCGACGAGCCCGTCTCGGCGCTCGACGTGCTCGTGCAGGACCAGATCCTGCGCCTCCTGGGCGATCTGCAGCGCGAGTACGGCCTGAGCTACCTGTTCATCTCGCACGACCTCGCCGTGGTCCGTCTCATCAGCGACTACGTCTGCGTCATGAAGGACGGCCGGCTGGTGGAGGCCGCCTCGTCCGAGGAGATCTTCACCAACCCCCGCGACCCCTACACGCGCCGGCTCCTCGCCTCCATCCCCGGCAACGAGCTCGACATCGCCGTCTGACCTGGCCGGCGAGGTCCCCGCGCGCAGGCATCCGTGTCCCACGAACACGGTTCGCCAGCGCCTCGTCACCGATTCTTCGGGACATGCCTCCGTGGAATCGGGACACGTCACCCTCCCCGGGCCCAGGACGGGATGCCTCAGCGGGCGCGGGTGCGCGGATCCATCGCCTCGCGCAGCGCCTCTCCCACGAGTGTGAAGCCCAGGGCCGTCACCGTGATGCAGATGCCGGGAAGGAAGGCGAGGAACGGCGCGATCGCCAGCTCCAGCTGCGCGTAGGTGAGCATGCGGCCCCACTCCGCCGTCTGCGGCACGTCACCGCCCAGTCCCAGGTACGACAGCGCGGCGGCTTCGATGACGGCCGTCGCCAGCGACAGGGTGCCCTGGACGATCACCGGACCCATCGAGTTCGGCAGCACGTGGCTCATCGTGATGCTGCCGCGGCCGAGTCCCAGCGTCTGGGCCGACAACACGTAGTCGGCCGACCGCTGCTGCAGCATGGAGGCGCGCAGCAGCCGCGCGAACACCGGCACCTGCACGACCCCGATCGCGATCATGACGGATGCTTGGTTCTGCCCGATCACCGCGGCCACCGACACCGCCAGCAGCAGCGACGGCACCGAGAGCATGATGTCGACGACGCGCATGATGAGCGTGTCGACCCAGCCGCCGAACATGCCGCACAGGAAGCCGAGGACGACGCCGCCGATGAGGCCGATGGCGGTCGAGATGACCCCGATCAGCAGCGTCGCCTGGGCGCCCCAGATGAGCTTGGACAGCACGTCGCCGCCGAAGCGGTCGAGCCCCAGCGGGAACTCCGGGATCTCCCCTGGCCCGGGGATGTGCGTCGGCGTGATGAAGCGCTGCCCCGGCAGAGCGGTCGGCCCGTAGGGTGCCAGCACAGGGGCCAGCAGCGCCACGAGGAGGAAGACGGCGATGACCGCCGCGCCCACCCAGGCACTGGGGTTGCGACGGAGGCGACGGAAGACGTCGCGCCAGAATCCGCCCCCGGAGGGCTGGGCGCGCAGCAGCTCCCTGTCGTCGGCGGCGGCGCCATCGGCGGGCCCGCCGCCGGGGGCCGGGGGCAGGATCGCGGACGTCATGCGGCACCTCCTACGCGGTCGCCGCGGCCGGTCACGGACATCCGAGCGATCACGAGACCCTCACTCTCGGGTCGATGAAGCTGTACGACACATCGACCGCCAGGTTGATCAGCGCGTAGCCGATCGCGATGAAGATGATGAACCCCTGCAGGACGGGGTAGTCGCGCGAGAAGATCGCGCGGTAGAGGAACGACCCGATGCCGGGGAAGGCGAACACCGTCTCCGTCAGCACCGCGCCGGAGATGAGCAGGCCCACCTGCAGACCGATCGTGGTGATGACCGGCAGCATCGCGTTGCGCAGGATGAACCGGCTGCGGATGGTGGACTGCGACACGCCCTTGGCCATGCCGGTGCGGACGTAGTCGGAGTTCTGCACCTCGAGCACCGATGCCCGGGTGATGCGCACGATGATCGCGAGGGGGATCGACGACAGGGCGACGGCCGGCAGGATCAGGTGCGCGAACGCGTCCCATGCGGCATCCCACTCACCTGTGAGGATCCCGTCCAGCACGTAGAAGCCGGTGTAGTGGGTCGCGTCGATGCGGGGGTTCTGCCGGCCCTCCGAGGGCAGCCACCCGAGCTGCACCGCGAAGATCCACTTGAGGATGAACGCCAGGAAGAACACGGGGATCGTGATGCCCAGGAGGCTCGCGCCGACGAGGATGTGGTCCGACGCCTGGCCGTGGCGGCGGGCTGCGAGATATCCCAGCGGGATGCCGATGCCCACGGCCAGGATGATCGCGAGCAGGCTCAGCTCGAGGGTCGCCGGGAGCCGTCGCGCGAACTCCTCGATGACGGGGGCGCGCGTCTGCAGCGAGCTTCCGAAGTCGCCGGTCAGGAGGCGGCCGATCCAGGTGAAGTACTGCACGATCAGCGGCTGGTTGAAGCCGTAGAGCTCGTTGATCTCCTCCACGGCTTCGGGTGTGGCGCGCTCGCCGAGAAGGGCGACGGCCGGCCCTCCGGGCAGCGCCCGCACCCAGAAGAACAGCAGGAGCGAGAGGCCGAACAGCGTCGGGATCAGCAGGAGGAGCCGGTGGCCGATGGTTCGTAGCACGGGATGGTTCTCCGAGTCGGTGGGCGGCACGCAGCCGCGGGGCTCGTGGACGAAGGGCGACGGATGCCCCGTCCCGGCGTGGTGCGCCGGAACGGGGCATCCGTCCTCCGCGTGCTACTCGCTCAGCTCGACCATGTTGTAGACCTCGTCCTGCACGGGGCTGGCCGGGTACGACGTCACACGCGGCGCGAACGCGAGCGTCGGCACCGGGTGGGCCAGCGGGACGCCGGGCAGGAACTCCATGATCTGCTCGTTCACCGCGCGGTAGGCCGCCTCCTGATCCTCCTCGGTCGCCAGGCCCCGCGCTTCGGTCAGCGCCTGCGTGAGCTCGGCGTTCTCGAAGCCCCACTCGTTGCCGGGCGTGGCGAAGAACGTCCCGACGAAGTTGTCGGGGTCGTTGTAGTCGCCGGTCCAGCCGAGCAGGTGGATGCCGTGGTCCGGGCCGCCCTGGATGCGGTCGAGGTAGGTGGGGTTCCACTCCTCGCCGACCGGGGTGAGCACGATCCCGACCGCCTCGAGCTGGGAGGCGAGGTTCGTGAAGATCTGCTCGGGGTTGGGCATGTACGGCCGCGACACGTTGGTCGGGTAGTTGAACTGCAGCGTGAGCGGGTTGGCCTCGTTGAAGCCGGCTTCGGCGAGCAGCGCCTGGGCGGCCTCGGGGTCGTACTCGTACGTCGTCACGTCCTCGTTCCAGCCGATCACCGCGGGCGGCATGAACTCCTGCGCGACCTCGGTGCCTTCGGGAAGCACCTGGGTGACGAGCTGCTCCTTGTCGATCGCGTGGGCGATCGCCTGGCGGACCCGGATGTCGGCGAGCGCCGGCACGGCCTGGTTCATCGCGAGGTACAGGATGTTGAAGGGGTCGCGGTTGACCAGGTTGAATCCGGCCTCCTCCAGGGCGCCGAGGTCCGCCGGCGCGACGAGGTCGTAGCCGTCGATCGACCCGGACTCGAGCGCCTGGCGGCGGGCCGTGGTGTCGCCGATGACCTGGAAGATCACCTCCTGCACCTGGCCCTGCTCACCCCAGTAGTCCTCGTAGGCGCTCAGCGTCACGGATTCGCCGGGCGACCACGACTCGAACCTGAACGGGCCGGTCCCGACCGGGTGGCCCTGTGCGTACTCGCTGAGGACCGGAGCCTCGGCGGTGCCGCCGACCTCGTCGGCCGCGTACTCCTCGAGCGCCGTGGGGCTCTGGATCGAGAAGGACGGCAGCGACAGGGCCGGGATGAAGCCGGCGAACGGCTGCGTGAGCGTGATGGTGGCCTCGAGGTCGCCGGTGGCCTCGCAGCCGCCGTAGATCGACGTGCCGGTGTCGGCGTAGCCGCGCATCAGCTTGCCCCAGTAGTACGACAGGCTCTCGGTGGCCGCCACACCGGTGAAGTTGTTCATCCGGTCGAAGTTGAAGCAGACCGCCTCGGCGTTGAAGTCCGTGCCGTCCTGGAAGGTCACCCCTTCCTTGAGCTGGAACGTGTAGGTCAGGCCGTCGTCGGACTGCTCCCAGCTCTCGGCGAGGAGCGGCGCGGGATCGGCCGTTCCCGGCTCCACGCCGACGAGCCCCTCGAAGATCTGGCGCGAGACCCGGAAGGTCTCGCCGTCGTTGGCCATCGCGGGATCCAGGCCCGAGATGTCACCGGACGCGCCGAAGACGAACGTCGAGTCGACCTCGGTGTCAGCGCCGTCGGTCTCGCCGCCGCCTTCTCGCTGGCTCGCGCAGGCGGTGAGGACGATCGCCCCGACGGCGACCGCCGCGGCGCCGGAGAGCCAGCGCCTTCTCGATGTGTGGAGCATGTGCTGTGCACCTTCCATGTCGTGTGGGCTCCGCTGCACATCGTCGTGTAGCAGAGGTGCGCGCAGCCCTCAGCGGGGTGTGATGCTCCGACGCTACTCGTGAGAACGCATCGCGGCGATGACAGGTGTGTCTCATTTGTGTTTCGACCGGCGGGAACCGGGACGGCTAACGTGGGGGCATGGCGCGGGCGAGGATCGTACCCCCCGAGGGCGGGGGCCGTCGCGGTTCCGGCGCACCGGCACCGGCCGCCGTGCTGTCCGACGGCGCGCAGGCGCGCATCGTCCCCTCCGCGTACGCGGGCGGGTGGGAGCTCGTCGTCGACGGCACCCCGCAGTCGCACGTCGACCCGGACGACCCCGGACACCTGCACTTCGAGTACGTCGCGCGCATGGGCGCGGTGATCGACCGGATGCGGATGCCCGGACAGCCGATCACCGCCATCCATCTCGGAGCCGGCGCGCTCACCATCCCCCGCTACATCGAGTCGACGCGGCCGGGCTCGCGCCAGCAGGTGATCGAGCTGGAGTCGGCACTGTGGGACCTCGTGCGCGAGAACCTGCCGCTCCCCCGCGGCGCGGCGATCCGCGTTCGCATCGGCGACGCGCGCGAGACGCTCGGGCGCCTGCCCGCGGGCCTGGTCGGCACGGCCGACCTGGTGGTGTCGGACGTCTACTCCGGCGCCCAGACGCCCGCGCATCTGACGACCGTCGAGTTCTACACCGATGTCGCGCGCTTCCTCGCACCCGACGGCGTGCTGCTGGTCAACGTGGCGGACGGCTCGGGCCTGGCGTTCGCGCGTCGTCAGGTCTCCACCGTGCAGGCCGTGCTCCAACACGCGATCGTGCTGGCTGAGGTGCAGACCCTGAAGGGGCGCCGTTTCGGCAATCTCGTGATCGCCGCCTCCCGCGCGCCCCTTCCGACGGAGTGGCTGCCGCGGCTCCTGGCGGCGGGGCCCCACCCGGCCAAGGTGGCCGAAGGACGCGAGCTCGAGGAGTTCGCGCGCGGGGCGCGGGTGGCGACCGACGCCGATGCCACGCCGTCGCCCCGGCCGTCGGCATCCGTCTTCGAACGCTGACGACTCGGAACGGCGGGGTCCGGCGCGTCAGGCCGGGTGTTCCACGAGGGCCGGGGCAGACTGGATGGGCGATCCATGACGCGTGCGAAGGGAGTCCTCGGTGAGCTACATCCACGGGTACGACCCCCACACTCTCCGCGAGCAGGTCGATCCTCGGCAGTGCCAGGAGCGACTGGACGAGATCGGGAACCAGCGCAGCCTGCCGGCGCTGCTCGAGCGCGTGTGGCTGCTGAAGGTGCTCGACCGCGCCGACGAGGCCCTGGTCGTGTCGGAGCAGTCCGTCCGCGTCGCCCGCATGGCCGGCACGCGCAAGGACCTGCTGCGGGCCCGGATCCTCCACGCCACGGTCATGCAGGTGCGCGGCGCGTACACCGCCGCCGAGCAGGAGCTCACGACGTGCGCCGAAGAGGCCGAGGGCCAGGGCTGGTCGGGCATCGCCGCCTTCGCGTACCAGCACCGCGGCAAGGTCGCCTACGACGTGGGCGACTACGAGTCGGCCCGCAAGGACTTCAAGCGCGCGCTGTTCCTGCGACAGAACGCCGGCGCGACCGAGGACCAGCTGGAGTCGACGCTGCTGGCGATCGATGCCGCCGAGCGTCGCCGCGCCGCCGCTGCCGTCGCGAGCTGACCGCCGCACCGAGTGTCGTAGATCCGTTCTAGCCTTCTCGCATGTCCGAACTGCACCGCGTCAGGCACTGGGCTGAAGCGCTCATCGCCCGTCACCTGGATGCCTCGTGGACGTTCGCGTTCGACAACGCCAAGCGCCGCGCGGGCCTGTGCGACTACACGCGCAAGCGCATCAGCGTCTCGCGCTATCTCGCGGCCCGGTACGACGACGACACCAACCATCAGACCCTGCTGCATGAAGTGGCGCACGCGATGGCGGGCGCAGGCGCCGGTCACGGTCCGCGCTGGAAGGCGGTTGCGCGCGAGCTCGGCTACGTCGGCGGCACGACCCATCACGGCGAGACCGCGACCGAGCTGGCGCCATGGATCGGGGTGTGCCCCAACGGGCATGTGACGTATCGGCACCGCAAGGCCACGCGCGCGACGTCGTGCGCGAAGTGCGCGCCCCGTTTCGACGAGCGCTACGTGTTCTCGTGGACCCGACGCGAGATCACACCGGCCGCGCGCCTGGCCGCGATGACGCCGCGCTGAACCCCATCCGGTGATCGAGGAGCGCGCCAGCGTATCGAGCTCCTCCGTCTCGACACGACCCGTCTCTCGCCTACTGCCCGGCCGGCTCCGACTTCGCCGAGGGATCGCCCGCCTCGTACGCCACGAAGGCGCCGTCACGCAGGACGGGGACGACGGATGCCGCGTCGACGGAGGCCGCGGCCAGCACCTCGTCGCGCCGGCCGAGGTCGAGAAGCTCCTGGCCCGAGCCGCTGGCCGTGAGCAGGTGGCGCACCGCACCGCGCAGCCCGCGGAACGCCTCGCACGCGGCGGCGGCCTCGGGCGAGGTGTGATCGATGCCGAGGGCGCCCAGCGCGTCGATGACCGCGCCCGCTCCCAGCTGGTCCTCGACGGCGAACCGCAGCGCCGCGTCGGGCTCGCGTCCCGTCAGCTCCCCCGCCGCGATCACGGCGATGCTCGTCCGATCACCCCTTCGGCGTTGCTCGGCCATCACCGCACCGGCGACCGCCCTCGCATTGCGCAGGCAGCCGAGCAGGACGACGGCACCGGATGCCGCGGCCGCGGTCGCCACGGCCGCGCCATTCACCGAGACGGCGTCCGCCGACTCGTCGAGAGGCACCGTCTCCCCTCGGGCGACGGCATCCGTCACGGTCGTCGAGAAGCGCAGGACGTCCACCACGACCACGACATCCGACGGGGCGAGCCTCGCGAGGCCGGCGGTGCCCCACTCCAGACGGACCTGATAACGACGCTGGTCGAACGGGCTCTCGGGCATCCCTCCAGCGTAGGCGGCGGGCATCCGTCAACCCCGCGCCCGCGCACGGCGCCGGTGCGACACTGAAGCAATGCGGATCATGCTCAAGCTCGTGATCGACTGCGACGCCGACGCGGCCTGGCGCGCGCTGCACTCGCCCCGTGCGGTGGCTGAGCTGTACGGGCCGCTGCTGGACGTCGACCCGCTCGTGCCGGGCGGCCTGCCGACCTCCTGGCAGGCGGGCGACGACGTCCCCGTGCAGA
>JAPSKH010000017.1 GCA_031177765.1 Microbacterium sp. | reverse complement strand
CCGAAGACGAGCAGAAACGTTCCCAACGCCTCGGCGACGAGTCGGTTGACGGTCGACGGGGCTTCGGTGGTATCCGGCATGGCGGACTCCTTTCTCCGCGGCCGACAGTAGCGGCATCCTCAGGTTTTTCCCAGGAATCGCGCTCGGAGTGTCGGTTTCGCCGCAGCATCCGGCGTTCCTGTGCCCGGGGTGGTCAGAGGCGCCCGGCAGCCTTGAGCGCGAGGTAGCGGTCCGCGATCCGAGGCGGGAGCGCGTCAGGCGTGTCGGCGATCGCCTCGGCCCCGGCTCGCGCGATGCCTGCGGCCACGACCGCGGCGTCCCGCTCGGCGCGCTCGATGGCGGCCGCGCGGTACACGTCGGCGGCATCCGGGCGCGCGGGCATCGCCGGTCTGTCGCCGGTCACCGTGCCGACCAGCACGTGGGCTTCCCGCGCGAGCGCCGGAAGCGAACCCAGGAAGCCGCGCGCCGCCTCGGCGGCGTCCTGCGCGGTGAGCAGCACGACGAGTGAGGGCCGCGGGGCCAGCGTCCGGATCTGCGAGAAGGCGGCATCCCAATCCGTGTCGATGAGCTGGGGCTCGACGGGCGCCATGGCATCCACGAGCGCGGGCAGGAGCGCCGGGCCGTCCACGCGGGACACCCGCGCACGCACCACGCGGTCGAACATCAGCAGGTGCACATGGTCACCGGCCCGGGCGGCGAGGGCGGCCAGCAGCAGCGCCGCCTCCATCGCGGCGTCCATGCGCACGCCGTCGCCGACGCGGGCGGCCGCGGTGCGGCCGGTGTCGATCATGAGGACGACGTGCCGGTCGCGCTCCGGACGCCACGTCCGCAGCATCGTCGTTCCCGCTCGGGCCGTGGCGCGCCAGTCGATCGACCGCACGTCGTCCCCGCGGACGTATTCGCGCAGGCTGTCGAACTCCGTGCCCTGCCCGCGCACCTGCACGCTGGTGTTGCCGTCGAGCTCCCGCAGACGCGCGAATCGGGAAGCCAGATGCCGGCGCGCGGTGAACGGCGGCAGGACGCGCACGCCGCCCGGCGCATCGATCCGCGCTTGGCGGCCGGCGAGCCGCAGCGGCCCGTCTGCGCGCACGACCACGAACCCCGATCGCAGTTCGCCGCGGCGACGCGGCAGCAGCGGGATGCCGATGCGCCGGCTCTCGCCCGGGGGGATGTCGATCGCCGGTCGGTCCGAGGGCGCCCCGGCGGTCGGCTGCCACGCATCCCGCAGCCACCCGCGCAGCGTGCGCTCGCCGGTGTTCCGCACGTCGAGCTCGGCGAGGACCGGCTGTCCGAGCAGGACGCGCCGCGGCATCCGTCTCGTGATCTCCACACGTCGGGGATCCGCCGCCGCGGCGGCGTCGCCGAAAGCCGCGAGCGCACACAGGACGATCCAGCCGCCGGTGGCCAGCCAGGCGTTCACGCCGCCCGCCGACAGCAGCACGACGGGGGCCGCGCCGAGGATCAGCAGCAGCGGGAGACGACCGGTGACGTACATGAGCGGAGGCGGATCAGACCGGCACGCGCGTCTGCTGCAGCACCGAGCCGAGCACGGCGTCCACGGAGACGCCCTCCAGCTCGGCATCGGGACGCAGCCGGATGCGATGCCGCCACGTGGGGACGAGCATCGTCTGCACGTGGTCGGGCGTGATGGCGGGGTAGCCGCCCAGCCAGGCCCACGCCTTCGCGGCGGCGAGCAGGGCGGTCGCCGCGCGCGGGCTGACGCCCAGCTGCACCGACGGGCTGCTGCGGGTCGCCTGTGCCAGGTCGACGACGTACCCGAGGACGTCGTCGGAGACCGTGACGGCGGCCGCCGCACGCTGGGCGGCGCGGATCTCATCCGGGCTCGCCGCGCGCTGCAGTCCCGCCGCGCCGAGGTCGCGCGGGTCGAACCCCGAGGCGTGGCGTCTCAGCACGGCGAGCTCCGCGTCCCGCGCGGGAACCTCGACGTGCAGCTTCAGCAGGAAGCGGTCCAGCTGCGCTTCGGGAAGCGTGTAGGTGCCCTCGTGCTCGATCGGGTTCTGCGTGGCCGCGACGAGGAACGGCTCGGGCAGAGGCCGTGTCACGCCGTCGGTCGAGACCTGGCGCTCCTCCATGGCCTCCAGCAGCGCCGCCTGCGTCTTCGGCGGGGTCCGATTGATCTCGTCGGCGAGGACGATGTGGGTGAACACCGGCCCCGGACGGAACTCGAACTCGCCGGTGCGGGCGTCGTAGACGAGGGACCCCGAGACGTCGCCGGGCATGAGGTCGGGCGTGAACTGGATGCGCTTGGTGTCCAGGCCCAGCGCGGCGGAGAAGGCCCGCACGAGCAGCGTCTTGGCCACGCCCGGCACGCCCTCCAGCAGCACGTGACCGCGCGCGAGCAGCGCGATGAGCAGTCCCGTGACGGTGCCGTCCTGACCGACGACGGCCTTCCCGACTTCGAGGCGCACGCGGTTCATCGCCTCGCGCAGCTCGGCGTCCTCCGCAGCGGCATCCGGGGTGGGGGCGAGGTCGGTCATCGATGGTTCCTTTCCGGGCGGATCGCCGTCTGCACGGCGTCCTCGAGGTGACGAAGGCGAGAGCTGAGTGCGACGAGCTCGGCGTCGCCGCGGGGAACGTCGTCGATCAGGATGCCCCGCACGGCGCCGCGGTCCAGGCCGGTCCGCAGCGCGGCGGCGTCGGCGGTCTCGGTCGCCGACGCGCCCGGGCCCAGTGCCAGCATGCGCGCGAGCCGGCTCAGGGACCCCAGGCGCAGCTGGTCGGCCGCGTGCACGGCGTCGCGAGAGCGGGCGTAGAGCCGCGCGCGGCCCTCGGTCGTCTCGGACGCGCGGACCGTGATCGGGAGCCGCTCGGTCACCAGCGGCCCGAATCGGCGGCCGCGCCAGAGGCCCGCGGCGACGCCGGCGACCAGCAGCAGCACGATGACGGGGCTCACCCAGGGCGGAGTGAGCTCACCGAGGGTCGGATCCGCGTCGGACAGGTCGGTGTCGGCGGGGCTGGGCACGTACCAGACGACGACCGGATGCCTCCCCACCAGGTTCAGGGCGAGGGCGGCGTTGCCGTGGTCGGCGAGGCGGTCGTTGACGAACAGCTCCCGGCCGTCGACCGCGGCGACCCTGCGGTCCCCGTCGGTGGCGACCAGGAGTCCGTGGCCGTCCCCTGCGGGATAGCACGCCGTGGCGTTCTGCGCGGCGGTGAAGACGCCGACGGGTTCGATCGGTCCTGCCCGCTGCGCGTCGCCGAGAGCGCATCCGGGCTCGACGGCTCCGACCGGTGCGACACCGGCGGGCGTCGACCCGGGGAGGAGGAGGTCCAGCGTGCGCGCGCGGGGCTGGACGAGCACCACGTCGTCGGCGGCATCGGCCATCTCCAGCACGGCGTCATCGGACAGTGCGGGAGCATCCGGCAGGACGAGGGTCGCGGCCGCGCCGGCGAGGGCGTCCGCCGCGGCGGCGCGGTCCCGGGCGATCACGACCTCCACGCCGTGCTCACGCAGGATTCCGGCGAGGGCGCGCGTGCCCGCCGGCCCCGCGGATGCCGGATCGAGGGCGTCTCGCTCGGCCCACTGGTTCGCCGCCGAGATCGCCGCGCCGATCCCGCCGATCAGCAGCAGCCCCAGGCCGATCGCGATCCAGGCGGCGATGCGCCGGGCACGCGGCGCGGTTCTGCGGGTGGCGTGCGGTTCCCGGGCGGCTGCCGCCGCCGCCGGCGCGGAGCCGGAGGTGCCGACGCTCACGCGGGCACCGCCGGCACGGGAGCTGCCTTCCGACCCGGGCGCGCTCGCGTGACGGCGTCCTCCGTCGCCGCGACGAGGCGATACGTCTCCGCGGTGCCGGGTCTGCGCAGGTAGCGGACATCGTCGAACGCGACCGCGGCGGCCTCCAGCTCGTCGGCCAGATCGGGGAAGGCACGCGAGGCCGCCCGCGCGAAGGCGTGCACGGTGGCGCCCGGCGGAGTGTCCACGACGCCGCGCTCGAGGCATCCGCGCACGAGCGAGCGGAAGCGCAGCACCACCGCCGCGTCCCACTCGCCGGCGCGGGCGTGGCGCTCGGCCTCGGCGCGCAGCTGCGCCGCCGAGCGGACCTCTGCTTCGCCGAGGATGACCGGCGATGCGCGAGCGGCCCGGCGCGAGGCGCGCGGCATGCCCCACACGAGGAAGGCCGCGACGATGACGACCACGACCACGACAGCGGCGACCACCGCGAATGCCGAAGCCCAGCCGCCGGAGACGTCGGGCGACAGGATGGACTGGATGAAGTCGCCGATCGCGCGCGCGATGCGATCGAACGGCGTCGGCTCCGCGATGTCGTAGACGGGATCGGCCAGCTCCCGCTTCGCCCACTCCCGCGCCTCGTCGCCGTCCGGTGTGAGCGGCGGCACCGCGTCGGCGGAACGCGCGAGCGCAGCCGCCGGGCTCACGGTGCTCCGCGGTCGCTGTCCGAAGCCGCAGCGCCGGGCGCGGTCCACGTCGTCGACGACGGGGCCTGCGCTGCGGCCGGCTGCGCGGATGCCGGCGCGGGCGGCTCGGATGCCGGCGCGGGCGCCTCGGCCGCCGGCGCGGGGGCCGACGCGGGACCCGGAGCCGCCGGCGACGGCCATGGTGCGGCCGGTGACCGCCCCGGCATCACGTACCCGGTGGGGTGGGCGTAGCCGGCGGAGTGCGGCGGGATGCCGCCCGCGCCCGGCTGACCCGGGTAGCCGAGCGGAAGGGCCCCCGGCGCGGCGTAGCCGGGCGTGGCCCACCCGCGCGGCGCGATCACTCGGCCGACGTTCTGACGGTAGGGGTCGCCCAGATCGGTCGCCCCGGCGTCCCTGCGCTCGATGTAGGCGAGCAGGTCGAGGTCCAGTCCTTCGCGGCGCATGCGGCAGTCGATGTAGATGATCGCCGTCGCCGTGGACTGCACGACGATGGCGACCGACTGCAGCAGGAGCGTGACGACCTGGGTGAGCAGGCCGGTCGCGATCATCCCGATGATGGCGCTCGGCTCGGGATCGCCGGTCGGGGCGACCACCGTGGTCAGCCCCATCGAGAGGAACGTGAACGGGATGCTCACCACCTGGGCCACCGCTCCGAAGATGACCGAGATCACCAGGATGACGCCGAGGGCCGGCCAGAACCGGCCGCGCGTGAGCGTCCAGGAGCGCACCAGCGCCTGGGAGATGGTGGCGTGCTCCACGATGATCGTCGCCGGCACGAGCAGCAGCTTGATCATCAGCCACCACGTCAGCGGGATGGCCGCGAGGATCACGAGGATCGTGAGGACGATCGCGGCGGGCGGTGCGACCATCGCGATCCCGATCACCCCGAGAACCACGACGGTCACGAGCGCGGCGACGGCGAGGATGACGAGGAACGAGTAGCCGATGAGCCGCCATGCGATGGGCTTCACCTGGCGCCACAGCGCACCGAGCGAGAGCTTCTCGGCCAGGGCGGCGTGGGTCACCTCGACCACCACGACCGCCTGCACGAGCACGCTCAGCGCTCCCGCGGCGAGCCCCAGCACGATGCCCGCCACCACGGTGATCCCGATCGATCCCGCCAGCACCGTGTCGTACTCGTCGGTACCGGGGCGGAGCGTGTCCAGGCGCGAGAACGCGGCCCACGTGACCGCGAGCAGGGCGACCAGCACGACGATGTAGGCGAGGGTCTGCACGATGAGCGCGAAGCCGAGCAGCACGCGGGGGTTCTGTCGCAGCGCCGCGAACGAGCGGCCGAGGATCGTCCCGAACGTCAGCGGGTGGAGCGGGATGATGCCGGGCCGGGATGCCGGCGTCCAGGCCGGATACGCGCTCACGGTGTTCCCCTTCCATCGTTCCGCGGCCCATCGCGTCGCAACGCCGGCCGCGTGACCCCTATCGTTCCACATCGTCCGCGGCCGCATCCCCGGCGCGCAGAGGTGTCTCGGCCGCGCTTCGGCTCGCGCACAGGCACCGTCGACTACTCTGTGGGAAGCGCATGGGGATGGCGCCTGCCGTCGTCGTGCCGGACGAAAAGGAACGAACGCGCGCGATGACTTCACGCATCCTGGTGGTCGACGACGACACCGCCCTCGCCGAGATGATCGGCATCGTGCTGCGCACCGAAGGATTCGACACGGTGTTCTGCGCCGACGGCGGGGAGGCCGTCGACGCCTGGCGCACCGAGAAGCCCGACCTCATCCTCCTCGACCTCATGCTGCCCGGCATGGATGGCATCGAGGTGTGCACCCGCATCCGCTCCGAGTCCGGCATCCCGATCATCATGCTGACCGCCCGCACCGACACGGCGGATGTCGTGAAGGGCCTGGAGTCGGGTGCCGACGACTACATCGTCAAGCCCTTCAACCCGAAGGAGCTCGTCGCGCGCATCCGTACGCGTCTGCGTCCCGCCAGCCAGCCGACCGGTGACACCCTCCGGATCGGGGATCTGACGGTCGATGTCGCCGCGCACGAGGTGCGGCGGGGCGACACGGCGATTCCGCTGACGCCCCTGGAGTTCGAGTTGCTCGTCGCGCTCGCGTCCAGGCCGCAGCAGGTGTTCTCGCGCGAGATGCTGCTGGAGCAGGTGTGGGGGTACCACTACAAGGCCGACACGCGTCTGGTGAACGTCCACGTGCAGCGACTGCGGGCCAAGGTCGAGCAGGACCCCGACAACCCGCGGATCGTCACGACGGTGCGCGGCGTCGGCTATCGCGCCGGCGCGGTCGTGTGAGGCCGACGTGGCAGCCCCGAAGACAGGGGTGACGGCGACGACCCAGACGCCGCTCACGGGATGGCGCCTGTGGCGCGCCTGGCCGGGCAACATCGCGACCCTGTGGCGGCGGTCGATGCGGTTCCGCACCCTCCTGCTGACGCTCGTGCTGACGGTGCTCGCGGTGACCGTCGCCTCGGTCGTGATGGCGCTGTCGATCCAGAACAACCTCTTCGTCTCGCGCAAGGACCAGGTGCTGACGGATGCCGTGCAGGCTCGCGATGCCGCCCAGAGGGCTCTGGACGCCGCCCTGCAGGGTGATGGCGTGCAGCCCCAGAACGTCATGACGCTGGCGTTCACGGCGCTGGACAACCAGTCGGCCAGCGAGGTGGCGGCCGTGTTCTTCATCGGTCCGCCGCCGCCCGGTGCCCCGCAGGACCGCAGCACGTCGCTGGAGATCGACGAGATGCTCACCGACGGCATGCGCCAGGCCGTCCGAGCCAACCCTGATGACCAGATCTGGCAGTCGGTGGCGCTTCCACAGCCCGACGGCAGAACGGCGCCGGGGATCATGGTCGGTCAGCAGCTGTCGCTGCCCGGCGTGGGGCAGTACGAGCTGTACCTCGGCTACGACCTGGCCAACGCACCCCAGACGCTCGGATTCGTCCAGGGCACGCTGTGGCTCTCGGGGATCGCGCTGGTCGTGCTCATCGGCAGCATCGCCTGGCTCGTGCTGCGCTCGGTGACCGCGCCGATCGGCGAGGCGGCCGAGACGAGCGCCCGCCTCGCGGCCGGGGAGCTCGGCGTGCGACTGGAGGTCCACGGCGAGGACGAGCTGGCCACGCTCGGCCGCTCGTTCAACGCGATGGCCGACAGCATCGAGTCGCAGATCAAGGAGCTCGCCGATCTGTCGCTGGTGCAGCAGCGGTTCGTCTCGGACGTCTCGCACGAGCTGCGCACGCCGCTGACGACGATCCGCCTCGCCGCCGACATGATCAACGACCAGCGCGACGAGTTCGACCCCGCCACCGCCCGAGCCGCGGAGCTGCTGAACGCGCAGGTGCAGCGGTTCGAGACGCTGCTGACCGATCTGCTCGAGATCAGCCGTTACGACGCCGGCTCGGTGCAGCTCGAGCTCGAGCCGACCAGCCTCGCGCACCTGGCGGAGGACGTCATCGCGTCCATGCAGCAGCTCGCGGATCGACACGGCTCCGACGTCCGGCTCGTCGCCCCCGGCGGCTACTCGCCCGTGGACATGGATCCGCGGCGGGTGCGCCGGATCGTGCGCAACCTGCTCGGCAACGCCATCGAGCACGGCGAGGGACGCCCGATCGTCGTCACGGTCGACAGCGACCAGCACGCCGTCGCGCTGGGTGTCCGCGACTACGGCATGGGGATGCGGCCGGAGGACGCCGAGCGGGTCTTCGACCGGTTCTGGCGCGCAGATCCCTCGCGCAAGCGCACCATCGGCGGCACGGGGCTCGGCCTGTCCATCGCGCTCGGCGACGCGAAGCTCCACGGCGGGGAGCTCGCGGTCTGGTCCGAGCCCGGCCGTGGCACGAACTTCGTGCTGACGCTTCCGCGACACGTGGGCGGCCGCATCGACGGATCGCCGATCGCCGTGGACCCCGGTGACGACGCGGCTTCTCCGCTGGATGAGCTCGGCCTCACGCAGCCCATCCCGGTGCCGCGCGGAGCCGAGGCGCGTGCGGCGCGGACCGCCGTGGCGGATGCGGCCGACCGAGGAGGTGTGCGGTGACCCCGCGGCGGAGCATCCTGGTGGTCGTGCTCGCGGTGCTGGCGCTGTGCCTGAGCGCGTGCGCGGGCTTCCCGACGACGGGGCCGCTGAACTACGGCCTCTCCACGGACGACACCGGCGACGAGGCGCAGAACGTCCAGTTCCTCCCCAGTCGTCCGCAGCCCGGCGGGTCACCGGCCGAGATCGTCGAGGGCTTCATCAACGCCGGCAGCGGCCCCGGTGCCGCAGGGGACTGGGCGCGGGCGAAGGAGTTCCTCGCCCCGGACCTGCAGAACACCTGGCGGCCCAAGGCGGGCGTCACGATCGACATCTCCGGCGAGCGGGCCTATACCGAGACCGCCGAGGGCCTGGTCGATCTCACGCTGGACGCCGTCGCCACCGTCGATGACCGCGGCGCGTACGAGCGGGCCGAGGTGGTCGAGCGGACGCTGGCGTTCGAGCTGGCCAAGCAGGCCGACGGCGAGTGGCGCATCACGAAAGCGCCCGACGGCGTCGTGCTCGACCGGGATCAGTTCCCCACCGTGTTCCACCGGTACTCGGTGATGTACTTCGACCCGACCTGGCAGTACCTCGTGCCCGACGTGCGCTGGTTCCCCACCACGAACGCGGCCGCCAGCATCACCTTCGCCCTTGTGAACCAGCCCGCGAGCGACTGGCTCGCAGGCTCCGTCGTGACGGCGTTCCCCGAGAACGTCTCGGCGGTGCCGTCGGTGTCCACGCCGGGCGGCGTCGCCGAGATCGAGCTGTCGCGGGAGGCGCTGGATGCCGACCAGGAGACGCTCGATCGCATGCTGACGCAGCTGGAGTCGAGCCTCGCCGGGGCGGGCGTCGTGGAAGTCGTGCTCAACGTCGGCGCGGCGCCTCTTCCCGCCGAGGCGGTTCCGGTCAGGTCCACGCGCGTGACGAGCGCGCCGCTCGTCCTCACCGCAGAGGGGTTCGGCTTCCTCACCGGGGAAGAGCTCGAGCCGGTCCCGGGATTGTCGCGCAGCGTCGTCGCGGCGGCGCCGCTGTCGGTGCAGGTGAGCCCGGATCGGGATGCCGCGGCGGCGCGACTGGCCTCGGGAGAGGTGGCGCGGATCACGTCGGACGGCGCCGAGATCCTCGACAGCCGCGCGGGGCTGATCGATCCCACGATCGACCATTCGGGCATCGTCTGGAGCGTTCCTCGCGAGCAGCCCGCCGCGCTGGCGGCGCACCTGCCGTCCGGGGAGGCCGTGTCTGTCGCCGACGCATGGTCCGAGGCGAGCGCGATCGCCGCGATGTCGGTGTCCCGCGACGGCGCGCGGATCGCGGCGACCGTGACTGCGGGCGGCCGCACGGCCCTGTGGGTCGCCGGCGTCTTCCGCAACGCCGACGGCGTCCCCGAGCGCCTCGGACCGCCCCTGCAGCTGAGCATCGTCGGCGCGCCGGCGCTCGGCATCGCCTGGATCGACGACATCAGCATCGGCGTGCTCGGCGCCGGACAGGACGAGGCGATCGTCCTGGAGCAGGTGGTGGGCGGACCGTCCACCACGAGCACGGCGACCGCCGACATGACCTCGATCGCCGGCGGCGGCGGGATCTCCAACGTGCGTCTGCGCGCGTCCGACGGCACCCTGTACGTGCGGCGGGGGACGACGTGGCAGCCGTCGGCGGAGGACGTGCTCGTGCTCGCGACGCAGCAGGGCGCGCCCCGATAGCGTCTCGCGCGGGGCGCGGCGGGCCGTTCCTCGCGGCTCCTCCCCAAACGCGGCGCCTCGCCGATGTCTCCACACCTCGCCGGGTCGACTCCTGCACCCTCCCTCGCCCGGACACCCTCGACGCATGGCCCTTCCTTTCACCGCCGAGGTGCGGACGCTGTGCGAGGGAGCGCTCGCCGAGACGCTCGCCCTGCTGCTTCCGGTCTCGTGCGCGGGATGCGACGAGCTCGACACCCCGCTGTGCGAGGCGTGTGCGCGAGAGCTGACACCGCAGCCGCACCGGCAGGTGGTCGACGCACCGGGCGGTCCCGTGGAGGTGTGGAGCAGCCTGCGGTTCGATGGCGTGGCGGCACGCGTGCTCCGCGCGGTCAAAGAGGACGGCCGCACGGGGCTCATCCGGGCGCTCGCGGGCTGCGTCGCCGCGGCCCTCGCGCGCGCCGATGCGCCGGGCGCCGTCGTCGTTCCCATGCCGACATCGCGGGCGGCGTACCGTCGCCGCGGCTACCGCGTGCCCGACCTCCTCGCCCGCAGCGCCCGCATCCGGCCGGCCCGGGCGCTGTCGTACACGCGCCGAACGGGCGATCAGCGCGGGCTGGGCCGGCTCGAGCGACACCGGAACACCGCCGGCAGCATGGTCGCCCGTGGCATCCGCGGGCAGCGCGTCGTGGTGCTCGACGACGTCATCACGACCGGCGCGAGCCTCGCCGAGGCCGTGCGCGCTCTGCGGGAGGCCGGGGCCGACGTGGCCGCCGCCGTCACGGTCGCGGCGACCCCGAGACGTCTCCCATAAGGCGGTGAACGCCGTGCGTCAACAGGTGAAACTCACAGGTGACAGAGTCCGAACCCGGGGCTAGCGTGGGGTGGACAAGGCGACTGATGGGTCCGCCCTTGGCCGGGTGGACCGGAACAAGGAGGTCAGGGATGGAAACCAGCATCGTCGGCGTGGGAGTGGGTATCACCGATCGCTTCCGAGATGTCGTCGAAGAGAAGGCCGCCCGGATCGAGAACATCGCGCCGCGCGCACAGCGCGTGGATGTCAAGGTCACGCACCGCGGATACCACAAGGGACGCGTCGAGGACGAGACCGTCGAGCTCACCGTGAGCGGCAAGGGTCCCATCATCCGGGCGGAGGCCTCGGACGGTGACAAGTTCACCGCTCTCGACCTCGCCGTCGACCGGTTGTGCGAGCAGCTGCGGCGCGCCAAGGAGAAGCGCGTCGACTCCCGCAACCACCCTCGCGGCGCCAAGTTCGAGAAGGGCACCGGCGCTCTGGAGGGCATCGACGTGGAGCCGGCGTCCGCCGACGTGCTGCGTGCCGTCGCGACCGGCGAGGTGCCGGTGGTGACCGGCAGCGAATCCGAGGAGGAGTACACGCCGGTCGTCATCCGGACCAAGGAGTTCGAGCCGGAATGGATGTCGGTCGAGGAGGCCGTCGACCGCATGGAGCTGGTGGGCCACGACTTCTTCCTCTTCATCGACGCGCGCACGGACCACCCGAGCGTCGTGTACCGGCGCAAGGGCTGGGATTACGGCGTGATCTCGCTGACGACGCAGGCGCAGCCTCAGGTCGCATAGCGAACCGAACGAGACGACGGGATGCCTCCAGCCGAGGCATCCCGTCGTCTCGTCTGCGGGAGAGCTAGTCGATGAAGCCGTCGAGGATGCTGCCGATCACGAGGCCGCCGAGGATGCCGCCCATGAGATCGCCGCCGCCGCCGCGGCGGCCGCCGCCCCAGCCCGGCTGCGGGCCGCCCCAGCCGCCGCCCCACTGATCGGGCTGCGGACGTGCCGCGTCGATGTCGCGCTGAGCGAGCTGCAGCCCCTCGGCGGCGAGGAAGGCGGCTCGCCGGGCCATGGCGAACGCCTGCTCGCGGTGGTCCTCGTCGATCCGCGTCGCCGCCGCGGCGGAGGTCCCGAGATAGCGGTCCAGGTCGGCGCGGACGCGCTCAGCCTCGGCGAGGCGGGTGCGCGCGTCGGCGCCGATCCAGCCGCGGTGCCCGGCGATGATGTCGCGGGCGACGGCCAGCTGGCGGTCGGCGTCGTCGATGGCGTGACGGACATGCTCCAGCGGGGGGATGGGGCGGGCGGCGCGTTCGCGTGCCGCCGCGATGGCGGCATCCAGCCCGGCGTTGGCTTCACGCAGACGGGTCAGCTGCTCGAACGGGTCGGTGTTCACGCCGGCGGCGGGCAGCGCCGACAGGGCCGCCTGCAGTTCTGCGATGGCAGCCGACACGGCGGGGGTCTGCGGTTCGCGCAGCGCGACCACGAGGTCCTCGCGGGAGTCCTCGACGATCGCGGCGAGCGTCGATTCCGCGCGCAGCGCTTCGACCTCGAACGTCTCCACCGCATCGAGCAGCGTCTCGGCGCGGCGAACCGACTCGGTGGCCGCCTCGAGCGCCATGTTGGCCTGCTCGCGCTGACCCGCATCACGGCGGCGCTCCGCCACGGCGGCGCTGTGCTCGGCGAAAGCAAGCAGCTGCTCGGCCTCGGCGGGGTTGGACTGCACCTGGGTGAGCGCGTGGGTCGAGTACCGGGCGCTGAGCCGCTCGACCGTCTCGCGGGCGTCGGGGATCCGCTGGCGCAGGCGCGCGGCATCCGCTCGCACGCGGGCGATGATCTCGGGGGCGCGGCGGGCGCGCTCGATCGGAGCCGCGAGCGCCTCCGTGCGGTCGTCGAGCAGCTCTTCGGCCCACTCGCACAGCTGCACGATGCGGGCGTTGCGCGTGCGCAGCTCCTCACGGGTGTCGGGGATCTCGTCGTGGTTGAGCTGGTGGAGATGGAAGGCCTCCTGCATGTGCGTGCGCACCGCCTCGAGCGCCTCCCGCAGACCCTTGGTGGCATTGGGACCCAGCTCCGCCTCGGCGAAGGAGAGCTCATCCGTGGTCAGACGGATGCGCTCGTCCGCGTCGACGAGGGCCCTCTGCGCGCGACGCGCCAGGTCGGCGTCCTGTGCGTCCAGGTCTTCCTGCTCACGCTTGCGCTTGCCCCAGAATCCGGCCATGCCTCGATCCTACGGGGACGGCTGGGAGCGGGCTGGACCCTGTGGACCGCCAGAGGCGCTGTCAGGCGAGAATGCTTCAGCCGTCGCCGCGCCGGTGGCGGGGCTTGCGGTCGCCGGCGTCGCGCAAGCCCGAACGCCTGGGTCCCCGCGCATCGCTGCCGAAGCTCCGGTCGTCGCGGCGACGGTCCCCGCCCCGGTCGTCCCGATAGGACCGCTGCTCGGCATCCTGTCGGCGCTGCGGGCGCCCGGCGTCGGGGCGCAGTTCGATCAGCCGGCCGGAGATCCGCGTGTCGGCCAGGCGGTCGAGCGTCTCGCGGGGGAGGTCAGCGGGCAGCTCGACGAGAGAGAACTCCGGCTTGATCTGAATCGCGCCGAAGTCGTCGCGGCGCAGTCCGCCCTCGTTCGCGAGCGCGCCGACGATCTGGCGCGGCTCGACACGGTGGCGCTTGCCCACCGCGATGCGGTAGGTGGAGAACTTCCCCGCGCCCGGGCGCTCGCGGCGCTCGCCCCGCTCCTCGCGACCGCCCCGCTCGTCGCGGCCGCCCCGCTCGCTGCGCTCCCGGACGACCGGCTCGGGGTCGGGCTCGAGCAGCAGGGGCGTCTCACCCTGCGCGACGATGGCGAGGGCGGCGGCGACGTCGACCTCGGGCACGTCGTGATTGCGGACGTAGTGGGTCACGATGTCGCGGAACCGGTCGATGCGCGCGGTGTCGGCCAGCGCCTCGCTGATGCGGTCGTCGAACCGCGCGAGCCTGGTCTCGTTCACCTCGTCGACGCTCGGCAGCGACATCTGGGTGATCTCCTGGCGGGTCGCCCGCTCGATCATCTTCACTAGCCCGCGCTCGCGCGGCGTGACGAAGCTGATGGCCTCGCCCGAGCGGCCTGCGCGGCCGGTGCGGCCGATGCGGTGCACGTACGACTCGGAGTCGGTGGGGATGTCGTAGTTGACCACGTGCGAGATGCGCTCGACGTCCAGGCCCCGGGCGGCGACATCCGTGGCGACCAGGATGTCGAGCTTGCCGGACTTCAGCTGATTGACGGTCTTCTCACGCTGGGGCTGCGCGATGTCGCCGTTGATCGCCGCCGCCGAGTATCCACGGGCCCGCAGCCTCTCGGCGATCTCCTCCGTGACGCTCTTGGTGCGTCCGAACACGATCATGCCGTCGAAGTTCTCGACCTCGAGGATGCGGGTGAGGGCGTCCATCTTCTGCTGCCACGACACGATGAGGTAGCGCTGGGCGATGTTCGCGGAGGTCGTGGTCTTCGCCTTGACCGTGATCTCTTCCGGATCGTGCAGGTACTGCTTCGACATGCGGCGGATCTGCGCCGGCATGGTCGCGGAGAACAAGGCGACCTGCTTCGTCTCGGGCGTCTCGGCGAGGATCGTCTCGACATCCTCGGCGAAGCCCATCTTGAGCATCTCGTCGGCCTCGTCGAGGACGAGGTACTGCAGCTGCGAGAGATCGAGCGTGCCCTTCTCGAGGTGGTCGATGATGCGACCCGGCGTGCCCACGACGATGTGCACGCCGCGGCGCAGCGCGGACAGCTGCACGCCGTAGCCCTGCCCGCCGTAGACGGGAAGGACGTGGACGCCCTTCAGGTGGCCGGCGTACTTCTCGAACGCCTCGCAGACCTGCAGCGCGAGTTCGCGCGTGGGCGCCAGCACGAGCGCCTGCGGCGACTTCTGCGACAGGTCGAGCCGGTCGATGATGGGCAGCGCGAACGCCGCTGTCTTGCCGGTTCCCGTCTGGGCCATGCCCACGACGTCGCGGCCGCCCAGAAGCGTGGGGATCGTCGCCGCCTGGATCGCCGAGGGACTCTCGTAGCCGATCTCGCGCAGGGCTTTGAGGATGGGCGCGCTCAGCCCGAGGTCGGAGAAGGTCAGCGCTGCGGGCTCATCCGGAGCCGCGGTCTCGGTCAGGTCTTGGTCTGTGGACACAGTTCAGGGTATCCGGGTACGGCTGTGAGAGGACAGGATGCCGCAGGTCGCCTTCACAACGGGCATCCTTCGGGCCAGCGTGCAGTGTCAAAGAGAAGCGACGACCGGCTTCCGGGACCCGCCGGGCTCGACCCCGGATGCCTCGCCCTTGGCGGGTCGGCCCCGCCGGGGCTTCTCGGTGGACAGCGTCAGCGCGAGCGCGTGGTCGGGATGACGCTCGAGACGCTGCTCGACGCGCTCGAGCCATCGCAGCTCCGCTTCCGCAACGAGGATCATCGAGTCCACGACGAGCGACCGCGCCAACTCCTCCGGTCCTCGCGGTTCGCCGTCCGCGACCGCCGCTCGCCGGAGCTCCTCCAGCCGGGCACGCGAGCCCTGCCGCTGGGCGGCGATCATGTCGGCGGCGTGGACGCCCGGAAGGGTCACGGCCACGGCGAGCTTGATCGCGAGCTCGTCCCTCGTTCCCTGCCCGCGCATCACGGGGGACTGGAGCCACTCGCGCACGTGGGCAGACCCGGCGTCGGTGATCCGCCAGTACACGTGACCGTGCTCGTCGACGTCGCCCTTCTCGACCAGGCCGTCCCGCTCCAGCCGATCGAGCGTGTTGTAGATCTGCCCGACGTTGAGCGGCCAGGTGGACCCGGTGCGTCGGTCGAACTCGGCGCGCAACTGGTAGCCGTAGCAGGGGCCCTGGTCGAGGATCGCGAGCAGGCTCTGTCGTACCGACATCCGGTCTCCCATGTGTATACCGAGTATGTACGTGCTGAGTATATACATACCTGGAAAACACTCGAGCGGATGCCGCCCGAGCGTGTCGATGGCGACGCCTCAATCGACGCGGGTCAGGCGGGCGAGGGCCTCTTCCACGGGTTCCCGGACCGGCTGGTGGCAGCGGTCGCGCGGGATCGCCGCGCGGATCCACCGCCCGTGGGCGTCGAGGAGCCGCACGTCCGGCGGGTAGACCATCATCGCGGGGCACGGCCCATCGGCGAGCGGCTGGTCGGGCACAGCGAGCGCGGCGAGCAGCGCAGCGAGGTCCCCTTGGAAGCGGCGGGGCTGAACCGGCGGGTCCGCCAGCGGCTCGTCCCCGGGCGCCGACAGTTCCCGCGACGGCTCGTCGGTGAGCTGCGGGAGGACTGGCTCCTCTGTCGGCGCGGGAAGGATCGTGAGGGCCGGGTCGCACAGCACCACGACCACCGGTGTGAAGCGGTCGGGAACCCCGCCGGCCACGGCGTCGGGGTCGCAGACATCCGGAGAGTCCATCACCGGAGCGGCCTCACGGTGCTGCCCCATCAGCGGGGTCGCGCACGCCGTGAGGGCGAGCGCGAGCCCGAGCCCCAAGCCGAGCAGCGCCACCGCCGGCGGCATCCGTCCGTTCATTCCGTCCCTCCGGCATCCGGCCGTCTTCCCATGCTCGCGGCGTCCAGCCCATCACAAGGTCACAGGTGGATAACATGGGCACATATGCCTGGGCGCCGCCAGGCGGCATGGGCGCCGACGCGCCGCACCGAAAGATGGAGACACTCCGTGGCCAACCCCCTCGAGAAACTGCTCCGCGCCGGCGAGGGACGCATCCTCCGCAGGCTGCAGCAGGTCGTGAAGGCCGTGAACGCCCTCGAAGAGGACTACGAGCACCTGACCGACGAGGAGCTGCGCGGCGAGACCGCCGAGCTGCGTGCCCGCTACGAAGCCGGCGAGACCCTCGACCAGCTCATGCCGGAGGCGTTCGCCGCCGTCCGGGAGGCCGGTAAGCGGACCCTCGGCCAGCGGGCGTACGACGTCCAGATCATGGGCGGCGCCGCACTGCACCTCGGCAACATCGCAGAGATGAAGACCGGTGAAGGAAAGACGCTCACCGCGGCCTTCCCGGTGTACCTCAACGCGATCGCCGGCAAGGGCGTTCACGTGATCACGGTCAACGACTTCCTCGCGTCATACCAGTCCGAGCTCATGGGCCGCATCTATCGCGCCCTCGGCATGACCACCGGCACCATCGTCGCCGGGCAGACGCCCGACGTCCGCCGCGAGCAGTACAACGCCGACATCACCTACGGCACGAACAACGAGTTCGGCTTCGACTACCTGCGCGACAACATGGCGTGGCGCAAGGAGGACCTGGTCCAGCGCGGCCACTTCTTCGCGATCGTCGACGAGGTCGACTCGATCCTCATCGACGAGGCGCGGACGCCGCTGATCATCTCCGGTCCGTCCTCGGGCGAGGCGAACCGCTGGTTCGTCGAGTTCGCCAAGATCGCCAAGACCCTCGAGCCTGGCGTCGACTACGAGGTCGACGAGAAGAAGCGCACGATCGGCGTGCTGGAGCCCGGCATCGAGAAGGTCGAGGACTACCTCGGCATCGACAACCTGTACGAGTCGGCCAACACCCCGCTGATCTCGTTCCTCAACAACTCGATCAAGGCGCTCGCGCTGTTCAAGCGCGACACCGACTACGTCGTGATGAACGACGAGGTGATGATCGTGGACGAGCACACCGGGCGCATCCTGGTCGGTCGTCGCTACAACGAGGGCATCCACCAGGCCATCGAGGCGAAGGAGGGTGTGCCGGTCAAGGCCGAGAATCAGACGCTCGCCACCGTCACGCTGCAGAACTACTTCCGCCTGTACGACAAGCTCGCGGGCATGACCGGTACCGCCGAGACCGAGGCGGCCGAGTTCATGTCGACGTACAAGCTCGGCGTGGTGCCCATCCCGACGAACCGGCCGATGATCCGCAAGGACATGCCCGACCTGGTCTACAAGAACGAGCAGGCGAAGTTCGCCCAGGTCGTCGAGGACATCGCGGAGCGCCACGCGAAGGGCCAGCCGGTCCTGGTGGGCACCGTGAGCGTCGAGAAGAGCGAGTATCTGTCGCGGCTGCTGGCGAAGAAGGGCATCAAGCACGAGGTCCTCAACGCCAAGAACCACGCGCGCGAGGCAGAGATCGTCGCCCGCGCGGGGCGACTGGGCGCTGTCACGGTGGCCACCAACATGGCCGGTCGCGGCACCGACATCATGCTCGGAGGAAACGCCGAGTTCCTCGCCGTCCAGGAGATGAAGGCCAAGGGGCTGGACCCGGTCGAGACGCCGGACGAGTACGAGGCGGAGTGGGATGCCGTGTACGAGGCGGTGCGCGAGCGCGTCGCCGAGGAGGCGGCGAAGGTCATCGACGCCGGCGGCCTGTACGTGCTCGGGACCGAGCGGCACGAGTCCCGCCGCATCGACAACCAGCTGCGCGGACGGTCCGGCCGTCAGGGCGACCCCGGCGAGAGCCGCTTCTACCTGTCGCTGACCGACGATCTCATGCGCCTGTTCCAGTCGGGCGCCGCGGAGGCGATCCTCGCGCGGACGAACTTCCCCGACGACGTGGCGATCGAGTCCGGCATGGTCACGCGCGCGATCAAGTCGGCGCAGAGCCAGGTCGAGGCGCGCAACGCCGAGATCCGCAAGAACGTCCTGAAGTACGACGACGTGCTGAACCGCCAGCGCGAGGCGATCTACTCCGACCGCCGTCACATCCTGCAGGGCGACGACATCGCGGACCGCGTCCAGCACTTCATCGAGGACGCGATCAACGCCGTCATCGACGACCACACCGGGTCCGGTCACAGCGAGAACTGGGACTTCGACGCGCTGTGGACCGAGCTGAAGACGCTCTACCCGGTCGGTGTGACCATCGACGAGGTCGTGGCGGAGGCGGCGGACCGCAAGGGCGGCATCACGGCCGAGGGGCTCAAGCGCGAGATCCTGTCGGACGCGCGCATCGCCTACCAGAAGCGCGAGGAGTCGCTCGGCTCCGCGGCGACGCGGGAGCTCGAGCGCCGCGTCGTGCTGCAAGTGCTCGACCGCCGCTGGCGCGACCACCTCTACGAGATGGACTACCTCAAGGACGGCATCGGCCTGCGGGCGATGGCCCAGCGCGACCCGCTCATCGAGTACCAGCGCGAGGGCTACCAGATGTTCCAGGCGATGATGGGCCAGATCAAGGAGGAGTCGGTCGGCTACCTCTACAACCTCGAGGTCGAGGTCCGTCGCGCCGGCGAGGGCGAGCAGGTCACGCAGGTCGAGGCCAAGGGGCTGGGCGCTCAGCCGGTCGAGGGTCAGCGGCTGCAGTACTCCGCGTCGAACGACATCGGTGAGGTCGAGGTGCGCAACGACCGCGGGCAGGTGCAGCAGGCTGCGACCAACCGGCTTCGCCAGGCCGCCGCGACGGCGGGCCAGGCCGGTCAGCCCGCCGCGACGCCGGAGCCGCAGCGCGGCTCGTTCGGGCAGCGGACGGATGCCTCGGCGCGGCAGCAGCCCGCCCCGCAGAACCGTGCACAGCGGCGCGCCGCCGAGAAGCGCAAGTAGCGCTTCCGGCGGGGGCGAGGGCGCGGTCCACGCGGCGGTCATTGGCCCTCACGGGGCGCGGATATCCTGATGCGATGAGTCCGCTCCGCCCCCTCGATCAGTCCGCCAAGCTCAAGGATGTGCTCTACGAGATCCGCGGGCAGGCACTGGTCGAGGCCGACCGGCTCGAGGCCGAGGGGCACACGATCCTCAAGCTCAACACGGGCAATCCTGCGGTGTTCGGCTTCGAGGCCCCGTTCCAGATCGTGCGCGACATGATCGAGGCGGTGCCGCACGCGCACGGGTACAGCGACAGCAAGGGCATCATGTCGGCCCGGCGAGCGGTGGTCTACCGCTACGAGCAGGATCCGACGTTCCCGTCGTTCGGGCCGGAGGACGTCTTCCTCGGCAACGGGGTCTCCGAGCTCATCACGATGGTGATGCAGGCGCTGCTCGACGAGGGCGACGAGGTGCTGATCCCGGCCCCCGACTACCCGCTGTGGACCGCGATGACGAGTCTGGGCGGCGGGACGCCGGTGCACTATCTCGCCGACGAGCAGAACGGGTGGCAGCCCGATCTCGACGACATCCGCGCGAAGGTCACCCCGCGTACGAAGGCGATCGTCGTCATCAACCCCAACAACCCCACCGGGGCCGTGTACTCGCGACAGGTGCTCGAGGGGATCGCCGAGATCGCCCGCGAGAACTCGCTCCTCGTGCTCGCCGACGAGATCTACGACCGCATCCTCTTCGACGAGGCGCAGCACATCCCCATGGCGTCCGTCGCGCCCGACCTGCTGGTGCTCACCTTCAACGGTCTGTCCAAGACGTATCGCGTGGCGGGCTACCGCTCAGGCTGGCTCGTCATCACCGGCCCCAGGGACCACGCAGCCGGCTTCCTGGAGGGCATCACCCTGCTCGCCTCGACGCGCCTGTGCCCCAACGTGCCGGCACAGCACGCCGTGCAGGCGGCGCTGTCGGGGGTGCAGTCGATCGACGCGCTGGTGGCGCCGACGGGGCGTCTGCACGAACAGCGGGATGCCGCGTGGGAGAGTCTGGAGGCGATCCCCGGGGTCACCTGCGTCAAGCCCCAAGGAGCCCTGTACGCCTTCCCGCGCCTTGATCCGGAGGTGTACGAGATCCACGACGACGCCAAGCTCGTCTACGACTTCCTCGTCGCGGAGCACGTGCTTCTCGTTCAGGGGACCGGCTTCAACTGGGCGACGCCCGACCATCTGCGGATCGTCACGCTTCCCGAAGCGCGGGTGCTGTCCGAGGCGATCGAGCGGCTGGGCAACTTCCTCGCGTCCTACAGGCAGTGAGTCCGCGGCGGGCCGTGCGGCAGCCGTCAAGCCCCTCGACCGCCGACGAGCCGGGATCGTAGCCTGCGGGTATGGCGATCGAGTTGAATCGACCCGCGCTGCGGCACGCGCGCGCCCTGATCCGCGAAGGGAAGGTCGTCCGCGACGAGCGGGATGACTGGTCGGAGGCCGCCCCCACGGCCGACGAGGAGAACGCGTTCATCGAGAAGGAGGGCTGGACCGAGTACGCGCACTGGCACCTCGGCATCGACAAGAGCGAGAACCGCGAGACCAAGCAGGCGTACTCGTTCCCGTTCGGCGACTTCCGGAAGGTGCACCGGTCAGGGGTCATCTCGGGGGAGAGCCGTGCCGGCCAGTACGACCACGACGAGATCCGCGACGCGCTGAAGGGGCTGCTCGAACTCATCGACGGCGACAGGGGCTGACTGCGGCAGCGCGTCCCGCGCGGTGCCGGCGGCGCGCCGCTCAGAGAAGCGCGAGGGATGTCGCGCGCCAGCGACCGTCCATGCCCTCCAGGCGCAGCGCCACCGCCCGCGTACGTGCCGGACCCTGCACCACCACGACGGACTCGACGACACCGTCGGCCGGCGAGGAGAACCGCACCGAGAGGATCGCGTGGACGGGGCGCCGAGCCGGGACGCCGCGCGCGCTGCGCGCGCGTGCCGCCAGGTTCGCCCGGGTCACGAGCTTGCGGTAGGGATCCTCGGTGAGCCAGCGTGCGAGCTGGTCGACCTCCCGGACTCCGGCGAACACCTCCAGCACGCCGCGCGTGAGGTTGCGAAGGAACGGCTCGGGGTCGGGCAGAGCGGTGGACGGTGTCCGCTGCGGCGCGAAGAACTCGGAGAGCTCGGCGCCGGCGGACGCGTACGACACACGAGCTGTGCCGGCGGGCGTCTGGGCCATGGGTGCCTATCTCGACATCGGGGGACAGGGTTGTCTCCGCGGACAGTGAAACACACAGGCAACTTTCAGGGGAACCCCGCTCTCGGCCGTTGTGGATAACTTCCGCCTGGGGAGATCCGCGTGCCCTAGCCTTCCTGCGTGCGCTGGGAACGGTTCTTCGACGACCTCGAAGATCAGCTCGCCTCCGAGTGGGAGGCCGAGCGCGCGGCGTTGGACACCGAAGCCGAGCGGCTCCGACTGTCCCGCGTGACCCTCGCCGATCGGCTGCACCAGCTCGTCTCCCGCGACGACCCGACGACGGCATCGTTCGAGCTGTCCGACGGTGCGACGCTGCGCGCGAGTGTGACGGGCGTCGGAGCCGACTGGGCCGCGCTGATGCCCGAGGGGCGCCGCGGCGCGGCACTGACTCCCTTCGCCGCCATCCACGCCATCGGGATGCCGCACCCCGATCTCCTGCGCAGCGCCCGCCCGACGCCCGCGCGCAGTGTCCTCGCGGAGCGTCTCACCTTCGGGTTCGTGCTGCGTGACCTGGTGCGACGCCGCATCGGCGTGAGCATCCATCTGGCGTCGGGACGCACGCTGTCGGGGACGATCGACCGGGCAGGCGCCGACCATCTCGATCTCGCGCTTCACGACCCCGGTGCGCCACGGCGCACCGACGCCGTCACCGGGTACCGCATCGTGCCGCTCACGGCAGTAGCGTGGGTGCGCGCCGACGAGGCGCCGTCGATGCCCTGAGCCGTCCTCGACGGTCTCGTCAGTCGGGATCGCGGACGATCCCGGTGCCCCACAGCTCCGGGAAGCTGGCGGTCTGCGATTGGCGCCACAGAGCCATCCGGCGTGCCTCCTCGGCCTGGTCGTCGAGGTAGGCCGACACGCTCTCGGACTCCACGCGCCACCGGGCCGGCGAGCCGACGCGCATGCCCCGGAGCCGGCCCTCCATCACGAGCGCGATGACCTCGTCCACCGAGACGCCGAGGATCTCGCCGACCTGCGCGGGAGCGAGGAGGCGCACGTCGGACGAGGGGGCATCGGGCATGCGACCATTATCGCCCCGCGCTTCCCACCCGGGCTTCGCCCGCGAGGCGCTGTGGATAACGATCGACGCCTTTTCGGCGGTTGGGTGACGATGGGAGGCATGACCGCCACCGAGTCCGCTCGTGCACCGCGCCGCGCCTTCCGGGGCGACGCGCGCTTCTTCCTCGGCATCCTCCTCATCGTCGTCTCGGTCGCCGGCGTCTGGCTCGTCGTGGCGGCGTCGCGCACGACGGTTCCGGTGTACGCCGCCGCCCGCACGATCGTCCCCGGGGAGGCGATCTCGTCGTCGGACGTCCGCGTCGTCGACGTCGCGCTCGGCACCGTCTCGGACGCCTATGTCGGTCCCGACGACCTCGCCGCGGCTGCCGTCGCCACGCGCACGATCGAGGCGGGCGAGCTCGTCCCGGCGAGCTCTGTCGGTGACGCCGATGCGTCGCGCACGACGAGCGTCGTGGTGCGCAGCGCGGTCGACGTGCCGGCCTCGGTGGAGGCCGGAGCGGTCGTCGAAGTGTGGGCGGCGCCCCTGATCGAGCAGGGGGAGTACGACGCGCCCCGGATCCTCGTCGCCGATGCCACGGTCGTGTCGGTCACGCGTGACGACTCCATGATCGGCGGAGGCGCCGCCGCTCTGGAGCTCGTGATCCCGCGTGCCGACGTGGCCGCCACGCTCGCGGCGATGGCCGACGAGTCGGCCCTCTCGGTCGTCCCCACGGTCGGGAACAGGTCGTGAGCGTCGTCCTCGCGCTCGACGACGCGCGGAGCCTCGCCGCCGGCCTGCGCCGCGAGGGCATCGAGGTGCGGGGCGAGCTCCCCACGTCGGCCATCGCATCGGCGGCGGGAGACGGGATGCTGGGGGCCGAGGCCGAGACGGTGCTGCGCGCGATCGCCGATGCCGATGTCGTCGTGCTGCAGGTGTCGCGGAGGTCGCTGTCGCCCGCCGTGGTCGCGCTGTGCGATCGCGTGGCGACGCGGATCGTCCCGCTGTGTGAGAGCCCGGCCGATGAGCGGCTCGCGGTCGCGTGCGGGCTCGAGCAGCCGCTCCCGCTCGCCGCGGAGCCGTGGCGGGTCGCCGAGGCCGTCGTCGGCGTGCCCGCGCGACCAGCGGCGGGGAAGGAGCGCTCCGGGCCTGGCGTCCTCGCGGTGTGGGGCCCTGCAGGTGCGCCGGGGCGCTCCACCGTCGCGGTGGAGCTGGCCGTCGAGCTCGCGCGCGGTGGGCGGCACGTCGGTCTCGTCGATGCCGACACCCATGCGCCCTCGCTCGCGCTCGCGCTGGGCCTTCCCGACGAGGGCCCGGGCTTCGCGGCGGCCTGCCGGCAGGCCGAGCTCGGCGGCCTCGACGCCGCCGAGCTCACCCGGATCGCGCTGCCACTCGGGCGCACCGGCGTCGACGTGCTCACGGGCATCAACCGGCCTTCCCGGTGGCCCGAGCTCAGCGAGAAGCGCGTAGCGGCCTCCCTGGCCGTGTGCCGGAACTGGGCGGAGTTCACCGTCGTGGACGTCTCGTCGTCGCTCGAACGCGACGAGGAGATCATGAGCGACCTCGACGGTCCCCGGCGGAATGCCGCCACACTGGCCGCCCTGCGCGCAGCCGACCTCGTGGTCGCCGTGGCCGGCGCCGACCCGGTCGGCGTGTCTCGGTTCCTGCGCGCCTTCGCCGAGCTGCGCTCCACGATCGGGGCGACGCCCGTCGCGGTGCTCGCCAACCGGCTCCGCCCCGGCGCCCTCGGCATCGACGCGCGGGGCCAGGTGCGACGCACGCTCGACCGGTTCGGCGGCATCGAGGACGTCTGGTTCCTGCCGCAGGACCCGCGATCCGCCGACGCGGCGCTGCTGGCCGCGCGTCCGATCGCCGAGATCGCTCCGCGCTCTCCGCTCACCCTGGCGCTGCGCCGCTTCGTCGGAGAGGCGATCGTTCCCGCTCCGCGGGTGACGGGCGCGCCGGACCGGCGACGGCGCGGCGGCATCCGCTCCGCCGCGAGTCCGGCCGCATGAGCCGCGCGTTCTAGGCTGGACGGGTGCCGACCCTCAGCGATCTCGTCTACGCCCAGGGCCGTTCCAGCGCGGAGGACGTGGAATGGCTCCACCGCCTCGCCGGGGACGGCCAGCTGCTCGCCGATCTGGCGTTCGCCGACATCGTGCTGTGGGTGCCAACCTCGGATGACTCCTTCGTGGCGGTCGCGCACACACGACCGGGCGGCGCCGCCACGCTCTTCTACCGCGACATCGTCGGCGACCGCGTGCGACCGCAGTGGCACACGCAGGTGCGCGAAGCCTTCCAGACCGGCACGATCGTGGATTCGGCCTCACCCGACTGGTTCGAGGAGACGCCGACGCGAGTCCGGGCGGTGCCGGTGGTGCGACGCGTGGGCGGCGAATCGCCGCGCATCGGCGTGCTGACCCGCCACACCAACCTCGGCGAGGCCCGCACGCCCTCGCGCCAGCAGATCACTTTCAACGACTGCGCCGACGACCTGTTCGGAATGATCGCCTCCGGGGACTTCCCCGACCTCGCCGCGCCCACCTCGCCGCGCCGCGGCGCTCCGCGCGCATCCGACGGGCTGATCAGGCTCGACGTCGACGGCGTGACCACGTTCGCCAGTCCCAACGCGCTGTCGGCCTTCAACCGCCTCGGCTTCGAGGACGAGCTCGAGGGGGAGTCCCTCGTGGAGGTGGTGACCCAGATCCTTCCGACCAAGCGGCAGTACGACGAATCGCTCCCCGTCGTCGTCACGGGGCGCGCGCCGTGGCGGACGGATCTGGAGGCCCGCGGGGTGACCGTGTCGCTGCGGACGATTCCGCTCCGCGACCACGGGACGCGCATCGGCGCCATCGTGCTGTGCCGTGACGTCACCGAGATCCGTCACCAGGAGCAGGAGCTCATCACCAAGGACGCCACGATCCGCGAGATCCACCACCGCGTCAAGAACAACCTGCAGACGGTCGCGTCGCTGTTGCGCATCCAGGCGCGGCGGTCGCACACCGAGGAAGCCCGCGAGGCCCTCACCCAGGCGATGCGCCGGGTGTCGTCGATCGCCGTCGTGCACGACACCCTGTCGGAGGGGCTCGCGCAGAACGTCGACTTCGACGACGTCTTCGATCGCGTCCTCAAGCTGGTCGCGGAGGTCGCGGCGGCACCGAACACGCGGGCACGCACGCATACGACGGGCACCTTCGGAACGCTTCCGAGCGAGTACGCGACCCCGCTGGCGCTCGCCCTCACCGAGCTGGTGACCAACGCCGTGGAGCACGGGCTGGCAGGGCAGGAGGGCGACGTGGAGATCGTCGCCGACCGCACCGACGACCGGCTGGAGGTCCGGGTCCGCGACAGCGGTTCGGGACTGCCGGAGGGTCAGGTCGGTCGGGGCCTGGGCACGCAGATCGTGCGCACGCTCATCCAGGGCGAGCTCGGGGGCACGATCGACTGGCACACCATCATGGGCAGCGGCACGGAGGTCACGATCGACATTCCGCTGCGGTACATCGACCGCCCCAAGAACTGAGCGACGGATGCCGCGACGCGCGGCATCCGTCGGTTGCTGCCGCCCTCCGACGTGCGTCGGCGGGGCGGCCGGCGGCTCGAGGCGTCAGGACGCCCGGCGGGCGCGGGCGGCGCGGCGTTTGAGGGCGCGGCGCTCGTCCTCGGAGAGTCCGCCCCACACGCCCGAGTCCTGTCCGGTCTCGAGGGCGTACTGCAGGCAGACCTCGGTCACGGTGCACCGGGCGCACACCGACTTGGCCTTCTCGATCTGGTCGACGGCGGGGCCGGTGTTGCCGACCGGGAAGAACAGCTCGGGGTCGACGGTCAGGCAGGCGGCTTTGTCGCGCCAGTCCATGGTGGTGCTCCTTGTGACGTTGGGTGGAAGAGAGTCGCGGTTCGGGTCCGTTACTCTGGTGGGAAGTGCGAGAGGACTCGCCCCACGTCGCTGTGGGAGCACACGGCTTAACCAATCGTCCCACAGCGGTTTACCTGAATCAAGGGATTGCGGGCGGCTTTCTGTGCATCTTGCTGAGCATTCCCTCCAGGGCATGGAGAGTTCGCACAACCGAGCCGCCGTCGACCAGGAGAATCGTGAGCATGCCGACAAAGACCCTCGTGCCCGTCGCGAGTGCGCTCGTGGCGCTCGAAGCCCTCGGCCTCGGCGTCCTGGTCGTGTGGCAGGTCACAGCCGTGATCGCCGGCGACACCGGCGCGCTCGAATCCGCGATCGCGCTCATCGTGCTGACCGTCGTGGGTCTGGTCATCGTCGCCGCGTTCGCTGTGGCCATCTGGCGTGGGCAGTCCTGGGGACGCTCGGGCGCGATCGTCACACAGGTCCTGATCCTCGCCGTCGCGCTCGGTGCCGCCACCGGAGCGTATGCGGCCCCCGGGGTGGCACTGGGCATCGCCGTCCCGGCGCTGATCACGCTGGTCGTGCTGGTCCTGCTGGTTCGCGCGTCCGGGCGGGGTGCGGGCGACGTCGACAGCCGATCCCGCGGCTGATCTCAGCCGACGCCGAGAAGCGCTCGCACGCGGGCGACGTGCCCGGTCGCGCGCACGTTGTAGAGGGCGTGGGCGATGTCGCCGTCCTCGTCCACGACGAAGGTCGAGCGGATGACGCCCATCACCGTCTTGCCGTAGTTCGTCTTCTCGCCCCAGACGCCGTAGGCCTCGTGGGCGGCGCGGTCCGGGTCGCTCAGCAGGTCGTATGTCAGCCCGTCGCGTTCGCGGAAGCGACGAAGAGCCTCAGGCTCGTCCCGTGAGATCCCGAGCACCGTGTAGCCGGCCGCTTGGAGCGGAACGAGGCTGTCGCGGAAGTCGCACGCCTCCGTGGTGCATCCGGGTGTCATCGCCTGCGGATAGAAGAACAGCACGACGCCTCGGCCGCGGAAGTCCTCCAGCCGGACCGGTCGCTCGTCCTGATTCTGCAGAGTGAAGAAGGGGGCCGGGTCACCGGGTTCGAGGCGCACTGTCACCGTTCCAGCCTAAGCCGACCGCCCGGGCGCCTGCTCCCGGCGCTCGCGGAAGGTCTCCAGCAGCCGCTGCAGCGAGTCCAGCCGTGCCGGACCGCCAGGCCCCAGGCGGCCCTCCTGCACGGCTTCGACGATCGCGCAGTCGGGTGCGTCAGGGAGGTGTGTGCAGCCACGGGGACACTCTTCGGAGATCTCGGCGAGATCGGTGAAGGCGCGGAGGATGTTGGCGGGATCGACGTGTCCGAGCCCGAACGAGCGGACGCCCGGGGTGTCGATGACCCATCCGCTGCCCGCCGCGCCGCGGTAGCGCAGCGAGACGGTGGAGCTCGAGGTATGGCGGCCACGGCCGGTGACCTCGTTGACGTGACCGGTCGCCCGTCGCGCTTCGGGGACGAGCGCGTTGACGAGCGTGGATTTGCCGACGCCGGAGTGCCCGACGAACACGGTCGAGTGCCCCACCAGCGCTGCGCCGATGCGGTCGACCGGCATCCCCTTCTCGCCGTCGCGCCCGCTGGTGAAGATCGCAAGATCGAGACCCTCGAAATGTCCGAGGAAGTCAGACGGATCCGCCAGGTCGGTCTTGGTCACCACCAGCAGGGGACGGATGCCGGCATCCAGCGCCGCTACCAGATACCGGTCGACCAGCCGCGGTCGCGGCTCCGGGTCGGCGGCGGCGACCACGATGAGCATCTGGTCGGCGTTGGCGACGATGACGCGCTCGACCTGGTCGGTGTCATCGGCGCTGCGCCGCAGGAGCGACGTGCGCTCCTCGATGCCGACGATCCGCGCGAGGGAGCCCTCGGCGCCCGATGTGTCGCCGACCACGCGGGCGCGGTCGCCGGTGACGATGGGGGTCTTGCGCAGCTCTCGCGCCCGCGTGGCCAGCACGCTGCGCTCGTCGTCATCGTCCTCATCGACCAGGACCGTGTACCGCCCGCGGTCGACGCCGAGCACGCGCGCGATCTGGGCGTCGGCGTGAGCGGGTCGCCGCTTGGTGCGCGGCCGGTTGGCCTTCGGATTGGGCCGCACGCGCACGTCGGTCTCGTCGAACCCCGGTTCGTCGGCATCGTCGTCGAGATCGTCGAGCCAGCTCACGATGCGTGCATCGCCTCCGCGGAGACGCTTCCGGAGTCACCGTCGCCGTTGAGCATCTGCTGCCACATCCGCGGGAACTGGGGCATCGTCTTGGCGGTGGTGCCGATGTCGTCGACCTCGACGCCGGGCACAGCGAGTCCCATGAGCGCCCCCGTGGTGGCCATGCGGTGGTCGTGATAGGCGTGCCACGTCCCGCCATGGAGGGGACGCGGGACGATCCGGATGCCGTCGGGCATCTCGTGCGCTTCGCCGCCGAGCCGCCGCAGCTCGGTCACGAGCGCGGCGATGCGGTCGGTCTCGTGGCCGCGGATGTGGCCGATGCCGTGCAGCGTCGACGGGGAATCGGCGAAGGCTGCCAGGGCGAAGATCGTCGGGGTCAACTCACCGGCCGCGGACAGGTCGAGGTCGACGCCCTGGATGCCGGCACCGGCCGTCACGGTGAGAGCGCCGCCGCGGCGGACCACTCGCGCTCCCATGAGGGCGAGGATCTCGGTGAGCATGGCGCCCGGCTGGGTGGAGTGCGCGGGCCACCCGGTGACCGACACCGAGCCGCCGGCGATCATCGCCGCTGCGAGGAACGGTGCGGCGTTGGAGAGATCGGGCTCGATCGGGACGTCCTTGCCGCGGATCGGACCTGCCGGGACGATCCACTCGCCGACTCGGGGCCGCTCGACGTGCACGCCCCGGTGCGCGAGCGCCTCGACGGTCATGTCGATGTGCGGCATGCTCGGCAGCCGGTCACCGTGATGGAGAAGGTGCAGGCCCACGTCGAACCGCGGCGCGGCCAGCAGCAGTCCCGACACGAACTGGCTGGAGGCACTGGCGTCGATCGTGATCTCGCCGCCGCGCGCGTGGCCGTGTCCGCGCATGATGAAGGGCAGCGCCCAGCGCCCCCCGTCGTCGATGTCGACGCCGACCTCGCGCAGCGCCGAGATCATCGCCCCCATCGGCCGGTGCAGCGCGCTCTCGTGCGCCGTGAGGGTGATGTCGCCTTGCACGAAGCCGCCGAGCGCCGCGACGAACCGCATCACGGTGCCGGCCTGACCGCAGTCGACGACGGTTCCGCCGCGCAGCGGCCACACCGGCTCGATCTCGATGTCGTCGCCGTAGCGCCCGGAGCCCGGCACGAGCTCGATGCCGACGCCGAGGACGCGCAGCGCATCGATCATGCGAGCGGAGTCGTCGGAGTGCAGCGGCGCCATGAGGCGGCTCGGGGTCTCGGCGAGCGCCGCCAGGATCAGCTCCCGGTTGGTCAGCGATTTGGAGCCGGGCACCGTCACCGTCGCCCGGAGCGCGCCATCTGCGACGGGCGCATGCCAGGCGCCGCGCCCATCGGGCGCGGAGCGGTGGGAATACCCGTCGGCTGTCATCGGGTTCTACCCTACTGAACCCGGTCCTCGACGATCGGGAAACCTTGACGAAAGCAGAGCTTGATGTTCGCCACCCTCGAACGCGTCGCCTCGGAGGCGCCTGCTGCCGTGCTCGCGGAGAGCCGGGAGCCCGCCGCCGTAGACTGGCGCGTGATGAGCGAGTCGATCGACCAGGCCACGGCCGCTGAAGCGCGGGATGCGCGCACGCAGTTCGAAGAGCAGGCGCTGCCCTTCATGGACCAGCTGTACGCCGCGGCCATGCGGATGACCCGCAACCCCGCCGATGCAGCGGACCTCGTGCAGGAGACGTTCGTCAAGGCGTTCGCGTCGTGGAAGACGTTCACGCAGGGGACCAACCTCAAGGCGTGGCTGTACCGCATCCTCACGAACACGTACATCAACACCTATCGCAAGAAGCAGCGCGAGCCCTACCAGGGCACGATCGACGACCTCGAGGACTGGCAGCTGGGCGGCGCCGAGTCGACGACCGCCACCAGCACCCGGTCCGCCGAGGCCGAGGCGATCGACCACATGCCGGCATCCGCCGTCAAGGACGCGCTGCAGTCCATCCCGGAGGACTTCCGGCTGGCGGTGTACCTCGCCGACGTCGAGGGCTTCGCCTACCAGGAGATCGCCGACATCATGAAGACCCCGATCGGCACGGTCATGAGCCGCCTGCACCGTGGCAGGCGCATGCTTCGTGAACTGCTGGCCGATTACGCGAGAGAGCGCGGCATCACCCCCGCCGCCACGAGGAGCACGACATGACCGATTGCGGCTGCGAGAAGGCGCGGCGCGACCTGGAAGAGTACCTGCGCAACGAGGTGTGCAAGACCGAGCACGCCGACATCGCCGAGCACCTGGAGCACTGCCCGGAATGCCGCGACGAGGCGCTCGTCGCACGCACGCTGACCGATGTGGTCGCGCGCGCGTGCAAGGAGACGGCACCGGAGGAGCTGCGCGATCAGGTGCTGGCCAAGCTCCGGGCCGTCCAGGCCGTCCACGGCTGACCCGAGCCGGCGCTGATCGCCGGATCCCGGCGGCGTGCGTGGCGGGTATGGCAGGATTCCTCGCCACGGCGTCCGATCTCCGCGAGCGGTGCGTCCGCGGTTCCGACGAGACTGAGACGGTGAGCTCGCGCCCCTCCTCTCCGCACGGAACCCTCGGCCTGGTCCAGGGGACAGCCCTGTACATCGCCTCGGTGCTGGGCACGGGTCTGCTGGTTCTCCCCGGACTGGCCGCGGAGGCCGCAGGACCGGCCAGCATCGTCGCCGTCCTCGCCGTCATCGGGCTGTCCATACCGCTGGCCGGCACCTTCGCCGTGCTCGCCGCGCGTTACCCGGATCCGGGTGGGGTGGCCAGTCATGTGCGGCGCGCCCTCGGCGGCACGGCGGCGCGGATGACGGGGTACTGGTTCCTCTTCGGCGTCTGCGCCGGGGCGCCGGTGGTGGCCGTTCTGGGTGCCGAGTACGTCGTCGCGGTCATCGGGGCGGACCGCGCCGTGGTGCCGGTGGTGGCGCTGGCGATCCTCGCGCCGCCCTTCGCGGCCAACTTCTTCGGCGTGCGGGTCGCCGGCTGGGCGCAGTTCGTGCTCACGGCGCTGCTGCTGGCCGTCGTCGTGGGAGTCGTCGCCCTCGCAGCCCCGGCGGTGCAGCCGCAGAGCTTCCAGCCGTTCCTGCCCCACGGGTGGGCAGGCGTGGGCACGGCGATCAGCCTGTTCGTATGGGCCTTCGCCGGCTGGGAGGTCGGCACGCACGTCTCCGGGGAGTTCCGTGACCCCCGGCGCGCCATTCCGCTCGGCACCGCGATCGCGCTCGTGGTGACCGGGCTGTGCTACCTGGTGCTGCAGGTCGTCACGGTGGGTGCGCTCGGCGGTGCCGCAGGGGATGGCGCTGTCCCTCTCCTCGAGCTCGCGCGGCTGGGCTCGCCCGGGTTCGGCGCGGTCGCGGTGGGAGCGATCGCCGCCATCGTGGCCCTCGGCGTGATGAACGCCTACCTGGCCGCGTTCGCGAAGCTCGCAGCATCCTTGGCGGCCAATCGGGACCTGCCGCGATGGTTCGCCCCCGGCGCGGAGTCGGGCGCGGTGCCGCGGCGCGCGCTCGCGCTCGTCGGCGTGATCGTTCTGACGTACTTCGCGGTGATGCTCAGCGCGGACCTGGACCTGACGCCCTTCATCCTCGTGCACACCAGCAGCATGGTCGCGATCTACGCGGTGGGCATGGTGGCCGCCGTGCGCCTGCTGCGTCGCGGCACACCCGGCTGGTGGATGGCGTCGTCGGCCGCGGTGCTGTGTGCGGGGATGCTCGTCCTGGCACTGGGATCGCTGCTGCCGGCTGCGGTGCTGGCCGTCGCGGCGACGACCGTGACGGTCCTCCGGCGCATCCGCCGCGACCGGACGGCTGCGCGACTTGACGCTGGGGTGAAGACAGCCGAGAGTCCCGCAGTGGAGCGCACGACGCCCCTGGATGCCGTGCATCCAGGGGCGTCGTGACGAACGCTGCCGGGCGCAGCCGTCAGAGCGTGAGCGCCTTCTGCATGATGGCGGCCTGCTCGACCGCGTGCACCTTGGGGGAGCCGGTCGCCGTGGACGCCGCGGCGGGGCGGGACACCCGTCGGATCGGCCGGCCGTTGAGCCGGTCGGCGACCTCGAGCGCGATGAAGGGCCACGCGCCCTGGTTCTCGGGCTCGTCCTGGACCCAGACCAGTTCGGCATCCGGGTACTGCTCGATGACCGCGTTGAGGTCGTCGATCGGCGCCGGGTAGAACTGCTCGAGCCGCACGAGCGCGATCGCGGGGTTGGGGTTCTTCTCCAGCTCGGCCCGCAGGTCCCAGTGGATCTTGCCCGAGTGCAGCAGCACGCGCTTGACACCGCTCTTGTCGATTCCGCGATCGTCGTCGAGCACCGGGCGGAAGCGGCCCTCGAGGAACGCCTCGACGGGGCTCGTCGCCCCGCGCAGGCGCAGCATCGCCTTCGGGGTGAAGACGATCAGCGGCCGGCGCGGTCGCGCGTACGCCTGCCGACGAAGCAGGTGGAAGTACGAGGCGGGAGTGGACGGCCGTGCGACGATCATGTTGTCCTGCGCGCACATCTGCAGGTAGCGCTCGATGCGTCCCGAGGAGTGGTCCGGGCCCTGACCTTCGTAGCCGTGGGGGAGCAGCAGCACGACGCTCGACTGCTGGCCCCACTTCTGCTCGGCCGAGGAGATGAACTCGTCCACGACGGACTGGGCGCCGTTGGCGAAGTCGCCGAACTGCGCCTCCCACAGCACCAAGGCGTCGGCGCGCTCCACGGAGTAGCCGTACTCGAACGCCATCGCGGCGTACTCGCTCAGCAGCGAGTCGTACACCCAGAAGCGGCCCTGGTCGTCGCTGAGATTCGCCAGCGGGATCCACTCCTGCCCGTTGGAGCGGTCGTGGAGCACGGCGTGGCGCTGCACGAACGTGCCGCGGCGCGAATCCTGCCCCGCCAGGCGCACGTTCGTCTTCTCCAGCAGAAGCGTCCCGAAGGCGAGCAGCTCGGCGAAGCCCCAGTCGATGGACCCGTTGCGACTCATGTCGAGGCGCTTGTCGAGCAGCTGCTGCAGCTTGTTGTGCACCGTGAAGCCGTCGGGCTTGTTCACGAACGCGTCGCCGATGAGGTGCACAGCCTCGCGGGACACCCCCGTCGTCTCCGGCTCGCCGGCGGCAGGCTCGATCGCCGAAGCATCCACCTCGACCACCGGCGACGAGCCGGTCTCGGCCGCATGGGTCTCGGCGAAGGCGATCTCGAGGCGGTTCTGGAAGTCCTGCTTGGCCTTGTCGTACTCCTCCTCGGTGATGTCGCCGCGGCCGACGAGGGCCTCGGTGTACAGGCGACGCACCGAGCGCTTGGCCTCGATGAGGTTCGTCATGAGCGGCTGCGTCATCGAGGGGTCGTCGCCCTCGTTGTGACCGCGACGGCGGTAGCAGACGAGGTCGATCACGACGTCGCGGTGGAAGCGCTCACGGTACGCGAACGCCAGCTGCGCCACGCGGGTCACAGCCTCCGGGTCGTCGCCGTTGACGTGGAAGATCGGCGCCTGGATGGTCTTGGCCACGTCCGTGGCGTACACCGACGTGCGGCCGTCCTGCGGCGTGGTGGTGAAGCCGACCTGGTTGTTGACCACCACGTGGATCGTGCCGCCGGTGCGGTAGCCGCGCAGCTGCGACATCTGCAGCGTCTCGACGACCACGCCCTGACCCGCGAACGCCGCGTCGCCGTGGACGAGGATGGGCAGCCACGAGAAGCTTCCGACGGGCTTGCGGTCCTGCTTGGCCCGGACGATCCCCTCGAGGACGCCGTCGACCGTCTCCAGGTGCGACGGGTTCGCGGCGAGATAGACCGGCAGCTCCTGCCTGCCGTCGGCCACGAACGTCCCCTCGGTCCCGAGGTGGTACTTGACGTCGCCGGAGCCGCTCTTGGAGCCGATGGCCACGGAGCCCTCGAACTCGCGGAACACCTGCCCGTAGGTCTTCCCGGCGATGTTGGTCAGGACGTTCAGCCGGCCGCGGTGCGCCATGCCGATCGCCGCGCCGTCCAGGCCCGCCTCGGCGGCGCCCTGCAGGATCTCGTCGAGGAGCGGGATGAGCGACTCGCCGCCCTCGAGGCTGAACCGCTTCTGGCCGACGTACTTCGTCTGCAGGAACGTCTCGAACGCCTCCGCCTGGTTGAGCTTCTCGAGGATCCGCAGCTGCTCGTCGTGCCCGGGCTTCTGGTACTTGACCTCGACGTTCTCCTGGAACCACGCGCGCTGCTCGGGGTCCTGGATGTGCATGTACTCGATGCCGATGGTGCGGCAGTACGAGTCACGCAGCACGCCCAGGATGTCGCGGAGCTTCATCTGGCGCTTGCCGCCGAAGCCGTTGGTGACGAACTCGCGGTCGAGGTCCCAGAAGGTCAGCCCGTGGCTCTCGATCTCGAGATCCGGGTGCGTGCGCTGCACGTACTCGAGGGGGTCGGTGTCGGCCATCAGGTGGCCGCGCACGCGGAACGAGTTGATGAGCTCCTGCACGCGTGCGGTCTTGTCGACCCGCTCGGCGAGGTCGACGTTGATGTCGGCGGCCCAGCGGATGGGGGCGTAGGGGATGCGCAGCGCGGCGAAGATGTCCTCGTAGAAGCCGCGCTGCCCGGTGAGGAGCTCGTGCACCTTCTTGAGGAACTCGCCCGAGCCGGCGCCCTGGATGACCCGGTGGTCGTAGGTGCTCGTGAGCGTGATCGTCTTGCCGATCGCGAGCTCGTTGAGCGTCTTGTCGCTCGCACCCTGGAACTCGGCGGGGTACTCCAGCGCGCCGGCGCCGACGATGCAGCCCTGGCCCTTCATCAGGCGCGGCACCGAGTGCACCGTGCCGATGCCGCCGGGGTTGGTCAGCGAGATCGTGGTGCCCTGGAAGTCCGCGGCGGTGAGCTTGTTGTTGCGTGCGCGGGTGACGAGGTCCTCGTACGTCGTGAGGTACTCGCCGAAGGTCAGCTGGTCGGCGCGCTTGATGCTCGGCACGAGCAGGGCGCGGCTGCCATCGGGGCGCGGCAGGTCGATCGCGATGCCGAGGTTCACGTGGGCGGGCGCGACGACCGACGGCTTGCCGTCCACCTCGGCGTAGAAGACGTTCTGGCTCGGGAACTCCTTGAGCGCCTGGATGATCGCCCAGCCGATCAGGTGCGTGAAGCTGACCTTGCCGCCGCGCGTGCGCGACATGTGGTTGTTGATCACGATCCGGTTGTCGATCATGAGCTTGGCCGGCACCGTGCGCACACTCGTGGCCGTCGGAACGGTCAGCGACTCGTCCATGTTGGCCGCGAGCGTCTTCGGCATGCCCTTGAGGACGGTGACCTTGTCCTCTGCCGCAGCCTCCGCGGCCGACAGCTCCACCTTGGGAGCCTGCGCGGGGATGGGCTGGGGGGCGGCGGGCCGCGCGGTCGTGCGCGCCGCCACCGGCTGCGCGCCGATGACGGGAGCGGGTGCGGTCACCGGGCGCTGCTCCGCCTCCGCCGGCTGCGTCGCCGAAGGGGTGGCGGCGGGCGGCTCCGCCGGTGCGGTCGCGGGGGCGGAGGATCCCGAGGATGCCCCGCCGTCGACGGGGTGATAGGCCTCGAGGACGGGCCACCACGCCTTGTCGACGGAGTTCCGGTCGATCTTGAACTGCTCGTACAGCTCGTCGACGAGCCATTCGTTGGCTCCGAACTCTCCTTCGTTCGAAACCCCGAGGCCCGTCACCTGGCTCGACACGCTGGATCGCCTGCTTTCATCGGTGAAGTTCTGGGACATGCGCGAAGGCCGCTGGATGCCTGAGCACGCGTCCTTAAGCCTAGCCCAGTCTGCGGCGGCGGTCCCGGCATCCGCGGTGCCTTCCGGCGCCCGCACCACGCATCATGGTGCGCACAGGAAGGGTCATTACCCTTGCCGATCATGGAGTTCTACGGCCAGCAGCCCGACGTCGATCTGACGTACTCGGATGTGTTCCTCGTACCGCGGCGCTCGGCCATCGCCAGCCGGCTGGACGTCGATCTGTCGCCCGGCGACGGCACCACCGCGACGATTCCGCTGGTGTCGGCCAACATGAACTCCGTCACCGGCGCACGACTGGCCGCGACCCTCGCCCGCCGCGGGGGCCTGGGCGTCCTGCCCCAGGACATGCCGCTGCAGGACCTGGATGCGGCCATCCGCTGGGTCAAGGACCAGCCGGTGCGCTGGGACACTCCGATCGTGCTGCCGCCGGACGCCACCGTGGCGGATGCGGCCCGGATGCTTCCCGCGACGGATGGGCATGGGATCGTCGTGGCGGAGGCATCCGAGGGGCGTGTCGACGCGGACGACATCCTCGGTGTCGTGCCGGCGACGCGGCTGGGAACGGCCCTGCCCGACGCGCGCCTGGGCGACCTGGCGCGCGGACGCGAGGCAGCCATCGACGCCGACGACATCGAGACCGCTCGTCACGCCTTCGACGTGATCGTCGCCGCGGGGGCGGACATGGTGTGCGTGCTGCAGCACGGTCACCTCGTCGGCACGCTCTCGCGCCGCAGCGCCCTGCGCTCGACGCTCTACCGGCCCGCCGTCGACGGCGCCGGCCGGCTGAGCGTCGCCGCCGCGGTCGGCATCAACGGCGACGTCGCGGCGAAGGCGCGGGCGCTGGCCGCCGCGGGCGTGGACGTGCTCGTCGTCGACACCGCGCACGGGCATCAGGAGGGGATGCTGCGGGCGCTGCGCGCGGTCGCAGACCTCGACCTCGGCATCCCGATCGCCGCCGGCAACATCGTGACGGCGGATGGAGTCAGCGACCTGGTCGCCGCGGGTGCCGGCATCCTGAAGGTCGGTGTGGGGCCGGGAGCGATGTGCACCACACGCATGATGACCGCCGTCGGGCGTCCGCAGTTCTCGGCGGTGCTGGAGACCGCCGAGGCGGCCCGCGCCGTCGGCGCCCACGTCTGGGCCGACGGCGGCATCCGCTACCCGCGCGATGTGGCCCTCGCCCTGGCGGCAGGCGCGGCGTCGGTCATGATCGGCTCCTGGTTCGCCGGCACCATCGAGGCCCCGGGCGAGCTGCAGGTCGACGGTGACGGACGCGCCTACAAGGAATCGTGGGGGATGGCCTCGACCAAGGCCGTGCATGACCGCTTCGGGCGCCTCGACCCGTACGAGCTCGCGCGGAAGGAGCTGTTCGCCGAAGGCATCTCGTCGTCGCGGATCTATCTCGACCCGCTGCGGCCGGGCGTCGAGGACCTGCTCGACATGATCACGTCGGGCGTGCGGTCCTCGTTCACGTACGCCGGGGCGGCGACGGTGGGCGAATTCCACGAGCGGGCGCGCGTGGGCCTGCAGTCGGCCGCCGGCTACGAGGAGGGCAAGGCGCTCCCGGTCAGCTGGTGAGCCCGGGGCCGCTCCGCGGCCCGGTCCTCCCTCACGCGCGATCGTCGTCGTCGTGGCTCTCGCGGATCCGCCGGCCCTCCTCGACGTCCTTCCTCTCCTTCGCGATCGCCTTGTCGCTCTTGCGGGTGTCGCGGGGCGGAAGCTGGATGTCCTCTTCGGCCGCGATGCCCGCCTGCAGCTGCCGGCCGCGTTCGAGCTCGGCATCGAACTCCGCCCCGAACAGCAGCGCCATGTTGGCGATCCACAGCCACAGCAGGAAGATGATCACCCCGGCCAGCGAACCGTACGTCCGGTCGTAGTTGGAGAAGTTCGCGACGTACAGCCCGAACAGCGTCGAGGCGATGGCCAGAACGAGGATGGCGATGAGGGAGCCGAGGCTGATCCAGCGGAACTTCGGCTGCTTCGCGTTCGGGGTGGCGTAGTACAGGATCGCCACCATCAGCACCACGATGAACGCGAGAACCACCCACCTCGCGAACGACCAGATCGTCAGCACGACCTCGCTCAGGCCCAGCGCGGAGCCGATCGCGTCGGCCACGGGGCCCGAGATCACCAGGATGACGACGGCGACGGCCACCAGCGCCACCCCGATCAGGGTGACCAGGAGCTGTGACGGCACGAGCTTCCAGAACGGCCGTCCCTCGCGGATCTCGTAGATCCGGTTCATGCCGCGGCTGAAGGCCCGCACGTACCCGGATGCGGACCACAGCGCCAGCAGGAGACCGGTGATGAGGGCCAATCCCGCGGCGGGGGAGTTCGCGATGCTTTCAAGCGGCCCTCGGAGCGACTCGGCCGCGTCGGGAGCGACCTGCTCGACGATGCCCATGATGGCGCCCACAGCCTGCTCGCTCTGACCGATGACACCCAGGATGGAGAAGACGGCCAGCAGCGCCGGGAACAGGGCCAGCACCGCGTAGTAGGTCAGCGCGGCGGCGATGTCGGTGCACTGGTCGGCGCCGAACTCCCGCAGCGTCTTGACGAGGATGTACTTCCACGACCGCTTCTCGACCTCGGCGGGGCTGTCCGGCTTGTCGGGATGGTCCGGATCGGGTGCGTTCCGGTCGGCGGTGTTCGTGTCGGCGGCGGTCATGGTCTGTCTCCACTCGTCCGGCGGTCCTGGCGCCGGCTGCCCATCGTGCGCATCGGCCTCGCGGGGCGGGCAGGGGCTTGACAAACGACGGCTTCGGGGAGGGCGGTGCCGCTACACTGGACGGCACGATGGACGACCCTCCTAGTTGTAGACGCTCGCCCCACCGACCCGCTTCCCGTTCGATCGGGGGTGACGCGTGATGGATTACGTCATGCTGGGCGTGGGGCTCCTGCTGACAATCGGCACCGGTTTGTTCGTCGCCAGTGAGTTCGCGCTGGTCAATCTCGACCGTGCCGACCTCGAGGCCCGCCGCGAGGCGGGGGAGAGCCGGCTCTCGCTGACCATCAGCGCGCTGCGGATCACCTCGACCCATCTCTCCAGCGCCCAGCTGGGCATCACGCTGACGACGCTGCTGACCGGTTACACCATGGAGCCGGCGATCTCGAACCTGCTCGCGCCGGTCTTCGACGCCTCCGGCATGCCCGAGGAGATCTCGCGCCCGCTCGCCGCGATCATCGGCGTGGCGATCGCCACGGTCTTCTCGATGATCATCGGCGAGCTCGTCCCGAAGAACTTCGCGCTGGCGATCCCCCGTCAGACGGCAAAGCTCGTCATGCCGTTCCAGGTCGCCTTCACGACGGTGTTCCGGCCCGCCATCGCGGTGCTCAACGGCAGCGCGAACGGGGTGCTGCGCGCCATCGGGATCGAGCCGAAGGAGGAGCTCTCCGGGGCGCGGACGGCGGAGGAGCTGTCGAGCCTGGTGCGCCGCTCCGCGAGCGCCGGCGTGCTCGAGGAGGACACCGCGTCACTGCTGGACCGCAGCCTCACCTTCGCGCGCCTGACGGCAGCCGACGTCATGACGCCGCGCCCCCGCATCCACGCCCTCGCCGCCGACGATCCGGTGGAGGAGATCATCCAGCTGGCCCGCCGCACCGGTCACAGCCGCTTCCCCATCTACGGCGAGTCCATGGACGACATCACCGGCATCGTCCATCTGAAGGCCGCGGTCGGCGTGCCGCGGGAGCGGCGTCAGGACGTGCCGGCCGCCGCCCTGGCCACCGAGCCGCTTCGCTTCCCGGAGACCGTGCACCTGGACGCGCTGGTCGCCGAGCTGCGCGCACGCGGCTACCAGATGGCGGTCGTCGTCGACGAGTACGGCGGCACCGCCGGCGTGGTCACCCTGGAGGATCTCGTCGAGGAGATCGTCGGCGAGGTGCTCGACGAGCACGACCGCCGCCGCGCCGGCATCGTCCGTGCGCAGGACTCGGTCATCTTCCCGGGCGACCTCCGCCCCGACGAGGTCCGCGACCGCACCGGCATCCGCATCCCGGAGGGCGACGTCTACGACACCGTCGGCGGATTCATCATGAGCGTCCTCGAGCGCATCCCGGTGGTCGGCGACAGCGTCGAGCTCGACGACGGCACGATCGAGGTGCAGCGCATGGACGGTCGACGCGTCGACCGCGTGCGCTTCACGCCCGCACCGATGCCGCACGACGAGGTCGCGGCGGAGGGGGGTGAGCGCCGATGAACGACTGGGCAGGAATCGCGTGGCTGTTCGTGCTGCTGGTCGCCAACGCCTTCTTCGTCGGCGCCGAGTTCGCCGTGATCTCGGCGCGGCGCTCCCAGATCGAGCCGCGCGCCGAGAAGGGGTCCCGCTCGGCCAAGACCGCGCTGTACGCCATGGAGCATGCGACGCTCATGCTGGCGACCAGCCAGCTCGGCATCACGATCTGCTCGCTGCTGATCCTGAACGTGTCGGAGCCGGCGATCCATCACCTGCTGGCGGAGCCCCTGGGGCTGACGGGGTGGAGCGAACCCGTCGTGGACACCGTCGCCTTCGTCATCGCGCTGCTGCTGGTGTCGTACCTGCACGTGGTGTTCGGCGAGATGGTGCCGAAGAACCTCGCCTTCTCGGTGCCCGACCGGGCCGTGCTGATGCTCGCGACGCCGCTGGTGTGGGTCTCGAAGGTGTTCCACCCCGTGATCGTGTCGTTGAACTGGGTGGCCAACCACGTCGTCCGCCTGTTCCGTGTCGAGCCCAAGGACGAGGCCACGTCGACCTTCACACTGGAGGAGGTCGCCACGATCGTGAACCAGTCGCGCATCGAGGGGGTCCTCGACGACACGGCCGGGACGGTGGCCGCCGCCGTGGAGTTCACGGACAAGAAGGCCGCCGACGTCGCGGTGCCGCTGTCGGAGCTGGTGACCCTTCCCGAGACGACCACGCCGCACGAGATCGAGCGCGCGGTGGCCAAGCACGGCTTCTCGCGCTACGTCATCGTGGACGAGGAGAACGTGCCGGTCGGGTACGTCCACCTCAAGGACATCCTGCGGGCCGCCGAGGGGCCGGATGCCGACTCCGATGCGGCCCGGCCGATCCCGGGCAAGCGCATCCATCACATGGTGCCGGTGCTGGAGTCGACGGACCTCGAGGACGCGCTGGCCGTGATGCGGCGGGCCGGCCGGCACCTCGCGCAGGTGCGCGACGACAGCGGCCGCACCACGGCGGTGCTCTTCCTCGAGGACATCATCGAGGAGCTCATCGGCGAGGTGCAGGACGCCACCCGTCGCCGCGGGTACTGACCGGGCTCACGAAGAGCGGCACGCACCCGGTCCGCCACCCGCGACTGGGATTCGGATCGGTACGGCGGATTCGGATGCCTCGTGGCGAGGCATCCGAATCCGCAGCCGGGACCCGAATCCGTGGATGGGGCAAGATCCGAACTCGTGCAGCGACCGGATCGAATTCGTGGATCAGCGGCGGGCGCGCACGTACTGCCGCGGCCAGTAGTCGATGTCGGCCCCGAGCTCGGCGGCGGCCCGCAGCCCGTAATGCGGGTCACGCAGCCACTCGCGGCCGGCCATCACGGCGTCG
>JAPSKH010000047.1:1643-10177 GCA_031177765.1 Microbacterium sp. | reverse complement strand
CTCGTAGCTCGTCTGGTCCGTGAACAGCGGCGGCTGCACCGCCACGAGGGAGTCCGGCAGGAACTCCGGTCGGTCCTGCGCGGCGGAGCCGGCGAGCCAGATCGCCTCCCGGCGGCTGTGCCCCAGGCACTCGAACGCCCCCGCCGTCGCGAGCGCCTCCAGCTGCGCGGCGGTGACCCCGGTGCGGCGCACCAGGTCACGCAGGTCGCGGAAGTCGCCCCCTCGCTCCCGCTCATCGACGATGCGCTGCGCGACGGCCTTCCCGATCCCCTTCACTCCCGCCAGGCCCAGCCGCACCGCGAAATGCCCGTCCCGCCGATGCGCGGCGGATTCGTCGGGCGCGGCGATGTCGAACAGCCCCACCGGAGGCTGGTGGCGATCAAGGCAGCTGTCGAGGCCGGTGGCTCCGGGCGTGCGCAGCGACGAGCCGAAACGCGCTGGGTCCTCCGGCTCGAGCAGCGCGTCCACCCCTGACGCGAGCAGGTCGGGGCGGCGCACGTCCACGCCGTGACGCCGGGCGTCGGCCACCAGGGTCGCCGGCGAGTAGAACCCCATCGGCTGCGCGCGCAGCAGTCCCGCGAGGAACGCCGCGGGGTAGTGCAGCTTGATCCAGGAGCTCGCGTACACCAGCAGCGCGAACGACAGCGAATGCGATTCGGCGAACCCGAAGTTCGCGAATGCCTGGATCTTGGCGTAGATCGCGTCGGCGGCATCCCCCACCAGGCCGTTCTCGGCCATGCCCGCGTACAGCTTCTCCTTCAGCGACTCGATGCGCTCCACGCCGCGTTTGGAGCCCATCGCCCGGCGCAGCAGATCCGCGTCCTCGCCGCTGAGTCCGCCGATGACCATGCCCATCTGCATGAGCTGCTCCTGGAACACCGGCACACCCAGCGTGCGCTCCAGCACCGGCTTGAGCTTCGGATGCGGATACGTCGTCTGCTCCACGCCGAGCTTGCGCCGCACGAACGGGTGCACCGCACCGCCCTGGATGGGACCGGGCCGGATGAGGGCGATCTCGATCGCGAGGTCGTAGAACTCGCGTGGCTGCAGCCGGGGCAGCAGTCCCATCTGCGCACGCGATTCGACCTGGAAGACGCCCACCGCGTCGGCGCGGCACAGCATGTCGTAGACCGCCTTCTCCTCTTTCGGGATCGTCGACAGCTCCCAGTCCTCCCCCGTCGAGGCGCGGACCATGTCGAAGCAGTACTGCAGGGCGGCCAGCATCCCCAGCCCCAGCAGATCGAACTTGACCAGTCCCATCCAGGCGGCGTCGTCCTTGTCCCACTGGATCACGGTGCGGTTGTCCATGCGCGCGTGTTCAATCGGCACGACCTCGCCGACGGGCCGGTCGGTGAGCACCATCCCGCCGGAGTGGATGCCCAGGTGCCGCGGCGCCTTCAGCAGCTCGCCGGCGAACTCGATCACCTGGTCGGGGATGTCGTGGCCCGCGGCCGTGTCGAGGTGAGCACCCCATCCCTCGACCTGCTTGGACCAGGCGTCCTGCTGACCGGGCGAATGCCCGAGCGCCTTGGCCATGTCGCGGACGGCGTTCTTGGGCCGGTACTGGATGACGTTCGCGACCTGCGCCGCCCGCTCGCGTCCGTAGGTGGCATAGACCCACTGGATGATCTCCTCCCGGCGGTCGGAGTCGAAGTCCACGTCGATATCGGGCTCCTCGTCGCGCAGGCTCGACAGGAACCGCTCGAACGGCAGCCGGTAGGCGATCGCGTCGACCGCCGTGATGTCGAGCAGGTAGCAGACGGCGCTGTTGGCCGCCGAGCCGCGCCCCTGGCACAGGATGCCGCGCCGCCGCGCCTCCTGCACGATGCCGTGCACGATCAGGAAATAGCCGGGGAAGTCCTTCATCTCGATCACGCCGAGCTCACGCTCGATGCGGTCCCGGTCCTCGGGCGTGAGATCGGGGTACTTGCGCGGCACCGCGTCCCAGACGAGCGTGCGCAGCCACGACATCGGCGTGTGCCCGTCCGGCACCTGCTGCCGCGGCAGCGCGGGCTTGGCGCGCCGCAGCGGGAACGCCAGCTCGTCGGCCAAGGTCACGGTGCGTGCCACGGCATCGGGGAACCGGACGAACCGCTCCGCCATCTCCGCTCCCGAACGCAGATGCGCACCGGCGTGCGAGGGCAGCCAGCCGTCGAGCTCGTCGAGCCCGCGGTTGGCGCGCACCGCCGCGACGGCGGCGGCCAGCAGCTGCCGCTGCGGCACGGCGTAGTGGACGTTGTTCGTCGCGAGCAGGGGCAGCCCGCGCTCGCGCGCCAGACCCGCGAGCACGTCGTTGTCGCGGGTGTCGAGCGGATTGCCGTGGTCGATGAGCTCGACGTGCACCGCATCGCGCCCGAACAGCGCGATGAGCCGGTCCAGCTCGCGGGCGGCGGCATCCGGTCCGCGCTCGGCGAGCGCCTGACGGACGGCGCCCTTGCGGCAGCCGGTGAGCACGGCCCACTCCCCCGCCGCCTGCGCGGCGAGCTCCTCGAGGTCGTAGAGCGGCCGCCCCTTCTCCTGCCCCTGCAGCTGGCCGTGGGTGATGGCTCCGGCGAGCCGGTGGTAGCCCTCCTCGCCGCGCGCGAGCACCAGCAGGTGCGTGCCGACCGGGTCGGCCTCGCCGTTCTGAGGTCCGGGAAGCCCCAGCGACAGCTCGGCCCCGAACACGGTCTTCAACCGCATCGACTCGGCGGCCTCGGCGAAATGCACGATGCCGTAGAAGCCGTCGTGATCGGTGATCGCGAGCGCGTGCAGCCCCAGGCGCTCGGCCTCCTCCGCGAGCTCCTCGGGGGAGGAAGCGCCGTCGAGGAACGAGAACGACGAATGCGCGTGCAGCTCGGCGTACGGGATCGCCTCGGCCGGACGCTCGATCGGCGGGGCGACGTACGGTCCGCGTTTGTGCGACCATGCCGGGCTGTCCCCGCCGTCCGCGCCCGCAGGCGGACTGCCCGGCCGGCGGCGTCCGCTCAGCACGCGCTCCAGCTCGGACCACGACACCCCGGGGTTGTTGAAGCCCATCAGCGCGGTCCCTCGACAGGGCGACGCCGCTCAGTCATAGACGGCCTCCGCGGTCCAGGCGTCGCCCTCGCACACCAGCAGCCACGCTCCGCCCTCGGCGTCGACGACCTGGAACCGGTGCGCACGGCGGGCGCGCGCGGCATCCCATCCCCTCTCGATCACGGGCCAGGGACCCGCCCACGCCTCGATCGCGCGACGGCGGCCGCTCTCGATCAGGAACGCCGGCACCGCCGACACGCTGCCGCGCTCGTCGACGTCGATGAGCGCATCGCCCAGCGCCCGCACGTCCACGGGCACCGGTTCGGCGAACACCGTCGCCGGCAGCGGGTCGGGAAGACTCCCCGGCCACGGCCGCGACCGCTGCGTGGCGAGCCCGTCGGCTCCCTTCGGGTGACGGTCGCCCCACGGCACCAGCACCTGCCGCTCGGTCAGCCAGCGGCCGCCGCCGATCGCGGGGGTCAGCACGCCGCGGTGCCCGAGCATCGCCTGCACGCGCGACAGCGCGTGGTGCACGCGCTCCTCGGGACCGCCGCCGAAGATGGCCGGGGCGTGATGGGAGGCGTCGTCCACCGCTTCGGGAGAGATCCGCACGAGCGCCACCCCGCTGCGGAGCGCCTCCTGCTCCTCCGCGAGCTGCCAGCGCACGCGGTCGACCACCGCGGCGGCGTCGAACGAACCGGGATGCAGCCACACCCGCTCACTGCGCTCACCGCGATCGCCGACGAGCTCGACCCGCAGCTCGGTGCAGACCAGATCGACCGCACCCAGCCCCGAGATGAAGGCGTCGGCGGTCAGCCGCATCCCGAACGCGACCTGATCGGCGATCTCGAGCGGAGGCTCGAACGCGACCTCGCGCTGCAGCTCCGGCGGCGGGATGCGCGGCTCGACGGGACGGGAATCCCGCCCGGCGGCGAGCGCGTGCATCCGGATGCCACGCTCCCCGAACCGCTCGCGCACCCGGTCGGGCTCCATCGCCGCGAAGCCGCCCAGCGTCTGGATGCCCAGCCGCGCGAGGAGTCCCACCATGTCGGCGGCGTCGCGGCCGGGAGACGACGACGACTCCAGCGCCGCGATCGACAGCGGAGCGAGGAAGCCCGCCGCTCCCCCCGCGGGCACCGCGAACACCGGGTCGTCCGCCCGAGCGGCGTACCGTGCCGCCTGCTCGGCGGTGAACGGGCCGTCGGCGATGCCGGCTCGCACCCCCTCGAGCCCGATGTCGCGCAGCGCACCGAGCAGCACGCGGGCGGCCTCGATCTCGCCGCCGTAGTACCGGGCCGGGCCGCGGGCACGCAGCGCGCACAGTCCCGGGCGGATCAGCTGCACCCCGGGAGCCTTCTCCTCGATCAGCGACACGACCGGGGCGAACGCGCGATGATCGCGCGCGGCGTCCGCGGGGACGATGACGAGATTCGGACATCGCGCCTGCGCGTCACGACGGCGCTGATCGCGGCGCACCCCTTCGGCGCGCGCGGCGGCGGAGCAGGCCACGACGAGGTTGTGCTCGACCACGGCGACCGGCCGGTCGGGCTCGATCGGCGGGGTGGCATCCCGCGTGAGCGCCGTGATCGGCCAGTCGGGGAACCACAGCACGAGGCTCCGCACGGGCGACTCCAGAGCCATGTCAGCCGACCGCCCTCGCTTCGAGGGGGACGAACCGCTCCTCGACGACGCCGGCCGCGGCATCGGCGCGCTCGCCGACGGGCCGCAGGCGCTCCCCGGCATGCCCGGGCGCGGCCGAGACGTGCCCCGCGGCGTCGGGCAGCATCACGCGCGCACGGCGAGAGCGCGGCCAGCGCTTGCTCGCCGCAGTGAGCGTCACCTCGCGACCGGCGAGATACCCGTGCCCGCGCTCCACGCCCGACCACACCGGATCGGCGACCTCGAGCACCGCCTCGGCCTGCGGCCAGGGCCCCTGCACCAGCAGCACCGCGCCGCGGTCCCGCAGCCGTGCCGCCAGACGCGCGATCTCGCCGTCGGCGACCCGGCTCGTGGGACGCACCGCGACCACCGGGATCACCTCGGCGATCGTGGCGGTGACCGTCAGCCACCGCGGACCTGGATCGGGAACGAGCACGAGCCGTGACAGGTCGACCCCCAGCCCTTCGGCCGCCTCGGCGCCGAGCCGAGGCATCCCCACGACGGCGCACCAGGAGCCGGACTGCGACGGCTGCGCGAGCAGCGCCAGGAGGAGCGACGTGGACCGGGGCAGGGAGTACGCCGAGCCCGGACGCAGTCCGCCGCCGGGAAGGAGCGAGGCGAGGGCGGGGTGGACCGGCAGCACGGTCGGGTCGAGCCGGCGCCCCTGCACCCGCTCGAGCTGAGCCCGCAGTCGAGCGACCTCGCCCGTCACCTGACGGACCGGCTCCTCGACGTACGATGCCGTGAGCTGCACGATCCCTCTCACCCCCACAGAATAGAACACATGTTCTACTGCTTCAATCGCAGGGTACGAGAGTAACCCCCACTTCCGACAGTTATGTTCGAGAGTCGGGATTGCTCAGGAGGGCTTGCTCAGGCGGCGAGCGCGAGGTACGGTTCCCACCGCGGATCGGTCCGCTCGGTGCCCCGCACCGTCCACTGCGCACCGTGCGGCGGGCGCGGGGTGAACCGCAGCTCCCAGTTCATCTCCTGCGGGGTGCGGTCGCCTTTGATGTTGTTGCAGCGCAGGCAGCACGCCACGAGGTTCTCCCACGAATCCGCACCGCCCCGCGACCGCGGCAGGACGTGGTCGATGGTCGACGCCGCCTTGCCGCAGTATGCGCACCGGTGGTTGTCGCGCCGCAGCACGCCGCGTCTGGTCACCGGAACGCGTCGTCCTCCCGGCACGCGCACGTACCGGGTGAGGATGATCACCGAGGGTCTGTCGTAGGACCGTCTGGTGCCCCACACCGGATCTGCCTCGGTGTGTTCGATCACCGTGGCCTTCTCGTTCATCACGAGCACCAGCGCCCGCTTGAACGACACGACGGCGAGCGGCTCGTAGCCCGCGTTCAGCACCAGAGTGCGCATCGATCTTCCTCTCGAATGGCCGGGACGGCTTCTCGGTATTCGAAACAGCGACGATCGAGCGCGCAGGGGCATGAAAAAAGGCGCTGTCTACAGACAGCGCCTTGGCGCCACGGCATGGCCGTGGGGTCCACTCGTGCAATGCCGAAGGACGAGGCGTCCGAGCGCATCCATGGTGCGGATGCGTGGTGTGCAGCCCATCGGCTCCCTCCGCTCTCTCAGCGTCGGGATCAGGCTAACCCACCACAGCGGGGTGAGGGTCGAGCGGTGATGAACCCGTTATGGCGTGTCGACGAACGGATGCTCCCTCCGCACCGCGGAAGGAGCATCCGTTCGGGATCGAAAGGGTTCGTCCGGGATCGACGACGCTCAGCCGGCGTTGGCCTGAAGCCACGCCCACGGGTCGACGTTGGAGCCGTTGACGTACGTCTCGAAGTGCAGGTGGTTCGCGGTCGAGCGACCGGTGCTGCCCACGAGGCCGATGACCTGGCCCGCCTCGACGGTCTGCCCGGGGACGACCTGACGGCTGCCGTAGGTCATGTGCCCGTAGAGAGTGCCGACGCGCTGGCCGTTGATCACGTGCTCGATGACGACGGCGACGCCGTAGCCGCCGTAGCTCTCCTGCGACACCTTCACGACGCCGGAGGCGGCGGCGAAGATCGGCGTGCCGCCGGGCGCGAGCATGTCGACGCCCATGTGGGCGCCGCCGCGCGTGCCGAAGCCCTCACCCTTGGTGAAGTTCGTCAGCGGCCAGCGGACCGCGCCGTCGCCGGGGGCGACCATGCTGAGGTCGACCTTGACGCCGACCGACGCGGATGCCGTCTTGGCGGCGAGCCGCGCACGCTCGGCGGCGGCTTCGGCGGCCTTCTTCTTCTCGATCTCCTCGGCCGTGGTCGCCGAGTAGCTCTCGCGCGACAGCTCGGTCGCCGTCGCGTCGGATGCCGCGACGAACGACTGCGCGTCGTCCAGGGCCATCTGCTGGATCGTCACCGGCTCCTCGATCGGACGAGCCGCGGCGAAGGCGGGGATCGCGACGGTGGCGACCAGGCCGCCGACCATGCTCAGGATCACGACGCTGCGCAGCGGCTTGCGGATGCCGCCGCCGCGCTTGACCGCCGGCTTGGCGACCGTGGCGGTCGTGGCCGTGACGGTCGCGGGGGTCGCCGCGCGCGGGTGGCGGGACGCCGTGCGACGGCTTCGTGCACGTCGGGTGAGACTCGTCGCGTCGTTGTCGGGTTCGCTCGCGAGCGAATCGTTGTGTTCAGCCAAGTTTTCCTCCGGCGCCTCTGCGCCGGGTGGCGCTGGCTCGTCAGCACTCGGTGTTCGGGGCACGGTGTGCGGGCTTCACCACGCGTGGACGACGAGCCGTGAGAGGCAATCCGCGCGGGGTCCGTTGGCGGGCTTCTCGCCTGGTGGACTTTCCGAGGCTACCGGAAGGTAACGAATATGTCACGCTCCGCGCCTGGCAGAGTCCTGGGCGACTCCAGCGGGACGTCTGGCTGTCAGCGGCGGTCGTCGACGAGGAAGATGTGCGACGCGACCTCGACCGGGAGCTCGAGCCCCTCGTCGCTGCCTTCCATCTGCACGAGCACGTAGCCCTCGCTGTAGCGGTAGTCGCCGGTCGCGCCGGGGACCACGCCGGCGTTCTTCAGCTGCTGCAGCAGCTCCGGGTCGACCTGGGCGGGCTCGGCGAGACGGCGCACGGTGCCGGTGATCGGCTCCCCCGCGTCGTTCAGGCGGCGCACCAGTCCCACCACGCCCTGCTCGAAGCCGTTGGCCGGGATGTCGCCGAGCTGATCGAGGCCCGGGATGGGATTGCCGTACGGAGACTCGGTGGGATGCCCCAGCAGCTCCACGAGCCGTCGCTCGACCTGCTCGCTCATGACGTGCTCCCACCGGCAGGCCTCGTCGTGCACGTAGGCCCAGTCAAGTCCGATGACATCGGAGAGCAGTCGCTCCGCGAGCCGGTGCTTGCGCATGACGTCGACGGCCTTCTGCCGGCCCGCGTCGGTGAGCTCGAGTCGGCGGTCCTCCGAGACGACGACGAGGCCGTCGCGCTCCATGCGGCCGATCGTCTGCGACACCGTGGGTCCGGAGTGTCCCAGCCGCTCCGAGATGCGCGCACGCAGCGGCACGATGTTCTCCTCTTCGAGCTCGAGGATCGTGCGCAGGTACATCTCGGTGGTGTCGATCAGGTCGGTCATATCGCGGTGTCCTCGCTGTGGAAGGGGCTGATGACAGCCTATCTTCTGCCGCGGACGGCCCGACTCGAGGCATCCGTCCGAAGCAGGAGATGCGCTCTTGCACAGGACCTTTCCCGGGCGGTTCTCCTGTACGGGGCCACATCTCCTGTCGAGATGCCGCGACGCGGTGCTCAGACAGCGCGATGGAGCCCCTGCGCGACGGCGCGCATGATGAGGTCCTGGACCTCGTGCCACCGCTGGGTCACCTGCACAGAGGTGACGCGGATCACGCGATACCCCAGCAGCATGAGGGCGGCGTCGTGCGCG
>JAPSKH010000047.1:0-1543 GCA_031177765.1 Microbacterium sp. | reverse complement strand
CGCGTCGCGCAGCGCGCTCGTGCGCACCACGCCGCCCTGCCGCGCTACGGCGTCGACGATCCGGTTCACGCACCCGAGCATCGGCGCGCCGCCGCCTGCGTCGAGCCGGCCACCCCGATCTCGTGCAGAGCCGCGCCGGGCGGCCACCTGTGGAGGATGCGACGCCCACAGGACTTGTCGCGTTCCGCAGGAGGACTCGGCCTCATCCCTCCTGTGCACGCGCACATCTCCTGCTGGGAGATCGTGTGGCGCGACCGGCACCGACGCGAGGCATCCGTCCGAGGCAGGGAGGCGCGCTCTCTAGAATCGGAGGATGCCCCACATCGAGCTCCCCCGCGACATCCTGCCCGCCGACGGACGGTTCGGGTGCGGGCCGTCGAAGATCATCCCGGCGCACCTGGACGCCCTGGCAGCCCGCGGTGCCGCCCTCATGGGCACCTCGCACCGCCAGGCGACGGTGAAGAACCTCGTCGGCGATGTGCGCGCCGGTGTCGCGGAGCTGTTCCGGGCACCCGAGGGCTACGAGGTCATCCTCGGGAACGGCGGCTCGACGGCATTCTGGGATGCCGCGGCCTTCGGCCTCATCGACGACCGCAGTCAGCACCTCGTGTTCGGCGAGTTCGGCGGCAAGTTCGCCAAGGCCGCCAAGGCGCCCTGGCTGACTGCGCCCGATGTCCGCGAGGTGCCCGCCGGAACGCGTACCGCCCCTGAGCCCATCGAGGGCGTCGACGTCTACGCGTGGCCGCACAACGAGACCTCGACCGGCGTGTCCGCCCCGATCCAGCGCGTCCACGGCGACGAGGGCGCGCTGACCGTGATCGACGCCACCAGCGCCGCGGGCGGCATCGACTTCGACGTCACCGAGACGGACGTGTACTACTTCGCGCCGCAGAAGAACCTCGGCTCCGACGGCGGCCTCTGGTTCGCGGTCGTCTCCCCCGCCGCCATCGAACGCATCGAGCGTCGTGCGGCGTCGGATCGCTACATCCCCGAGTTCCTGAGCCTCAAGCAGGCGCTGGACAACTCGCGCCTGAACCAGACGCTCAACACGCCGGCCCTCGCGACGCTCCTCCTGCTCGACGAGCAGCTCCGGTGGATCAACGGCAACGGCGGTCTGACGTGGGCGGATGCCCGCACCCGCGAATCCTCGCAAGCGCTGTACGAGTGGGCCGAGGCATCCCGCTACGCGACGCCCTTCGTCGCCGACCCCGCCGACCGCTCCCCCGTCGTCGTGACCGTCGACTTCGACGAGTCGGTGGATGCCGCCGCCGTGGCCGCGACCCTCCGCGCCAACGGCATCGTCGACACCGAGCCCTATCGCAAGCTCGGACGCAACCAGCTGCGCATCGCGACGTTCGTGTCGATCGAGCCGGACGACGTGCGACAGCTCATCCGCTGCATCGACTACACCGTCGAGCGCATGAGCTGAACCAGCGGATCCCCTCACCGATCCAACGAGAAGAGGGTGGGCCGTCCCGCGCGGGACGCCCACCCTCTGACGTTTCAGCGGATCAGCGAGTCACCGCCGGTCCTCCTCGTCGTC
>JAPSKH010000046.1 GCA_031177765.1 Microbacterium sp. | reverse complement strand
ATCGTGATCGAGCGCAAGCGCACGCGCATCCGGATCGGGATGGACCCGCCGCGCCCTCCACGTGGATCGCGCCGGCGCCGCTGAGTGCGGCGCCGGCGCGATGCGGTCGCGTCGGTCAGAGACCGACGGCGTCGTCGGTCGAGCTGCTGCTCTGGCGCGTGACCCGCTCCGTTCCCGCCGGGTCGACGGCCGATCGGGTGACCGTCTCGGACCGGCGACGGCGCGCCAGCAGAACGATGCCGACCAGGAAGATCACCAGTCCGGCGCCCATCAGGATGTACCCGATCATGTCGAGGTTCACCCACTGCACCTCCACGTTCACGGCGAACGCGAGGATGGCGCCGATGGCGAACAGCGCGATTCCAGCTCCGATACTCATGCGGGTTCCTTTCCGGGGCACGGCGAAGCCGCCCTCCCCTGCTCCGGGACGTCGGTCCCGGGTTCACCATCCCGTGACCGGATCGGCGACGGCAAGGGCTTGACAAGCGACAGGCGCTGGGGCATCCGAGCGCCGCGGATGTCGGAGCATCACGCTAGCGTGCGGACATGCCCCGCGTGATCTTCTACACCGCAGCGACCCTCAACGGCTTCCTCGCCGACGACCAGGATTCCCTCGACTGGCTCTTCGCCGCCCCCGGCGGCGAAGGCGGCGACGACGACTTCCAGCGGTTCCTGGACGGGATCGGCGTGCTCGTGCAGGGCTCGTCGACCTACCGGTGGGTGGTCGAGCACGAGGACCTCATCGCCCATCCGGAGAAGTGGCCGGCGTACTACGGCGACCGGCCCACATGGGTGTTCTCGCGCCGCGACCAGCCCGTCGTGCCGGGCGCCGACGTCCGCTTCGCCAGCGGCGATGTGCGCGAGATGTGGCCGGCGATCCGGGATTCGGCGGGCGGACGTGACGTCTGGGTGGTCGGCGGCGGCGACCTCGCCGGGCAGTTCGACGATGCGGGGCTCCTGGACGAGATCCGCGTGTCCATCGCCCCCGCCACGCTGCCGTCGGGCAAGCCCCTGCTCCCCCGCCGTATCGGCGCCGACCGCCTGACCCTCACCGGGGTGCGGCAGATGGGGGCGTTCGCGGAACTCAGCTACTCCGTCGCGCACCCGACAGAGTGAGCTCAGTGGGTCTGCGGCACGAACGTCGCCCATTCCGGGAACTTCGGTTCCCGCCCGTCGCCGGACGATGTTCCCGTCAGACGCCGACGCACCCAGGGGCCCAGGTGGTCGCGGTAGTACGTGGCACCGCGAGTCGTCGTGAGCGCGAGGGGCGGCAGCGACCACCAGCCGGCAGGCGGCTCGAAGCCGAGGGCCGTCAGGACCCGCGCAGCCACCCGATGGTGACCGCGCGCGTTCATGTGCAGTCGGTCTTCGGACCAGTACGGCGGGGTGGCGAGCTCGCGGTCGAACCAGTTGTAGGCCCGCACGATATCGGTGCGTTCGGCGAATCGGGCCTCGACCGCGCGCGAGAGCACGTCGCCACGGCGCTGGATGACCCGGCCCAGCGGAAGCTGCGACGACGGGTTCGCGCCCGAGAGCATGATCAGCCGCACACCCTCCTCGTCGCAGCGCCGGACCACCGTCTCGAACGCCTGCACCACACGCGAGATGCTCGTGCGCGGACGCAGCATGTCGTTGCCGCCACCGTTGAACGACAGGTGCGTGGGCTTCAGCGCCAGCGCCGGCTCGAGCTGCTGCTCCACGATCGGCCAGACGAGCCTGCCGCGGATGGCGAGGTTGGCGTACTCGATCGGCTCGCCGGCGGCGTCCGCCCATCCCTGAGCTACGAGGTCCGCCCAGCCGCGCACGTGTCCGTCGGGCAGCTCGTCGCCGACACCCTCGGTGAACGAGTCGCCGATGGCGACGTAACGCACGGATGCCACGTGCCCAGCCTACGGCGCGTCAGCGATCGTCCAGCGCCACGCCCCGTCGATCGATGAGTCCCCACGTGGCGACGGCACCCACAGCGAAGAAGGCCGCGAACACCGCGAACAGCATGGAGGCGCCGCCGAGGGTCAGCAGCGGAGGCACCGCGAGGGGCGCGACGATCGAGGCGATGCGGCCGACCCCGGCGGCCCACCCGGCGCCGGTGCCGCGCAACGATGTGGGGTACATCTCGGGAGTGACGGCATAGAGGGCGCCCCATGCTCCGAGGTTGAAGAACGACAGCGCCATCCCGGCGCCGATGACGAGCGCTTCGCTCGAGGCGGTCCCGAAGACCACGGCGGCCGCGGCCGATCCGATCAGGAAGACCGACAGAGTCGCGCGTCGCCCCCACACCTCGATGAGCCAGGCCGCCACGGCATAGCCCGGCAGCTGCGCCAGCGTGATGATCAGGGTGAAGCCGAAGGACCGCACCAGGTCGTAGCCCTGCGTGACGAGGATCGACGGGATCCAGATGAACGCGCCGTAGTACGAGAAGTTCACACAGAACCACACCAGCCAGAGCGACGCGGTACGGGCTCGGAACTCGGGCGTCCACAGCGCGCCGAGGCGTGACCGCGCATCGGATGCCGCGGCGCTCGGGGCTCCCCCGTCGACGGGTGCGACCTCTGCAGCGGGCGAGAAGCCCCTCCCCTGCGTGCGAGCCGCCTCCTCGAATGTCGCCACGACGGCGTTGGCCTCGGCACGTCGTCCGCGGCGCTGCAGCCACCGGGCGGATTCCGGCAGGCCCCAGCGCACCACGACGGCGTAGATCGCCGGCACGGCGCCCAGCGCGAAGGCCCACCGCCAGCCGTCGGCGGATGCGGGGATCACCAGGTAGCCGATGAGCGCGGCGGCGGTCCAGCCGACCGCCCAGAACGCCTCCAGGATCACGATCAGCCGTCCCCGCATGCGGGCGGGCGCGAACTCGCTCACGTACGTGCTGGCCACCGGCAATTCCGCTCCGAGTCCCAGTCCCACGAAGAAGCGCAGCACCAGCAGCGCGACGAGCCCGCCCACGAGAGCGCTCGCGCCCGTCGCCAGGCCGTACACCAGCAGCGTCACGGCGAACAGCTGCCGGCGTCCGTAGCGGTCGGCCAGCAGTCCACCCAGGCTGGCGCCGATCGCCATGCCGACGAACCCGATCGACGCGATCCACGCCGTCTCATGCTGCTGCAGATCCCACTGCACCGCGAGGGCGGCGATGACGAACGAGATCAGTCCCACGTCCATCGCGTCCAGCGCCCAGCCGATGCCCGAGCCGGTCAGAACGCGCAGATGGCGTCGGGTGAAGGGCAGGTGGTCCAGGCGTGCGGGAACGCTGCGCGCACGCGTGTCGGCATCGGTCATAGCGTCATGCTACGGATCTCAGGCGAGGCACGCGTCACGCGAGCAGGTCGCGGACCATCGGCGCGACCCGCGTGCCATACAGCTCGATGGACCGCATCAGCTTGGCATGCGAGAGCGTTCCCGTGGAGAACTTCATGTCGAAGCGGGCGGCACCCAGGGTCCGGATCGTGGCGGCGATCTTGCGGGCGACGGTCTCCGGGGCGCCGATGTACAGCGCGCCCTCCGGTCCGACGTCGTGCTGGAACCGCAGCCGGTTGTACGGCGGCCACCCGCGCTCCCGGCCGATGGTGTTGTTCATCGCCTCGAATGCCGAGTACGCCTCATCCCACGCCTGCCCGTCCGTCTCGGCGATGTGACCCGGCGAGTGCACCCCGACCGGGAGCGGGTCGCGCTCGAAGGTGTCCAGCGACCGCCGGTAGAGGTCCGCGAAGGGTCGGAACCGTGCGGCCGGACCGCCGATGATGGCCAGCATCAGGCCGTACCCGTATCGCGCGGCGCGCACGACGGATTCCGGCGTCCCGCCCACGCCGACCCATGCCCGCAGCCCGTGCTCGGTCTTCGGGAACACGTCGGCGTCGGTCAGCGGCGCGCGCAGCGTTCCCTGCCAGGTGACGGGCTTCTCGGTGAGCAGCCGGGAGAACAGATCGAGCTTCTCGTCGAACAGCGTCTCGTAGTCGCGGAGGTCGTAGCCGAACAGCGGGAACGATTCGATGAACGAGCCGCGGCCGAGGATCACTTCGGCGCGACCGTTGGAGATGGCATCCAGCGTCGCGAAACGCTCGTACACGCGCACCGGATCGTCGCTGGAGAGCACCGTGACGGCCGTGCCCACGTGGATGCGCTCGGTGCGCGCTGCCGCGGCGGCGAGCACGATCTCGGGGCTGGAGACGGCGAACTCGCGGCGATGGTGCTCCCCCACGCCGAAGAACGACAGCCCGACCTCGTCGGCGAGGACCGCCTGCTCGACGACGTTGCGGATCGTCTGCGCGTCGCTGAGGCGCTCGCCGGCGTCGTCGATCGTCACATCGCCGAACGTGTCGAGTCCCAGCTGGATATCGGTGTGGTCAGCCATCGGGGCATCCTTCCATTCGCCTGCATGCAACCTGCGTCGGTGGCACGGCATTCCTCGACGGATGCCGCGAGCGTACCGTGGGGCCATGGCCCTCTTCGCGGATCGGACGGCCGCGGGCCGCGAGCTCGCGGGATCCCTTCTGCCGTGGAAGGGATCGGATGCCGTCGTCCTGGGCATCCCGCGAGGCGGCGTGGTCGTCGCGGCCGCTGTGGCGGACGCCCTCGCCCTGCCGCTGGACGCCGTTGTCGTGCGCAAGCTCGGCGCGGCCGGTCACGAGGAGTTCGCTGTCGGAGCGATCGCGGACGGTGTGCGCATCGTGGCTCCCGACGCCGTGCGCTGGGCCGGGATGTCCGCTCGCGACGTGGACGAGGTGGAGGCGGCGGAACGCGACGAGCTCGCCCGACGGACGGGCGCCTTCGGATCAGGGTCCGCCGATCTGAGCGGGCGGCCGGCGATCGTCGTGGATGACGGCGTGGCCACCGGGTCGAGCGCCGTCGCGGCGTGCCGAGCGCTGCGTGGCCGCCATCCGTCACGCATCGTCCTCGCCGTGCCCGTCGCCCCAGCTCGGTGGCATGCTCCCGCGGATGTCGTCGACGAGTTCGTCTGCCCGCATCCGCGGCGGGACTTCTGGGCGGTCGGGCAGTTCTACGACGATTTCACGCAGACCGGCGACGAGGAGGTCGTTCGGCTGCTCGCCGAGCGGCGCCCTCCGTCCGTCTGAGCGCGCGGCGACGGGCGCGCCGGTCGCGCGCTGCCCGCTCGGTCGCCGAGCGGGCAGCGCGCGTCTCCTGTCAGGTCAGCGCGAGAGCGCGAAGCGGAGGGTGTCCAGGCCCACGCCGCCGATGTCGAGCGCGCGCTTGTGGAACTGCTTGATCGAGAAGGCATCGCCTTCGCGCTCGGCGACCTCGTCGCGCAGCTGCTCCCAGATCCGCTGGCCCACCTTGTACGACGGCGCCTGCCCCGGCCACCCGAGGTAGCGGTTCACCTCGAACTTCACGAACTCGTCCGGCATGTTGACGTTGCGGCGCATGAAGTCCAGGGCGAAGTCCGCGTCCCACGTGCCGTTGCCGTCCGGCCGCTGCTTCTCGAGGTGCACGCCGATGTCGAGGACCACGCGGGCCGCGCGCATGCGCTGGCCGTCGAGCATCCCGAGCCGGTCGGCGGGGTCGTCGAGGTATCCGAGCTGCTCCATCAGGCGCTCGGCGTACAGCGCCCAGCCCTCGGCGTGGCCGGAGGTTCCGCCGAGGAGTCGGCGGTAGGAGTTGAGCTGTGCGCGGTTGTACACGGCCTGCGCGATCTGCAGATGGTGACCCGGCACGCCCTCGTGGTACACCGTCGTGAGCTCGCGCCACGTGTCGAATGAGTCCACACCCTCGGGCACCGACCACCACATGCGGCCGGGCCGCGAGAAGTCGTCGGTCGGGCCGGTGTAGTAGATGCCGCCCTCTTTGGTGGGGGCGATCATGCACTGCAGCCGCCGGATCGGTTCGGCGATGTCGAAGTGGGTCCGGCCGAGCTCTTCGACGGCACGGTCGCTGGTCTCCTGCATCCACTTCTGAAGAGCCTCGGTGCCATGGAGCTTGCGTGCCGGATCCTGTTCGAGGAAGGCGACCGCCTCCTCCACCGTCGCGCCCGGCTTGATCTCGTGGGCGATCGACTCCTGCTCGGCGACCATGCGCGCGAGCTCCTCGACGCCCCACTCGTACGTCTCGTCGAGGTCCACGGTCGCGCCGAGGAACCGGCGCGAGTGCAGCGCGTAGAGTTCGCGACCGACCGCATCCTTCTCCGACGCCGCGGGCGCGAGGTCGTTGGCGAGGAACTGGGCGAGCTCGTCGTACGCCACGCGGGCCGCGTTGGCGCTGTCCGCCAGCTCGCGGGCGAGGCTGGCCGGCAGCTGGCCTTCGGCCGGGGCGGCGTCGGCCGCGAACGCCGAGAAGAAGCCGCCGTCCTCGGTGTAGCGGCCGATCTGCGTGACGACCTCGACGACCTGACGGCGCGCCGGAACGATCCCCTGGGCGATGCCCTCGCGCAGCGTCTGGATGTAGCCGTCGATCGCGCCGGGCACCGCCTGCAGACGCGTGGCGACGACGGACCAGTCCTCGGGGGTGTCGGTCGGCATGAGGTCGAAGGCGGAGCGGATGTCCTGGGCCGGGGATGCGATGACGTTGAGGTCCCGCAGGTGCCACTTCGCCTCGTGCAGTTCGATGCCGAGCTGGATCTCACGCGCGAGGTCGTCCTTGGTCACCTCGTCGATGTCGTCGACGGCGGTGGCCTCGGACAGCGCCGCGAGGGTGCGGCGCCCCTCCGCGATGAGACGCTCCTGGCCGGCGGGGCTGTAGTCGCCGAAGCGGTCGTTGTACTCCGAGCGTCCGATATAGGTCGCCAGCGTCGGCTCGAGCTCGGCGAGGGTGTCGACCCACGCATCAGCGATCTTGTCGATCTGCGTGGGCGTGCGGGTTTCGTCAGTCATGTGGATGAGCCTAGGGATGAGTCCGACTGTGACAAAACGACGGGTTCAGTGGCCGGCGGCGTTCCAGTCGCCACCGCGACCGATCTGCACGTCGAGCGGCACCGAGAGGGTCGCTGCCCCGCCCATCCGCGTGCGAACGATGCGCTCCGCCGCGTCCCACTCCCCCGGGGCCACCTCGATGACGAGTTCATCGTGGATCTGCAGCAGCACGCGTGAGCGGAGCTCCTGGGCGGCGAAGTCGTCGTGGATGCGGAACAGCGCGATCTTCATGATGTCGGCCGCGCTGCCCTGGATGGGCGCGTTCAGCGCCGCACGCTCGGCGTTCTCACGCAGCACGCGGTTGGGGCTCGCGAGGTCCGGGAAGGGGCGGCGCCGGCCGAAGATCGTCTCGGTGTACCCGTCGATGCGGGCCTGCTCGACCGACGAGCGCAGGTAGTCCCGGACGGCGCCGAAGCGCGCGAAGTACTCCATCATGAGCTGCTTCGCCTCGGCCTGCTCGATGCGCAGCTGCTTGGACAGGCCGAACGCCGACAGCCCGTACACCAGGCCGTACGACATCGCCTTGACCTTCGTGCGCATCGCCGGCGTGACGTCCTCGGGTGCCACGGCGAAGACGCGCGCGCCGACGAACCGGTGCAGGTCCTCGCCGGAGTTGAACGCCTCGATGAGGCCGGGATCCTCGGACAGGTGCGCCATGATGCGCATCTCGATCTGCGAGTAGTCGGCCGTCAGGAGCGTCTCGTAGCCCTCGCCGACGACGAACGCCGAGCGGATGCGCCTGCTCTCCTCGGTCCTGATCGGGATGTTCTGCAGGTTCGGATCGGTGCTCGAGAGTCGACCGGTCTGGCTTCCCGTCTGCAGGTACGTGGTGTGGATGCGGCCGTCCGGACCGATCGCCGTGTCGAGCGACTCGATGATCTGGCGCAGCTTGGTGGCCTCGCGATACTGCAGGAGCAGATCCAGGAACGGATGCGGGTTCGTCTCGAGCAGGTCCGCGAGAACGGCGGCATCCGTCGAATAGCCCGTCTTCGTCTTGCGGGTCTTCGGAAGCTGCAGCTCGTCGAAGAGCACCTCCTGCAGCTGCTTGGGAGAGCCGAGGTTCACCTCGCGGCCGATCGCGGCGTACGCCAGCTCGGCCAGTGCGTCCGCGCGTTCACCGAGCTCGGACGAGAACGCCGAGAGCGAGTCGTGCGAGACGGCGACGCCGGCGAGCTCCATGTCGGCCAGCGCCTGCAGCGTCGGCAGTTCGACCTCGCTCAGAACCCCGGCGACGCTCGCGGGCAGGTCGGCGCGCAGTGCCTCGGCGACGCGCATGACGTACCAGGCCAGCTGCCCCGGCGTGGCCCCCTCCGTCTCGGGAACGAGCTGCGTGGGATCGGCCTCGGGGAGCTTCTCGTCGAGGAAGCGCTCGACGAGGTTCGCGAGGGTCTTGTCGGGGAAGCTCGGACGCAGGAGCCAGCCGGCGAGCAGGACGTCGAAAGCCAGACCGCCGAGCCGGATGCCGGCCCGACGGAGCGCCTTGACCTGCGGCTTGGCGTCGCTGAGCACTTTCGGCGACGGCGAGGCGAGCCACGGCGTGAGCGCCTCGGCGACTTCCGGAGTCCAGGTGGCTTCAGCCGCGGCATCCTCGGTGGCGAAGCCGATCCGCTGCGGCAGGCCGGCGGCGGACACGACCGTGACCCCGACCTCGCCCTCCACCGCCTCGAGCCAGGCTCGCAGATCCGCGGGCGCGGGCTCGACAGGTGTGGGCATCGGCACCGCCGCGGCCGACGTCACCGCCGCCATCTGCTGCTCGATGCCGGCGAGCTCCGCGACGCGCGGGATGAGCGTCTTGAACTCCAGGCGCGAGAAGATGTCGCGCACCGCTTGGGCATCCATGGGCTTCACCTCGAGGTCCCGCGGACCGATGGGCAGCTCCACGTCCGTCAGGAGGCGGTTCAGCATGCGGTTGCGACGCACGTCGTCGATGTGCTCGCGCAGGTTGTTGCCGACGACGCCCTTGATGGCGTCGGCGCTCTCGAGCAGCGCGTCGAGCGACCCGAACTGGGTCAGCCACTTGACCGCCGTCTTCTCCCCGACCTTCGGCACTCCCGGAAGGTTGTCGCTCGTCTCGCCCACGAGCGCCGCGATGTCGGGATACTGCTCGGGCGGCACGCCGTACCGGTCGATCACCGCCTGGCGGTCGTAGCGCTTCAGCTGGGACACCCCCTGAACGTTCGGGTACAGCAGGGTGATTTGGTCGTTGACCAGCTGGATGGTGTCGCGGTCCCCTGAGCAGACGAGCACCCGGTATCCCTCTGCGGCCCCCTGTGTGGCGAGCGTGGCGAGGATGTCGTCGGCTTCGATGTCCTCCTGCTGGAGCACCGGGATGCTCATGGCGGCCAGGCAGTCCTGCAGGAGGGGGATCTGGCCCTTGAACTCGCTGGGCGTCTCGGAGCGGTTCGCCTTGTACTCGGCGTACTGGCGCGTGCGGAACGACTGCCGGGACGTGTCGAACGCCACCGCCAGGTGCGTGGGCTTCTCGGCTTTGATCAGGTTGATCAGCATCGCGAGGAACCCGTAGATCCCGTTCGTGTGCTGCCCGTCCTTGGTGGAGAAGTTGTCCACCGGCAGGGCGTAGAACGCCCGGTACGCCAGCGAATGGCCGTCCACGACCAGAAGGGTAGGCTTTGCGGAGTCCGTCACCCTGCAAGCCTAGTCAGCGTCGCCGACAGCGCCCGGCGCTCCCGACCGAAGGTGAGACATGCTCGAACACTCCCCCACAGACGTCGACGGCCTCGCCTGGGCGGCCGAACGCGGGATGGGTGCCCTCGCCGAGAAGATGGGGGTGCGGTTCGTCGAGTTCTCGGTGCAGCGCGCGGTCGCCACGATGCCCGTCGAGGGCAACACGCAGCCGGTCGGGCTGCTGCACGGAGGCGCGTACGTCGTCCTCGGCGAATCGCTCGGCTCGATGGCGGCGAACCTGCACGCCGGTCCGGGAAGGCTCGCCGTCGGTGTGGACATCAATGCCACCCACACCCGTTCGGCGACGTCCGGCATGGTCACCGGTGTGTGCACGCCGCTGCACCTCGGCCGCACTCTGACCGTGCACGAGATCGTCATCACCGACGAGCACGGCAGGCGGTGCTCGACGGTGCGCATCACCAACCACATCAAGGACCTTCCGACTCCCTGACGCACACGAAAGCGGATGCCACACGGGGGTGGCATCCGCTTCTCGTCGAGGTTCCGGTCAGCCCTTCTTGGGTGCCAGCTGCTCGATGATCGCCTTCGCGACGTCCTGCATCGTCAGGCGGCGGTCCATCGACGCCTTCTGGATCCAGCGGAACGCCTCGGGCTCGGTCAGGCCCATCTTCTCGTTGAGGAGGCCCTTGGCGCGGTCGACGAGCTTGCGGGTCTCGAAGCGCTCGACCATGTCGGCGACCTC
>JAPSKH010000045.1 GCA_031177765.1 Microbacterium sp. | reverse complement strand
GCTGGGCTGCGGCGCGAAGACCGTCACGGCGTCCGCGACGGCGACGCACCGGAGGGCGAAGCCGTTCTCCGGCTGCTCCTCGAGCTCGCCGTCGTGGACGAACACCGACGGACGCCCGGGCCCCGGTCGCACGGTCATCTCGAACTCTCGGACGACCAGGCGCTCGACGTCGGTGCGCGAGGGCATGAGTCCGAGCGCACGCAGCACCGCGGCGGTCCGTCGGCCGAAGGCGAGGGAGGCCACCGCGCGCAGGCGTGTGCCGCGCGCGTGGTGGATGCGCACGTCGAGCACCGGATCCTCGAGCTCGGAGCGCTGCATCGTGGCGACCCTGTCCGGGTCGTTGCGGCCCACGCCGACGAACACGGACCACACGCGGGCGCGCCGGCCGTTCCGCAGGATCGTGATCGGCTCCGCGCCGCGCATCGTTCGCCACGCGGCGACGACGCCGCCCAGCCACTTGCCGAGGCTTTCGCGGCGGCGGTCGCGCTCCTCGATGAGCTCGGGATACGTGCCGACCGAGACGGCGTTGAGCGCGAGGTGCTCCGGACCCTCGTCCGCCGAGAACGCGATCGCGCTGGCCTGGCGGGTGAGGCCCGCCTCGAGCGCGTCGATCGCCGAATCGACCGTGAGACCGGCCGACCGCGCGAAGTGGTTGAACGTGCCGCCGGGCAGGACGAGCAGCGGCCGGTCGTAGCGCCGGGCGAGATCGGCCATGCGCGAGACGGAGCCGTCCCCGCCGTAGACGCCGAGGATGCGCGGCGGCGCATCCGAGGTCATCGCCTCGGCGACGACCGTCTCGATGTCCTCACCCTCGGTCAGCTCGCGCACGACCGCCGCGGGGAGCCGATCGGCGAGGATCTGAGCCGGATCCGACCGGATCACCGCCGACCCCGACTGCGCGTTGCGGACGATGAGGACGCCGTGGCCGGGAGCCGCGTCGGTCGGGTGCGGCGCGTCGGTCATGCCATGAGGCTACCGGGCATCAGGCCGGCAGGATGGGCCGGTTCTCGTAGAAGGTCTGCAGCACGACGGTCGTGCGCGTGTTGACCGAGGCGGCCGAACGGATGTCGCGGATCAGAGACTCGAGGTGGCGAGGGCTGGCGACCCGGACGAACAGCATGTAGCTCGCCTCTCCCGCGATGGAGTGACACGCCTCGATCTCGGCCAGGTGCTCGAGCAGTTCGGGCGCGTTGTCGGGCTGCGCGGGGTCCAGCGGCGTGATCTCGATGAACGCCGAGAGCGGCTTGCCCACCGCCTCGGGGTCCACGCTCGCGCGATACCCGGTGATGACACCGCGCGCTTCGAGCTTGCGCAGCCGCGACTGCACCGCCGAGACCGACAGGCCCGCGGCCGCCGAGAGCTCGGCGAGGGTCGCCCGCGCGTTGTGCGACACCTCGCGGACGATGCTCGCGTCGATGTCATCGTCGAGTCGTCCGGGGACGGCCGCGTCCTCGGGAGTGGGCATGCGTCAAGAGTACCGTCACACCGGCGCCGGCAGGAAGATTTACGGTGGCGACTACAGTTTGCCGGAACAGATCCCGTACACTGTCCCGTGAGCAGTATCGCTTGCTTGAAGATCGGAGGTTCGACGTGTCCACCAGCCTTGCCCGCACGAAGGCCGTCATCGGCGACGGTGAGCTCCCGGTGGAGCGCACGTCCGCATGGCTCGCGCTCAAGGACGCCGCGACGGCATTGCAGGCCCTGCAGGTGAAGGACGGGTCCATCCCCGCCGATGCCGCACCCGGCGCCCACGCCGCTGCACGGCGCCACGTCGACGCGATCACCGAGGCCATCGAGGAGCTGCGCCCCCGGTTCCCGCACGACGACGAGTACCTGGCCGCGTCGATCGCCGACTTCCGCCGGTGGGCGGACGCGGGGTTCGGCGTGCCGGACTTCCTCGACTCGCTCGTCGCCTTCCAGCCCCAGCGGCACCGGGTCGACGGCATCCGTCACCTGGTCGTCTTCCCGATGTACACCCAGAACGGGTCGCCGGATCGTCACGTCGAGGCGGTGCTCGTCGAGGTGATCTGGCCTGAGTTCATCGCGCGGCTGGAGGCCGGCGACTACTCGAACGCGCTCTTCGTGTCGCTGCGGTTCATCGACTTCACACCCGGCTACGACACCAACTCCGCCGTGCTCTTCCCCGAGACCGTTGCCATGCGCGAGATCCCCGCGTTCACGTGGGGCGCGATCTTCCAGGACCGCGAAGCGGCGCGGTACCGCCGGGTGGTGCGTGCCGCCGCCGAGATCACGAAGCTGGACCTCCCGCACGACGCGGCGCGCATGCTGGATGACCAGACGCTCACGGAGAAGACCTTCGTGATGTGGGACATCATCCACGACCGCACGCACATGCGCGGCGACCTGCCTTTCGACCCGTTCATGATCAAGCAGCGGATGCCGTACTTCCTGTACTCGCTCGAGGAGCTGCGGTGCGACCTGACGGCATTCCGCGAGTGCGTCGCGATCCAGAAGCGGCTGACCGCGCGGGTGGAATCCGGTGAGAGCCTCGACGCCGCCGAGGCGGAGATGCTCGAGCACGCGCGGCTCGTGCAGTACGCCGTGATCTTCGACCGCATCTTCCGGTTCGCGATCACCGGCACGCGGGTGCGCAACTACGACGGCCTCGGGGGCCAGCTGCTGTTCGCGTGGCTGCATCAGCGCGGCGTGCTGCACTGGACCGACACGGCTCTCGCGTTCGACTGGGACGAGGTGCCCGCAGCCGTCGTGGCGCTCGGCGAGGCCATCGACGAGCTGTACTGGCGGTCGATCGATCGGCCGAAGACGGCGCACTGGCTCGCGGCCTACGAGCTGGTGCGCGGCACGCTGACGCCGAACCCGGCCTCGCAGTGGGCACGCGGCCTGCCCGATGAGATCCTCGCCGGAGCCCCGAAGGGCTACACCGACGCGGTCCTGGACGATGAGTTCCCGCTGTCGATGTTCTACGAGGCGCTCGAGAAGAAGATGCGCCCGGTCATCGCATCGACGGCGGGCATCACCGGCGCCAGTGCCTGATCCCGGGCTCGCCTGGCTTCAGGCATCCGTCGAGACCGCACATCCTCGCCGAGGACGCACGCTGCGCGCGTCGACAGCGTGGTGTCTCGGCGAGACCGCACGGTCTCGACGAGGTGGGAGTATCGAGGCATGAGCGTCGCTGAGCGAGTTGTCCTGATCGCCGGTGCCACCAGCGCCTCCGGCCTCGCCGCCGCCCGGGCTCTGGGCGGAGCCGGGGCGCGCGTGGTCGCGGTCGGCCGGAATCGGAACCGGCTCGACGCCCTGGGCGCGGAGGTGCCGGGCGCGCGGGTCGAGGTGTGCGACCTCACCGACGAGGACGCGGTCGCGGAGCTCGCCGACCGCGTCCATGAGAAGGAGGGCGCCGTGGACGGCGTCCTGCATCTCGTCGGCGGGTGGCGCGGCGGCGGCGGGCTCGCGGGGCAGACGGACGCCGACTACCGCATCCTGGAAGGGTCGCTGACCGCCCTGCGGCACGTCAGCCGCGCGTTCGACGACGACCTGCGCGCCTCCGAGGCCGCCCGCACCGCGATCGTGTCGTCCACGGCCGTCGCCCGCCCCCTTGCCGGCGGCGCGAACTACGCGGCGGTGAAGGCCGCGAGCGAGGCGTGGGCGCGCGCCGTCGCACAGGGGTTCGCGAAGGCGGCCCGGGATTCGGGCCGCCCGCTGGCGGCGGCATCCGTCATCTTCCGGGTCAAGAGCTTGTCGGGCCTCGAGGAGGCGCTCGCGCAGCGGTTCGCCGACCTGTGGATGAGCGAGGCCGGCGAACTCAACGACACCATCGTCGAGCTGACCGACCCGTCGCTCTGACCGTCGGGCGGCCGAGGGCCCGCCGAGCCCCGGCGGGTCCACCCACTCACCGGAGCGTACGCCCGCCTCTTCGTTCGCAACTCAGGCAGATCCGCCCCCGGCGGGCGCCTGACTCCGCGTCGCAGCCGTTTCGCCTGAATTGTGCGCACCACAGCGGGGGCGCAGCGTCCGCTCGCCCTCGCACGACGACATAGATTGGATGCTCGTGACCACGATCCACGACCCGAACCTCCGCGGCTTCGCATCGGACAACTACTCCGGCATCCACCCGGAGGTGCTCGCGGCCATCGCCGCGGCGAACGACGGGCATCAGGTGTCGTACGGCGACGACGTGTACACCGAGCGCCTGCAGGAGGTGTTCGTCCGGCACTTCGGCGAGGGCGTCGAGGCGTTCCCGGTCTTCAACGGCACGGGCGCGAACGTCGTGGGGCTGCAGTCGATGCTGCCGCGCTGGGGCGCCGTCATCACGGCGGGCACCGCGCACATCAACGTCGACGAGGGAGGCGCGCCCGAGCGCGTCGCGGGCATCAAGCTGCTCACCGTGCCGACCGCCGACGGCAAGCTCACTCCCGAGCTCATCGACCGCGAGGCGTGGGGCTGGGGCGACGAGCACAGGGCGCAGCCGCTCGCGGTCTCGATCACGCAGTCGACGGAGCTGGGCACGCTCTACACGGTGGACGAGGTGCGGGCCATCGCGGAGCATGCCCACGGCCTCGGGATGAACGTGCACATGGACGGCTCCCGCATCTCCAACGCCGCCGCGGCGCTCGGCGTGCCCTTCCGCGAGTTCACCCGCGATGCCGGTGTGGACGTCCTCAGCTTCGGCGGCACCAAGAACGGCGCGATGCTGGGCGAGGCGGTCGTCGTCCTCAACCCCGAGGCGTCGCGCGGCATGAAGTTCCTGCGCAAGCTCGACATGCAGCTCGCCTCGAAGATGCGGTTCGTGTCGGCGCAGCTGCTGGCGCTGCTCGAAGGCGACCTGTGGCTGCGCAACGCGTCGCACTCGAACGCGATGGCGCAGCGCCTGCGCGCCGGCATCGAGGCGGGACTGGCGGACGGCTCGATCCGGGGCGTGAGCTTCACCCAGCCGACGCAGGCCAACGGCGTCTTCGCCACGCTCCCCGACGGCGTCGCCGACCGGCTGCGGGCGTCCTTCCGCTTCTACGACTGGGATGCCGCGAAGAACGAAGTCCGCTGGATGTGCAGCTTCGACACGTCCGAGAACGACATCGACGCGTTCATCGCCGCGATCGCACGCGAGACCACCGCGGGCTAGACCCCCCGCGACCGCACCGGCTGCAGGACTTCCCCGCTTCCGCAGGAGCTTCCGCCCGGAGATCTCCTGCGCGGGGCCGCATCTCCCGCTGAAGGCCTGCTGAAGGAGGGGAAGCCCGCGGATGCCGTCGGAGCGGGCCGGGAGCTCGGACTCACGCCCCGGACAGCCATTCCCGGTACGCGTCGAAGGTGAACGGGCGCCCGAGGAAAGCCTCGACGAGGTCGCCGGCATCGCGCGACCCGCCGCGCTCGAGGATCGCGGTGCGGTATCGCAGTGCGGCATCCGGATCCATCAGCCCGGCGGAGAAGCCGGTGAGCAGGTCGCGCGCGATCACGAGGCTCCACTGGTACGTGTAGTAGCAGGCCCCGTAGCCGGTGAGGTGCCCGAATCCGGCGTAGGGGTGCATACCCGGGAGCGGCTGCACGGGACTGGTGGACGCGTAGATGCGCTCCGTCTCGGCCTGCAGGTCCTCGGGACGGTCGACGTGCAGGTGATACGACACGTTCGCGTGCCCGAGCTGACGACGCACTTCGAGGGCGCGCCCGAACGCGTCCGCGGTGCGCATGCGGGCGACCAGGTCCGCCGGGATCGGCGTACCCTCGGCATCGGCGCTGAACGACGCGAGGACGTCGGCATCCCACGCCCATTCCTCCAGCAGCTGGCTGGGCGCCTCGACGAAGTCCCACTCGGTCTCGAAGCCGGTGAACCGCGCGAACCGCTGGCGACCGCCGAGGATCTCATGCACGAGGTGGCCGAACTCGTGGAAGAACGTCACGACCTCGTCGTGCTCGAGCAGGCCGCGCGAGAAGTTGCACAGCAGCGTCGCCTCGGCGAGGACCCGCCCCGGGATGCCGGGGGCGAGGGGGAAGCACGCCGCGTGGCTGTACTTGCCCTCGCGAGGGTGGAGGTCGAGGTGGATGCGGCCGATCCGCTCGCCGCCGCGGAGCACGTCGTAGGTGCGCACGTCCTCGTGCCATGCGGGGTCGTCGGCCGCGACGTACTGCACGTCCAGCAGCCGAGCGGTCACATCGAGCACGCCGTCGAGCACCCGCTGGAACGGGAAGTACGACCGCACGAGCTGCGCGTCGACGTCGTGCTGTTCCCGCTTGAGCGCGCTCAGCAGGTACCAGAAGTCGGCGATCGTCACCGCGTCGATACCCGGGATGTCGCGGCGCAGGCGTTCGAGCAGCTCGGCGTACTCGGCCTCGGCCGCCTCGCGGGATGCCTCGTCCAATCGCGCGAGGAACGACGGGATCTCCGCTCCGGCGCCGATCATGCGCGTCTCGGTCTCGTAGTCGGCCCAGTCGGAGTAGCCCAGCAGGCGAGCTCGCTCGGCTCGCACCTCGAGGAGCTCTCGGAGCACCTCCTCGTTGTCGGGCCACGCCAGGTCGTTGTACGCGCTCACGAGCGCGACGCGCGTCGCACGGTCGGTGGCGTATTCGCGGACCGGCATGAGATCGGGGTAGTCCGTCGACAGGGTCACGAAACCCTGCTCGTCCGCCGGGTGCGCGTCGAGGAAGTCCTGCGGCAGGCCGGCGAGTCCGGCCAGCGGGACGGTCACCTGGCGCCGCCCCTCGCGGATGTTGCGCGAGAACGTCAGCGACAGCTCGGTGTCGCGTTCGGTCAGCGATCGCACGCGCTCGCGCGCCGCGTCCTCCAGCTCCACGCCCCCGCGACGGAAGTCGCGCAGCAGGTGGTCCAGCAGGCGCGTCTCATCCTCGGCGAGACCGTCCGTGCCGGCGCCGGCGAACGCGTGCCACAGGTCACGGTCGAGCAGGCGCGCCGTCGAGAGCGACTCCAGGGACTGCACCTGGTTCTCGGCGAGCTTCCGCACCGCCGGGTCGGGATGCGCCTCGCTGACGACGTACGCCTCGCTCAGCGCCTCCCGCAGCGCGATGTCGGCGTCGTTCCACAGCTCCAGTCGCTCCGCCGTCGTCAGCGCCGGCTCCGATCGCAGCCGTGCGTCGATGGCGTGCACCGCGGCGATGCGCTCGGCGGGACGCTCGGTCGCGAACGCGGTCCAGCCCGCGGCGTCGGTGGGGAAGGCGATGGGCTCGGTCACCCTGCGAGCCTATTGCCGGCCCCGCTCCCAGCGCACGGGCCGGACGACCGTGACGCGTCTCAGCGCAGGGCGCCGACGCTGGCCAGCGCGAGTCGGATGAGCGTGCCGCGCCCGCCCTCCATCTCGGCCGCGAGGGCATCGGAGGACGCCTCCTGCGGCGTCAGCCACGTCACCTCGAGCGCATCCTGCCGCGGCTCGCATGTGCCGGTGACGGGCACCACGAACGCCAGCGAGACGGCGTGCTGCCGGTCGTCGTGGAAGGCGCTGACGCCCGGGAGGGGGAAGTACTCGGCGACCGTGAAGGGCACCGGCTGCGGGGGCAGCAGCGGGAACGCCATCGGGCCGAGGTCGTTCTCAAGATGGCGGAACAGCGCGTCGCGCACCGTCTCGCCGTACCGCACGCGTCCGGACACGATGGTCCGGGTGATCTCGCCGACGGGCGTCGCCCGCAGCAGGATGCCGACCTCTGTCACCTGCCCCATGCCGTCGGTGCGGACGGGCACGCCCTCGACATAGAGCATCGGCAGGCGCCGTCGGGCCTCCTCCAGCTCGATGTCGCTCAGCCACGCGGGGTTGGAGACGTTCCCCGTCGGTGGGCCGAACGGCTCGTCGCCCGCCGGTTCGGGGTCAGGAGTGCGCACGGACATGACTCCTGTATACCCCTTCGTCCTGCGCGACGCCGGGTACGCCGGCCCCGGCACGTCACCGGCCGGTGGGAGGATGAGGGCATGTCGGAGCCGCTGATCCTCGATGCCGACGCCGTCCTGTGGTCCGTCGACCGTGCCGCGATCGCCGGACGCCCGCTGCTGCTGCTCCTGCACGGCTATGGCGCCGACGAGCACGATCTGTACGCGCTGCGTCCGTTCCTCCCCGACCAGTTCGCGGTCGCGAGCCTCGCGGCACCGCTCGCACCGCCGTGGCCGGCGCCAGGCCGCTCCTGGTACCCGATCGAGGGCCTCGAGAGCCGGGATGCCGCGCACGTGACCCGGGCCGCCGAGGCGGTCGTCGCCTGGACCGGCGCGCACGCCGAGGCGGCGGCATCCGTGGGGCTCCTCGGCTTCTCGCAGGGCGGCGCCGTGGCGATCCAGGCGCTCCGCCTCGATCCGGAGCGCTTCGCGTTCGCGGTGAACCTCTCCGGCTACGCCACACCCGGCGAGCTGCCCCGCGACGGCGACCTGGCCGAGATCAAGCCGCCGGTGTTCTGGGGCCGGGGCACGCATGACGACGTCATCCCGCCGTTCCTCATCGAGCACACCACGCAGTGGCTGCCCGGCCGGGTCGAGCTCAGCGGCCGGGTCTATCCCGGGCTCACGCACAGCGTCTCCGAGCAGGAGCTCGCCGACGTCGACGCCTTCCTGCGCAAGCGTCTCGAGGACGCCATCGCTCGGTAGAAGCCGGGGCCGGTAGCCGCCGGAGCCCTTCACGCGGGCCGGCCCATGCACTATGGTGTCTGACGGCCTTGTCCCCGACGTGAGGAAGACCAGTGGAGCTGATCGACGCGACCGCGCTGTTCTCGCGCTGACCGTCGTCCCGACGCCAGCGCATCCGCATCCGCGCTGACCGTCGAACCGCCGCTCCTCCTGGTTCCCGAGCCCCTCGCAGGGCAGGACGTCCGGGCATCCGCGGCCCCGGTGTCAGCGCATGACTGACACAGGAGGCCTCCATGGCTGTACACACCCTCACTCCGACGATCATCCTCGATCGCGTCTCGTTCGCGTGGCCCGACGGCACGGTCGCCCTCGCTGACCTCTCGGGTTCGTTCGGCGCCGGCCGCACGGGGCTGGTCGGTCGCAACGGCGCCGGCAAGTCGACGCTGCTGCGCCTGATCGCCGCTGAGCTCGCACCGACGTCCGGTCACATCACGCGGACATCCGATGCCGCGTACCTGCCGCAGCGCCTGACGCTCGACGTCGACCGGCCCGTCGCCGACCTGCTCGGCGTGGGCGACGCCCTGCGCGCGCTGCGCGCCATCGAAGCGGGCGACCCGGATCCGCGGCACTTCGACGCCGTCGGAGACGACTGGGACGTCGAGGCGCGCTCGCATGCGGCGCTGGCGGAAGCCGGCCTCGCGCCCGACATGCTGGACCGCAGCGTGGGGCAGCTCTCCGGTGGCGAGGCGGTGCTCACCGCGATCGCCGGCATCCGCCTCCGCGGTGCGCCCATCGCGCTGCTGGACGAGCCCACCAACAACCTGGACCGCGACGCGCGGGAGCGCCTGTACGACATGGTGCGCTCGTGGCGGGGCGCGCTCATCGTGGTCAGCCACGACGTCGCGCTGCTGGAGCTCATGGACGACACCGCCGAGCTGTACGGCAGCGTGCTGTCGGTGTTCGGCGGCCCGTACTCGCAGTGGCGCGCGTGGCTGGATGCCGAACAGGATGCCGCCCGCGACGCCGAGCGCGCGGCACGGCAGGCGGTCAGCCGCGAGAAGCGCCAGCGCATCGAGGCCGAGACGACCATCGCCCGCCGGCAGCAGATGGGCCGCAAGGCGCAGATCGAGAAGCGGGTCCCGAAGATCGTCGCGGGAGGCCGCAAGATGGCCGCCCAGGTCTCGGCCGGCAGACTTCGCGGCGAGAAGGCCGACCGGGAAGCGGCGGCGCGCGAGGCCCTCGACGCCGCCGAGCGCCGCGTCCGCGACGATGACGGCGTGCGGATCGACCTGCCCGACCCGGGCGTGCCCGCGGGTCGCCGCATCGCGACCCTCGGTGACGGCGCACGCTCCTGGATCGTCCAGGGGCCCGAGCGGGTGGCGCTGATCGGTCCCAACGGTGCCGGCAAGACCACGCTGCTGGAGCGACTGCTGGGCGGGACGGCGCACACCTCAGCGTCGGACCGCGGGCATCTCGCGCTGCACACCGACCGCGTGGGCTACCTCCCGCAGCGGGTCGACGGGCTCGATGAGAGCGCCTCCGTCCTCGAGAACGTCGCGGCGTCGGCACCGGGTGTGGGAACCGTCGAGCTGCGGAACCGGCTGGCGCGATTCCTCATCCGCGGCGCCGCCGTCGAGCGGCCGGTCGCGACGCTGTCGGGCGGGGAGCGGTTCCGTGTGGCGCTCGCGCGGCTGCTCCTGGCCGACCCGCCGCCCCAGCTGCTGGTCTTCGACGAGCCGACGAACAATCTCGACCTCGACACGGTGGATCAGCTGGTCGACGCCCTCGCCGCGTACCGCGGTGCGGTGCTGGTCGTGAGCCACGACGATGCGTTCCTGGACCGCATCGGCGTCGATCTCGTCCTCGAACTCAGAGACGGCGTCCTCA
>JAPSKH010000044.1 GCA_031177765.1 Microbacterium sp. | reverse complement strand
CCCTTGTTCGCGTGATGCCGCTGTGAATAGAGTGACCGGTGAGACGAACCGGGGGGCCACGTTCGTGACGATCACCGAATCGACATCGGATCTCAAGCAGGAAGAGGGTTCGCCGTCGAGCGAGCCGCTGCGTCGGCGGGAGCGTCCGGCGCCTCCGCCCAAGGAGAGGCGTATCCGCCGCGGCGGACTGACGATCCAGTCGAAGCTGCTCATCATGCTGCTGGCGGTCAGCCTCGTCTCGTCCGTCATCGTCGGCATCATCGGCTTCGTCAGCGGACGGGAGTCGCTGCGCGCGGCGGCCGTCGAGCAGCTCACGACGATCCGCGAACTGCGTGCGAACGAGATCGAGAACGCGATGGCGGGCCTGCAGCAGGGCGTCACCCTGGACTCCCGCAACCTCAGCGCGCAGAACGCGTCGGTCGCGCTGAACGAGGGGTTCGCGCAGCTGCAGAACGCGCCGCTCACCCCGGAGCAGGAGGCCGAGCTCGAGGCGTACTACGCGAACGCCTTCATCCCCGCGCTCGAGCAGCGCTCGGGCACCGAGTACGGCGAGAACGCGTTCATCCCCGAGTCAGCCGCCGGCCGGTATCTGCAGTACTGGTACACGCGAGCCAACACCACCTACGACGACGCCGGGTTCGAGCAGGCGCTCGCGGTCGCCGACCCCGGCGACGGCAGCGCCTACTCGGCAGCGCACGCGCAGTTCCACGACTACTTCCAGCTCCTCATCGACGAGATCGGCTACGTCGATCTCCTCATGCTGAACACCGACGGCGACGTCGTCTACAGCGCCCACAAGGGCGTCGACCTCGGCACCAACCTCACCGACGGTCCGTACCGCGACACCGTCCTCGCCGAGGCGTACCGCGACGCGATGGCGACCAACACGGTGAACACCGTGGAGACCACCGACTTCGAGCGGTACATCCCGGCGCTGGACGTGCCCGCGCTGTGGGTCGTCTCGCCCGTCGGCGATGAGGACGAGGTCACCGGGGCGCTCGCGGCGCAGATCCCGATCGAGACGATCAATGAGGTCATGACCGGCGGGCAGTCGTGGGAGGAGCAGGGCCTCGGCCGCACCGGCGAGGTGTACCTCGCCGCCCGCGACGACCTTATGCGCAGCATCTCGCGCGAGCTCGTGGAGTCGCCCGAGGAGTACGCCGAGGAGGTCGTCCGCAACGGCACCCCGCCGGATGTCGCGAAGCGCATCGAAGAGGTCGAGGGCACGATCCTGCTGCAGCCCGTGGACACCCCCTCGGTGAACGAGGCGCAGCAGGGCCGCACCGGCTGGGCGATCACCTCGGACTACCTCGGCGGCGAGAGCATCACCGCGTACCGGCCGCTCGACATCGACGGGCTGGAGTGGGTGGCCGTCGCCCGGATCGAATCCGACGAGGCGTTCGCGCCGGTCACCGACTTCACCCGCAACCTGGTGCTGTCGACCCTCGCGATCCTCCTCGCGGTCAGCGTGATCTCGCTGCTGCTCGCCCAGGTGTTCACCCGGCCGATCCGCCGCCTGGTCGACGCGGTCCGCCGCATCGCCGGAGGAGACCTCGCCGTGCAGGTGCCGCACAGCTCGCGCGACGAGTTCGGCGACCTCGGAAGCGCGTTCAACGACATGGCCTCGAGCCTGCGCATCAAGCAGGACCTCATCGACCAGCAGCGTCAGGAGAACGAGAAGCTGCTGCACACCCTCATGCCCGAGTCGGTCGCCCGCCGCTACCGCGAAGGCGAGGAGTCGATCGCCGAGCAGCACGACAACGTCGCGGTCGTCTTCGCCGAGCTCGTGGGCTTCGACGAGCACGCCGCGACGCTCACGAGCGACCAGGAGATCACCCAGCTCAACACGATCATGCGCGGATTCGACGAGGCCGCCGAGAAGGCCGGCGTCGAGAAGGTGCGCACGCTGCGCGGGGGCTACCTGGCATCGTCGGGGCTCATCGTCCCGCGCGTGGACAACGTCCGCCGCGCGGTCGAGTTCGCCCGCGAGATGCGCGCCTCCATCGAACGGTTCAACGCCCAGCACGGCACCGCCATCGATCTGCGCGCGGGCGTCGACACCGGAACGGTGACCAGTGGCCTGGTCGCCCGCACGAACCTCGCCTTCGACCTGTGGGGGGATGCCGTCAGCCTGGCGTACCGCGTGCGCTCGGTGAGCGGCGAACCCGGGATCTACGTCAGCGACGCCGTGCGCGATCGCCTGCAGGACAGCGTCGCGTTCGACGAGGCGGGAGTGGTCGAGCTCGACGGCCGGCAGCAGACGGTCTGGCGGGTCGAGTGAGCATGGACCCGTTCCGCGACGGCTGGATCTGGGCGGCGCTCGCACTCGCCGTCGGCGTGCCCGTCGTCCTCGTCACGCTCACCGAAATCATCGGCGCGCTGCAGCGTCGCGGGAACCCGGCGGTGGGCCCGCTCAAGCTGCTGCGCAACTGGGTGGTTCCCACGGCGGCCCTGCTCGCGCTCCTGGCCTTCGCGTTCTCCTCCCCGGCGGACCAGGCCTGGGTGCGCGTCGTGGCGACAGTGCTCGGGTTCCTCCTGATCCTGCTGATCCTCTCGAGCTTCAACGTCGCTCTCTTCGCCACGGCCCGGAAGGGGTCGTGGCGCGAGCGGATCCCCACGATCTTCGTCGAGCTCGCGCGCCTCATCCTTGTCGTGGTCGGCCTGGCGCTGCTGTTCCAGTGGGTGTGGGGCGCGGATGTCGGCGGACTGATCGCCGCCCTCGGCGTCACCTCGATCGTCATCGGCCTGGCGCTGCAGAACGCCGTCGGCGGCGTCATCTCGGGACTCCTGCTGCTGTTCGAGCAGCCGTTCAAGATCGGCGACTGGCTCGACACCGGCAGCGTCGTCGGGCGGGTCATCGAGGTGAACTGGCGGGCGGTGCACATCGACACCGGATCCGGCATCCAGATCGTCCCGAACTCCATGCTGTCGGGATCGTCGTTCCGCAACCTCAGCCAGCCCGCCGGTGTGCACCACGCCTCGACGACCGTGAAGTTCACGACCGACGATCCGCCCCACGAGGTCATCCGCCTGCTCGTGGAGGTGGCCGACTCGCTTCCGATGCGGGTGGCGGAGCAGCGCGCGACCGCCGCGTACTCCGGCGCCGGCAGCTACACCGTCACTCTGCCGCTGCAGGGCCCGGCGCTGGTCGACCAGGCGATGAGCGTGTACCTCGCGTGGCTCTGGTACGCCGCGCGCCGCCGCGGCCTGGCGCTTGACGGGGATGCCACCGACCCGATCGCCGAGCCGGAACGGCTCGAGTCCGCGCTCGACATCGTCGGCCCGACGCTGCACCTCGGTGACCAGGAACGCGAACTCGTGCGGTCGGCGTCGCGACTGGAGCGCTGGGGGTCGGGCGAGGTGGTCCTCCCCGCCGGTGCGGTGCCGTCCGAGATGCGGTTCATCGTCGAGGGACGCGTGCGACTCTGCGTCGAGGTGGCCGGTGGACGCCTCGACGTGGGGTGGGCCGAGCCGGGGGACTACATCGGCCAGACCGCCCTCACGCGGGAGCCGACGATCACGACCGCCGTCGCCGCCGACACCCTCACGGTGCTCGTCGTGCCGCTCGCGACGGTCGACCAGCTGGTGCGCCGCCGCCCGCTCCTCGCGCAGGACATCGGCCGCTCCATCGAGGTCAAGCGCAAGCTCGCGAACGAGGCGCTCGCCGAAGCCGGGGTCGTGCGCGGCACCCTCGCACGCTGACGGGTCCGACGGCCACCGGGAGTGGTCCTGGGAGCCCGCGCGCATCTACTACCGTTGTCGCATGACGACGGCGACGCGGCGGGGGATCCTCGCTGTCGTCACCGTCGTCGCGCTCGTGGCCATCGGGCTGGGTCTGGGCGCCGCGGTGGATGCTTTCGGACCGGCCGCGGGCGCGACGGATGCCTTCGGTTCGGACGCCGATGCGGCGGATGCCGGTTCTCGTGCTGACGCAGCCGAGCGCGACGCGACGATGGCGTGGCTGGCGCGGGGACTGCTCGTTCTCGCCGTCGCGTGGGTCGTGATCGGCATGCTGTCTGCACGGACACGGCTGGTGCGACGGCCTGGTGCCGCCGCGGCACGAGCGTCGTGGCTCGCCTCTTCCCGCCCGTGGCGCGCGCGGGAATCGACCCTCGGGATGCTCGAACTCGACCGCGGGCTGCTGCTCGTCATCCCGACCGGGCTGCTGGTCGCCACTCGTGCCGTGCAGGCGTCGTTCCTGGCGTGGGCGGATCTGGCAATCCTTCTCGGCGCGTGGCTCGCCTTCGCCGCTGTGGTGCGGCTGTGCCTCTGGCGGCTCTCGCCGTGGCCTGTCATCGCCGCGGTCGGCGGTGTGGTCGTGCTCCGCTGCATCGTCACGCTCGCGCTTCTGTCGTTCAACGGACCGAGCGGGTACTGGTCCGTGCTGTCAGCTGAGCCGGTGCTGCGCACGATCTTCATCGCCGTCGCATTCGCGTTGCTGGTGTGGCTGTTCACCGCCGGAGGCTGGGCGCTGTCGACCCAGGTCGGCCCGCGTAGGGCGACCGGGTTCATGCTCGCCGGGATCGGCGGAGGACTCGCCGTGCCGGCACTGGTGGTCGGCGCGGTCGGACTCGAGGCGGTGCTCGCCCAGTCCGGCGACGCGTCGGGACTGCTTCCCTGGGGGCTCGTGCGCGTTGTAGGCGTCACGACGTTCACGGAGATCCCCACCGGAGCGCCGTGGTTCGTCGCGGCCGTCGGCGGCGTGGTGCTGGTGGTCGGCGTTCTGCTCGCCATGCCGTGGCGGCGTCGGACAGAGGCATCCGCGTCCTGACCTGAGCCGGCGAGGTCGAGCAGGCGTCGCCGCCTCTTCCGGGCCTCTGTGGTCTGACCACACCGAACGTCGGGGTAGCGTAGAGGCATCCCCCGAAGCTGATTCGAAAAGGTGTTTGTCATGCGTTCCCGCAGTACCGCTGTCCTGTCCCTCTTCGCCGCCGCCGGTCTTCTTCTCGCCGGCTGCGCCTCCAACGCGCCCGCAGCTGCGCCCGGTGGCACCCCGGGCGTGACCGTGGTGGCCTCGTCCATCACCGAGCCCGCCTCCGTCGGCGAGCGTGTCGGCGCGGACGGGAACGCGCTCGAGGTGTGGAGCGGCATCGTGCCCGACGAGGCGGCCGCCGGCGCACTCGGCGCCCCGGAGGCGGGCACCCAGTGGGTGACCGCGAACGTGGCGCAGTGGGTGGAGGACGACGACCTCACCGGTGCCGACGTCGCTCCCGTCCTGCGCTCGACCGCTGACGAGTCGTTCCAGGGCGTCGCCGTGCCGCAGCAGAACGTCGACGTCGTGATGAAGCCTGGCAAGTCCTACACCTACGTGTGGAGCTACCAGGTTCCGGTCGAGCTCGTGGATGCCGACGCGCTCGTGCTGTGCGTCGGCCCGGGAGACGAGGGCTGCAGCAGCCTCATCAAGTGACCCGGGCGCGGCCCGGTGCCGCGCCCGCCGACACGCGTTCGCGCCGCGTCCCGTTCGGGGCGCGGCGCGATCGCGTTCACGGCGTGCGGTGCGACGTGCGGCGGTGCGAGACGGGGTTCGCGGCATCCGTCCTGACCGCTCCGCTGCCGGCCGCGGGCCGGCTGTCGACCGCGGTGTCCTGCGCAGGAGAAGAGCGCTTGCACAGGGGAGCCGCCCTCCCGTCGTCCTGTGGAGGGCTGCATCTCCGGTCGGGGGCTCGCCTCTCGCCCGCGAATCGCGGGGAGCAATACACTGACGGCAGGGGCGGGTCCCCGCCCGCGAGGGAGAGTCATGAGTGATGTCATGAGCGCGGTGCCCGAGCGCCGCCTGCTGTCCAGCTTCTCCGACTACGCCGGTGCGCAGGCCGTCGTGGATCGGCTGTCCGACGCCGGGTTCCCGGTCGAGAACGTCGCGATCGTCGGGCACAACGTCAGGATCGTCGAGCAGGTCACCGGCCGCATGACCAGCGCGCGCGCCGCCGGGTACGGCGCCGCCTCCGGTGCGTGGTTCGGCCTGCTCATCGGGCTGCTGTTCGGGCTGCTCTCGCCCGGACCGGTGTGGCTGTGGCTGATGCTGTGGGGCCTCGTGCTCGGTGCCGTGTGGGGCGCCGTGTTCGGCTTCGTCGGGCACTGGGCCACCCGCGGCCGCCGTGACTTCAGCTCGGTGCAGAAGTTCGAAGCGGAGCGCTGGGACGTCATGGTCGACGCGGAGCACCTGCTGCGCGCGCAGTCGATCCTGGGATCGACGGGTGGCTCCGCCGCCACGGGCGCGCGGGCGGCGGGTGCGACCGCGCCCGGTGCTGCCGGCCCGGCCGCTCCGACGAACCCTCCGGCGCCGCCCGCTTCCTGATCCCCGGGGAGGAGGCGGCTGCCTCATTCGCCCCGGACCGGGGTGTCGGCGCTCGCGCCTAGACTTGATGGGACATGACCGACGCATCAACGCCTGGGCCCACTCGCTCCGAGGCTCCGCGCAGCGCGTCAGCGATGCGGGGAGGAAGCGTGGGGATCATCGTCAGCGGCGATCGCGGTCCGCAGATCGGTGCTGCTGCGCCGCGCCCCGACGACGATCTGCTCGCCGGCCTCAACCCGCAGCAGCGCGAGGCCGTCACCTACCGTGGGCAGGCCCTGCTGATCGTCGCGGGCGCGGGATCGGGCAAGACGAGCGTGCTGACGCGTCGCATCGCGAGCCTGCTGCGCAGTCGCGAGGCGTGGCCGAGCCAGATCCTCGCGATCACGTTCACCAACAAGGCCGCCGGCGAGATGCGCGAGCGTGTCGAGCAGCTCGTGGGCGACACCGCGCGCGGCATGTGGATCTCGACCTTCCACTCGGCGTGCGTGCGCATCCTGCGCCGCGAGGCCGAGCAGTTCGGCTTCACCAAGGCGTTCACGATCTACGACTCCGGCGACTCCCGGGCGCTCATCAAGCGCCTGGTCAAGGAGCACGAGGCCGACGCGTACGGACTCACGCCCGCCGCTACGCAGGGCAAGATCTCGAAGCTGAAGAACGAGCTCGCCGACGCGGAGTCCTACGCGCGGCAGGCCAACATGAACGACCCCGCCGAGCGGGTGTTCGTCGAGCTGTTCGGTGCGTACCAGCGCGAGCTGCAGCGCGCGAACGCCTTCGACTTCGACGACCTCATTGCGCAGACGGTATACCTCTTCCGGGCGTTCCCGCATGTCGCCGACGTGTACCGGCGCCGCTTCCGGCACATCCTCGTCGATGAGTACCAGGACACCAACCACGCCCAGTACGCCCTCATCCACGAGCTGACGCGGCCCATCGGATCGGATGCCGGCCCCATCGCCTCGTCCGGCGGCATGATGATCTTCGAGCCCGACCCCGCCGACGACCCCGACCGGGCCGGGGCATCCCTCACGGTCGTGGGTGACTCCGACCAGTCGATCTATGCGTTCCGTGGCGCCGACATCCGCAACATCAGCGAGTTCGAGCGCGACTTCCCGGGCGCGAAGGTCGTGCTGCTCGAGCAGAACTACCGCTCGACGCAGAACATCCTCTCGGCGGCCAACGCCGTCATCAGCCACAACTTCGACCGCAAGGACAAGCGGCTGTGGACCGACGTCGGCGAGGGCGAGAAGATCGTCGGCTTCACCGGGTACTCGCAGCACGACGAGGCGCAGTTCGTCGCCGACGAGATCGAGACACTGCACCGGTCGGGCGTCGACTACTCCGACATGGCGGTGTTCTACCGCACCAACTCGCAGTCCCGTGCGCTGGAAGAGATCTTCATCCGCTCGGCGGTGCCCTACAAGATCATGGGCGGCACGAAGTTCTACGAGCGCGCCGAGATCAAGGACGCCCTGGCCTATCTCGTGGCTGTGGCGAACCCCGCCGACGAGATGGCGATGCGTCGCATCATCAACCGGCCTCGGCGCGGCATCGGCGACGTCACCATCGAGGCGATCTCCCGCTACGCGCAGGAGGAGGGCATCACCTTCCGCGACGCGCTCGGGAACGCCTCGGCGCTCGGCGTCGGCCCCAAGATCCAGGCGGCGATCTCGCATCTGGACGCGGTGCTGGCCGAGGCATCCGAGCTGATGCTCCCGTCGTCGGGTGAGCTCGCCCCGCCGACCGCGGTCGCCGACGGACTGCAGCTGCTGCTGAGCAAGAGCGGCTACTACGACGCGCTGCGCGCCAGCAAGGACGCGCAGGACGAGGCCCGCATCGAGAACCTCGACGAGCTCGTCGCCGTCGCCCGCGAGTTCGCCCGCAACAACCCCGAGGGGACGATTCTCGACTTCCTGACCGAGGTCGCGCTCGTCTCGGATGCCGACGACCTCGAGGATGCCTCCGGCTCGGTGTCGCTGATGACCCTCCACACCGCGAAGGGCCTGGAGTACGACGCGGTCTTCGTGACCGGTGTCGAGGAGGACCTCATCCCGCACCGCATCTCGGCGGGGGAGCCGGGCGGTCCGCAGGAGGAGCGGCGCCTGTTCTACGTCGGCATCACGCGTGCCCGCAAGCGCCTGTACCTCTCGCTGGCGATGACGCGCGCGCAGTTCGGCGAGGTGTCGGTCGCGATGCCGAGCCGGTTCCTGCAGGAGATCCCGGCCGAGCTGCTGAACTGGCGCCAGTCGCCCGGAGACGTGAACTCCCGCGGCGGGACCCAGTCGCGCGCGCTCAACGCCCGTCGCGGTTCGGGCTCGGGCGGGTTCGGCGGTTCGGGCAAGCGCTACGGCGACGACCTCGTGCCGCTCGCGCGCCGGCAGCCGACCGGGAACCTCGAGCGGTTCGCCAACAAGATCCCGGCCAAGGTGCGCGACAACGGCGATCTCGAGCTCGCCCCAGGCGACCGCATCCGTCACGACGACTTCGGCGAAGGCCGCGTGGACGCCGTGACCGGCGAGGGCGCCAAGCGCGTCGCCCACGTGCGGTTCGACTCGGCGGGACCGAAGAAGCTCCTCATCAAGATCGCCCCCATCGACAAGCTCTGACCTGGGCGCGGCCGGCCGGAGGTCGAGGAGCGCGAAGCGCGTATCGAGACCCGGTGCGTGTGGATCTCGGTGCGGCTCGTTCTTCGCCTGCTCGATCACCGCAGCGGGCCGGCGCGCCAGGCGGGACCTAGTGCCGTCCGGCGACGAGGTCCGCGACGTGCGCGGGCCACGCCGTGCGGGTCGACGAACCGGATGCCTCCACCCGGTCGGCGAGGCGATACGCGGTGTAGATGGCGTTGACGGCGACCCAGCGCAGGGGCTCGATCTCCCAGCGCTTCGCACGGTGCCCGACCCACGGCAGGCGCGTCAGCTCGGTGTCGCGCTCGAGCACGAGGTCCGCCAGGGTGCGCCCGGCGAGATTCGTCGCGGTGACGCCGGTGCCGACATAGCCGCCGGCGTAGCCGAGGCCGGTCGCACGGTCGTGCTGCACGGTCGCCGCCCAGTCCCGCGGCACACCGAGGACGCCGGCCCACGCGTGGGCGATGGGCACGTCCGAGGCATCCGGGAAGAAGTCCCGCAGAAGGCGGGCGAGCGACGCGATGGTGCGCTGCTGCGTGCGGCCGTCAGTGTCGACGCGCGAGCCGTACCGGTACGGGACCCCGCGCCCGCCGAACGCGATGCGGTCGTCGGCGGTGCGCTGCGCGTACATGTAGACGTGGGCGAAGTCGCCGAGCGTCTCGCGCTGCGCCCAGCCGATCCGCTCCCACGCAGCAGCGGGAAGCGGGTCGGTGACGATCATCGACGAGTTCATCGGCAGCCACGTCCGGTGCTGGCCGCGCAGCTCCGGCGTGAACCCCTCGGTCGCCCGCAGCACGTGGGTCGCGCGCACGGTGCCGGCGTCGGTCTCGGCCCGTCCCGGCGCGATCTCGCGGACGCGTGTGTTCTCGTAGATCGGCACCCCGAGCGCCTCCACCGCCGCCGCCAGCCCGCGCACGAGCTTGACGGGGTGAACGCGCGCGCAATGCGGATGCCACACCGCGCCGAGTACTCCATCGACCGCGATGCGGGATGCTGCCTGCGCGGCATCCAGCAGTTCCAGGTCGGTGTGCGGCCAGGCCTGCTCGGCCGCGGCGCTGGCCCGGAGCCGCACCAGCTGTGACGGGGTCCGTGCGACGTTGAGCTCGCCGCCCTTGGCGATGTCGGCGTCGATGCCCTCCCGTGCGGCGACCGCGATGACCTCATCGACGGCCGCATTGAGCGCACGCTGCTGCGCGATCGCGGCGTCGCGGCCATGCGTTCCGGCGTACCGGGCGCGTCCGCCGGTGACCGTGTTGGTGAGCCAGCCGCCGTTGCGACCGGATGCCCCGAACCCCGCGAACCGCTGCTCGAGCACGGCCACGCGCAGGTCGGGCTGCGCCCGCTTGAGGTAGTACGCGGCCCAGAGGCCCGTGTACCCGGCGCCGACGATCGCGACGTCCGCCTCGAGCGGGCCGGGAAGCGACGGTCGTGCCGCCGGCGTGCCGCCGAGGCTCCGCCACCACCATGAGACGTCGCCGTTGGGAACGGACGCGAGATCGCCGCGGGATGCTGACACGCGCACAGGCTATCGGCCGGTCGCACCCGGCCGA
>JAPSKH010000043.1 GCA_031177765.1 Microbacterium sp. | reverse complement strand
TCCGCCACCTGCTTGAACTTGTCTCCGAGGTCCCCGCCGAGGTCTGGCATCTCCACTCTCCGATCCTTCGTGCGTTCCACCGCGGTCCGCGGCGCTGACCGAGTCTCGGCGACGGTCCGCGCCGCCGTCGCCGGGGTTGACAGGCGGCCGATCGCCACCCGCCGCTACGGTGAGGGACGTGCCCTTCGCCCTCGCCTTGACGATCCTGCTCGGCCTTCTCGCGCTGTTCCAGCTGTCCCTCGCGCTCGGCGCACCGCTCGGCCGCTTCGCGTGGGGCGGCCAGCATCGGGTGCTGCCGGCGCGACTGCGCATCGGCAGCGCGGTGTCGATTCTGATCTACGCACTGATCGGCGTCATCGCGTGGGACCGCGTGGGCGCGATCGACGTCTTCGGCGAGCCGTTCTCGGAGGTCGCGATGTGGGTGGTCTTCGGGTACTTCGCGCTCGGCATCCTGATGAACGCGATCTCGCGCAGCAAGCCCGAGCGACTCACCATGGTGCCCGTCACGATCGTGCTGTCCGTGCTCGCGTTCTTCATCGCGATGGGGTACGGCGAACTCGCGATGGCGGCCTGAGGCGGGCGCTCCGCGCCCGCTACCTCGTGGGCGCTTCGGCGCTACGGGACGGGAGCAGGAGCAGGATGCCGAGCAGCAGGCTCACCCCGAGCGCGACCATCTCGCCGATGGCGCCCGCGACCGGCATGTGCTGCAGATGGAACGCGTGGTACAGGAAGTGCAGGAGTCCGAAGACCGTCCAGGCGAGCCCGAGCACGCGATACGCGATCTCGTTGCGCCAGATCAGTCCGCCGATGCTGGCCGCGCCGAGTGCCAGGTACATCGCCCCCACGTCGCGGAGCAGGTGCTCGTTGAACGGGCCGTCGACCGACACCCAGGAGCCCAGCACTCCGGGGAACGAATCGTAGAAGCCCTGCGGGAAGAAGTAGGCCCAGATGCCGACGAAAAAGGCGAGGAGTGCCGAAACCGTCAGCGCGATGAAATGAACGCGTCTCATACTCACTCCGACGATGCGGCGCCGCGGAATGTGAGGTGCGTCACCCGACGCGGTGCGCGGCGGCGTCCAAGGCATCCGTCGCGGCGCGGCGCCCTTCGGCGATGAGGCGGGCCACGTCGGTCATCCGCCATTGCGCCATGCCGGCCATCTCGGGCTGGATCAGCACGATGGACGGGTCGCGCTGCAGCTCGGCCGTGCGCGTGATGGTGCGCATCATGCGCACGGTCTCCCATTTCGCGTGCAGGCGCACGACGATGACGCGGGAGGCGCCGAGGGTCCGAGCGGCGGACACCGGGACGTTGTCGACCATGCCGCCATCGGCCAGCAGCGCGCCGTTCACCCGTACGGGCGGCGCGAATCCGGGGACGGCGACGGTCGCGCGCAGCGCCGTGCTCAGCGGTCCATGGTCGAGGATCACGGCGCGGCGCGTGCGGATGTCGGTGGCGACCGCGCCGAAGCGTCGCGGCAGCTCTTCGATGAGCGGGTCGTCGCCGAGCACGCTGCGCACGGCGTCGGCGATCACGGCGGTGTCGAGCAGACCCCAGCGGAGCTTCGGCGACCATCGCGCGATCGCCCGCCAGCGGAATGCGGCGGCCGCGCGGGCGATCGCGTCGGGCTCGAGGCCCGCCGCATAGGCCGCACCGATCAGCGCGCCCGAGCTCGTGCCGGTGACGATCCCCGGACGGATGCCGCGCTCGGCCAGCACCTGCAGCACGCCGACGTGCGCCGCGCCGAAGGCGCCGCCCCCGCCGAGGGCGAGGCCGAGAGTGTGGTCGTCGTCGGTCACGTCATCCTTCCGAGTCGTGCCTCTGGCGCACCGTAGCACGCGGGGTGCGTCTCGATACGCGTCAGCCGCCGGCGGCGGGCGGAGTGCTCTTGGATTCGGCGAGCTCGTCCACGACCAGTCGCGCCTCCTCGATGGTCCCGTTGCGGTACGCCTGGCGCCCCACCATGTGAGCCGACAGCGGCGCGGTGGCCAGCTGCACGAGCACGACCGGCACGAGGAACGCCACGACCGGCCACGAACGCAGCGACAGCGCCATCGCGAGGCAGATGAGGATGAGCCCGAGCACCTGAGGCTTCGTCGCCGCGTGCAGCCTCGACGGCACGTCGCGGAACCGCAGCAGGCCGATCGCCGCGATGAGGCAGAGCAGCGCGCCGAGAAGGATCAGGATGACGGTCGCCACGTCGAGCGCGGCATCCCACGGAGAGGTGAGGTCGACGACGGGAACGTCGGCCGGGAGAAGTCGGGCTGTCGTCTTCATCGGTCGGTGTTGTCCCTCCGTGCGACGAAGCGGGCGATGGAGATCGACCCGAAGACGCCGATCGCGGCGATGATCAGCAGTACGGGCAGCGTCCGGGTGTGGTGGTTGATCGCCATCTCGGCGCCCAGCACGCACACCAGTTCGGTGAGAAGGACGTCGGATGCCACCGCACGGTCGAGGATCGACGGACCGATGACGATGCGCCAGAGCGTCAGCAGCGCGGCGACGGCGAAGACGACGAAGATCGCTACGAGCAGGATGTTCACGCCGCGCCTCCCTTGATCGGGCGGGGACGCGGAGCACCCGCATCCGCTCGGACGGCCGCCACCTGTGCGCGGGAGCCCACCGCCATGACGAGGCGCCGCTCCCAGTGCTTCACGCTGGCACGCTGCCGCTCGACATCGGCGGCATCGCGCACGCCGATCACGTGCAGATACAGGATCCGGCGGTCCCGGTCGGCGTCGACGATGAGCGAGCCGGGAATGAGGGATGCCGTCACCCCGGTGTGCGTCATGATGAGGTCGTCGTCGGTCACCAGCTGCACGGCGATGATCGCGGCACCGGGCTGGCGACGAGGATCGAGCACCTGCCACGCCACCGTGAGCGACCCGCGCACCAGGGCGACCATGAACTCGAGCACGAACAGCAGGCCCCACCACAGGTTCACCCGCCCGGACAGCTCCACCGGGGGCAGCCGGAAGACCCGCGTCACGAAGAGGGCGACGGCGAGCCCGGTCAGGAAGGCCAGCCACGTGAACTGACCCCACAGCAGCATCCACAGCGCGATCAGCCACACGAAGAACGGCAGCTGGCGCCACACCTGCGCGAACAGGTTGCGCTTCTCTCCGCCCGGCGAGGCGGAAGCATCCGTCGTCATCGATCACCTCCGTCGGTGATCCCATCGGTGCTCTTGTCGTGATCCTGCTCGAGCTGCACGAGCGTCACCGGCTCCAGCAGGGCCGCTCCGATGCGGGCGCACACGTCGTAGAGCGGACCGGCGAAGACGGTCAGTGCCACCGTGATGGCGACCATGCCCATCGTCGATGCGGTCATGATGCGCGGGATGACACGGCGCTGCGTCTCGACGCCGGCGGCCGGGGCGGCTCCGAGGTACGAGATGCGGGCCTCGGTCTCGGCCGAGTCGTCCTCCTCGCGCCAGAACGACAGGTTCCACGCGCGCATGAGCGCGTAGAGCGTGAGGAGGCTGGTGAGGATGCCTCCGACCATGAGCAGCATCATGATCGGCGTGCCGACCTCGGCCGCGGCGTCGAAGAGCGCGAACTTCCCGATGAAGCCGGAGAAGGGCGGCAGCCCTCCCAGATTGATGGCCGGGATGAAGTACAGGACGGCGATCACGGGCGCCGCCTTCATCAGCCCCTTGACCCTCAGGATCGATGTGCTGCCGGCGCGCCGCTCGACCAGTCCGACCGCGAGGAACAGCGTGGTCTGCACCACGATGTGGTGGACCATGTAGTAGATCGTCGCGCCGATCGCCGCCGGTGTGGCGACCGCGAGGCCGAAGATCATGTAGCCGATGTGGCTCACGAGCGTGAACGACAGGATGCGTTTGAGCTCGGCCTGTGCGACGGCCCCGAGCACTCCCACGATCATCGTGGCGAGCGCGACGATCATCAGCAGCATGTTGACGTCGTTGTCGAGGAACAGCTCCGTCTCGGTGCGGATGATCGCGTACACGCCGACCTTGGTGAGAAGGCCCGCGAACACCGCCGTGACCGGGGCCGGCGCGGTCGGATACGAGTCGGGCAGCCAGAACGACAGCGGGAAGACCGCCGCCTTGATGCTGAAGGCCAGCAGCAGCATCAGGTGCAGCACCAGCTGGGTCTGCTGCGGCAGCTCGCCCATGCGCTCGGCGATCTGCACCATGTTGACCGTTCCGAGTGCGCCGTAGATCATCGCGATCGAGGCCAGGAACAGGATCGACGACACCAGCGACACCACGATGTAGACCACACCGGTGCGGATGCGCGACTCCGTGGAGCCGAGCGTGATGAGCACGTACGAGGCGACCAGGAGGATCTCGAAACCGACGTAGAGGTTGAACAGGTCGCCGGCGATGAAGGCGTTGAAGATGCCCGCGGCGAGGATCAGGTACGAGGGGTGGAAGATCGACACGGGGGTCTCGTCGTCCCCATCCGCGGCTCCCTGGCCCACGGAAAACAGTAGGACCGCCAGCAGCACGACGCTCGACACGGTCACCAGCAGCGCCGCGAGGCGGTCGACGTAGAGCACGATGCCGAACGGGATCGGCCACGCTCCCACCGACACGGCGATCGGCTGGTCGCCGACATCCACCACGTACAGGAGCACGGACGCGATCGCGCACACCAGGGTCAGCGTCGCCACCGAGACGAGCACCTGGGTGCGGCGGTGACGCCCGGCGATCAGGGTCAGCGCCGCCCCGAGGAGCGGCAGGGTCACCAGGAGCGGGACGAGACTGGGGGCGAAGGCCATCATCGGTCGTCCCCCTGGCGGTCGGAGTGGTCGTCGGCGTCGTCGATGGAGCGGCCTCGCCTCGGCCGATCGACGGGGGCGTCGTCGCGGACGCCGGCGACGTCGCGGCTGCCGAGCACCAGGATCGGCGAGGTCCGCGTGCCGAGGAAGTCCGTCGTGGCGTCGTCGTCGGTGTCCTCGATCTCGGTCTCGTCGTCCATCGCGTCCTCGGTCTCGGCGCTGCGGCCGCGCACCGCGAGGTCGGCCTCGTCGTCGGTCACCGTGTCGGCCTGTCCGAGCTGCCACGACCGGTAGATGAGAGCGAGCAGGAACGCCGAGACCGCGAAGGTGATGACGATGGCGGTGAGCATCAGGGCCTGCGGCAGCGGGTCGGACATGTCGTCGGGGGATGCGGCGTCGCCGTAGAACGGCGCGACGCCGGGGTCGCCCATCACGATCAGCAGCAGCAGGTTCGCCGCGTTGCCCAGCAGGAGGAAGCCGATCAGCACGCGCGTGAGGCTCCGCTCGAGCATCGCGTAGACGCCGCAGGCGAAGAGCACGCCCATGATGATGATGAGAACGAGCGAGGCGGTCATGGGACGCTCACCCCCCGTCGTGCGACCCGCGCCGCGTGCGCCTGCCGGTCCACCTCGGCGCCGAGGCTGCGCAGCACGTCCAGCACGAGCCCGATCACCACGAGGTAGACGCCGACGTCGAAGAGCGTCGAGGTCACGAACTCGACGTGCCCGAGCACGGGCAGCTCGGCTTCGAACCATGTGCTCGTGAGCGGCGGCGCGCCGAAGAAGAGGGGCACGATGGCGCAGCCGACGGCGATCGCCATGCCGATGCCGAGCAGCCGTCCGGCGTCGGTGGGCGCGGCGGCGCCGAGCTCGTACCGGCCGCCGGCCACGTACCGCATCACCAGCGCCATGGCGGCCACGAGCCCGCCCGCGAAGCCGCCGCCGGGCAGGTTGTGACCGGCGAACAGCAGGTACAGCGACACGACGATGATCGTGTGGAAGAGGATCCGGACGATCACCTCGAGCATGATCGAGCGGTTCTCAGGACGCACCCGCGGGCCACCGACGAGCCATGCCATGCGGCCACGCGCCTCGCCGCGCGGCCTCACTCCGTCCGCCGTCTCGATCAGCGGCCGCCGGTTGTGTGCGACGGTCGCCGGCAGCGGGGCGATGAAGCGGGACAGCGTGTCGGCGCGGTGGGTCACGAAGACCAGGGATGCCACGCCCGTCGCCGCGAGGACGAGCACCGACAGCTCGCCCATCGTGTCCCAGCCGCGCAGGTCCACCAGCGCGACGTTCACCACGTTGCGCCCGTGCCCCAGCTCGTACGCCAGCGACGGGAACTCGTCGGAGATGGGGTCGTCGACGCGCGCGCTGGTGGCCACGATGGCCACCAGCGCCATCGTGACGCCCACCGCCGCCCCGAGCACCGCCCGGGCGACCGGCCAGACCGACGCGTTGTGCTGGCCGAGCCGCGAGGGGATGCGGCGCAGCACGAGGGCGAACGCCACGAGCGTCACCGTCTCGACGAGGATCTGCGTGAGCGCGAGGTCGGGGGCGCCGCTGGTCGCGAACAGCACGACCATGCCGAGGCCCGTGACCGACACGAGCACGACGCCGGTGTACCGCTTGCGCGCACGGACCGCGACCAGACCCGCGGCGATCATGACCGGAGCGACGGCGAGCTGCACCGGCGTCTGGAACGCATCCAGCTGGGCACGCAGCTCGTCGCTCGCCAGCAGCGCGGTCGCTTCGGCGGCGACCAGCACGATGAACACCGTGCCCACGTAGACCGGCAGCGAACCGCGCTGGGTGAGGCTGGTGGTCATCACCGACAGCCGAGCGACGCCGCGCAGCGCGGCGTTGTAGACGTCGGCGGCGGTGAAGGGCAGCAGGCGCCGGGCCGGGCGCCAGGACCTCGTCGCCCAGAACACCACCGCCCCGAGCACGATGGTGCCGAGGGAGATGAACAGAGCCGGCTCGAGGCCGTGCCAGAGAGCCAGATGCGCCGGATGCTCGGGCGCGGCGATGCCCGGCGTCGCCGCCGGCGCCTCATCGGCGTAGGCCGCGAAGGTCTCGTCGAGCCACGGTGCGAGGAATCCTGTGGCCAGCGACAGCGCCGACAAGAGCACCGGGGCGGCGAGGAAGCCGAAGGGCGGGTCGGGCCACGTCGTCGTCGGCGCCGGCTCTCCGCCGTCGGTCCGCTTCGTCCAGAACGCGCCCCAGATGAACCGGATGCCATAGGCCGCGGTGAGCACCGACCCGAGGCTCACCCCGAGCACGGCGACCATGCCCCACACCGAGCCGCCCAGCGCCTCCTGCAGCAGCGCGGCGAGCACGCCCTCCTTCGCCACGAAGCCGATCGTGGGGATGATGCCGGCCATCGAGGCGACGGCGAAGATGGAGAACGCGGCCAGGACGGGGGCCTGCCGGCCGACACCGGACAGCTCGGTCAGGTCGCGGGTCGAGAGCTGACGGTCGATGACGCCGACCACGAGGAACAGCGACGACTTGAACAGCGCGTGACTGAGCAGCAGCGCGAGCCCCGCGAGGGCGGCATCCCGCGTTCCGAATCCGAGGACGACGGTGAGCATGCCCAGCTGGCTGACGGTGCCGAACGCGAGGACGCGCTTGAGGTCGGTCTCGCGCAGAGCCTGGAAGCCGGCCAGCAGCATGGTGAAGACGCCGAGCGACACCACGATGGGCCGCCACGGCGGCGCGACCGCGAAGACGGGTGCGAAGCGCGCGATGAGGTAGATGCCCGCCTTCACCATCGCGGCGGCGTGCAGGTAGGCGCTCACCGGGGTGGGCGCCGCCATGGCGCCGGGCAGCCAGAAGTGGAACGGGAAGATCGCCGACTTGCTCAGCGCGCCGACCAGCAGCAGCACGAGCGCGGCCTCGACGATCGGGCCCGTCGGCGCCTGCGCGAGGATCGCCGTCATGCTCGCCGTGCCCGCCTCGACGATGAGCAGCACGACGCCGATCAGCATGACCAGGCCGCCGAGGGTCGTCACCAGCAGCGCCTGCAGGGCGGCGCGACGGCTGACGGCGCGGCGGTTGTAGTACCCGATGAGGAGGTACGACAGGATGCTCGTGACCTCCCACAGCATCACGAGCACGAGCAGGTCGTCGGTGAGGACGAGCCCGTACATCGCGCCGGCGAAGGCGAGCAGCACTCCTGCGAACTGGCCCAGGTTGGTCTCGCCGCCGCCGAAGTACCAGCGGCAGTACAGCATCACGAGCGCGCCGACGCCCGTGACGATGAGGGTCATAAGCCAGCCGAGCGTGTCCATGCGCATCGACAGGTTGATGTCGAGCGCGGTGATCCATCGGACGGACTCGACCGGGTCGGAGCCGGCGAGCACCTGCGGCGTGAGCACGACCGCGTGGATGAACGCGGCGATCGGCAGCAGCGCGGCGACATAGAACGCGCGGGATCCGATGCGCCGGACGAGCCACGGCAGCACCAGCGGGAGAATGGCGAACGCGCCGAGCACGAGGAGCATCTCGGGCCTCCTCGTGGTCGTCGGCCGGGGGCTCACGCGCGCGGCACGGGCGATCAGGGTTCTCGTCCATTCTACCGGCGGGCAGGATCGCTCTGTCCTGTGCAGGCGGCAGCGGCCCCGATACCGCCACCGCGGGATGCCGGGTCCCGCGTGGCAGAGTGAGGCGATGCACCGCCTTCGATCGAGGCCGGATTCCGGCCGCGAGCTGCCGCGCTGGGCGCGCGAGACGCTCGGCGCCGCCGTGGCGGTCGCGGTCGCCGTGGCGGTCGTGGCCGTGCTGGCGGCATCCGCTCGGTCGGAGCTGCTGTTCCGCGACGGCGATTCGCTCGTCACGACGCTGATCGTGCGGTCCATCGCCACCGGCCAGCCCCAGGACTGGGCGCTGTCGACGGTGCTGTTCCTCCCCGAAACCGTAGTGCTCGCGGCGCTGACCCTGATCGGACTGGGGGTCAACGGCACGCTCGCCCTCGCAGGAGTCGTGAACATCCTCGCCCTGTACGGGGCGCTGCGCCTGGTCGCCGGTCGACCCGGGCGCGGGCGCGCACCGGTCGCCGCCGCGCTGGCAGGACTCGCCGGGTTCGCGCTCATCGCGATGAGTGAGACCTCCGCCGACCGCGACGCCCTGGAGCTCGCGTCGCTTCTGGCCACGACGACGTACTACAGCGCCACGGTCCTCGGCGTCCTGCTCGCCGTGGGGATCGTCCGGCGCGCGCTCGAGCGCGAAGCGCCGGACACCGTGCCGCGCGGCCCCATGATCGTGCTCGGCACCGTGGCGGCGGCATCCGTCCTGTCCAACCCGCTGTTCGCGGCGTGGGCGACGGTGCCCCTGGCCGCGGTACTGGTCACCGTCGCGGCGGTACGGCGCCGGCGGGTGGCGGCGTGGCTCGCGGGCGCGCTCGTCGCCGGCTCGCTCATCGGATTCCTCGGCCGGATGCCGCTGTCGCATCTCATCGCCAACTCCGGCGCCGGCTACGCGGACGTGACGAGGTGGGCCGACTCGCTCGTGTACTACGCCGACCTGGTCGCGCAGCGGTGGAGCTCGCCGCTCGGCGCGCTGAGCAGCGCGCTGCTGCTGGCGCTGTGGGGATGGTGCGCGACGGCGACCGTCCTCCTCGCCCGGCGCGGTGCCACCGGTGCGATGGTCGTGGCGGCGTGCGGGTGGCTGATGCCGCTCGCGGTGGCCGCGGGCGCCGTCGTGCTCGGGACCCATGCCGCCCGGTATCTGCAGCCGATCGAGTTCGCGCCGCTGCTGGGGCTCGTGCTCCTGCCGGAGATGGCGCTGCCGGCGTGGGAGCGTCGGCGAGGGTCGCTCCCGCGCCCGGCCGGGCGCGTGCGGGCGACGGTCAACGCTGCGGCCGGCGTGCTGGTGCTCCTCGTCTCGCTCGGCGTCGGCATCCCGCGGATCTCCGCCGCGGCCACCGCTCCCGACGGCGACCTGGACTGCGTGGTCTCATGGGTCGAGCAGTCCGGTCGCACCGGCGCGGGCCAGTTCTGGACCGTGAGGCTCCCCAAGGCGCACCTCGCCGACCCGCGAGCGCTCGTACAGGTCGATCACCGGCTGCGGGCCTACGCATGGCTTGCCAACCGCGACGACTTCGCCGTCGGCGAGGTGTCGTTCCTCGTGCAGGACGCCCAGTCCCCTTCGTTCGAACTGCCCGGCGGCGCGTTCATCGATGACGCCGACCAGATCTCGTGCGGCCGGTACACCATCTCCGACTTCGGCGAGCGCCCCCTCCCCCTCGGTCCCGAGCGCTCCTAGCCGGTGCGCTCGCTGCGCCGGTAGGTCAGCACGGCGCATCCGTTGCTGAAGGTCGCGGCCTCTTCCAAGGTGAACCGGGTCGGCTGGAAGCCCGCGGCGAACGCCGGCAGTCCCGTTCCTGCGATCACCGGGTACTTCTTGACGACGAGCCGGTCGATCTCGGGGAGCAGCTGCCCGGCGAGCTGTCCGCCGCCGGCGAGGTAGATCCCGAGTCCGTCCTCCGCCTTCAGCTCCTGCACTCGTGCGCGCGGGTCATCGCGGACGACCTCGACCGCGGGGTCCGGCGACGCGAGCGACCGGCTCGCCACGATCTGCCGCAGGTGCGCGTACGGCCTGGTGATTCCCACCTCGAGCGCCGGGTCGTACGTGCGACGCCCCATCACCACCGTGTCGAACCGGCGATTGGGCACGTCGTCCATGCCCATCGCCTGACGCAGATGCGTCGGGACCATCTCGGGGTACTGCTCGTTCATATAGGCGGTGTGGTCATCGGCCAGCGGATAGAAGTCGATCTCATCGTTCGGGCCGGCGATGAACCCGTCGATGGTCAAGGCGATGTAGTACGTCAGCTCGCGCATGGCGGCTCCTTCCCAGGCGGCCGGACGGCCGCATCGACCCTGAGTTAACCACTACATCTGGAGTACTGCAAGTGGAGTGGTTCTTATGCAAGACTGGCCCCATGGTCTCGAACCCCGAACGGCGCCGACGGCTGCTCGATGCCGGCATCGCTGTGCTGGCCCGATCCGGCGCACGCGGGCTCACCTTCCGGGCCGTCGACGAGGCGGCATCCGTACCGCCCGGCACGACGTCGAACTACTTCGGCAATCGCGACGAGATGCTCCGAGAGCTGGGGCACCACGTCTTCGAGCGTCTGACGCCGGATGCCGCGCCCGAGTCCGAGGCGCCCACCCGCGCCCGCGAGGCGCAGCTCATGAAGGAGCTGCTCGGACGTGCTCGCCGGGATCGCGAGGGCTTCCTCGCCCTGTACGAGCTGCGACTCGAGGCGGCGCGACGGCCGGACCTGGCCGACGCCATCACGGACCGGTACGCCGCGAACCTGGAGGCGATCTCAGCGGC
>JAPSKH010000074.1 GCA_031177765.1 Microbacterium sp. | reverse complement strand
TCGGCGACGTGCACGTGGCGTGGCAGCGCGTCCAGGCCGAGCTCGCCGAGCTCGACGCGGTGCTGCGGCGCGACGCGAGCGAGAGCCTGACCACGCTTCCGGTCAAGCAGCTGGTGCGCACCCTCGCAGGGCTCGCCGCCGAGTCCGACGTGTTCGACAACCTGCGCGAGCGCGCGACGCTGCGCAGCGAACTGGCCGCACTGGGGCTGGAGCCGCTCCTGCTCGAGCTGTCGGTGCGACACGTGCCCGAGGACCGCGTCGCCGCCGAGCTCGAGTACGCGTGGTGGCAGTCGGCGCTCGAACTGCTGCTGAAGACCGACCGCGCGGTCCTCGGTGCCAACACCGCCGTGGTGGACCGGCTCGAGCGCGACTTCCGGCTCGTCGACGAGGCGCATGCCGCGGCATCCGGTCCTCTCCTGGCCGCGCAGCTGGCGACCCAGTGGCGCATCGGGATCGTCGACCACGCCGACGAGGCCGACGCCCTCAAGCGGGCGCTCAAGAGCGGCGCGATCACGCCGTCGCAGCTGCTGCGGGTCGCCCCGAACCTGTCGCGAACCATCGCGCCGGTGTGGCTCGCGTCGCCATACGACGTGCCCCTGATCCCGGACGCGGCCGACATCGACGTGGTCGTGGTGGCCGACGCGGGCGCCCTGTGCCTGGCGGAGGCCGCGCCGGCGCTGCGCCGCGCGCGCCAGGTCGTCGCCTTCGGCGACCCGGTGACCCAGAAGCCGACCCCGTTCCGTGTGGCGGCGACGATGGAGCCGGGGGCGGCGCCGGCGACCCTGGACGAGGAGGACGAGCCCGAGGTGCCCTTCGACGGCACGAGCGTGTTCGAGCGCCTGGCGGAGCTGTTCCCCATCGAGACGCTCACGCGCAGCTACCGCGCCGGGGGCGAGGATCTCGCCGAGCTCGTCAACGACGCGTTCTACGGCGGCGAACTGGTGTCGCTGCCGTGGGCGGGGTCGTATCTCGGACGCGGCAGTCTCACCGTCGACTACGTCGAGGGCGGCCACGGCACGCCCGACCCGGTCACGGGTGCGGTGGAGAGCCCCGATGCCGAGGTGGCCCGCGTGGTGACCCTCGTCGTCGAGCATGCCGTCAACCGGGGGAGCGAGTCCCTCATGGTCGTCACGGCGAGCTCGCGGCACGCCGCCCGCATCCGCGCCGCCGTCGAGGCCGCTTTCGCGGGACGCTCGGATGTCGCCGACTTCGTCTCGCGCGACACCGCCGAGCCGTTCGCGGTGCTGACGCTCGAGGAGTCCGTCGCCGAGAGCCGTGACCGGGTCATCTTCTCGCTCGGCTTCGGCCTCACCAAGCACGGCCGCGTGCTGAGCGACTTCGGCGACCTGTCCACTCCCGACGGCGAGCGGCTGCTCACCGTCGGCATGACCCGCGCGCGCCGTTCCATGGTCATCGTGTCGTCGATCCGCCCGTCGGCGTTCGACGACGGGCGGCTGGAGTACGGCGCCGCGACGCTCATGTCGATCCTCGGCGGCATCGCCGCGCGGTCCCGCCAGGCGCGCCTCGAGGACCTGGCCGATCCGCTGACCCTCGCGCTCGCGCGCGAGCTGCGCCGGCTCGGCCTGTCCGTCGACGTGCACTACCGCGGCCTGCTGCCGCTGGTGGCCCAGTACGGCGGCAAGGCGGTCGTCGTCGAGAGCGACCCCGAGACGATCGGCGAGTCCCTGCGGGAATCGCTGCGGCTGCGGCCGCAGATCCTGCGGCGGCTCGGATGGCACTACGTGCGCGTGCACTCGTTCGACCTGTACCGCGACCCCGCCGACGTGGCCCAGCGGATCGCCGAGATGCTCGGCGTGCCCCCGGACGCGCCGCGCGTCGACCGCGAGACCCAGCCGATCGATGTC
>JAPSKH010000016.1 GCA_031177765.1 Microbacterium sp. | reverse complement strand
TCGGCGCCCTGCTCGCCGGCATCGCCCTGATCATCTACCTGCTCGACGGCACCTGGGTGCCTGTGCGCGCGGTCGTGGAGGAGACGACGGACGGCCGGATCGTCCGCTGGTTCGACGACGAGGGCGGCGTGAACGAGGCCTGGCTCAACCACGAGCAGGAGCGTGCGATCGGCGATCGCGACATGGCCGACATCTTCTACCGACGCGGATCCCGCGACCGGATGCGGCTGACGCGTCGCTCGCCCGCCGTGCGCGCCGTCACGCTGCTGGCTGTCGGGATGCTCGCGCTCGGCGTCGTCTCGCTGACCGTCTCGCTCGTGCTGCTGTTCGTGCGCGGCTAGGATCTCCGCCGGGCGGGGTCAGGCGATCGCGAGCATGCCGCCCGCGGTGAGGGCGAGTGCCAGGCCCACCCACTGCACGGGCGCCACGCGCTCGCGCAGCACGACCGCCGCGAGCAGGATCGTCCCGGCCGGGTACAGCGCTGTCAGCGCCGAGACGACCGACAGGTCCCCCTGCCGCAGTGCCACCAGCATGAGGGCGTTCGCCGCGGCATCCGCGACGCCGCACGCGATCGCGAGCCACCACGCCCGCCGGCGCGACATGTCGGTGATGCCACCGGTGGTCGCCGGCTCGGTGTGTCCGACGTCGGCGCGACCGCTCGGGGTGGCGCCCAGCCGCAGTCCGGCGACGTCGAGGACGGACGTCGCGGGACGGCCGCCACGGACGGCGGCGACGGCGAGGGCGGCGACGACGATCAGCGTCACGGCCGCGCTCGTCGCGCGGCTCATGACGAGCGGCACGAGGCCGCTGTCGTCGCCGGTCTGATCGATCACGATGAGGAATGCGCCGATCGCGAGGCCGGCGCCCGTGGCCATCAGGACCCCTCGCACGCTCGGCCGGAGGTTGTGCTCGCCGGGGATGAAGCCCACCAGCACGACCGCGACGAGTGCGACGCCCAGGCCGGCGTATCCGACCGGCGCGAGCGCGTCGCCCTTGACCAGCAGGCCCCACAGCATCGGCGCGATCGCTGAGACGACGGCGGTGAGCGGTGAGAGGATGCTCATGGGTCCGACCGCCAAGCAGGCGTACAGCAGGGCCACCGCCGCGATGCCGATGAAGCCTGCCAGCACGCCCCAGGTCAGATCGAACGGGGTCCACCGGCCGCCGACGAGCGGCTGCGCGACGACCAGGGCGACGAGCCCCGAGACGGCTGCAGCGCACGTGACGACGATCGAGCGGAGTCGCTTCGCCGCGAGGCCCCCCAGGAAGTCGGCGGATCCGTAGACGAGGGCGCCGACGAGGGCGATCACGGCGGAGACCATCGCCGATCAGCATAGGGCGACCTGCCGGGCGAGGTTGCTAGATAAGCTAGCGACATGACGACCCTCCGCCGCGATCGCCGTCAGCCGGGCCGCTGGATCCGCGTCGGCATCCCGGCGCTGCTGGTGCTGCTGTGGCTCGTCGGCGGGTCGATCGGCGGACCGTACTTCGGCAAGGTCGATGAGGTCTCCACGAACGACCGGTCCTCGTTCCTGCCTGAGAGTGCGGACGCCACGCAGGTGGACGGCCGCCTGGCCGACTTCCTCGGCGAGGACAGCATCCCCGCGGTGGTCGTCGTCACGGGCCGCGGCGACGCGCTCACCGAGGACGACCTCGCCCAGGTGCAGGCGGCGGCCGCCGAGCTCGCCGGCACGGACGGCGTCGAAGACGGCGTCTCGCCGCCGATCCCGTCGGAGGACGGCGAGGCCGTGCAGATCTTCGTGCCCATCGACGCCTCGGGCGAGGTGAGGGAGACCGTCGAGGGGATCCGGACGCTGCTGGACGAGCACCTGGCCGACGGCCTGCAGGCGTGGGTGACCGGGCCGGCGGGGTTCACGTCGGACCTCGTGGCGGGCTTCCTCGGCATCGACGGCCTGCTGCTGGCCGTCGCGCTCATCGCGGTGTTCGTGATCCTCGTGGTCGTCTACCGGTCGCCGCTGCTGCCCGTGCTGGTGCTCACCACCTCGGTGTTCGCGCTCTGCGTGGCGCTGCTGACCGTGTGGTGGCTCGCCAGGGCGGGCATCGTGGTGCTCAACGGGCAGGTGCAGGGGATTCTGTTCATCCTGGTGATCGGCGCGGCCACCGATTACGCGCTGCTGTATGTCGCGCGCTTCCGTGAGGCCGTGGCGACCGGACTGCGGCGGTGGGATGCCACCCGCGCGGCGTGGCGGGGAGCATTCGAGCCCATCCTCGCCTCCGGTGGCACCGTGATCGCGGGGCTGCTGTGTCTGCTGCTGTCGGACCTCGCCACCAATCGCGCCCTCGGACCCATCGCCTCGATCGGCATCGGGTTCTCCGTGCTCTCCGCGCTGACCTTCCTGCCGGCTCTGCTCGCGCTGTTCGGCCGGGCCGCGTTCTGGCCGTTCATCCCGAGGGAGCCGGTCGCCTCGCTGCCCGACGATCCGGCGCGGCCGGTGAAGGGGCTGTGGCCCCGGCAGGCCCGCTTCGTCGCGCGGCACGCGCGTGCGCTGTGGATCGCGTGCTCGGTGGTGCTGCTGGCCGGCGCCGTGGGCATCACGCAGCTGAAGGCCGACGGGGTGGCGACCAGCGACCTCGTCCTCGGCGCCTCCGAGGCTCGGGACGGCCAGGAGATCCTCGCGGAGCACTTCCCGGCCGGGTCCGGGTCGCCCGTGTACGTGATCGTGTCCGAGGGGGATCTCGCCGCGGCGGTCGCCGTGCTGGACGCCTCGGACGGCGTGGGAGCGCCGGCCGTGGCATCCAAGGACTCCCCGAGCGGCCAGGCCGCGGTCACCGTGGAGGGCGGCGAGCCGGTCTTGGCCGCGACGGGACCCCCGGGCGCGCCGGCGCCCGCGCCGACCGTCTCGCGCGGGGAGGTGCTCGTGAGCGCGACCCTGACGGATGCGGCCGACTCCGTCGCCGCGGAGGAGACCGTGCGTGCGGTGAGGGCCGATCTGGACCGCGAGCTGGGCGAGGGAACGGCGCTCGTGGGCGGCGAGACGGCGACCGACATCGACACCAACGACACATCGATCCGGGACCGCACGGTGATCATCCCGGTCGTGCTCACCGTGATCCTCCTCATCCTCGCACTGCTGCTGCGGTCGGTCCTCGCCCCGGTGCTGCTCATCGCGACGGTGATCCTGTCGTTCGCGACGGCGCTGGGAGTGAGTGCGCTGGTCTTCAACGGCCTTCTCGGCTTCCCCGGTGCCGATCCCGCGGTGCCGCTGTACGGGTTCGTGTTCCTGGTGGCGCTCGGCGTCGACTACAACATCTTCCTGATGTCGCGGGTCCGCGAGGAGTCGCTGCGGCACGGGACGCGGCCGGGCATCCTGCGCGGACTCGTGGCGACCGGCGGAGTCATCACGTCGGCCGGGCTCGTACTGGCGGCGACGTTCGCCGCGCTGGGGGTCATCCCGATCCTGTTCCTCGCGCAGATCGCCTTCATCGTCGCGTTCGGGGTGCTCCTGGACACGTTCGTCGTGCGGTCGCTGCTCGTTCCGGCGCTGGCGTACGACATCGGTCGCGCGATCTGGTGGCCCTCGAAGCTGTGGCGCGATCCGCCGGAGCGTACGCTCGGACCATGAGCAAGGCACTGTTCATCGTCGACGTTCAGAACGACTTCACCGAGGGCGGCGCCCTCGGCGTGGAAGGCGGCGACGCCGTCGCTCGGCGCATCTCGGACTACCTCGCCGCCCATGCCGACGACTACGACGTCATCGTCGCCTCCCGGGACTGGCACGACGGGGACAACGACAACGGCGGCCACTTCCACCCTGAGCCCGACTTCGTCGACACCTGGCCGGTGCACTGCGTCAGCGGCACGGAGGGAGCCGAGTACGACCCCGCGCTGGACACGGCGCCGGTGACCCACCACGTCAAGAAGGGGCAGGGGAGGCCGGCGTACTCGCTGTTCGAGGGCGTCACCGACGACGGCGTCACCGTCTCGCAGCTGCTGGACGAGCACGGCGTCGTCGACGTCGACGTCGCCGGCATCGCGACCGACTACTGCGTGCGGGCCTCGGCGCTCGATGCGATCGAGCACGGGCGTCACGTTCGCGTCCTCACAGACCTCGTGGCCGGCGTCGCCGCGGACTCCAGCGACGCCGCGCTCGCCGAGCTGGCGCACGCGGGGGCGGAGCTCACCGAATCGGGAGCGTGATCGCCCCTGCACGGCGGCGCCGATGTGCGAGTGGGCCCCGTGGGGCTCGAACCCACGACCCGCGGATTAAAAGTCCGATGCTCTACCGACTGAGCTAGAGGCCCTCGGCATCCAGAGTACCCGGCGCTCACCCCGCGGCGATGCGACGTGGTCAGCCCTTGCCGCGGCCCTGATTCCCGGTGCCCTGGCCGTTGCCGTTTCCGTTGCCCACCACGACGGCCGTGCCGTCGGTCGTGCCCGCCTCCGCGGTCGGGGAGGGAGCGGGCGTCTCGGGGGCATCGGTGCCGGTGTCGTCGCCACCGTCCTGCGTGCCCGTGTCGGTCTCGGTGCCCGTCTCGTTGCCGTTCCCGGTTCCCTGGTTCCCCGAGTTGCCGTTGCCCTGGTTGCCCTGGTTGCCCTGGTTGCCCTGGTTGCCCTGGTTGCCGTTGCCCTGGTTGCCCTGGTTGCCCTGGTTGCCCTGGTTGCCCTGGTTGCCCTCTCCCTGGTTCCCGCCCGTGCCGTCGCCGCCGCTGTCGTCCGTGACGACGGGAGGCGCCTGTTGCGTGGGAGCCTGGCTGGGCGCGACGGACTGCTCGACGAGCGGCGCGGTCGGCTCGGGGTCGGGCGTCGCTCCGGCCAGTCCGAGGCCCCAGACCACGGCCGCGAGCGCGACCGCGACGATCGCAGCCGCCGTGGCGAGCGCGACGATGCGTCGACGGCGTCGTGGGGGAGCGTCCGCGGGTTCGCCCTTCACCATCGTGGCGGATGCCGCCGGCGCGGTCGCAGCCGTGGGCTCAGAGGCCACCGCGGTGACGGGTTCCACGGGTGCGGTCGGGCTGACGGCGTCCACGGCGACGGTCTCGGCGTCAGCGGGCGCGGCATCCGCGGCGCTTCCGGCTGCGGATGCGGCGGAGCTCCGGGCCGCCGCGGCCGCGGCGACCCCGGCCGCGGCAGCCCCCGCGATGGGCAGCGCCACGGTCGGGCCGGTGTCGACCGCGACGGCCTCGGTGGGCTGATCGACGGTGGGGGTGCTCGCCTGCGCGGCGAGGCGGGCGGCGACCGTGGCCACTTCGATGGCGGTGGGCCGGTCCTCCGGCTGGCGTGCCGTCATGCCGCGCAGCAGACCCTGCCACTCGGGACGCAGCGTGTCGGGGATCTCGGGCTGCGAGATCAGGCGGGCCATGACGGCGCCGATGCCCTCGGCGTCGGCGTAGGGACGCCGGCCGGTGAGCGCTTCGATCAGCATCAGGCCGAAGGCGTAGATGTCCGCCGGAGGGGCAGGCGGCTGGCCTTGCGCCTGCTCCGGAGCGATGTAGGCCGCCGTGCCCACGATGAGCCCGGGGTTGGTCACCCGGGTCGTGTCGAGCAGATACGCGATGCCGAAGTCCGCGAGCTTGGCGTGCCAGGTGCGGCCGGGAAGCGGGGAACGGCGCAGCAGCACGTTGGACGGCTTGATGTCCCGATGCACGATTCCGGCGGAGTGCGCCACGTGCAGCGCCTCGGCGACATCCACGGCGATGCCCGCGGCGTCGCGCTCGTCGAGCGGTCCGGAGTGGATCCGGTCCTTGAGTGTGATGCCGTCGACGTACTCCATGACGATGTAGCAGCCGTCGTCTTCGGAGATCCGCGCATCGAACACGGTCACCAGCGAGTGATGACTGAGGGATGCCAGGACCCGGGTCTCGGCCCGTGCCCGCTCGAGCGTGTCCTCACCGTCCACCGGGCCCCGCATGATCTTGACCGCGGTGGTGCGGTTGAGGTGGTTGTCGTGGGCGCGGTACACGCGAGCCATGCCGCCCTCGCCGATCCGCTCCTCCAGGCGATATCGCCCGTTCAGCAGCTCGCCTGTGGAGACGTCGTCTGCCGCGCGCAGGTCAGTCATGTTCCTCCCCGCCGCAGAGCACCACGCATGCGGGTCGGGCACTCTGAGCTGACCTGAACATATGCGCTGGCGGCATCCGGAACATGCCCCTTGACGCGGTGGGCCATCGATGCAATACCGCCGACACGCCGCGACCGCCGGCACGTCGCGGTGCCGGCGGTCGCGGATGCTGCGTCGGAGTCGACGAGGTCACTGTGCGGGAGGCATCAGGACCGTGTCGATCAGGTAGACCACGGCATTCGCCGTCTGCACTCCGCCGCAGATCACCGTGGCGTCGTTGACCATCCAGTCCTCTCCGCTGCCGGTCACCTCCAGGTCCGCCCCCTGCACCGTGGTGTGGGTCCCGGTGATGTCGGCGGGCTCGATCTGACCGGGCACGACGTGGTAGGTCAGGATCGAGCTCAGCGTCTCGGAGTCGGTCTTGAGCCCCTCGATCGTCGCGGCGTCGATCTTGGCGAACGCGTCGTCGACGGGTGCGAAGACGGTGAACTCGTCGCCGTTCAGCGTGTCGACGAGATTCACTTCGGAGTTGAGCTGCCCGCTGACAGCTGACACCAGTGTCGTCAGAAGCGGGTTGTTGGATGCCGCGACCGCCACCGGATCCATCGACATGCCCTCGATCGATCCGGCGCCGTCCGGGACGGCGTCGGCGTAGCCCGCGCAGCCCGGTCCGACGAGATCGCCTGCGGGATCGGCCGTCGTCGTCGGCTCCTGCGACTCCTCCATGGGAGGCGTGGTCGCCTCGCCCGACGGGGCGGCTGCGGAGCCGCCCATCGAACAGGCCGAAAGGCTGAACATGGCGGCTGCCGCGAGTGCGAGACCTGCGGTGAGCCGTCGGTTTGTGATGCGTGACATGGCTTCCTCCTCTGGGCGTCCTTCCGGACGGTGACTGCAGGGCGCGGTGAGGTGCCGGCCCGGCCGGCCGCGAAAGCGGCTGCACGAAGTTGTTCGGAAGCGACGTCCCACCGGATGGGAATCGTCAGCCGCGCCTGGTGAGGGCAATCCGATGCGGTCTCGGACGCGAACAATCCGAGAACGCGGGAGGAAGCATGTCACTCATCATCATCGGGCTGCTCGGAGGGCTCATCACGGGGATCTCGCCGTGCATCCTGCCGGTTCTGCCGGTCATCTTCCTCACCGGCGGCGCGCAGTCCGCGCGCTTCGACGGGGAGGGTCCGGCCTCGGCGGCGCGGTCCCGTCCCTACCTGGTGATCCTCGGTCTGGTCATCAGCTTCACACTCGTCACCCTCCTGGGCACGCTGCTGCTCGGGCTGTTGAACCTGCCGCAGGATGTCATCCGGTGGGTCGGCATCGCGGTGCTCGTGCTGATCGGCCTCGGGCTGATCGTGCCGCGCATCGAAAGACTCCTCGAGCGGCCGTTCCAGCGGCTGGCGTCGCGACGCGAGGTGCGCAACCAGGGCAGCGGGTTCGGTGTGGGCTTGGCGCTGGGGACGGTCTTCGTGCCCTGCGCGGGTCCGGTGCTCGCGGCGATCATCGTCGCCGGTGCCACCGGTCGGATCGGCGCCGACACCGTGCTCCTCACCGTGTCGTTCTCGATCGGCGTCGCGATTCCGCTGCTGTTCTTCGCGCTCGCCGGCCGCGGGCTCGTGCAGCGCATCCGGGCGTTCCGCGCCCGCGAGCGCGGCATCCGCATCGCCGCCGGTGTCGCGATGCTCGCGCTCGCCGTCGGACTGGCCTTCGATGTGCCGCAGCGGCTGCAGCGCCTGATTCCGGACTACACCGCTCAGCTGCAGCGCGATCTGACCGACAATCCCGAAGCACGCGACGCGCTCGACCTCGGCGGGCTGGTGAACGAGGAGAACAAGGATCTGGATCAGTGCTCGAACGGGGCCGCGGCGCTGGAGTCGTGCGGCACAGCGCCGAGCATCAAAGGCATCGAAGCGTGGCTGAACACGCCGAACGGTGCGCCGGTGCGGATCGACGCGCTGCGTGGACGCGTCGTGCTCGTGGACTTCTGGGCGTACTCGTGCATCAACTGCCAGCGCAGCATCCCGCACGTGGTGGCGTGGGACGCCGCCTACCGCGATGCGGGTCTGAGCGTCATCGGCGTGCACTCGCCCGAGTATGCGTTCGAGAAGGATGCGGCCAACGTCGCAGCGGGCGCCCGCGATTTCGGCATCACGTACCCCGTGGCGCTGGACAACACGCTGTCGACCTGGACCAATTATCGAAACCGCTACTGGCCGGCCCACTACCTGATCGACGCCGACGGCGTCGTGCGGCATGTCGCGTTCGGCGAGGGGAACTACGCCGCCACGGAGAAGCTCATCCGCGAGCTGCTTCAGGACGCGGACTCTCAGGTCGTCCTGCCGTCCGAGACCGAAGTGGATGACCGGACACCGGAGTCGGATACGCGCACGCGGGAGACCTTCCTGGGCTCGTCGAAGGAGGTCAACTACGCCGGCGACCGCGATTACGCCGCGGGCGAGGCGGACTACGAGTTCCCCTCCACGCAGGCCGCCGACACCTTCTCGCTGGAGCGCCGGTGGAACGTGCAGACCCAGTTCGCGACTCCGGTGACCCCAGACGGAGGAGGCATCCGCCTGTCGTTCCGTGCCGCCGAGGTCCGCATGGTGCTCGGCGGCGAAGGGACGGTCGTGGTGCGGCTCGAAGGCGGGGGAGAGCGGACCGTGCAGGTGTCGGGAACACCGCGGTCGTATGCGGTCTTCGAAGGCGACGGCGTGGTGTCCGGAACGCTCGACGCCGAGGTGTCGGCAGGCGTCCAGGTGTACTCGTTCACCTTCGGGTGAGCGAGCTGGGCGCGCGCGGACGGACCGGAGGCATAGGGCATGCTTATGGACATGGTCATCGACGGCGTCGAGGTGCCTGACGACGGCACGACTCGCATCGACCGTGCCGGCGTCCTGCTGGAGCGCATGGCGAGCGGCGACCAGGCGGCCTTCGGGCGTCTGTACGACATGCTGTCCCCGCGGGTCTTCGGTCTCATCCTCCGCGTCCTCGTCGACCGCGCGCAGAGCGAGGAGGTGCTCCAGGAGGTGTTCCTCGAAGTGTGGCAATCCGCTCCGCGTTTCGCTGCGAAGAAGGGACAGGGCAGAGCGTGGGTGCTCACGATCGCGCACCGTCGGGCGGTGGATCGGGTGCGCTCGTCGCAGGCCAGCAGCGACCGCGACACGCGCGTGGGGCTGCGCGACCTCGATGTCGCCCACGACGGCGTCGCCGAGCAGGTCGAGCTGCGCATCGAGAGCGAACGGGTGGCGGCGGCCCTGGGCACGCTGCCCGAGGTGCAGAAGGAGGCGATCACGCTGGCTTACTACGGTGGCTACAGTCAGAGCGAGATCGCGGCCCTGGTGGGCGCTCCGCTGGGGACGATAAAGACGAGGATGCGGGACGGTCTGTCCCGCCTGAGAGCGGAGATGGGGGTGGCGGTGTGAACGAGCGGGAGTTCGCCGAACTGGCGGCCGGTCATGCGCTGAACGCGCTGTCGCCCGAAGACCGCGCCGCCTTGGAGCAGGCGCGTCTCGCGCACCCCGAATGGGAGCACTGGATCGCTGCGGATGCCGCGACGGCCGCGGGCCTGGCCGAAGCCGTCCCCGATGCGCTGCCGCCGCTGACAGCTCGTTCGAGCCTGCTGACCCGCATCGCGACGATGCCTCAGCTGCCGGCCCTTCACCCCGCCGAGGCAGCCGCAGCTCCGCCCGGAGAGGGCTGGAGCCGCCCACGCGCGCCGGAGGCGGGTGTGGCGGAGCCGTCAGAGGAATCGCCGTCGCCCGAGGAGCCGTCGTCGGCGGAGCAGCGGTCGCCTGAGGCGCCGCGATCGCCCATGGTCGAGCCGGCGCCGACGACGACCATGATCCAGGCCGTGCAGCGCCGGAACTGGACGCGCGGACTGTTCCTCCTCGCAGCGTCGCTCGTCGTCCTCGTGACCCTCGGGTTCGGCGCCGCCACGATCAACGAGTTCGTGAACCGGCCGCCCGAGGTGGTCGCGATGCAGCAGATCGAGAGTGCGCCCGACGCCCTGTCGGCGACGGCGGAGCTGGGCGACGGAGGATCGGCGACGGCGCTGTGGTCGGAGTCCATCGGCAAAGCGGTGCTCATCTCGAACGGTCTGCCGCGCATCGGCGCCGAAGAGACCTTCGAGGTGTGGTTCGTGCGGGACGACGAGCCGGTGTCCGCGGGAGTGTTCGACCCCAACGAGAACGGCGGTGCGACGGCGCTGCTGGAGGGCACGGTCCAGTCCGGTGACGTCATCGCGGTGACGGTCGAGCCGGCCGGCGGATCGCCGACGGGGGAGCCGTCCACCGACCCCATCGTGACGATCCCGACGTCCTAGCCTCGCCGGTACCCTGGTGCCGTGGCATCCGTGCAATCGCCGCAGACGCTCGCTCATCTGCGCCGCGCCCGCGACCTGATGGACCGCGAGTACGCGCAACCGCTCGACGTGCCGACGATGGCCGCCAAGGCCCTCATGTCGCCCGCGCACTTCTCCCGCGAGTTCAAGGCCGCCTACGGCGAGACCCCATACGCCTACCTCATGACACGCCGCATCGAACGCGCCATGGCGCTGCTGCGCGCCGGTGCGTCGGTGACGGATGCCTGCACGGCGGTCGGCGCGACCTCGCTCGGTTCGTTCAGCTCCAGCTTCACCGAGATCGTCGGCGAGACGCCCAGCTCCTACCGGTCTCGTCCGCATGACGCGGCCGAGGCCATGCCGCTGTGCGTCGCAAGGATCCTCACGCGTCCCGCCCGCTACGCCTGACCGGTCGAGCAGGATCGAAGAAGCACACGGCGCGCACGCGCCGTAGCGTGACTGTCATGACCACCATCTCGCTCGCCTACTGCCCGATCACCGTCGACGACGTCGAAGCCGCCATCCCGTTCTACCGCGACGGCCTGGGCCTCGAGATCGTCAACGACGTCTCGTACGACGGCCACCGCTGGGTCAGCTTCGGCTTCCCCGGCCAGCCGGGCCTGTCCCTCGTCGTGTCGGACCCGGTCGCCGGGCGCTCACCGGAGGACGGCGACGCCCTGCAGAGGCTCGTCGTCAAGGGCTCCGGACCCGGGCCGTACGTGTTCGCCACGAACGACCTGGACGCCGCGTTCGAGCGCCTCCGCGCGTTCGGGGCCGAGGTGCTGCAGGAGCCGATCGACCAGGGGTGGGGTGCCCGCGACTGCGCCTTCCGCGACCCCTCCGGCAACCACATCCGCATCAACCAGGCGGCCTGAGCCGGACGCGCGCGCGATGTGTCTGCCATGGACGACGGCGATGCGCCAGCCCGCGCGTGCGCTGTCGCCGGCGGGTAGCCTGGACCGGGTGAGCGACGACTCCCGCGAGTTCCACAAGCCCGTGCGGCGACCGGCTGAGCTCTTCGACCGTCTCTACTCCGCCGAGGACCCCGCCGAGGTCTCCCGGGTCGCCCATTCCACCGCGCACGCGCTGCTCTCGCGCGTGCGCTCCGAGCGGGACGAGGCCGTGGTCGACCGTCTGGTGGCGTTCACCGACCAGCACGGCATCGACGACATCGCCGAACTGTGGTCGCGGTCGCCGGCGCGGACGCTGCCCGGGGCACTGTGGCGCCTCTACCTGCTCCAGCTGATGATCCACGACGACCCCCGCACGGCGGCGCTGCTGTACGAGCGCGGCCGCGCCGAGCTGGCCTCGGCGGACGAGGTCATCGCGGGAGCGCCGTCGCCGGCCGGCCCGGAGGAGCTCGTCACGCTCGTGGACACCATCATGCGCGGCGTGTTCGAGGGCGACTTCGCGGTCGCCCTCGACCGGGCGGCGGCGTTCTGCCGTGTTCAGTCGTCCGGTGCCACGCACACAGCCGACGACTACGAGCCGACCGAGCCCGAGCGCGCGTCGACGTTCACCACGCGCGCGCTGCGCCTGGCCGACTACGCCGTCGACCTCACGGTGTGCGCCGGTCTGTGGCGCCGCGACGCCCTCGCGTGAGACGGTCGTGCGGTGCCCGCGTCGAGGAGACATGAGGGTACGGAAGTGCCGGGCCGCAGAACGCCTCTCGGCGCGAGGCCGCTCGCGGCGGCAGAAGTTGGAGCCCGGGGTTACTGCGGCCCGGCTATCACAGTCTAACCGACCACGAGGGCGCGGCATTCCCGACGGCTTAGGCTCGATCCATGACCTGGCGTTTCGCACTCGTGCTCGACCCCGCGGCATCCGACGACTCCCGTGACGACTTCGGCGGCACCTTCCGCGCGATCGACCCCTCGGCTCCGGCGCTCAGCGTCGGTGAGCTGAGCACGCAGCGCGGCGACGGGATCTTCGAGTCGATCGGCGTGGTCGACCGGCACGCGCAGGAAGTGCAGGCGCATCTGGATCGCCTGGCGCATTCGGCGCGACTGTGCGACCTGCCCGTCCCGAACGCGCGGCAGTGGGCGCAGGCGGTCGCCGTCGCCGCCGGGCACTGCCCGCCGACCGGTGAGGCTGTCATCAAACTCATCCTCAGCCGCGGAGTGGAGCACGGTCCTGCTCCGACGGCGTGGGTCACCGCGGCCGAGGCGCCGGACAACACCCGGGCCCGCGAGCAGGGGATCCGGGTGGTCACCCTCGACCGCGGCTACGCCATCGATGCCCCCGCGAAGGCGCCGTGGCTCCTCCTCGGAGCGAAGACGCTGTCGTATGCCGTCAACATGGCAGCGCTTCGGGAAGCACGTCGCCGCGGCGCCGACGACGCCATCTTCGTCTCGTCCGACGGCTTCGTGCTGGAGGCGCCGACCGCGTCGCTGATCCTGCGCGTGGCGGACCGGTTCATCACCCCGGCGCCCAACGGGGGCATCCTCCACGGCACGACCCAGCTCAGCCTGTTCGAGGAGCTCGCCGGACGCGGCTTCGACACCGCCTATGAGACCATCCCCGTCGGTGCGCTCACACGAGCGGATGCCGCATGGCTGGTCTCGAGCGTCCGGCTGGCCGCGCCCGTCATCGCGATCGACGGCGCTCCCGTCCCGCACGACGCCGAGCTGACGGCATCCTTCAACCGCTACCTGCTCAGTCCCCGGGACTGACGCGACGCGCGAGGCCGCGAGCACGAAGGCCCCCGCCGGTGGGCGAGGGCCTTCGCGTCATGGTGACTCACCCGAAGCGGCCCGAGACGTAGTCCTCGGTGGCCTGCACGGACGGGGTGGTGAAGATCGTCTTCGTCTCGTCGTACTCGATGAGCTTGCCGGGCTTGCCGGTCCCGGCGATGTTGAAGAACGCGGTCTTGTCGCTCACCCGCGAGGCCTGCTGCATGTTGTGGGTGACGATGACGACGGTGTAGTCGTTCTTCAGCTCGCCGATCAGCTCCTCGATGGCGTAGGTCGAGATGGGGTCGAGGGCCGAGCACGGCTCGTCCATGAGGATGACCTCGGGCGAGACCGCGATGGCGCGGGCGATGCACAGACGCTGCTGCTGGCCGCCGGACAGGCCGGAGCCGGGCCGGTCCAGGCGGTCCTTGACCTCGTTCCACAGGTTCGCCCCGCGCAGCGACTTCTCCACCAGCGCGTCCGCGTCGGACTTCGACATGCGCTTGTTGTTCAGCCGCACGCCCGCCAGCACGTTCTCCTTGATGGACATCGTGGGGAAGGGGTTCGGGCGCTGGAAGACCATGCCCACCTGGCGGCGCACCAGCACCGGGTCGACGTTCGGCCCGTACAGGTTGTCTCCGTCCAGCAGCACCTCACCCTCGACGCGGGCGCCGGGGATGACCTCGTGCATGCGGTTGAGGGTGCGCAGGAAGGTCGACTTGCCGCAGCCGGACGGGCCGATGAAGGCGGTCACGCTGCGCGGTTCGATGTCGAGCGAGACGCCTTCGACGGCCAGGAAGTCGCCGTAGTAGACGTTCAGGTCGTTGACTTCGATGCTCTTGGACACGGTTCCTCTTGGTTCTTTTCGGGTTCGAGGGGATGCCTCAGCGGCCCAGCTTGGGCGAGAACACCTTGGCGACCACACGCGCCACGAGGTTCAGAAGCATCACGATGACGATGAGGACGAGGGCGGCCGACCAGGCGCGGTCGATGTAGGCGGTGGCCGGGATGCCCTGGTTCATGTACTGCGAGTACGCGAAGACGGGAAGCGTCATCATGCGCCCGCTGAACAGGTCGTAGTTCATGGATGTCGCCACGCCCGCCGTCAGCAGCAGGGGGGCGGTCTCGCCGATCACGCGCGAGATGGACAGCATGATGCCGGTCGTGATGCCCGCGACCGAGGTCGGCAGCACCACCTTCGCGATGGTGCGCCATTTCGGCACGCCCAGCGCGTACGACGCCTCGCGCAGCTCGTTGGGGACCAGGCGCAGCATCTCCTCGGTCGAGCGCACCACCACCGGCGTCATGAGCACCGCGAGCGCGACGGAGCCCATGATGCCCATGCGGATGCCCGGGCCGAAGAAGATCGCGAACAGTGCGTACGCGAACAGCCCCGCGACGATCGACGGGATGCCGGTCATGACGTCCACGAGGAACGTGATGCCGCGCGCGAGGCGCTTGCCGTCGCCGTATTCGACGAGGTAGATCGCGGTGAAGATGCCGATGGGGATCGAGATGACCGCCGCGGCGAGGGTGATCAGCAGCGTGCCGACGATCGCGTGCAGCGCGCCGCCGCCTTCTCCGACGACGTTGCGCATCGACATGGAGAAGAAGTCGGCGCTCAGTCCCGCGACGCCGTTGGCGATGACGGTCCATGCGACCGAGACCAAGGGCACCATCGCGATGGCGAACGCGACGACGACGACACCGGTCACGAGGCGGTCGACGCCCTTGCGGGGCCCCTCGACGAGGCTCGAGATGACGGTGATGAGGACGAGGTAGACCAGGGCGGTGACGACCGCCCAGCCGGCGAAGTTGAACCCATCGCCGGCGGCGATCGAGAGGATGCCGAACAGCAGACCGCTGACGACGGCGCTCGTGACCAGGAGTGCCCACGGCGCCCAGCGGGGGAGGCGCCCGCTGGTCAGGCGCGGCGTCTCGCGAACGGTCGGCGCGGACGGAGGCGTCTGGACAGGAGCGGCGGTCGTCACGGTCATGTCAGTTCGCTCCCGAGAATTCCTTGCGCCGGCTGACGATCCAGCGAGCCACTGCGTTGACGGCGAAGGTGACGATGAAGAGGATGAGGCCCGTCGCGATGAGCACGTTGATGTTCGTGCCGTACGACTCCGGGAAGGTCAGCGCGATGTTGGCCGGGATCGTGCCGGGGTTCTCCGAGGTGAACAGCTGGAAGGTCAGGCTGCCGGCGGAGATCGAGAGGACCATGGCGACGGCCATGGTCTCTCCGAGGGCACGGCCCAGCCCGAGCATCGAGGCTGAGATGATGCCGCTGCGGCCGAACGGGAAGACCGCCATGCGGATCATCTCCCACCGCGTCGCTCCGAGGGCGAGGGCCGCCTCCTCATGGAGGACCGGCGTCTGCAGGAAGATCTCACGGCAGATCGCGGTGATGATCGGCACGACCATGACGGCCAGGACGATGGCGGCGGTGAAGATGGTGCGGCCGGTGCTGGAGACCGTGCCGCCGAAGAGAGGGATCCAGCCCGCGTGGGCGTTCAGCCACGTGTAGACCGGCTGCACGGCGGGGGCGAGGACCAGGATGCCCCACAGGCCGAATACGACCGACGGCACTGCCGCGAGCAGGTCGACGATGTAGCCGAGGCCCTGCGCGAGGCGGCGGGGTGCGTAGTGCGAGATGAAGAGCGCGACCGACACGGCGAGCGGTACGGCCATGAGCAGGGCGAGGAACGATGCCCAGACGGTGCCGAAGACCAGCGGGCCGACGTACTGCCAGAAGTTGCCCGGGAGGATGCTGGCGTCCTCGCGAGTGGCCGTCAGACCCGGGATCGACTGGATGATGAGGAAGATCGCGACGGCGGCGAGGGTGACGAGGATCATCACGCCCGCGCCGAGCGCGGCGCCCGAGAACAGGCGGTCGCCTGGCCGCTGCTTGACTTTGCCCGCCGGGGCGGTCGTCGTCGTCATGATGTCCTTCTCGTTGCGTTTCGTTCAGACCGATACCCGGCCCGGTCGGGGATGACCGGGCCGGGTATCGAACGTGTTACTCCGTGACGATCGACTCGATCGCGGCGGTGACCTGCTCGCGCAGCGTCTCCGAGATCGGCGCGCTGCCGGCAGCCTCGGCCGCGGCGTCCTGGCCGTCGGCGCTCGCAATGTACTCCAGGAAGCCCTTGACGATCGGGGCGACCGATGCGTCGGCGTACTCCTGGCAGGCGATCATGTAGCTGATCAGGACGATCGGGTAGACCCCGGCCTCCTGCGAGGTGCGGTCCAGCGCGATCGCGAGGTCGCCCTCACCGCGGCCCTCCTCCATCGCGGAGGCGTCGACGATCGCCGCGGCGGCCTCCGGCGAGTACTCGACGAACTCCTCGCCGACCTTGACGGCGGCGGTCGACAGGCCCTCTTCGGCGGCGCGGGACGCGTCGGCGTAGCCGATGGTGCCGTTGCCGCCGGCGACGGCGGAGACGACGCCCGAGGTGCCCTGCGCGGCCTCGCCGCCGACCTTCGTGGCCGGCCACACGCCGTCGGGCTCGTAGGTCCACGCCTCGGGAGCGGCCTGGAACAGGTAGTCGGTGAAGTTCTCGGTGGTGCCCGAGTCGTCAGCGCGGTGCACCGGCGTGACGGCGAGGTCGGGCAGCTCCACGCCCTCGTTGAGGGCGGCGATCGCCGGGTCGTTCCAGTTCGTGATCGTGCCGTCGAACAGGCCCGCGATCGTCGCCGCGTCGAGGTTGAGCGAGTCGACGCCCTCGAGGTTGAAGATGACGGCGATCGGCGAGATGTAGGTGGGCAGCTCGATGATGCCCGAGCCCTCGACGCACGCGTCGAACGGGCCGGCCTCGATCTCCTCGATCGTGAAGGCGCGGTCCGAGCCGGCGAACGGGAAGGCGCCGGCCTGGAACGACTCGCGGCCCGCGCCGGAGCCGGCGGGGTCGTACGTGATCGTGACGTCGGGGTTGGCCGTCTGGAAACCGGCGGTCCAGGCCTGGACCGCGACTTCCTGCGACGAGGCGCCGCCGCCGGCGATCTCGCCGGAGAGGTTCGAGGTGGTGGGCTCCTCGTTGCCGGCTGCAGGCGTCTCGTTGGAGGCGCAACCGGCGAGGGTGAGGGCCGCGACTGCGGCGACAGCGCCCACCTGGGCGATGCGGGAGATCTTCACTGTGTGAATCCTTCACGTGTCAGGGAAACAGCCCGAGTAGGGCTTCGGGTTCGAGCCCGGTGCGGGGCTCGCACTGAAGGTAAGCGCGGACTCTTAAGAGAATGAGCTCCGTCGGTGAACGGGAGGTGAACGGGATGCCGACATCCGGCACCCCGGGATCACACCGTCGGTTCGTGGGTTTCGATCGCGACGATGCCGGAGCCGGGGTTGTCGCTCGACAGGTGCACGACCGAGAAGGCGCCGGGCTCGAGCGAGGACGCGCTGCCGAGATACGAGCCGCGCAGGGTTCCCGTCGCGAGCGCCATCTCGCTCAGGATGTCCGGCAGCAGGGGACCGTGACTGCACAGCACCGCCGGTTTGCGCGAGCGCACGCGCTGACCGATCACGGTGCGGGGGTCGGATGCTCCCTCCTCCCAGGCGTCCTGGCTGATGAGCTCCGAGATCTCGATCGGCCGTCCGACCGCCTTGGACAGCGGCGTCACGGTCTTCACGCACCGCGTCGCCGGGCTCGAGACGATCCTGCGCACGCCGAACGCCCGCAGCGGCCCGACGATGGCGGCCGCCTGCTTCTTGCCGCGCGAGGACAGCGGCCGCTCGGCATCCTTCCCCTTCCACTCGCTGCGGGGCACCGCCTTGGCATGGCGCAGCGCGATCACGGGGAACGTGCGCAGCACCCCTTCGTCGACCAGGCGCAGGAAGTTCTCCACGATCTCGGCGTCGACGGGATAGCTCAGACGCTTGAGCGCCTTCTTCGGCGTCAGCCACTCCAGCGCCGCGATCTCCTTGTTGGGAACGAACGAGGAGGCCCGCACCGCCGCTTCGGTCGCCTCGGCCGCCCAGTAGTGCACGATCTTCGTGCGCCTGCTCGGCAGGTGGTAGCGCGAGACCCCGACGGGAACGCCGAGCGCGACCGAGATCCCGGTCTCCTCCCGGATCTCGCGCACCGCCGTCTCGGCGAGCATCTCCCCGGGGTCGACCTTGCCCTTGGGCAGCGTCACGTCGCGGTACCGCGTGCGGTGGATGACCAGGATCCGCAGCTTGTCGTCGACGATGCGCCAGACCACGCCACCAGCCGCATAGATCGCGGTCTCGGTCATCGCACCGCCCTGGCGCGCCGGCGCCGCTGGATGTTCGCCATGGTGCGGTCCTGCAGGTCGGTCAGCGGCTTGCCGTCCTCGTCGACGTTGCGCCGCTCCCACTCGCCGTCCGGTCCGAGGTGCCAGGAGCTGGTGGTGTCGCTCATGGCAAGGGTGAACAGGTCGTCGAGCTCCTTGATATGCGCGGGCGAGACCACGCGCACGAGCGCCTCGACGCGTCGATCCAGGTTGCGGTGCATCATGTCGGCGCTGCCGATGTAGACCAGCGGGTCGCCGTCGCTGTGGAACATGAAGATGCGCGAGTGCTCGAGGTAGCGCCCCAGGATGCTGCGGACGGTGATGTTCTCGCTCATGCCGGGCACCCCCGGCTTGAGGGAGCAGATGCCCCGCACCCACACCTCGATCTTGACGCCTGCCTGGCTGGCGCGGTACAGCGCGTCGATGATCTGCTCGTCGACCATCGAGTTGACCTTGATGCGGATGCTCGCGGGCCGTCCGGCGGCGGCGTGGCGCCGCTCCTTGTCGATGAGCCGCAGCAGGCCCTTGCGCAGGTGCAGCGGCGCGACCAGGAGCCGCTTGAACTTCTTCTCGATCGCGTAGCCGCTCAGCTCGTTGAACAGTCGCGTCAGGTCGCGGCCGACCTGGTCGTCGACGGTGAACAGGCCGAAGTCCTCGTAGATACGGCTTGTCTTGGGGTTGTAGTTGCCCGTGCCGACATGGCTGTAGCTGCGCAGCACGCCGTTCTCCTCGCGGATCACGAGGGCGAGCTTGCAGTGCGTCTTCAGCCCGACGAGGCCGTAGACGACGTGGACGCCCGCCTTCTCGAGCTTGCGGGCCCAGACGATGTTGTTGGCCTCGTCGAAGCGGGCCTTGATCTCGACCAGCGCGAGGACCTGCTTGCCGGCCTCGGCGGCGTCGATGAGCGCCTCCACGATCGGGCTGTCTCCGGAGGTGCGGTACAGCGTCTGCTTGATCGCGAGCACGTGCGGGTCCTTGGCGGCCTGCTCGAGGAAGGCCTGCACGCTCGTCGCGAACGACTCGTACGGGTGGTGGACCAGGACGTCGCCCTTGCGGATCGAGGCGAAGATGTCGGGCCGCTCGTTGTTGTCCCCCGGCTGGAACGCCGTGGCGGTGGTGGGGACGTGCGGCTTGTAGTGCAGGTCCGGGCGGTTGATCCGCGACAGGTCGAACAGCCCGCGCAGGTCCAGCGGCCCGGGGAGGCGGTAGACCTCCTGCTCGGTGATGTCGAGCTCCTTGATGAGGAGGTCGAGGGTCACCTCGTCCATGTCGTCGGTGATCTCGAGCCGGATGGGCGGGCCGAAGCGGCGGCGCAGCAGCTCGGCCTCGAGTGCCTGGATCAGGCTCTCGGTCTCGTCCTCCTCGATGACCACGTCCTCGTTGCGGGTCAGCCGGAACTCGTGGTGGTCCAGGATCTCCATGCCGGGGAAGAGGTCGTCGAGGTGGTTCGAGATGAGCTCCTCGAGCGGCAGGTAGCGCACCGTCGTGCCCTGCGCGGGAAGCTCCACGAAGCGCGGCAGCATCGGCGGCACCTTCAGGCGCGCGAACTCCTGGCGTCCGGTGCGGGCGTTGCGGATGCGGATGGCGAGGTTGAGCGAGAGGCCGGAGATGTACGGGAACGGGTGGGCCGGGTCCACCGCGAGCGGCATCAGGACGGGGAACACCTGAGATTGGAAGTAGTCGTACAGCTGCTCGCGCTCGTCGTCGCCGAGGGCGCTGTAGGAGACCACCTCGATGCCCGCCTCGGCCATCGCCGGCTTGACCAGCTGGGTCCACGCGGCGGCATGTCGAAGCTGCAGGCGGTGCGCCTCCGCCGAGATGTCGGCCAGCACGTCCGCCGGGGATCGGCCGACGTTGGTCGGGACGGCCAGGCCCGTGACGATGCGCCGCTTGAGGCCGGCGACGCGCACCATGAAGAACTCGTCCAGGTTGCTGGCGAAGATCCCGAGGAAGTTCGCCCGCTCGAGGACCGGCAGATTCGGGTCCTCGGCCAGCTCCAGGACACGCTGGTTGAACGCGAGCCAGCTCACCTCGCGGTCCAGGTACCGCTGGTCGGGGAGGAGGGCGTCGGACGCTTCCGACAGGTCGAAATCGTCGTCGTCGGCGTCGCCCAGTCCCGCGTCGAGCACCTCTGGTTCGATCATCCCCTCATCATGACAGGCGGATGTGACCAGGGGGTGAACTACTGGGCCTCCGTGCGCTCCCGCGGCGCCGGCAGCTGGTCCTCCTCGTAGACGTTGAACCGGTAGCCGACGTTGCGCACCGTGCCGATGAGCTGCTCGAGGTCGCCGAGCTTGGCCCGCAGGCGCCGCACGTGGACGTCGACGGTTCTGGTGCCGCCGAAGTAGTCGTAGCCCCACACCTCGCTCAGCAGCTGTTCGCGCGTGAACACCCGCGACGGGTGCGTGGCGAAGAAATGCAGGAGCTGGAACTCCTTGTACGTCAGGTCCAGCGGCTTGCCATGCACCTTCGCGGAGTACGACGACTCGTCGATGGTGATGCCGGAGGTCTGGATGCGGGTGGAGACCTGCTCCTTGCTCATCCGGCCGACGGCGAGGCGGATCCGCGCGTCGACTTCGGCCGGTCCGGCAGTGACGAGGATCACGTCGTCCACGCCCCAGTCGGTCGAGACCGCCGCGAGGCCTCCCTCGGTCACCACCAGCACCAGCGGCGCGTCCAGCCCCGTGGTGTTGAGGATCTTGCACAGCGACTTCGCGCCCACCAGATCCACACGCGCGTCGACGAAGATGACGTCGGCGCTCGGCGCGTTCACCAGCTGCGCGGGCTCGGCGGGGATCTGCCGCACCCGATGGCTCAGCAATTCGAGCGAGGGCAGGACGGGACCGCCTCCGTGCGTGGAGCTCAGAACCAGGAGCTGTGCCATGCATCGCCTTCCCGGCGCCCGCAGATGCGCCGTGACCACTCAGTTTAGGGCGTGGTTCGTGATGCCCTGTGCCGCCGGGAGCCGCTCCCGTGCGCCGCTGTGCGATCGAGGGCGTCGTGCGCGAAGATGAGAGCGTGGCTGTGCCGGAACTCGCTCCTCGCAGAACGGTCGGCGGCGTCATCGCCGTCTGGGTCCTCGCCGCGCTCATCGGCATCGCGGTCGGCGCCTTCGCGACACCGGACTGGCGTGCCGCGTGGCTCGGCGTCGGCCTCGGCGGATGCCTCATCGCGGCGTTCGCCATCCAGCTGTGGTCCGGCAGGTCGCAGGGCTTCACCGAACGCGTCGCGGCCAGCATGCTCGGCGCGGCCGTGGTGCTCGGGCTGATCAGTCTGGGATTCGGGCTGGCCGCCATCGTTCCCGGTTAGACTGCCGGTATGGATCTCGTCGCGCTCGAACTGTTCTACGTGGGCCTGCTGGGCCTGGCGTCGCTCGCGATCGTCTTCGTCTCCGCGGTCGTCCTCAAGAACCTGTACCGCGGCCAGCGCTGACAGGTCGCACCGTGATCGAGCTGCCGACCGACCTTCCCGCCGACCTCGTGCCGCTGTCCTGGCTCGTCGGCGTCTGGGAGGGCACCGGGGTCATCGACTACGGTGACCACGAGTTCACGGGGGAGTTCACGCACCGCGTGAGCTTCAGCCACGACGGCGGGGACTTCCTGAACTACTCCGCCGAGGCCTGGCTGCACCACGACGACGGCCCGCGGACGCGGCTGGTCGCCGAGATGGGCTACTGGCGGCTCACCCGCAACGCCACCGAGGCCGATCCCGGACCGGGTCTGCTCCCCGCGCGCTCGAGCGCCCCCGACCGCACGGTCGACGATGTGGAGGCGCTGCGCAACGCCGAGGGCGGCTTCGACATCGAGGCCGTGCTGGTCCACTCGGACGGCATCAGCGAGCTGTACCTCGGGCAGATCCGCGGTCCCCGCATCGACATCTCGACCGACGCCGTCGTACGTCCCGCGGGTGCGAAGTCGTATGCCGCCGCCACGCGCATGTACGGCCTGGTCGACGGGCACCTGCTGTGGGCGTGGGACGTCGCGGCACTGGGCTTCGAGCTGGGGGCCCACGCGTCGGCGCGGCTCGCCCGGGTCGACTGATGGACACGCCGTTCGCTGTCATCGACGGCGCGGTCGTCGACGAGACGGGCCTGCGTCATCTCGGCAACCCCCTCAGCGAGCAGCGCCGCCTCGCGACCGGCGCCGCGGTGGCGCCGCTGGGCGACCGCGCGGTGCTGGCGGTGCCGGGAGAGGATCGCCTGTCGTGGCTGGACTCGCTGTCGTCGCAGGCGCTGGCGCGCCTTGCGCCGGGGGAGAGCACCGAGCTGCTCGTCCTGGATCCGCAGGGCCACGTCGAGCACCAGGCATCCGTCATCGACGACGGTGACACCGCCTGGCTCATCGCCGACCGCGTCGACGCGGCAGGGCTCCTGGACTGGCTGCGGAAGATGCGGTTCCGGCTGCGCGTGGATCCACGGTCAGCAGACGACGAGTTCGCCGTGGTCGGCGGCACGCCGGCAGCGCTCGAGGCGCTCGCGGTGGCCGCGCCCGCCGGTTCCCCGCTCATCTGGATCGATCCGTGGCCGCACGTCTCCCCGGGAGGTCACGCCTATGCCGGCGCGGATCCCCACCCGGGCATCGAGAGGCGCTGGGCCGAGGCGATCGTCACGCGCGAGGCGGAGCGCGACATCGCTCACGCGGCAGCCGAGGGCCGTCTGCGGCTTGCCGGCCTGGACGCCGCCGAAGCGCTGCGCATCGCGGCGTGGCGCCCGCGTCGAGGCGCCGACGTCGACGAGCGCGCGCTCCCGCACGAGCTGGACTGGCTCCGCACCGCCGTGCACCTCGACAAAGGGTGCTACCGCGGGCAGGAGACCGTCGCGAAGGTCCACAACCTCGGTCACCCGCCGCGCCGCCTCGTCGCGCTGCAGCTGGACGGAAGCGGCAGCGTGCTGCCGGCACGCGGCGCGGCCGTGCGCAGCGGCGAGGACGCGGTCGGCACGGTGACCTCGGCGGCCCTGCACTACGAGGAGGGGCCCATCGCCCTGGCGCTGCTGCGCCGCACCGTGCCGGTGGACGCCGCGTTGACGGTCGACACCGAGGACGGCCCCGTCGCCGCGGCGCAGGAGGTCATCGTCCCGCCCGACGCGGGCGCCACCGCCGATGTGCCGCGTCTGACGCGGCTCTCGCGGCGCCCCGCCGCCACCTGATACGACCGCGTTCACGCCGGCGCGACGGCGTCCCACGGCACGGTGATCTCGCCCAGGCGCCACCGCGCGCGTTCGAGGACGGGCCAGCCGGTGCCGCTCATCGCCTCGAGGGTCGTGCGCCACCGGTGCACCGCGCCGAACGGCGCCACGGCCGCCGCGCGCTCCCACTCGGTGCCGAGTGCGACGAGGAAGGCGTGCACGCGCTCGCCGTCGACGTTGCGGTGGATCAGCGCCTTCGGCAGCCGCTCGGCGGCGATCGACGGATGCTCCAGCCGGTCCAGCCGCAGCGAGATCGTGAGGGTCCGCGGCAGCGCGTCGTCGCCGACGGCCGCCCAGGTGGCGATGCGGCCCAGCTCGTCGCACGTGCCCTCGACGAGAACGCCTCCGGGCGCGAGCCGCCCCGCCATCGCGCGCCACGCGCCCGTGACGTCCGCCTCGTCGTACTGCCGCAGCACGTTCATCGCCCGGATGACGGCCGGACGGCGCCCGTCCGGCACCGGGACCTCGAAGCCTCCCCGGGCGAAGGAGACGCGCGTGTCGCGGGGGAACGAGCTCTCCCCGGCGCGGACGGCCGCAAGCTGATCGCGCGCACGCGCGACCCGCTCCGGGTCGATCTCGAGTCCCACCACCTCGACGTCCGGGCGCGATCGGGACAGTCGCGTGAAGAGCTCGAACGCGGTCACACCGCTCGCCCCGTATCCGAGGTCCACCACGAGCGGATCCGCCGCGCGTCGCAGCGCCGGATGCCGCGCGATCCAGCGATCCACGCGTCGGAGGCGGTTGGTGCCGGTGGTCCCTCGGGTGACCTGCCCGATCACCCGCGCAGAGGAGGAGCGCGCGGAACCCATGGAGCCATCGTCCCATCCGGGCCGCTCGCCGCGCGCCGATAACATGGAGCCCATGACCGCGCCCTACACGTTGATCCTCCTCCGCCACGGCCAGAGCGAGTGGAACAAGACGAACCAGTTCACCGGATGGGTCGACGTCCGCCTCACCGAGCAGGGCAAGGCCGAGGCCGCGCGCGGCGGCGAGCTGCTGGCCGAGTCGGGGATCCTCCCCGATGTGCTGCACACCTCCGTGCTCAGCCGTGCCATCCAGACCGCGAACATCGCCCTGGACGCCGCCGACCGCCTCTGGATCCCGGTCAAGCGCTCGTGGCGGCTCAACGAGCGTCACTACGGGGCCCTGCAGGGCAAGGACAAGGCGCAGACGCTCGAGCAGTTCGGCCAGGAGCAGTTCATGCTGTGGCGTCGCTCGTTCGACGTGCCGCCGCCGCCGCTTCCCGCCGACGACGAGTACAGCCAGGCCGGCGACCCGCGCTACGTGGGCATCGACGGCGAGGTGCCCGGCACCGAGTCGCTCAAGATCGTCATCGACCGCATGCTCCCGTACTGGTACAGCGACATCGTGCCGGACCTGCAGGCCGGCAAGACCGTGCTGGTCACCGCCCACGGCAACTCCCTGCGCGGACTGGTCAAGCATCTCGACGGCATCAGCGACGCCGACATCGCCGAGCTGAACATCCCGACCGGCATCCCGCTGGTGTACCGCCTCGGTGAGGACCTGCTGCCGGTCGCGCCGGGGGAGTACCTCGATCCCGAGGCCGCCGCCGCCGGCGCCGCGGCCGTCGCGAACCAGGGCAAGGCCTGACCCTCAGCGCGACGCGCACACGCAAGAGCGGATGCCTCGGGGAGGCATCCGCTCTTGTCGTGTGACGGCCCTGGTCCCTACTGCGGGGCGATGACGTCGATCGTGTGCGTGCTGGCGGTCCACTCGCCGGTGGACAGGTACGCGACCTTCTTGGCCACCGAGACGGCGTGGTCGGCGAAGCGCTCGTGGTAGCGGCTGGCGAGCGTGGCGTCGACGGTGGCCGCCGCCTCTCCGTGCCAGCTGTCGCTGAGCACCTTCTCGAAGACCGACACATGCAGGTCGTCGAGCTTGTCGTCGGCGTTGCGGATCTGCTCGACGAGGCCCGGGTCCTCGGTCCGCAGGAGCTCGGTGAGCTGCCGCGAGACCTCGACGTCCAGTTCGCCCATCCTCAGGAAGGTCGACTTCAGCCCCTTCGGGATGGCGCGCTCGGGGAAGCGCATGCGCGTCAGCTGCGCGATGTGCTCGGCGATGTCGCCCATGCGCTCGAGGGACGCGCTCATGCGGAGGGCTCCGACGACGATGCGCAGGTCGCGCGCCACCGGCTGCTGTCGGGCCAGGATCTCGATCGCCAGCTCGTCCAGCGCGATGGCCTTCTCGTCGATGACGGCGTCGGCTTCGATGACCTCTTCGGCGAGGGCGACATCGCTCGTGCCGAACGCCCGCGTCGCCTTGTCGATGGCCACCGTGACCAGCTCCGCGATCTCGACCAGACGTCCCTGGACGTCCTCGAGTGACTGGTGGAACACTTCGCGCATCCGACGCACCTTTCCTGTTTCCGGGCAGGCAACCGCCCCGCGCCCCGGCGATTGTCGCCAGCGAAGGTTAACGATCGGTGCCTCCGCGGTGAATAGTAGCCGCCGCGCCCGGGCCGGGCTCCGTCGGCGTCCATTCCGGGCACGGGGGTGCCCGTACGCTGGAGTCATGGACACGACGCAGCTCGCGCTGCTCGCCCTCCTCGCCGGAGTCGTCATCGGCGGCTCGATCTCGGCGGTCGTCGTGGCATCGTTGCGCGCTCGCGACCGTGCCCGCGCCGAGACGTCGCTCCAGGTTCCCGATGGAGTGCGCGAGGTGCTGCACGGCATGGACGACGCCGCCGTGGTCGTCGACGCCTCCGCGACGGTGCTCGCCGCGTCCGCGGCGGCGGCGCCCTTCGACCTGGTGGAAGGGCGCACCCTGCCCACGGACGACCTGCGGGCGGTGTCGCGCAAGGTCCGCACATCCGAGACGGCCGTCACCGAGACGATGCGGCTGCGCCGGGGCGCCCCGCCGGCGGAGCCGCGCCTGGTGACCGTCCGCGCATCGCGCATCTCGCCCCGGCTGTCGCTGCTGGTCCTGCGGGACATCACCGAGCGGGAGCGCGTGGAGGAGATGCGCCGCGACTTCGTCGCGAACACCAGTCACGAGCTGAAGACGCCCGTGGGCGCCGTCAGCCTGCTGGCGGAGGCGATCGAATCCGCGGCCGACGACCCGCCTCAGGTGCGCATCTTCGCCGCCAGGCTGACGGCAGAGGCGACCCGGCTCGCGCTGCTGACCCAGCGGATCATGAACCTGTCGCGGCTGCAGGCATCCGATGAGATGACCCAGCACGACGTCTCGATCGACGAAGTGCTCGCCTCGGCGCTGGATGCCCACGTCATCCAGGCCGACTCCGCCGGCGTCGAGGTGGTCCGCGGCGGAACGCGCGGCCTGTATGTGCGCGGCGACGCGCAGGTGCTGATCGACGCCGTCGGCAACCTCATCGCCAACGCCATCGCCTACTCTCCTCGCGGCTCCACCGTGGGCGTCGGAGTCAAAGCCACGGACGGCGTCGTGGAGATCGCCGTCACCGACCGTGGCATCGGCATCCCCGAGGGCGAGCAGGACCGCGTCTTCGAGCGCTTCTACCGCGCCGACCCCGCCCGCGCCCGGCGCACCGGCGGCAGCGGCCTGGGACTGTCGATCGTGAAGCACGCCGTGCAGCGTCACGGCGGCGAGGTCAAGCTGTGGTCGCGGCCCGGCCGCGGATCGACCTTCACCATCCGCCTGCCGCAGAGCACGGCCCCGACCGTCGAACAACCCGCGCCGCCACGGCGCGGCCGCAGGAGGAAGCGCGCCGCCGCCGCGGTGGCAGGACCCCATCCCACGAACGGAGACACCGAATGACCCGCGTCCTGATCGTCGAGGACGAGCCCGATCTCGCCGACCCGCTGGCCTACCTGCTGCGCCGCGAAGGGTACGAGGTCGAGATCGCCGAGGAGGGCCCGACCGCGCTCGCGGCCTTCCGGGAGCGCGGCGCCGACATCGTGCTGCTGGACCTCATGCTGCCCGGGATGCCGGGCACCGAGGTCTGCCGCCAGATCCGGGCCACCTCGAGCGTCCCGATCATCATGCTGACCGCGAAGGACTCCGAGGTCGACATCGTCGTCGGGCTCGAGCTGGGCGCCGACGACTACGTCACCAAGCCGTACTCGGCCCGCGAGCTCCTGGCGCGGATGCGCGCCGTGCTGCGCCGCTTCTCGCAGGTCGACGCCGACCTCGAGGACCGGGTCCTCGAGGGCGGGCGGGTCGTGCTCGACATCGACCGGCACACCGTCGCGGTGGACGGCAGCGAGATCAACATGCCGCTGAAGGAATTCGAGCTGCTCGAGGTGCTCATGCGCAACGCCGGTCGCGTGCTCACCCGCGGCCAGCTCATCGACCGGGTGTGGGGGAGCGACTACTTCGGCGACACCAAGACGCTCGACGTGCACATCAAGCGGATCCGCTCGCGCATCGAGCAGAACCCGAGTACACCGGAGATGCTCGTGACCGTGCGCGGGCTGGGTTACCGCTTCGAGGGATGACCGGCAGCGCGCCGCTCTCGGGAGCGGCGCGCGCCTGACTCGCCGAGCCGCGGCTCAGGGAGCCAGCGGCGCCAGGTAGTCCAGCGTGCCGTCGAGGACGGGCACCGAGACGAGGGCGCCTTCGCCGTCGCCGGACTGGAAGTAGGTGTCGATGGTCGAGCCCGGCATCGTGTCGAGGTCCTCGATGAGGAGCGGGTCCTCACCGTCCTCCGCGCCCAGGCTCAGCACCGTGTTGGCGGGCACCCGAACGGTCAGCGTGCTCGTGGACGACTCCCCGCCGAACTCGATGTTGAGGGTGTGCGAATCGTCGGTCTCGTTGATGAGCGCGGCGACGAAGTTGCCCTCGGACCCGTCCTCGCTCGCCACGATCTGCGCGTTTCGGACCTCGACCGGACCCGACTCGTAGACGTTGGTGCCTTCGGCGGGAGAGAAGATGATCGTCGTCGCCTGCGGCGAGATCATGCTGCATCCCGTCGTGGTGAGGACGAGCGCGGCTCCGACGGCGAGCGACGCGATCAGGCGCGAGTTCTTCACAGATCCTCCCAGGACGATGACGGGTTCCCATGCATTCTATGGGCACCCGTCCGCCCCCGCGGATCGACGTCCTCGAGCGCTGCGGGCGCTGAGGGCGGAGAACCTTAGCGTATTTCCGCTGTGGTATCCTGGAGGTTGCCGAAAGGACATAACTCCATGCTTTTTGAGGTTGGCGAGACGGTCGTATACCCGCACCACGGGGCGGCGACGATCATCGAGGTCAAAGACCGGATCATCAAGGGCGAGACGAAGAAGTACCTGAAGCTCAACGTGACGCAGGGCGACCTGATCATCGAGGTCCCCGCCGAGAACGTCGACCTCGTCGGCGTCCGGGACGTCATCGGCAAGGAGGGCCTGGACCGGGTCTTCGAGGTGCTGCGCGCCCCCTTCACCGAGGAGCCGACCAACTGGTCGCGCCGGTACAAGGCCAACCTCGAGAAGCTCGCGTCCGGTGACGTCATCAAGGTCAGCGAGGTCGTCCGCGACCTGTGGCGTCGCGACCAGGACCGCGGCCTCTCGGCCGGTGAGAAGCGCATGCTGGCCAAGGCCAAGCAGATCCTCGTGTCCGAGCTCGCGCTCGCCGAGAAGACCGATGAGGAGCAGGCGAGCGTCCTGCTCGACGAGGTGCTCGCCTCCTGAGTGACGCGGCGACCCTGCACGCGCCGGTACCGTGGGGGTCGTGACCATCACCCCCGTTCCGCGCGTCGGGATCATCGTCGTCGCGGCAGGTTCTGGAACCCGTCTCGGAGCCGGGGCGCCCAAGGCCTTCGTCGGGATCGACGGGCACACCATCCTGCGGCATGCGTTGACGGGCGTCTTCGCCGCGCCGTCCGCGCAGGTCGTGGTCGTCGCACCCGCCGGGCGCGAGGGGGACGCGCTGACCGAGGCGCTCGAGGCGGCGCCCGGGCGTCGCGACCTCGTCACCGTCGTGGCAGGCGGCGCCACCCGCCAGGCATCCGTCGCCGCGGGACTCGCCGCCCTGTGGGCCGACGTCGACATCGTGCTCGTGCACGACGCGGCCCGCGCCCTGACACCGCCCGAGGTCTTCGAGCGGGTCATAGCGAGCGTGGACGCCGGGGCGGCCGGCGCGATCCCGGTGCAGCCGGTCATCGATACGCTCAAGCGCGTCGCCGATGACCGGATCATCGCCGCCGTCGACCGCTCGGAACTGTCGGCCGCGCAGACGCCGCAGGGATTCCGGCGAGACGTGCTCGATGCGGCATACGCCGCGGCGACCGCCGAATTCACCGATGACGCGGCCCTGGTGGCCGAGGCCGGTCATGCCGTCGCGGCCGTGCCGGGGCATCCGCTCGCCTTCAAGATCACCACGGCCGACGACCTCGATCGCGCGCGTCATCTCCTCTCCGAGGTCCCGCGCGGATCCGCCGCGGCAGGGCTCGCACGTGAGGTCGTCGCGCCCCGGGTCGGGATGGGCACCGATGTGCACGCGTTCGGCGGGGAGGGAGCCCTGTGGCTGGCCGGGCTCGAGTGGCCCGGGGAACAGGCACTGTCCGGGCACTCCGACGGCGACGCGGTGGCTCACGCCGTCGTCGACGCGCTGCTGGCCGCTGCCGGTCTGGGCGACATCGGCACGCATTTCGGCACCGATCACCCGGAGTACGCCGGTGCGCACGCCGACGTGTTCCTCCGGCGGACGCTCGTTCTCCTCGGGGAGGCGGGATGGCGTGTGGGCAACGTCTCGGTGCAGGTGCAGGCGAACCGGCCCCGCTTCGCCGCGCGCCGCAGGGAGGCCGAGGCTGCGCTCTCGGCCGCGCTCGGCGGTGCGCCCGTGTCGATCTCCGCGACGACCACCGACGGTCTCGGGTTCACCGGCGCCGGCGAGGGCGTCGCCGCCTTCGCCGTCGCGCTCGTCGTCCCGGCGTGAACCGGCGGACGCTTCTTCAGAGCGCGCGGGTCATGAAGATCGAGAACGGGTCGTCCGCGTAGCCCTCGAAGGGGCCGCATCGGACGAACCCTTCGCTCTCGTACAGGCGGACCGCCGCGGCGAAGTCGGGCGTGGAGCCGGTCTCCAGCCACAGGCTCGTCATGCCCCGCCGGTGCGCGTCGGCGACGATGTGGCGCAGCAGCGCGCGACCGGCGCCGCGGCCGCGGAAGCGGTCGTCCACCCGCATCGACTTGAGCTCGCCGCGGTGCGCATCGAGCGCCTTCAGCGCCCCCACCCCCGCGAGATCGTCGTCGATCCATGCCGACCACAGCGAGATCGACGGATGCCGCAGCGCATCGAGGTCCAGCGCGTGGACGCTCTCCGGCGGCGACGACTCGTGCATGCCCGCCAGATGCCGCGTGATCAGTCGGCGCGTCGGTGCTCCGGAGAGGTCGTCGGGACGGATGTCGATCGTGAGGTGCATCGCCTGACAGTGTGCCAGGCGCGCGTTGCGGGCGTGTTTCGCGGGCCCGCGTCTCAGGCTTCGACGGCGTACGGGGCGGGATCCCGCGGTGCGCGCGATCCCCACGCCAGCAGCGCCAGCCCCGCGGCGAGGACCACGAGGCCGCCGATCGCCAGGAGCGACAGCCGCTCGCCCAGGACCGCGATGCCCAGGATGCTGGCGGTGAGCGGCTCGCCGAGGGTGAGCGTCGCCGCCGTGGCGGCGGTGAGGCCGCTCAGGCCCCACGTGAACAGCACGTAGGCCACAGCGATGGTGGCGATGCCCAGCCACAGAGCCATGACGATGCCGGGAGTCTGGCCGAGCCATGCCAGATCGACGAACGGCAGCGCGAGCGCGGACAGCGCGGCCGAGCTCGCGCCCATGGCTCCCACCACCGTGAACGGGTCCCACCCGTCGTCCAGCAGGCGCCGCTGCGCGTTGGCGATGACCGCGAACGATGCGCCGGCGCCGATCGAGCCGAGGAGCCCGACCGGATCGGTGCCGCCCGTCCCGCCCGCTTCTCCGCCGAAGCCGAGCAGCACCACCCCGAGGGTCGCGAGGGCCGTGGCGCCCATCCACGTCGCGGACGGCATCCTCCTCGTCAGCGCCCATTCGAGCAGTCCGGCGAGGATCGGCGCCGACCCGAGGGCGACCACCGTGCCCACGGCCACGCCGTTGCGCTCGGTGCCGAGGAAGAACAGCGGCTGGTAGACAGCCAGGCATGCGCCGGTCAGCACCATGAGCGAGACGGCACCGGCGGTCAGGCGCGGGCGCGGAGCGCGGCCGGGGCGGCGCCGGGCGTGGCGCGCAGCGAGGAGGAACGCCAGGAGCGCGAGGCCCGTGCCGCCGATGACCATGCGCGTGACGCCGATCGACAGCGGCGTGGTGCCGGCGGGGCCCAGCGCCTGCGATGTGCCCGTCGTGCCGAACAGCATGGCTGCGATGAGGACGGCGAGGACATGCACCTCCCATTTCTAGCGGAAACGCGGCCGGTAGGCTGGTGCGGTGACGATCCAGCTCTACGACACCAAGGCGCAGACCCTGCGCGACTTCGTGCCGCTCGATCCGCGGAACGTCACCGTCTACGTGTGCGGCCCCACCGTGCAGTCGGGTCCCCACATCGGGCACCTGCGCGGCGCGCTGAGCTTCGACATCCTGCGGCGCTGGCTCGCGCACCGCTTCGAGCGCGTCACCTTCGTCCGCAACGTCACCGACATCGACGACAAGGTGCTCGCAAACGCCACAGACGGCGAGCCGTGGTGGGCGCTGGCGTACCGCATGGAGCAGGAGTTCTCGCGCGCCTACGCCGCGATCGGCATCCTGCCGCCGACGTACGAGCCGAGGGCGACGGCGTCCATCCCGCAGATGCAGGAGATCATCCAGCGTCTGATCGACCGGGGCCACGCGTACGCCGCGCCCGACGACTCGGATGCCGCCGGCGACGTGTACTTCGACGTGCGCTCGTGGGCCGACTACGGCGCGCTCACCCGTCAGAGCCTCGACGCGATGGAGCCCGCGTCCGACGCGGACCCCCGCGGCAAGCGGGACCCGCGGGACTTCGCGCTGTGGAAGGGCGCGAAGACCGGCGAGCCGGATTCCGCCGCCTGGGCCTCCCCGTGGGGCGTCGGGCGTCCGGGATGGCACATCGAGTGCTCGGCGATGTCGCGGCGATACCTCGGCGCCGAGTTCGACATCCACGGCGGCGGGCTGGATCTGCGGTTCCCCCACCACGAGAACGAACTGGCCCAGTCGGCCGCGGCCGGCGACGGGTTCGCGCGCTACTGGGTGCACAACGGGCTCGTGACCGTCGGCGACCAGAAGATGTCCAAGTCGCTCGGAAACTTCATCCTCGCCGCCGACGTGCTGCGCGAGCGCGACCCGCTGGTCGTGCGGTACGCGCTCGCCGCGGCGCACTACCGCTCGAGCCTGGACATCACCGCGTCGAGCTTCGACGAGGCCGAGGCGGCGCTCGAACGGATCCGCGGCTTCCTCACCCGGGCTTTCCGCGCGGCGGGCGGCGGACTCGGCTGGTTCGCCGGCGACCTGCCGCCGTCGTTCGCCGCGGCGATGGACGACGATCTCGGCGTGCCGCAGGCGCTGGCCGCGCTGCACGAGACGGTCCGGTCGGGCAACGCCGCGTTCGACCGCGGCGAGACCGACGCGGGGCTGGCGGCCGGGCAGGCGACGCTCGCCATGACCTCGGTCCTCGGCCTGAACCCGCTCGACGCGATGTGGGGGAGCGCGGATGCCTCACCCGAGGCGTCGGCACTGGACACGCTCGTGCAGAGCATGATCGCGCAGCGCGCCCAGGCGCGCGCCGCGAAGGACTGGGCGACCGCCGACCGTATCCGCGATGCCATCGCGACGGCCGGCATCGTCCTCGAAGACACCGCAGACGGGACGCACTGGAGCATCGCGGATGCCCCGTCCCGCGTGAAGGAGAGCATCTGATGGCCAAGCCAGGCCGCCCCGGGGCGGGCAACAGCAAGAAGAAGGGCCCGACCAAGGGCACAGGCGGCCACGGGCGCAAGTCGCTCGAGGGCAAGGGGCCCACGCCGAAGGCGGAGGACCGCAGCTGGCACGTCGCCGGCAAGCGCAAGGCTGCGGCCGAGCGCTATGCCGCCGCGGGCGGCAAGGGGCGGCCGGGCCAGCGACCGGCGCAGGGATCGAACGCGAGCCGCGCCCCCAAGGCGAAGGGCGGCGACGACACCGAGACGGTGACCGGCCGCAACTCGGTGCTCGAGGCGCTGCGGGCCAAGATCCCGGCGACGGCGCTGTACGTCGCGCAGCGCGTGGAGATGGACGACCGGGTCAAGGAGATGCTGTCGATCGCCACCCACCGCGAGATCCCGGTGCTCGAGGTGACCCGGCCGGAGCTGGACCGCATGGCCGGCTTCGACGGCGTGCATCAGGGGGTGGCGCTGAAGGTGCCGCCGTACGAGTACGCCCACCCGCAGGACCTGCTCGAAGAGATCATCGCCGACGATCAGGTGCCGCTGCTGGTCGCCCTCGACGGCGTGACGGACCCGCGCAACCTCGGTGCGATCATCCGCTCCACCGCCGCGTTCGGCGGGCACGGCGTGATCATCCCGCAGCGCCGCTCGGCCGGCGTCACGTCCGCCGCATGGAAGACGAGCGCGGGCGCGGCGGCGCGTACGCCCGTCGCCATCGCACCGAACCTGACGAGCACGCTCAAGGAGTTCAAGAAGCAGGGCGTCTTCGTGCTCGGACTCGACGGCGGCGGCGACGTCGCTCTGCCTGCGCTGGAGCTCGCCGACCGGCCGGTCGTGATCGTCGTCGGCTCCGAGGGCAAGGGCCTGTCGCGCCTGGTGACCGAGACGTGCGATCAGATCGTGTCGATCCCGATCTCGTCGAGCACCGAGTCGCTCAACGCCGGCATCGCGGCATCCGTCGCCCTCTACCAGGTCTCGACGCTGCGGGCGGCCGCCGACCGCTGACCGCTCGGCCGGGCAGGCCGCTGCAGCGGGCGCCGGCGCGCCCGAATACATCCATGGGAATGGATCTTTCGTGCGCAGGGTTGCACCCTGTCGACCGTCACAACTCGTCGAAAGGGACAGCATGGCTCGCATCGCCGTCATCGGAGGAACCGGATACGCCGGCAGGCACATCGTCGAGGAGGCGGTGAAGCGCGGACACACGGTGGTCTCGGTCGCCCGATCGCTTCCCGCCGAGCGCGTGGAGGGAGCCACGTACGTCGAGGGGACGCTGCTGGACGTGCCCGGCCTGGTGTCGGAGCTGGAGGATGTCGACGTGGTCGTGTCCACCGTGCCCGCCCGTGGCGAGATGCTCGGCAAGGTGCGACCGAGCCTGGCGGAACTGGTGCGGGAGCTTCCGCCGCACGTGCGCGTCGGCGTCGTCGGCGGCGCGGGCGGCAGCCTCGTGGAGCCCGGCGGTGAGCGCCTGATCGACCAGCCCTCGTTCGCGGAGGAGTACAAGCCCGAGGCCTTCGAGGCCATCGGGATCCTCGAGGACCTGCAGGCCGGCGCCAAGGGGCGGGACTGGTTCTACGTCCACCCGGCCGGAGGGTTCGGCGCGTGGAACCCCGGCGTGCGGACCGGCACCTACCGGCTGGGCGGTGCCGTGCTCGTCACCGACGAGAACGGCGAGTCGTACATCTCCGGTGCGGACTTCGCCGTGGCGGTGCTCGACGAGATCGAGGACCCCAAGTACTCGCGCGAACGCTTCACCGTCGGGTACTGACGCTCGCCGGAGCGGCCGGTCAGACCAGATCGCGCCAGTCGATCTCGTCGTCGTCGTCGTCCGCGACGGTCGGCCCGCTCCCGGTGATCGCCGACATCGACACCGTCTCGGTGGGCGGGCCCATGAGGGTCGCCTCGTCACGACGGTGTCGCAGCACCGTGTCGATGTAGCTGGTCAGCACCTCGGCCAGAGGCACCGAACGCCCGCGGGCCTGAGACATGTACCACCGGTGCTCGAGCACCTGGTGGAAGACCTCCGCCGGCTCGAGCTTGGCGCGCAGGTCCCACGGGATGGCCTTCACGACGGGCTCGAAGACTCGGGTCAGCCACTCGTGCGCGACCATCTCCTCGTCATCGCCGAGGCGCGAGATGCGCGCCCGGAACTCGTCCAGGTCGTTCAGGAGGCGCCGGGCCTGGTTCTCCTCGACGTCGAGACCGGTGAGACGCAGGAGGCGGCGCTGATGATGGCCGGCGTCCACCACCTTCGGCTGGATCGACACCTTCGCGCCGTCGGCCGTCGCCTGGATCGACATCTCGCCGATGTCGAAGCCGAGGTCGTTCAGGCGCTGCACCCGCTCGGTGAGGCGCCACGCCTCATCCGCACCGAACGTCTCCTCGTCGGTGAGCGCGGCCCACAGCGCGCGGTACGACGACACGATGCCGTCCGCGACGGCGATCGCATCCACGCCGCCCTCGAGCCGTCCGCCCGCCGCCAGGTCCATGATCTCGCCGGCGATGTTCGTGCGGGCGACATCCAGGTCGTGGGCACGCTGCCCCGGTGTGAGCCCGCTCTCGTGCAGCTCACCGGTCTCGGCGTCCACGAGGTAGGCCGCGAACGCGCCGGCATCACGGCGGAACAGCGTGTTCGACAGCGACACGTCGCCCCAGAAGAATCCGACGTTGTGCAGCCGCACGAGCAGCACGGCGAGCGCGTCGACCAGACGCGTGGCGGTGTCGGGGCGGAGCACCTGGGTGAACAGGGCACGGTAGGGGAGGGAGAACTTCAGGTGCGCGGTGACCAGTGCCGCCGGAAGCGGCTCGCCGGATTCGTCGGTGCGGCCGGCGATCACCGCGACCCGCTGCACGCACGGCACGTCCAGCCGGTCGAGGTTGCCGAGCATGTCGTACTCGCGCCGCGCCATCGCCTCGGTCGTCTCCTTGATCGCCACGACGCGGCCGGACAGGTTCGCGAAGCGCACCAGGTGGCGTGAGATGCCCTTGGGCAGGTAGACGATGTGGTTCGACGGCCAGTCGGCCAGCGGCGTCGACCACGGCAGCGTCAGCAGGCCGGCGTCGACCCTGCTGGCCGTGATGCTCAGTGCGTCGGGCACGTCACCTCCGGATCGGATCGCTGCGCGGAAATGCGCAACGGCGCGGGGGAGTGATCCACCCGCGCCGTTGCGACGATATGTCAGGCCGAGACGACCGGCTTGTCGTTCAGGCGCTCGCCGGTCTCCAGGTCGAACGCGTGGACGTGGCCGGGGGCCGCCGCGAGGGTGACCGTGTCGCCCGCCATCGGGTGGCTGCGGCCGTCGACGCGTGCGACGATGTCGGTGCGCTTGCCGTTGATGTCGGTGTGGCCGTAGAGGTAGCCGTCCGCGCCGAGCTCCTCGACGAGGTCGACGACCACCGAGAGGCCGCGGCCGTCGGCGGGGCCGACGACGATGTCCTCGGGGCGGACGCCCACGGTCACCTGGCTGCCGTGCGCACGGCCGACCGTGTCACGGTCGAGCGCCACGACCTCGTCGCCGAAGCGCACGCCGCCCTCGGCGAGGTCCGCCGGGAACAGGTTCATCGCCGGCGAACCGATGAAGCCGGCGACGAAGACGTTGTTCGGCTTCTCGTACAGGTCACGCGGGGTGCCCACCTGCTGCAGGATGCCGTCCTTGAGCACCGCGATGCGGTCGCCCATCGTCAGGGCCTCGGTCTGGTCGTGCGTGACGTAGACCGTGGTGACGCCGAGGCGGCGCTGCAGCGACGCGATCTGCGTGCGGGTCTGCACGCGCAGCTTCGCGTCGAGGTTGGACAGCGGCTCGTCCATGAGGAACACCTGGGGCTGACGCACGATCGCGCGGCCCATGGCGACACGCTGACGCTGACCACCCGAGAGGGCCTTCGGCTTGCGCGTGAGGTACTGCTCCAGGTCGAGGAGCTTGGCGGCCTCGAGCACGCGCGCGGCGCGCTCCTCCTTGCCGATGCCGGCGATCTTCAGGGCGAAGCCCATGTTCTCGGCGACGGTCATGTGGGGGTACAGCGCGTAGTTCTGGAACACCATCGCGATGTCGCGGTCCTTGGGCGGCACGTCGGTGACGTCACGGTCACCGATCAGGATGCGGCCCGAGTTGACCTCTTCGAGGCCCGCGAGCATGCGCAGGGACGTCGACTTTCCACAGCCGGAGGGTCCGACCAGGACGAGGAACTCCCCGTCGCCGACCTCGAGGTTGAGCTTGTCCACAGCGGGGCGCGTGCCCCCGGGGTACAGGCGAGTCGCGTTGTCAAAGGTGACGGACGCCATGTTCTCTTCTCCTTCACCGGCAGGTACGTGCCGGACGATCCGTAGTGATGGATGAGCGGGGGCAACCCGCGCGCCCGCCATCGGGCGCAGGAACAGTATGACACGGCGCGCGCGAAGGCCGCGTCTGGGCATTTCCCAGGGTGGGTTACTAGCATCGTGGACGGCCGCCTTCCGTGCGGCAACCGCCGATCAATCGGCCAAATCTTCCGTCCCGAGAGGTTCCATGTCGAGCGACGAGTCATCGAACGCCGCGACCAGCGAGCGCCGCGACGCGGTGCGCGAGAAGGCGCAGCTGGTGAAGGCGCGACAGTCGCGGGCGCGCATCATCCGCCGCGTCTCGCTGGCGGTCGTCGCCATCGCCGTCGTCGTGGCCGCCGCGGTCGTGGTGACGTGGACGGTCTCCTCGAGCGCGTCCCGTCCGGTGATGAGCCCGGCCAACGTCGTCGACGACGGCTTCATGGTGACGGGTGTGACCGGCGTCGGGCTCGCCGGCGGCGAAGCCGACGCCGAAGCGGGTGAGGCGGCGGCGGCCACACCCACCGCCGAAGCCGCCCCCGAGGAGCAGCCGACGCCCACCGCGACGCCCACTGCCGCGCCGGCGGTCGACATCCGCGTGTACGTCGACTACCTCTCGACCGGCTCGCGCGACTTCCAGCTCTCCAATGTCGAGCAGCTGTCGGAGTGGGTCAGCGAGGGTGCCGCGACGCTGTCGTACTACCCGGTGGCGATGCTGACCGCCAAGTCCAACGGCACCAAGTACTCCCTGCGCGCCGCCGCGGCCGCGGCCTGCGTGGCGCAGCACTCCCCGGACTACTTCTTCGCATACAACAACGCGCTGCTCTCAGAGCAGCCCGACGTCGAATCGGACGGCTACACCGACACCGAGCTCGCCGATCTCGCCATCGCCTCGGGCGTCGACGGGCCCAAGGTCGTCCGCTCGTGCATCGAGAAGCAGTCGTACGTCTCATGGGCGCGCACCGCGACCGAGCGGGCGCTCAAGGAGCTGCCCGGCACCGACGGCGTCTCGCTGACGGGGACGCCCATGGTGCTCGTCAACGGCACGCAGTACGTCGGCGCACTGGACGACCCGAAGGAGTTCGCCCAGTTCGTGCTGACGGTCGCGAGCGATGCCTACTACAAGGCGACGCCGACCCCGACGCCCACGGCCACGCCCACACCGACGCCCGCATCCTGACGCCCGCCCGGTCGTCGGGCGCGCACCGCAGCCCGGTAGACTGAGCGCTCTGCCGGCTTGGCGCAATTGGTAGCGCACCTAACTTGTAATTAGGGGGTTACGGGTTCGAGTCCCGTAGCCGGCTCGGTGTCCGATTCCATCCTGTGGCCGGCTCAAGATCCGGCAAAGCAACGCGGAGTGGCGTAATACGCATGGCGATCCGTCGTCTCTTCGGCAGGAGCGGTGCCCGAGCCGCCCTGGGGGGAGACGCGTTGATCCTTCCCGGACGCGTGGAGGAGCGCCAAGACCAGCGCTCGGACCGATCGCGCGGTGAGAAGCACGCCCGTGCGCGCCCGGCGCCGCCGGCGGCGCCGAGCTCCTCCAGTCCGCGAGAGCCGCCTCGCCGGTTCCATCCGGCGGCGCTGGTCCTTCTCATGTGTCTGGCCGTGGCGGGGGCCTCCGCCCTTCTCGCGATCGCCGCAGGCGGTGCGCACGCCCACGTCGTGGCCCGGCACCCGGCTCCCGATTCCGCGACCGTTCCCGCCGGCACCGGGATCCACGCCCGGTTGGACATCGGGCGGCTGAGCCCCCGGCAGGAGTTCACCATCGCGGTCCTGCAGGACGGTGACGTCATCGCCGGACGCAGCACCCAGGACGGCGGAACGGTGTCGTTCACGCCCGACGCGCCGCTTCCCGTCGGACAGTACGCGGTGCAGGTGCAGACGCGGTCCTCCGAGGACGCCGTCGTGGACGCGTGGTCGTTCACCGTGCCGCCCGCGCCGGATCCCGCGCAGGGACTGGGCGGCAGCATCCTGCTGGTGGCACGCGAGCAGACGCGCGACGCCTACCTGGCCGAGATCCTTCGCGCCGAGGGTTTCACCGGCTTCGACACGGTCACGCCCGAGCAGGTGACCGATGACGCGCTCGCCGGCCATGCCGTCGTCCTTCTCGGCGCCGGCAGCGCGACAGGACCCCACGTCGCCGCCCTGGAGTCGTGGGTCCGAGGCGGCGGGGATCTGATCGCGATGAAGCCGCAGGGCCCGTTGTCGCAGCTGGCCGGACTGACGGCGACCGGCGAGACGCTCGCCGATGCCTATCTCGCGATCGACACGTCCCAGCCGCCCGGCGCCGGGATCACCGCCGGCCCGATGCAGTTCCACGGGGACGCGCTCGTGTACGAGGCCGCACCGACGAGCCGCATCGTCGCCGCGCTGACCGCCGACCCGCAGGGCCCCGGCGCGCTGCCCGCCGTGACGCTGACCGAAGTGGGCACCGCGGGCGGCCGGATCGCCGCCTTCAGCTACGACCTCGCCACCTCGGTGATGTACACGCGGCAGGGGGATCCGGCGAGGGCGGGGGAGGAGAACGACGCTCTCGCGCCCATCCGTGCGAACGATCTCTTCATGGGGTCCGACGGAGAGGCCGACTATCTGGACCTCTCGAAGATCGGCATCCCCCAAGCAGACGAGCAGATGCGGCTGCTGAGCAACGTGCTCATCGGACTGCACGCGGACACCTCGCCGCTGCCCCGGTTCTGGTACCTGCCTCACGGTGAGGAGGCCGCACTGGTCATGACCGCGGATGACCACGGGACGTGGGACGGCTCCGCACGGTTCTTCGACCGGATGCTCGCCGCCTCCGACCCAGGATGCGACGTGGATGCGTGGGAGTGCCCTCGCGCGACGACGTGGCTGTACCCGTCGACGCCGTTGGCCGCCGACGACGCCAGGAGCTACGCCGATGCGGGGTTCGATATCGGCGTGCACGTCACCACCGACTGCCGCGACTGGACCGAAGCGTCGCTCGATGCGGCGTTCGTCGCCTCGGTCCTGGACTTCCGCCGGCGATTCCCCGCGCTTCCGCCCCAGACCGGTCACCGACTGCATTGCATCGCCTACAGCGACTGGCTGAGTCTGCCGGCGGAGCAGGAGCGATGGGGCATGCGCCTCGACATGAACTACTACCACTGGCCGCCCGACTGGGTCGGAGAGGAACCCGGGTACCTCACCGGCTCGGCACTGCCCATGCGGTTCAGCGACGTCGACGGCCGGATGCTGAACGTCTTCCAGCAGGAGTCGCATCTGGTCAACGAGACGTGGCTCGGATCAGCGGTGGCCATCGAAGGGCTCATCGCCGCCGCGCGGGATGATCGCGGATACTACGGCGCGTTCGGAACGCACTTCGACTTCAGCGACGACTTCGACCGCACGCTCATGGAGGCGGCGCTGCGTCTGGATGTGCCGATGGTCTCCGCGCAGCAGCTGCTCGAGTTCACCGAGGGGCGCGAGGCCTCGCGCTTCGACAGCGTCGTCCAGACGGGAGCGGGCGACATGTCCTTCGACGTGCGGGTGGACGCGCGCGTGCGGGGTCTGCTGCAAGGCATGCTGCCTCTGGAATCGGGGGGCCTGACGCTCACCTCGCTCACGGCGGACGGAGCGCCGGTCGACTACGAGGTCAGGCTGGTCAAGGGCATCCGCTACGCCTTCTTCGAGGCGGGCGACGTCCATTACGAGGCCGCCTACCGCTGAGCATCCATCAGCTCGTCACGCCGCCGGCGCGAAGGTGATCTCCACGGGCGTGGCGCCGGTCTCGCGGTCGAACGTGAGCGTGCCGCTGATCTGCGCCGTGCCGTCCGACGGCCCGATGGTGGCGGTGAAGGTCGTCCCGTCGCCCGCGCGGTTGAATTCCGCCAGATCGTCGCCCAGTCGGTCCAGCTGCGAGGCATCCCATCCGAACTCCGCGGACAGGCCCCGCAGGTAGGCCACGGCTCCCGGCCAGCCGCGGACGACGTCGGGCCGCAGCGTGACGGCGATGAGCCGGCCGTCCCGGGACGCCGCTGTGAGGCTCGCGATGTCGTCCAGCACGAACACGTCTTCACCGGCGGCGATGATCGCACGCACGGGACGGCGGAACTCCGCGGACTTGTCGCCGTCGGCAGGGAGCCCGAGCTCTGTGGCCGGCAGTCCGCCCTCGCCGACGCGCACGCGCACGATGCCCTCGACATTGACGTAGTCGAAGCCGGCGTCCGTGAGCATCGTCGATCCGTCGGCAGCCTTCTGATCCGCGGATGCCGCAGGCTGCTCCTGCGTCCACCACGACTGCTGGATCGCCATCGACGCCACGACGACACCCGCGATGATGACGGTGAGCACGGCCGCCGGAAGCCAGGCGAGCAGCGTGCGGGTGCGAGCGGAGACGGCCACGCTCCAGCGTAAACCGGACGTCGCCATGCGTCGCCTCGTGCCGGATGACGGCATCATGGGACGAGTGACCGAACGCCGCATGTCCGCCGCCGTCGCCCTCGGTTCGGCCGCGACCATCGGCATGCTCACCGCGATCCAGGCGCGCATCAACGGCACCCTCGGGGTGCGCCTGGAGAACGGCTTCGTCGCCGCCGTCGTCTCGTTCGGGTCGGGACTGGTGCTGCTGATCGTGCTGTCGGCACTCCTGCCGTCGGGACGCGCCGGATTCGCCCGGCTCGTCGCGGCGCTGCGCGAGCGCGACATCCCGTGGTGGATGCTGGCAGGCGGCGCCGCGGGCGCCTTCACGGTCGCCACACAGGGGCTGGCCGTCGGCGTCATCGGGGTATCCCTGTTCACCGTCGGCATCGTCGCAGGTCAGACGGTCAACGGGCTGCTGCTGGACCGCGTCGGCTTCGGGCCCGCGGGTGTGGTGGCGGTGACGGGACCACGACTGGCCGGAGGAGCGCTGTCACTGGCCGCCGTGGGCCTCGCGCTGGTCGGCGACGGGCTCTCCGAGGTGCCGCTGTGGATGCTCGTGCTGCCGTTCTTCGCCGGCATGGGCATCGCGTGGCAGCAGGCCACCAACGGCAGACTGCGCCAGCGGGTGGGCACGCCGCTCACAGCGACGCTCGTGAACTTCACCGGGGGGACGATCCTGCTCACGGTCGCCGCGCTCATCCATGTGTCGGTCACGCGCCCGCCGGCGGCATTCCCTCCGGATCCCTGGCTCTATCTGGGGGGCGCCATGGGCGTCGTCTACATCTTCATGGCGGCCGCGATCGTGCAGTACACCGGCGTGCTGCTGCTCGGCCTGGGCACCGTGGTCGGCCAGCTGGTGACCTCGCTCGTCCTGGACCTCGTGTGGCCCGCGCCGGCGTCGCCGGGGCTCGCGCAGCAGCTGGCCATGGTGGCCGTCGCGATGGCGTCGGTCGTCGTGGCAGTGGTGCCGTGGAGCCGCCGGCGACGCCGCTGAGTGCTCAGGCCCCCGTGGGCTGCGGCATCCGGGACAGGAAGGCGCGGCCGTCGACGTCCTTGCGGCGCTCGGGCCGCGACGACTCCGGCTTGCCGCCGACGTAGAGCCAGCCCAGCAGCTTCTCGTTCTTCGCCAGGCCGTGCGCCTTGGCGACGGGCTTGGATCGCGTGTAGTGGCCGGTGCGCCACATGACCCCCCACCCGGCCTCATCCAGCAGCAGGCTGAGCGCATGGCCGACCCCCGCGGCGACGGCCTCCTGCTCCCACTTCGGCACCTTGTCGCTCTTGCGGTAGCAGGCGACGATGGCGATGAGCAGCGGCGCGCGCAGCGGCTTGGACGAGGAGCCCTTCTCGCCGAGCGCCTTGTTGATGGCCCGGCCGAGGCGCTCGCGGTCGTCGCCGCGCAGCTCGATCAGCCGCCACGGCTGGAGCGACGAGTGGTCGGCGACGCGGGCGGCCGCGGACACGAGTCGCACCAGCTCCGCGTGCGTCGGCGCCTCGCCGGTCACCTTGGACCAGGAGCGCCGAGCGCGCATCGCCTCCAATGCCGGTCCCACGCGCCGGGGAGGAAGCGTGGGAACGGTCACGCACTCTCCTCGGGCGTGAAGCCGAGGGAGATCGAGTTCATGCAGTAGCGGTCGCCGGTCGGGGTGCCGAAGCCGTCGGGGAAGACGTGCCCGAGGTGGGAGCCGCAGGTGGCGCAGCGCACCTCGGTGCGCACCATCCCGTGGCTGCGGTCCTCCAGCAGCTCGACCGCCTCGGGGCGGACCGACTCGTAGAAGCTCGGCCATCCGCAGTGCGAGTCGAACTTCGTGCCGCTGCGGAACAGCTCCGCGCCGCACGCCGCACACGTGTACAGCCCGGCACGCTGCTCGTCCAGCAGCTCACCGGTCCACGGGCGCTCCGTCCCGGCCTGCCGCAGCACCGCGTACTGCTCCGGCGTCAGCTCGGCTCGCCACTGCTCCTCGCTCTTGTCGACGGCGTAGGTCATGAATCCTCCTCGTTCCCCTCCATTCAACCTCAGCGCTGGACGGGCCGCTCCGTCCGCGCTGGGCGTTCCCCGTGAGCGGCTCCGGTGCGTGAGGATGGCGGAGTGGGAACGGATGTGGTCGCCGTCGCGGAGCGCTACGCGCGGTTCGCCCGTGACGAGGCGCCAGGACGCTCCGAGCTGTACGCGGGATGGGCGGCCGGCGTCGCAGCCGACGAGGAGATCGCGGCGATCATCGCCCGCATCCCCGAGACCCGGCGACAGCCGCCGCTCGTCTTCGCCGTCACCCGCATGCTCGGCGCCCCGGAGCGCGACTTCGCATCGTGGGCGACATGGCTGCGAGCACATGCCGACGACGCCGTGGCGGAGGTCTCGGTGCGCAGCGTCCAGACGAACGAGCCGCAGCGCTGCGCGGCGCTGCTGCCGGCGCTGGCGACCCTCGACGGGCCGGTCGCTCTGCTGGAGATCGGGGCCAGCGCGGGTCTGTGCCTCTACCCGGACCGCTACTCGTACCGGTTCCGCCCGACCGACGCGGGCGACGTCGTGGCGCTGGATCCGCCCGGCGGGGCCTCGCCGGTGCTGCTGGAATGCACCGTGACCGGCGATCCTCCGCTGAGGATGCCCGACGTGGTGTGGCGGGCGAGCGTCGACCTGAGCCCCCTGGACGCGCGGGATGCCGCCGACCGCCGCTTCCTCACCGCGCTGGTGTGGCCGGGCGAGGAGGGCCGGGCTCAGCGCATCGAAGCCGCCCTCGACATCGCCGCGACCGATCCGCCGCTGCTCGTTCCCGGCGACGCCACCGACCCCGAGGTCCTGCTCGCGCTGATCGAGCGCGCGCCGGCCGGCGCGACCCTCGTCGTCACGACGCCCGGCGTCCTCCCGCACATTCCCCGCGCCGGCCGGGATCGCCTCCTGCGGACGCTTCGCGAACTGGACGCGGTCTGGATCTCCATCGACCCGCCCGGGCTGCACGACGCGTGGCGGCCTCCTGTGGACCCCGACGTGTGGAGCGGGTTCGTGCTCGGTCGCGACGGCGTGCCGCTGGCCGCCGTGGATCCACTCGGCGGGTTCGTGGAGTGGCGCGCCGGCGGATCGGATGCCGCGGGCTAACGTAACCGCGTGCCCCTCAGTGACCGCGACCGCGCCATCCTCGATTTCGAGGCGGAATGGCGCCGGCACGCGGGCGCCAAGGAGGAGGCGATCCGCGCGGAACTGGGCATCTCGCCGGCGCGCTACTACCAGCTGCTCGGTCGGCTGATCGACACGGCCGAGGCGCAGGCGCACGACCCGATGCTGGTCAAACGCCTGCGGCGGCTGCGGGACGAGCGGCTCAAGGAGCGGCTCAGCCGCGCCGCCGACGCGCGCTGACACGCGCACGGTTCCTCCGGTCCGGCCCGGTAGCATCGTCGGGTGCCGAGTTCGACCTTCCCGCGGGATCGCTTCGACGACCTCCCGGACGCAGACCGAGTCGGCGCACATCGAGCGGAGAATCCGCGCATGCGCGGCTGGGTCGTGCTGCTGTGGGCCGCGCTCGCGACGGTGGTGCTGATCGCGGTCGGCATCTTCGGCACGCTGCTGGCCTCCGGCCGCATCGAACTGGGTCCCGAGCCGACCGCGACGCAGACCCCGGTGCCGCAGGTCACTCCCGTGGTCGACACCTCGTACCACGTGCTCGTCCTCAACGCCACGCCCGAGCAGGGCCTGGCCACGCAGACGAAGGATGACATCGTCTCCGCCGGCTGGCTCGCCGACACCGTGACTGCGGGCGAGGCGGGATCCGAGGACTTCCCGACCACGACGGTGTTCTACCTCGACCCCGAGGACGAGGGCGCGGCCGCGGGCCTGGCCGGCGTGATCGGCGGAGCGGCGATCGAGCAGAGCGACGCCTACCAGCCGGCGCAGCCCGATGCCCGGCAGCTGACCGTCGTCATCGGGCTGGACCGCACCGCCGCCGGGCAGACGCCGGCTCCCACTCCCTGACCCGTCCCGAGGGGCCGCCCGGCGTGAGTGTTTCCGCCGGGTAAACAGTTGTGTTCCCGCGCGTCAACAAGTGACGAAAACCCGGGAACGCGCCGCGGCCGGTGCATACGATGAAGCCCAGTACCGCCGGCAACAGGAGATTTCGCATGACCCAGGGCACCGTCAAGTGGTTCAACGCCGAGAAGGGCTTCGGTTTCATCACCGGCGCCGACGGCCAGGACGTCTTCGTCCACTACTCGAACATCGACATGACCGGTTTCCGCGTCCTCGAAGAAGGACAGGCCGTGGAGTTCACCGTCGGCGCGGGTCAGAAGGGCCCGCAGGCGGAGTCGGTGCGCGTCGTCGCCTGAGCCGGATCGAAGAAACGGGATGCCGCGAGGCATCCCGTTTCCGTGCGTTTCGGCGTCCGTCCCCGTGGCTTGCACTCGGTAGGTGCGAGTGCCAGAATGATTTAGCACTCGCTATTGTTGAGTGCTAACACCCAAAGCCAACGTTCCGGAGGGACGACACACACATGGCAAAGATCATCGCTTTCGACGAGGAGGCCCGCCGCGGTCTCGAGCGTGGCCTCAACACGCTGGCCGACGCCGTCAAGGTGACCCTCGGCCCGCGCGGTCGCAACGTCGTGCTCGAGAAGAAGTGGGGCGCCCCCACGATCACGAACGACGGTGTCTCGATCGCCAAGGAGATCGAGCTCGACGACCCGTACGAGAAGATCGGCGCGGAGCTCGTCAAGGAGGTCGCCAAGAAGACCGACGACGTCGCCGGTGACGGCACCACCACGGCGACCGTCCTCGCTCAGGCGCTCGTGCGCGAGGGCCTGCGCAACGTCGCGGCCGGCGCCGACCCCATCTCGCTCAAGCGCGGCATCGAGAAGGCCGTCGCGGCCATCACCTCGGAGCTGCTCGCCGGCGCCAAGGAGGTCGAGTCGAAGGACCAGATCGCCGCCACCGCGTCGATCTCGGCCGCTGACGCCGAGATCGGCCAGCTCATCGCCGAGGCCATCGACAAGGTCGGCAAGGAGGGCGTCGTCACGGTCGAGGAGTCGCAGACCTTCGGCACCGAGCTCGAGCTCACCGAGGGCATGCGCTTCGACAAGGGCTACATCAACCCCTACTTCGTCACGGACCCGGAGCGCCAGGAGGCGGTCTTCGAGGACCCGTACATCCTGATCGCGAACCAGAAGATCTCGAACATCAAGGACCTTCTGCCCATCGTCGACAAGGTGATCCAGGACGGCAAGGAGCTCGTCATCATCGCCGAGGACGTCGAGGGTGAGGCGCTGGCCACCCTGGTGCTCAACAAGATCCGCGGCATCTTCAAGTCGGTCGCCGTCAAGGCCCCCGGCTTCGGCGACCGCCGCAAGGCGCAGCTGCAGGACATCGCGATCCTCACCGGCGGCCAGGTCATCACCGAGGAGGTCGGTCTCAAGCTCGAGAACGCCACCCTCGACCTGCTCGGCCGTGCGCGCAAGGTCATCGTCACCAAGGACGAGACCACGATCGTCGAGGGTGCCGGCGACACGGCGCAGATCGAGGGCCGCGTGACCCAGATCCGCCGCGAGATCGAGAACACCGACAGCGACTACGACCGCGAGAAGCTCCAGGAGCGCCTCGCCAAGCTCGCCGGCGGCGTGGCCGTCATCAAGGCGGGCGCGGCCACCGAGGTCGAGCTGAAGGAGCGCAAGCACCGCATCGAGGACGCCGTCCGCAACGCGAAGGCGGCCGTCGAGGAGGGCATCGTCCCCGGTGGTGGCGTCGCGCTCATCCAGTCGGGCAAGAAGGCCTTCGAGTCGCTCGAGCTCTCGGGCGACGAGGCGACCGGTGCGAACATCGTCAAGGTCGCGATCGAGGCTCCGCTGAAGCAGATCGCCCTCAACGCCGGTCTCGAGCCGGGTGTCGTGGCGAACAAGGTCGCGGAGCTCCCGGCCGGCCACGGCCTCAACGCGGCGACCGGCGAGTACGGCGACCTCTTCGCTCAGGGCATCATCGACCCGGCGAAGGTGACGCGCTCGGCGCTGCAGAACGCCGCGTCGATCGCCGGCCTCTTCCTCACCACGGAGGCCGTCGTCGCCGACAAGCCGGAGAAGGCTGCCGCCGCTCCGGCCGACCCCACGGGCGGCATGGACTTCTGATCCAGCCCACACAGGTCGACCGACTGCACCGATGGGCCCCTCCTCCGGGAGGGGCCCATCGGCGTCTGTGCGGCGTCAGCGGAACAGGCTCGCCGCGGCCAGCTCCGTGTCGGCGTACTGCTGTGCCGCGGCAGAGAGGGCCGCATTGATCCCGGCGAGCGAGTCCTCGACCTGTCGCTGAGTCGCCCGCCACTGGTCCACGACCGTATGGAAGGCGACGGAGGCGGATCCGGTCCACGAGCCCTGCAGCTGTGTCAGCTGCGCGAGCATCGCGTTGGACTCGGCCTGCAGCCGGTCGATCGTGCCCCGCACGGCCGCGGTGCTGGCCAGCACCGCGTCACTGTCGACGGAGAAGACGGCCATCGTGCTCCTTTCCGGGTCCGG
>JAPSKH010000042.1 GCA_031177765.1 Microbacterium sp. | reverse complement strand
CCGCTGATCCAACGACGGGAACCTCGCGCCGACCGGCATGACGCGATCGGTGCCGATGAGCCCGACGGGGACCACCGGCGCGCCCGTCTCCAGGGCGAGGAAGGCGACGCCGGTGCGGCCCTTGTAGAGGCGTCCGTCGAGCGAGCGCGTGCCCTCGGGATACAGCGCGACGGCTTTGCCGTCGTCCAGGAGCGCCCGCTGCTGGTCCAGGGCGTCCAGTGCCGCCTGCCCGGCGCCGCGGCGCACGGGGACGGCGCCGATGGCGGTGAAGAACTCCTTCGACAGCCAGCCGCCCACCCCTCTTCCCTCGAAATAGCTCGACTTGGCGAGGAAGTGCACGGGACGCGGGGAGGCCACCGGGATGGCGACGGAGTCGATGAACGACAGGTGGTTGCTGGCGAAGATCACCGGACCGGTGCGCGGCACGTTGTCGCGGCCCTCCACGTGCGGCCGGTACACCAGCCGCGCGAGCGGGGCGACGACGAAGCGACCCAGCGCGTAGGTGGCGCCCATCGAACGGACCGGGACGGTCTGCGCTTCCTCGGCGGCGGCGTCGGGAACCAGGTCGGAAGTCACCCGTCGAGGGTACTCCGGCTTCCATTCCGTCGACGGCATAGTGCTTTCCCAGCACGGACGGAGGAAACATGCGGAAAGATGGGGAGTCCGCCCCCACACGACTCGAGGTTCTTTTCGTGCGCACTCGTCCGCTCGTCGCCCTGTCCCTGGCCGCCGCATCGGCGCTTCTGCTCGCCGGATGCTCCGGCTCGCCCGACCCCGCGACGACAGAGTCCCCGACGGCCGAGCCCGCGGCCAACCTCTGCGAGGCCGCCGCGCCGGCCGGTGCCGCCTCCGATGCCGTGACCGTCGAGGGCGAGTTCAACACACAGCCCTCGGTCACCTTCACCGCGCCGCTGGAGGTCACCGCTGTGGAGCGGACGGTGGTCACCGAAGGCGACGGCGCGCCGATCGAGAACGGCGACTACGTGACGCTGTCGCTGACCGCGCTGGATGCCAGCACGGGCGAGGTGCTCGGCACCCTCGGGTACGACACCGCGATGCAGCCCCAGCAGATCTCCTCGGTCTCGCCGCTCGGTGAGCTCGTCGGCTGCGCCACGCCCGGCACGCGGGTCGTCGCCGCGCTTCCCGCCACCGATTCCAGCGCCGCGCAGGTGTACGTCGTCGACGTCGTGTCGGCCACGCCCGAGAGCGAATGGTGCGCGGTCGAGCCGTTCGAGTCCGACGTGCCGACCGTCGCGTTCAGCGACGACAACCCCACGATCACCGTTCCCTCGGTCGAGCCGCCGTCCGGCGTGCGTGTCGAGGTGCTCGAGGAGGGTGACGGCGAGGAGGTCGGAGCCGGTGACACCGTCGAGGTGAACTACGAGGGCGTCACGTGGGCCGACGGCACGGTGTTCGACTCCAGCTACGACCGCGGCGAGGCCACGGAGTTCCCGACCGACGGCGTGGTGGTCGGCTTCAAGCGTGCGCTGGAAGGCCAGAAGGTCGGATCGCAGGTCCTGGTGTCGATGTCGCCCGCATGCGCGTACGGTGAGGCCGGTTCGTCGGGCAGCGAACTGGCCGGGCAGACGCTCGTGTTCGTGATCGACATCCTCGGGACGGCGGCCACCGAGCAGTGAGCCTCTCGGCTGAACCGGTGCGGCGCGTCCTCATCCTCGGCTCCACCGGCTCGATCGGCACTCAAGCCCTCGATGTGATCCGCGCGAACCCGCAGCGCTTCGAGGTCGTGGGGCTCGCTGCGGGCTCCGATCGCGACGCCCTCGGGGCGCAGGCTGACGAGTTCGGGGTCGAGCAGACCGCGCTGGGCGCGGCCGAGGCCGAGCAGCTGGTCCGCGACGTCGAGGCCGACGTGGTGCTCAACGGCATCACCGGCTCGGTGGGGCTCGGGCCGACGCTGGCGGCGCTGGAGTCGGGGCGCACGCTGGCGCTGGCCAACAAGGAGTCGCTCATCGTCGGCGGCGACCTCGTGACAGCCCTCGCCCGGCCCGGGCAGATCGTCCCCGTCGACTCGGAGCACTCCGCGATCGCGCAGGCGCTGCGCGCGGGTGGGAGCGCCGAGGTGCGCCGGCTCGTGCTGACGGCATCCGGCGGTCCGTTCCGAGGCCGCAGTCGCGAGTCGCTCGCGGGCGTGACACCGGCCGAGGCTCTCGCGCACCCGACCTGGGACATGGGACGTGTCGTCACGACGAACTCGGCGACGCTGGTCAACAAGGGTCTCGAGGTGATCGAGGCGCACCTGCTGTTCGGTGTGCCGTACGACGACATCGACGTCGTCGTGCACCCTCAGTCGATCGTCCACTCCATGGTCGAGTTCGTCGACGGGTCCACGATCGCGCAGGCGTCGCCGCCCGACATGCGACTGCCGATCTCGCTGGGACTGGCCTGGCCGCATCGTGTCGCGGGGGTGGGTCGACCGCTGGACTGGACGACCGCGACCTCGTGGACGTTCGAGCCGCTCGACGAGGAGGCCTTCCCCGCCGTCCGGCTCGCCAAGCGCGTCGGCGCCGCAGGGGCGACGTATCCGGCGGTCTTCAACGCCGCGAACGAGCAGGCGGTGGATGCCTTCCACGAGGGCCGGCTGACCTTCACCGGGATCCTCGACATCGTGCAGCGCATCGTCGACGAGCACGACGCTCCGCGGGATCTCACGCGGGAGTCGCTCGGCGAAGCCGAGCGGTGGGCGCGCGCTGCCGCCGACCGCGCGATCGCCGCCTCCGGCTGACCCCGGTCCAGGCGCCGGTGCGCGCGGTCAGGCCTCGGGGTAGGCGGGCCGCAGCGGATCGGATGCCGGCGTGTGGTCCGCCGGGTACGGGACCGGCCAATGCGGCTCGGGCACCGGCCACCCCGCGTCGCGCAGGGCCCGTCGCGCGAGCTCTCGTGCCGAGTACGGCGTGCGCACGCCGCGGATGTCGCGGTAGTCCTGGTGCCCGGGTCCCGCCCACAGGATGGCGTCACCGTCGCCGACGAGGGCGACCGCCTCGATGATGGCGCGCTCGGGCGGCGAGTACTCGTGGATCTCGGCGTCGGGGCGTGCGCGCCGCGCTCCCTCGAGGAGCGTCGCACGGATGGCGTCGGGATCCTCGTGCCGCGGATGGTGGTCGGTCACGATGAGGACGTCGCTGCCTTCGACGGCGGTGCGTCCCATGTCATGCCGCTTCGTGGCGTCGCGGTCACCGTCGGCGCCGAAGAGCATCACCACCTTGCCCGGCGTGACGCGCCGGACAGCGGCGAGGGTCTTCTCGAAGGCGTCGGGGGAGTGGCCGAAGTCGACGTAGACGGCGGGGCCGGTCTCGCCCGAGACGAGCTCGGTGCGTCCGGGGAGGTAGGCCTCGATCCGCCGCCCGTCCAGCGCGGCGGTCAGGCGTTCCCAGGGGTAGCCGCCCTCGAGGATCATCACGATCGCGAGGCCCGCGTTCGCTGCCATGTGGCGTCCGATCACGGGGACGAGGGTCGTGAGCGACCGGCCGTCGCGGGCGGTGAGGCGGAACCGCGTGCCGATCTGCATCTCGTCGAGGATGTCGACGACCCAGTCGGCCGCCGCAGCCGCAGCGGGGTCCGAGGCGAGGGCCGGCGTGCCGACCGTCACGGTCGGGATGCCGCTGCGGGCGACCACCTCGGCGCCGGGCTCGGAGTCGATGCACACGACACCGCGGCGCGCGCGGTCGGGACGGAACAGCGGCATCTTCGCCTCGAAGTACTCGCGCATGTCGGCGTAGTCGTCGAGGTGGTCGTGCGTGAGGTTGGTGAAGCCGGCCACGTCGAACACGATGCCGTCGACACGACGCCGGCTCAGCGCCTGGGCGCTGACTTCGACCGCGACCGCCTCCACGCCCCGCTCGCGCATGAGCGCCAGGAGCGCATGCATCTCGTACGCCTCGGGGGTCGTCAGCCGCGAGACGATCACCTGACCGGCGATGTGACGCTCGGCGGTCGAGGACAGTCCCGTCGTGACGCCGAGCTGCCCGAGGATCCCCTCCAGCAGGTGCGAGACGCTCGTCTTGCCGTTGGTCCCGGTCGTGCCGAACAGCAGCGGCAGGTCGTCGTCGCGACCGGTGCCGTACACCCATGCCGACAGCTCGCCCAGTGAGGCCCGCGGGTCGTCGACGAGGATCACCGGCAGTCCGCTCGCCGCAGCCGCGTCGGCACCTTCGGCGTCCGTGATCACCGCGACGGCGCCCTTCTCCGCCGCGGCGCCGGCGAATTCCGCGCCGTGCCGGTTCACGCCCTTGACCGCGACGAAGACGTCACCCGGTCGGAGGTCCGCGGTGGCCAGGGTGATCCCGGTGAGCGTCGCCCCGGCCACATCGCCGCGCACGTCGATCGCGAAGCGCGCCGCGAGGTCCGCGAGGAAGTGGGTGGGCGGCGCGTCCGGGCGGAGCACGGGGGGCAGGTTGGAGGGCGCGTCAGTCGACATGGCTCTCCATCTTCTCACCCGCCCGCGTGCCGACCGCTCGCCCGGCGACCGCGGTGCGGTCGCCGGGCGAGCCGTCGTGAGAGAGGCGACGGGCCGGGGCGATGCTCACCCTGGCCCGCCGCTCACTGGGTTCGGCGAGATCGGTCGCGCCGGTCAGGAGCGACGTGCGCGTCCGCGCAGGAGCGCCACGAGGAGGGCGGCGAGCCCGGCGGCGAGTGCGCCGCCGGCGAGCCACCGCGCGACCGGATCGGCGCCGGCTCCGGCGTCCGTCGCCGTTCCGGCCGCGTCGGCGGCGTCGGCGGCGTCGGACGCTCCGGCCTCGTGGGTGGCGGTTCCGTGATCGTCTTCCTCGGCCGCGGCGCCCACGGCCACGACCGGGGCCGGCGCATCCAGGTCGTGCGGGTCCTCGCCGTCGCCCGCGACCTGCGTCCAGGCGGTCTCGCCGGTCTCGCAGAGCTGCGTCACCGGAAAGGCGAGCGTCGTGTCGGCGGCGGATTCGTCGAAGAGCACGTCCATCGAGACGGTGGCCTTCAGGTGATCCTCGACCGGCGTGGCGGCCGTGTAGGTGATCCGGGTCGGGATGCCGTCGCCCCCGGTCTCGCGGGCGATCGTCCATCCTCCCTGGACGACGGGGGTGGCGTTGCCGACGCCGTCGGGGATGTCGATCACGAGGGCGGTCGTGGGGGAGCCGTCGCATCCGTGCGAGAACGAGAACGTGAGCGTCTCCGTCGCGCCGGCCGACACGGTGCCGGGGTCGACATGGACGTGCGCCGATGCGGCCAGCGGCGCACCGATCACGAGGGCGAGGCCGCCGGCGATGCCGAGGGCGGCGGTGCGGCGGGAGCGGGCGGATGTGGTGATGTTCATGGGATTCCTTCGTCGAGATGCGCGCGCGACAGCGCCGCGCGCGCGGCGTGCGGAGAAGCCGGCGCTCCGAGGGTGCCGGCGCTGCGACCGCGAACGGCCGCTCAGACGAAGGCGGGCGGGCCGCGTCGGGACAGATCCGACAGAACGACGCGGGGCGCCGGGGAGAGTCGCGCCGGGGCGGCGGGGACCCGGTGGACGATCGGCAGCGTCGCGACCCCGCGGGTGCGCGCGAACAGCGAGCGGATGCCTCGTCCGAGGGCCTGCAGCATCCGCTCGCCGCCGAACAGCGCGACCACCGTGCCCGCTGCGGCGAGGATGTGCGCGAGCGCCATGGCCGCGTCGGGGATCACCAGGCCGGCGTCGGCGCCGACCGTGAGCGGCACGTGATGCGCGTGCGCGCCGTGGATCGTCGCCGGGTCGGCGCCTGCGGTGATCGCGAAGGCGGTGTGGAAGAGCAGCTGGCTGACCAGCACGGCGCCCGCCACGCGCCACAGACGCACGCGGCGGCCGACGAGAGCGACGGCGAACGGTGACGCCAGTGTTGCGACCGCCACGACCAGGGCGGGCGCGGGTGCCCCTCCGCCGGCGAGCGTGTGAGCCGTCGCTGCGAGGATCGTCGCGACCGACGCAGCGGCGACCCCTCGCAGGGCGCGCAGGTGGCGTGCGGTCACGGTTCCTCCGTCGCCGAGCCTATTCCACGCGCGCCGGGCCCGCCTCCCGGTGTCTCGGCCAACTCAAAGCCCGGCGCGGGTACCGTGAGCGTGTGGAAGCTCTCGCATTCGTCATCGGCGTGGTGCTCATGGTCGTGGGCCTGGCGGTGTCGATCGCGCTTCACGAGCTGGGACACCTGTGGCCGGCGAAGAAGTTCGGCGTGCGGGTCGGCCAGTACATGATCGGCTTCGGGCCGACCCTGTGGTCGCGACGCTTCGGCGAGACAGAGTACGGCGTCAAAGCGATCCCGCTCGGCGGCTACATCTCGATGGCCGGCATGTACCCGCCGACCGTTCGACAGACGCAGACGCCGAACGGTCGGACCGGCCGGGCCGGCGGCGGCTTCTTCGCGACGATGGTGCAGGATGCGCGCGCCGCCAACGAGGAGACCCTCATCGGCGGCGACGATCGCGTGTTCTACCGGCTTCCGGTCTGGAAGCGGGTCGTCGTGATGCTCGGCGGCCCCTTCATGAACCTCCTGCTCGCCATCGTGCTGTTCGCGATCCTGCTGACCGGCATCGGCATCCAGACGGCCACGACCACCGTGTCCGCCCTGTCGGAGTGCGCGCCGGCGACGGCATCCACCGAGTGCGCGCCCGGCGACCCCGCGCCACCCGCCGAGCAGGCCGGAATCCAGGCCGGCGACACGATCCTCTCGATCGACGGGCAGGCGGTCGCCGACTTCGCCGAGGCATCCGCCATCATCCAGGGCGCACCGGGTGAGGAGCTGTCGCTCCTGATCGAGCGCGACGGCCAGGAGCGCACGATCACCGTCGTTCCGGCGGCGATCGACGCGACCGCCGCCGCCGCCGCGGGCGATGAGATCGGGTTCGTCGGGATCAGGCCGACGGTGGAGTACGTCCGCCAGCCCATCTGGGAGGCGCCGCGCGCCGCGGTCGAGAACGTCGGCGCGGTGGCCGGGATCATCTGGCAGCTTCCCGTCAAGGTGTGGGACACCGCCGCGACGCTCATCACCGGGGAGGAGCGCGACCCGAACGGACCGCTGAGCATCGTCGGTGCCGGTCGGCTCTCGGGTGAGGTCGCCGCCACGGACGCCCCGATCCTCAACCGCGTCGCAGGCTTCCTGTCGCTGCTGGCCTCGCTGAACATCGCCCTGTTCGTGTTCAACCTCGTGCCGCTTCTGCCGCTGGATGGCGGTCACGTCGCGGTGGCGCTGTGGGACGGGCTCAAGCGGGCGTGGGCGAAGCTCTTCCGCCGGCCGCCGCCCAAGCCGGTGGATGCCACGAAGCTCGTGCCCGTGACGTTCATCGTCGTGGTGGCGCTGGTCGCGATGGGCGCGGTGCTGATCCTCGCGGACATCATCAATCCGGTCAGCCTGTTCTGACTTTTCTCGGCGGTCGTGTCGAGATCGGCCTTGTCCGTTCGCTGTGGGGATGAAACGGTTCCACTGACGGAAGGACAAGACCGTGAAGTACGTGCTGATGTTCACGAGCAACCCGGAACTGGATGCGCAGGTGCCGCCCGAGCGGATGCAGGAGGATTACGCGCGCATCTACCAGTGGTTCCAGGAGCATGACGGCCAGATCGCCGACGGCGGGGCGGAGCTGCAGCCCGTCGAGACCGCGACGACGGTCAAGCACAGCGAGAACGGCGCGGTCGTCGTCGACGGCCCGTTCTCGGAGGCCAAGGAGGTGATCGGCGGGTTCAGCATCATCGACGTCCCCGACATGGATGCGGCGATCGCGCTGGTCAAGACCTGGCCGTCGCTGGAGCTGCCGGGGTCGGCGGTGGAGATCCGGCCCATGGTCACCGACTACAGCCAGTTCGAGCAGTGACCGGAACGGATGCCGCGGCCGGCCCTGGCGGGGCCGCGGCATCCGATCTCCTCCTGGCGCGCGTGGTCCGCGAGGAATCGGGACGGATCGTCGCCACCCTCGCCTCGTCGCTGGGGGACCTCGATGTCGCAGAGGAGGCGGTCGCGGCGGCGGTCGAGGAGGCGCTGCGGGAATGGCGGCTGCGAGGCATCCCGCCCAAGCCCGGCGCGTGGCTGACGCAGGCCGCGCGCCACAACGCCCTCGATCGCCTGCGCCGCGACAGGCGCTACCGGGAGAAGCTCGCCCTTCTGGGGGCCTGGGCGACCACGGTGACGCACGAGCCGGATCCCGACGCGGACGATCGCCTCCCGCTGCTGTTCGGCTGCTGCCATCCGGCGCTGTCGGCGGATGCGCAGCTGGCCCTCACGCTGCGCGCCGTGTGCGGGCTGACGACCGCGCAGATCGCGCGAGCGACGTTCAGCACGGAGCAGGCGACGGCGCAGCGGATCGTCCGTGCGAAACGCAAGATCGGAGCCGCGGGGATCCCGCTGCGGATCCCGGAGGGTGCAGAACGCGCCGGGCGCCTCGATATCGTGCTCGCCGTCGTGTCGGTGATGTACAGTCAGGCGCATTTCGTCTCCGGCGGGGACGCGGCGGCCGATCGCGATCTGGCCGAGGACGCGCTCTGGCTCGCGCAGGTGATCGCCGCCGCGCTGCCGCGTGAGCCGGAAACGCACGGCCTGCTCTCGCTGCTGCTGTTCCACCGGGCACGCGAATCCGCTCGCGCCGTCGACGGCGAGCTGGTGCTGCTGGAGGATCAGGACCGGGCGCGCTGGGACGGTGCGCTCATCGCGCGGGCGCGTTCCGAACTCGATCGGGCGGCCCGCCTTCGCCGGCCGGGAAGATGGCAGCTCCATGCGGCGATCGCGGCGTGCCACGCCGACGCGAAGCGGTCGGCGGACACCGACTGGCCCCAGGTGCTGGTCCTCTACGACCTGCTGCTCGGGTACGACTCCTCACCGGTGGTGCGGCTGAACCGCGCTGTCGCGCTCGAGCGCGTCGGCGGTGCGGCCGTCGCGCTCGCGGAGGTGGAGGCTCTCGAGGCGTCGCTCGGCCGGTCCCACCTGTGGCACGCCGTACGCGCACACCTGCTGCGCGGTGTCGGACGCACCGACGAGGCGATGGCCGCCGACCTTCGTGCGCTCGAGCTCACCGCGAATGAGGCGGAGCGTCGCCTGCTCGAGCGCCGTATCGGTCGCTGAGCCGCGAGGCTCTCAGGCGTCGACCGGCGTGAGCGCGTGCTCGACCAGACGCTGCAAGGTGATCATGCCGTCGCGCGACAGGATCGACTCCAGGTGGCCCTGCACCGAGGCGTAGCCGGGGCCGCGAAGCGCGTACACGTCCCCGGTGGTCGGATCCGCCGCGACCTCGGCCTCGCCGAGACGATCGGTGGCCCGGGCGACCCGCGCCGTGAAGGTGTTGTAGAAGCCGATCGAGGCCGGTGCGCCGAACACGTCGACGGTCTTCTGCACACCCTGGTGCGGTGCCGCGAGCGGCGCGAGCTCGATGCCGAGAGAATCCGCGAGGATCTGGTGGCTGAGGCAGACCGCCAGGAGCGGCCGGCCTGAGGAGCGGCGGCGCGCCACGACGTCCCGCATGCGCCGCATGCGCGGCGAGGAGGCATCGCGCGGGTCACCCGGACCGGGGCCCGACACCAGCAGTTCGGCCCCGTCGATCCGATCGTCGGTCACGTCGTCCCACGCGGCGATCTCGACGTCCAGGCCGAGGTGGCGGAGCTGGTGGGCCAGCATCGTCGTGAAGCGGTCCTCGGCGTCGACGACCAGCGCCGCACGGCCGGAGAAGGGCCCGTCGGCGTCACCGCCCTGCGGGTTCAGCCAGAAGTCCGCCAGTCGCGCGTTCCGTGACGCGAGCAGCGTCGCGATGGCCGGGTCGTCGGCCAGTCGCCGGGGCGTGGGTGCGGGCGCGTCCTCGTCGATCTGTGCGGCGGCGACCTCGGCCGCGGCGTCGCGCGGCACCGCCCCGATCGCTCCGAGAACGCCGGCCGCCTTGCCGTGCGTCTCTCCGACCTCGCCGTACGGGTCGGAGTGGCGCACGAGGGTGGCACCCACGGGCACACGCAGCCGGCCGTCGACCAGGTACGCGGTGCGGATGAGGATCGGAGCGTCGAGGTCGTGGGTCGGCTCGTCCGTCGGGGCGGCGCCGGATGCGGCTGCCGGGCGCGGCGTGAACAGCGCCGCGACGCCGGAGTAATAGCCGCGCGGGGTCCGCTCGTGCCGCGTGATGACCGAGCACGCGTTCTGCATGGGCGATCCCGTCACCGTCGGCGCGAACATCGTCTCGCGGAGGATGTCGCGCGGATCCATGCGGCTCCGGCCCCGCAGCACGTACTCCGTGTGCGTCAGGCGCGACATCTCCTTCAGATGCGGTCCGGTGATGCGGCCGCCGTCCGCGCAGACCGCGCTCATCATCTTCAGCTCCTCGTCGACGACCATGAAGAGCTCCTCGGTCTCCTTCGTCGACTCCAGGAAGCGGCTGAGGGTCTCTGCCGTCGCGCCGCCTTCCGGGTGACGGAAGGTTCCCGAGATGGGATTCATCGTCACGACGCCGTCCCGCGCGCTCACATGCGCCTCCGGGCTCGCCCCGACAGCGACGTGCCCGGGCGTGACGATGGCGAAGGTCCAGTACGCACCGCGCTCGTGCTCCAGGAGCGCCCGGAACCACGTCAGCGCCGCCGTGGCGGCATCCGTGGGCACGCCGGCGGTGAAGTCCCGCCGGATGACGAAGTTCGCCCCTTCGCCGCGACCGATCTCGTCCGCGATGACGCGGCGCACGATCTCGGCGTAGTCCTCGTCCGAGATGTCGAAGCCCGCATCCTCGAGCGGCACTGTCTCGGTCGGCAGCTGGGCCAGCGCCTCATCCCGCGCCATGGCGACATGCCGCTCCACCACGAGGCACCGCAGCGGCGCCCCGTCATCGTGGCACGCGAAGCCGCGCTCGCGAACCTGACGGAACGGGACCAGCGCCAGCACTTCACGAGGCCTTCCCGACGCATCCGCGAGCGGGATGTCACCGAGCAGGTCGACGTCGACCACGTCGCCGGTGAGCACCTCCACGGTGACGCCGTCGCGGGCGATGAGGGCGAAGGGGATGCCTCGACCGGCCAGATCGGCCAGGTGGGGGACATCGGGAGCGGGGGAGTGGGCAGGCCCGGTCATTCAACTCTTTCGTCGTGGGGGCGGTCGCCCTACGAAAAAGAAGACCGCCCGGAGGCGGTCGTGGTCGCGCGAACCCACCGCCTATGCGGTGAGCCACCAGTGAAGTCGCGCGGACATGCGCCGAACCTACCACACCGGCCCCGATGGTCCTCATTCGCGCTACCGGACGGGATCGGACCGCAGGATACTGGTCGCGGTGCGCCGGGATCTCGCCGGTGCCCCTCAGATCTCGAGCGACGACGAGGACCGATGACGCAGCTCACGACGATCGGGCGATCGCCCGAGCCCGAACGGCCCGGGCCTCGGCGCCGCCCGTCCATCGCGGAGAGGATCCGCAATGTCGGGGAAGCGCGGACGGGTGCCCTTCTTCTGCTGCTGGCCACAGCAGCCGCGATCGTCTGGGCCAACATCTCGTTCGGCTCGTACCACGACTTCTGGGAGACCCATCTGTCCATCGGGGTGGGGGACATCCGGCTCGAGTTCACGCTCCACGCGCTCGTCAACGACGCGCTCATGGCGATCTTCTTCTTCACCGTCGGGCTGGAGGTGCGCCGAGAGTTCGCGATCGGCGAGCTGACGAGCTGGTCGCGGGCGATGATCCCGGTCCTCGCCGCCGTGGCGGGTCTGCTTCTTCCCGCCCTGCTGTTCCTCCTCGTGGCGAACGGGTCCGGTCATGAGCACGCATGGGGTGTCGTGATCTCCACCGACACCGCGTTCCTCGTGGGGGCGCTCGCGTTGGTCGGGCCGCGGGCGTCGGGTCGCCTCCGCGTCTTCCTCCTCGCTCTCGCCGTCGTCGACGACATCGGGGCGCTGAGCATCATCGCGCTGTTCTACACCGAGAACTTCACGCCATTGCCGCTGCTGGTGGCCGCCCTCGGACTCGTCGGGATCTTCCTCACGCGGTACGTCCC
>JAPSKH010000015.1 GCA_031177765.1 Microbacterium sp. | reverse complement strand
AAGCTGCTCACGATCGCGGCGATCATCGTCGGTGCCCTCATCCTCGGCTGGATTCTCACGGGCGTCATCCGCCGCGTCGTGAATCGCATCGTCACCGGTGCCAAGTCGAAGGCGAAGGCGGAGGACACCCAGGCGATCGAGCGATCGCCGCTGGCCTCGGTCCGGCTGGTGCAGCGCACCCGCACGCTCGGGTCGATCCTGCACAACATCGTCAACGTCACCATCGTGGTGATCGCGCTTCTGCTGATCATCAACGTCATCGCGCCGTCGGCACTCGGGTCGCTGACGCTGCTCACCGCCGCCGTGGGCGCGGGCCTCGGCTTTGGCGCGCAGAACATCGTGAAGGACGTGCTCAACGGCATCTTCATCGTCGCCGAGGACCAGGTGGGCATCGGCGATGTCGTCGACCTCGGCCTGGCGACCGGCATCGTGGAGTTCGTCAGCGTGCGCGTCACCCACGTCCGCGACGTGAACGGGACCCTCTGGTACGTGCGCAACGGCGAGATCACGCGCATCGGCAACCTGTCGCAGGGCTGGTCGCGCGTCATCATCGACCTGTCGGTCGGCCTGGATGCCGACATCGAGGAGGTCGAGAAGGCGCTGCTGGCGACCGCCAAGGGGCTGGCGAAGGACCCGAAGTGGCGCACGCGCATCCTGGAGCAGCCGGAGGTCTGGGGCCTGGAGTCGATCACCGGCGAGGCGCTGGTGATCCGCCTGGTGATGAAGACGCGGGCCAACGCGAAGGACGACGTGGCGCGCGAACTGCGCATGCGCCTGAAGAAGACCATCGACGAGCTCGGCGTGGCGCTTCCCGCGCTCACGACCGTCATGCCCACGGGCATCGAGGGGGCGCATCGGGTGCGCGGTGCGAACCCGCCGCGGACCAGGCCCACCCCCGTGCCGCCCGCTCCCGAGCGCCCGACCTGGCGCCTGAAGCGCGCGGGGAGGAAGGACGCCGCGTCCACCCCCTCGGACAGCGCACCGCAGACCCCGAAGGACCCGTCATGACCGATGCCACGCCTCTGAGCTTCTACGAGGAGGTCGGCGGCCACGAGACGTTCGTGCGCCTCGTCGATGCCTTCTACCGGGGCGTCGCCGAGGACGACGTGCTGCGCGCGATGTACCCCGAGGAGGACTTCGGGCCCGCCAGGCAGCGGTTGACGCTGTTCCTGGAGCAGTACTGGGGCGGACCGGGCACGTACAGTCAGGAGCGGGGTCATCCGCGTCTGCGGATGCGTCACGCCGCCTTCCACGTCAACCCGGACGCGCGCGACCGCTGGCTCGCCCACATGCGCGTCGCCGTCGACGAGCTGCAGCTGCCTCCGCTGCAGGAGGCGACGCTGTGGGACTATCTGCAGCGGGCCGCCTTCGCCATGGTGAACACCTTCGAGCCGACCGGGATCGGACCGGCTGCCCACGGCCGCGCGACGACATCCCTTCCGCTGACCGCACCCCCGCCGACCGACCCAGGCTCGTCCCACTGACACCGATCCTGCCGACGAAGGAGTCGACATGCCCGCATCCGACACGCACAGCACCGATGTGCTCATCATCGGGTGGGGGCTGGCAGGGCTCGTCGCCGCCTCCGAGGCCGTCGCCGCCGGCAAGCGCGTCATCATCGTCGACCAGGAGCCCCGATCGAATCTCGGCGGCCAGGCATGGTGGTCCTTCGGCGGCCTGTTCTTCGTCGACTCCCCCGAGCAGCGGCGGCTGGGGATCTCTGACTCACTGGAGCTGGCACGGCAGGACTGGTTCGGCACCGCCGGCTTCGACCGCGAGGACGACCGCTGGCCGCGCCGCTGGGCAGAGGCCTACCTGCAGTTCGCGCATCACGAGAAGCGGTCCTGGCTGCGACAGAAGGGGCTCGGCTTCTTCCCCATCGTGGGGTGGGCAGAGCGCGGCGGCTACACCGCGACCGGTCCCGGCAACTCCGTTCCCCGCTTCCACATCACGTGGGGCACCGGCCCTGAACTGGTCGCGGCGTTCCAGTCGACAGTGGAGGCGGCCGAACACGACCGTCGCGTCGCGGTCCTGCCCCGGCACCGCGTGACGGCGCTCACGACGGCCGGCGGTGTCGTCACCGGCGCCGAAGGCGACATCCTCGCCCCGTCCGGGGCTGCGCGCGGCGTCCCCTCGAGCCGTGAGGCGGTCGGGACGTTCGCGATCACCGCCGGCGCGACGGTCGTGGCGTCCGGCGGCATCGGCGGCAACCACGACATGGTGCGGCGGTGGTGGCCCGACCGGCTCGGCACACCGCCCGCGACGATGGTCGCCGGTGTGCCGGCCTACGTGGACGGCTCGATGCAGACGGCGGCTGCGTCTGCGGGCGCGCGCCTCATCAACGGCGACCGCATGTGGCACTACGTCGAGGGGATCCGCAACTGGGACCCGGTGTGGCCGAACCATGGCATCCGCATCCTTCCGGGGCCGTCCTCGCTGTGGCTGGACGCGACCGGCACGCGTCTGCCGGTGCCGCTCTTCCCGGGTTTCGACACGTTGGGAACCCTCGCGCACTTGCGTGGGACGGGCTACGACCACTCGTGGTTCCTGCTGTCGCAGAAGATCGTCGAGAAGGAGTTCACCCTCTCGGGCAGCGAGCAGAACCCCGACCTGACGGGGAAGGACGTCCGACTGCTCGCGAGATCGCGCCTGGGCAAGGGCGCCGCCGGTCCCGTCCAGGCATTCCTCGACCGTGGCGACGACTTCGTCGTCCGTGACACCCTCGACGATCTGATCGCGGGTATGCGCGCGCTACCGGGCGGGGAGGCGCTGAACCCGGACCGGGTCCGCATCGAGGTCGAGGCCCGCGACCGGGAGATCGAGAACCCGTTCACCAAGGACGCGCAGATCGCCATGCTGCGCTCGGCGAGGGCGTTCCGCGGCGACCGTCTCATCCGGACCGCGACCCCGCATCGGATCCTCGGCCCCGGTGCCGGTCCGCTCATCGCCGTGAAGCTCCACGTGCTCACCCGGAAGTCCCTCGGCGGCATCGAGACCGATCTGTCCGGCCGGGCGCTCAGCAGCGCCGGCGAGCCGGTCCCCGGTCTGTACGCGGCCGGTGAGGCCAGCGGCTTCGGCGGCGGTGGTGTCCACGGCTACCGGGCGCTCGAGGGCACCTTCCTGGGCGGATGCCTCTTCACGGGCCGGGTCGCGGGACGCGCCGCGGCGACGGCGGTCTGACCTCAGGCGCTCGGCGGCCCGGTGCGTCGCACGGGTGTGAGGCCCGACACCAGGGGACCCCGGACGAGCACGTGCCCGCGACGCAGGCTCACGCGCGTCCACGCGCCGTTGCCCAGCACCCGCGCCGTCTCGGCACCGCTGATGAACCCGAGTGACAGCGCCGCGAACGCCGTGCCGAGCGGGAGATCGCCCAGCTCGGGGTCCGGCTCCCCCCACACAGCGGCGCGGACGGCGCGCACCGCGTCCTCGCCGGCGTCGACGGGGACCGTGCGGGCGACCTTCGCGATGCCCGCCTGGGCCTTCGCCGCGAGCGTGGATGCCTCGATGCCTCCGCGCTCCTGCCAGCCGCCCCGCGGCGGCGCGACGCCCGCCCAGGCCGGGGAGAGGGCGGTGGCCGGCAGCTCGAGCGCGGAGTCGTCGTCAGCGGCGGCGGCGAGGGCGTCCGGCTCGACGACGAGGTCGCAGACCAGCTCGGGATCGACGGCGAGGGTGCGCAGGGCGAGGACCGTGGGAGTGGCATCGCCCAAGCCACGCGGCGCCAGCGGCGCCGCCGTCATGACGAGCACTCCCCCGCCCGCCTGAAGGCGCACGCCCTCGCTGGTGAAGCGTGCGGCCCGGCCGGCGAACGTGAGCGCGTCGGCGGCAGTGGCGGCATCGGCGAGCAGCAGACGCGGAGTCATCGCCCCCTAAGCTACCAAGCGGGAGCTCGTGCGGACGCCGGCCCCGGGAAGGAGCGCCGTGGAGGACGTCCGCGCGGACGAGGACCCCGTCGCCTCGATGCTGTCGGTGCTCGACCTCAGCGGGTCGGATGCGCGGACCACCGAGGACATCTTCACCGGGGTGTCGCAGTCGATGCCGCTCGGGCGGGTGTACGGCGGTCAGGTGCTCGCGCAGTCGATCGTGGCGGCGGCGCGCACCATTCCGGACGACCGCATCGTGCACTCGATGCACGGCTACTTCCTCCGGCCGGGCGACTCGACACAGGGCATCACGTTCGCGGTCGACCGCATCCACGACGGCCGCTCCTTCTCGACGCGTCGCACGCAGGCCTTCCAGGGCGGCGTGCCGATCTTCTCGATGATCGCGTCGTTCCAGGACGAGGCTCCCGGTCTCGAGCACGCCCAGCCGATGCCCGACGATGTGCCGGCTCCTGACGAGCTTCCCGATGTGGAGGCGCATCTGCACGGCCTGCACCCCATGTCCAAGCGGCTGTTCACCGATCGACCCGTGGACCTCCGCCACATTCCCTCGCCCATCTACACCACGGTCGAGGGCCGTCGGGAGCCTCGCCAGGCGGTGTGGATGCGGGTGCGGCGCGCGATCCCCGACGAGCCGGGGATCCACCGGGCCGCCCTGGCGTACCTCAGCGACCTCACGATCCAGGAGTCGATCCTGCGCGCGCACGGTGTGGCGTGGCAGACTCCGGGGTTGAAGGTCGCCAGCCTGGACCATGCGATGTGGTGGCACCGGTTCGGCCGGGTCGACGAGTGGATGCTCTACGTCCAGGAGTCCCCGAGCGCCCGCGGCGGCAGGGGCCTCGCGACCGGTCGGATCTACTCCGTCGACGGGCTGCTGCTGGCCAGCGTCGCCCAGGAGATCATGGTGCGGGTTCCCGACGCCGACGATCTCCGGGACTGACGCGACTCAGCGCCGGTGCGCGTAGAGGATCGGCTCCCCGAGGAACGGCTCCCACGCCGCACGCTCCTCGGACGTGAGTCGCAGCGGGCGGCCGCTTCCGGCATCCACCTTCACCACCACTGTCGTCGCGCGCGCGTACAGCGTCTGCCCCGTCTCGCCGGCGGTCTCACGCGGGCTCATGATTTCGTAGCAGACCTCGATGCTCGAGCCGCCCAGCTTGCCGAACCACATCTGCACGTCCAGCGGATGCCGCTGGTACGGCACGGGCGCGAGGTACTCGATCTCCTGGCGCGCGATGAGGGTCAGGACGCCGCTGAAGATGCTCGACTCGAGCACCGCAGTGGGCGGGGCCTGCTCTCCTGCCTCCGGGGTCCAGAACGCGCGGACGCGCGCCTCCTCGAGGAGCTTGAGCATCGCGGTGTTGTTGACGTGATTGAAGGCGTCGAGGTCGCCCCAGCGCAGGTGGATCGGGATGTGGAGGCGGCCGCCGCCAGGGCCGGCCGCCTCCCGCGCCTCAGTCACGGGTGAGCTTGCGGTACGTCGAGCGGTGGGGCTTCGCTGCGTCCGGCCCCAGGCGCGCCACCTTGTTCTCCTCGTAGGCCTCGAAGTTCCCCTCGAACCAGTACCACGCGTCGGGGTCCTCCTCGGTGCCCTCGTAGGCGAGGATGTGCGTCGCGATGCGGTCGAGGAACCACCGGTCGTGGGTGATGACCACCGCGCATCCGGGGAACTCCAGCAGGGCGTTCTCGAGTGACTGCAGCGTCTCGACGTCCAGGTCGTTCGTCGGCTCGTCCAGCAGCAGCAGGTTGCCGCCTTCCTTCAGCGTGAGCGCGAGATTCAGCCGGTTGCGCTCGCCGCCCGAGAGGACACCGGCCTTCTTCTGCTGGTCCGGGCCCTTGAAGCCGAACTTCGAGACGTACGCGCGGGACGGGATCTCGGTCTTTCCGACCGTGATGATGTCGAGGCCGTCGGAGACGACCTCCCACAGGGTCTTGTTGGGGTCGATGTTGGCGCGCGACTGGTCGACGTAGCTGATCTTGACGGTCTCACCGATCTTCAGGGCGCCGCCGTCCAGCGGCTCGAGCCCCACGATCGTCTTGAAGAGCGTGGTCTTGCCCACGCCGTTGGGGCCGATCACACCGACGATGCCGTTCGGCGGGAGGCTGAAGCTGAGCCCGTCGATGAGGGAGCGACCGTCGAAGCCCTTCTGAAGGTTCTTCGCCTCGATCACGACGCTGCCCAGGCGCGGCCCCGGGGGGATCTGGATCTCCTCGAAGTCGAGCTTGCGGGTGCGCTCGGCCTCCGCCGCCATCTCCTCGTAGCGAGCCAGGCGGGCCTTGGACTTGGCCTGGCGGCCCTTGGCGTTCGAGCGCACCCAGTCGAGCTCCTCCGCGAGGCGCTTGGCGAGCTTGGCGTCCTTCTTGCCCTGCACCTCCAGACGCTCGGCCTTCTTCTCGAGGTAGGTCGAGTAGTTGCCCTCGTACCCGATGAGCCGCCCGCGATCGACCTCGGCGATCCACTCGGCGACGTTGTCGAGGAAGTAGCGGTCGTGGGTGATCGCGATCACGGCGCCGGGGTACTTCTGCAGGTGCTGCTCCAGCCACAGCACGCTCTCGGCGTCGAGGTGGTTCGTGGGCTCGTCCAGCAGCAGCAGGTCCGGCTTCTGCAGCAGCAGCTTGGTGAGCGCGACCCGGCGCTTCTCGCCTCCCGAGAGGTTCTGCACGGAGGCGTCACCGGGAGGCGTGCGCAGCGCGTCCATCGCCTGCTCGAGCTGGGAGTCGAGGTCCCATGCGTCCGCGGCGTCGATCTCCTCCTGGAGCGTCCCCATCTCGGCCAGGAGCGCGTCGAAGTCGGCGTCCGGGTCGGACATCAGGCCCGAGATCTCGTTGAAACGGTCGACCTTGGCCTTGATCGCGATGCCCTCCTGGATGTTCTCCAGCACCGTCTTGGACTCGTCGAGCTCCGGCTCCTGCATGAGGATGCCGACCGAGAATCCAGGGCTCAGCTTCGCCTCGCCGTTGGAAGGCTGATCGAGGCCGGCCATGATCTTGAGGATCGTCGACTTGCCGGCGCCGTTGGGCCCGACCATGCCGATCTTCGCTCCGGGCAGGAACGCCATCGTGACGTCGTCGAGGATCAGCTTCTCACCGACCGCCTTGCGGGCGCGGACCATCTGGTAGATGTACTCAGCCATGCGGGTTTCTGCTCTCCTTGCGCTACAGACGTCAACGTCCCAGCCTACCGGCCGGACGGCCGAGGCCGTCCCCGGCCGGCGCCGTGGTCACCAGTCGATCGGCCGGGTCTGGCCGATCAAGCACCCGCCCTCCGCAAGCGCCGCGACGATGGCCGTGACCGGCTCTCCCGTGGCAGGGCCCACCTGGCCCACCAGGCACTGGTCGCCCCACTGCACCGAGAACTGGATGCTCTCGGCCGGATTGCCGACCGTCGAGGTGTCATCGGTGACCTGCATGGCCCCCTTGTCGAAGCCGGCGGAGGCGAGCGCGTCGATGTACGCGCGCCCGGATACGCGCTGCTCGGATGCCCATACGCGCGCGGTGACATCCGCGAACACCGGCAGGTTGTCGGCGGCGGAGCCGTCGGGAACGATGGTGGGCGCGGCAGCGGGCGTCTGGGTCGTCCCCGGGGACGGCGAGACCTGCGTCGTCGGTGCCGCCGGCGGCCCCGACGGTTCGGCCGCGCATCCGGCCAGGACGAACAGGGGCAGCGTCGCGGCGATCAGCGCCTTCCACCGCGGAAGCACCCGAGTGGGCGGGTCCGCGCGAACGTCGTGTCGTCGGGGCACGGTGAGAGTCTAGAGCGCGCCCGGAGCCGGCCCACCGTCAGAACGGCGTCTCCGCGTCGGCTGTCACGAGCTCACGGGTCGACGGCCCGCCGGGCGCGTGCGCCGCCGACGGCGCGTCGGAGAGGGACTTCGGTTCGGTCGCCGCACCGCTTCGCACGCCGCCGGGAGAACCCAGTCCGGCGGTGTCCACGCCCGGCGCCGCCCAGTCGTCCGCGCTTTCGACGGCCCAGTCGCCGGAGGAGCCCTCCTGTCCCGATCCCGGCGCACGGCGGTCATCCTTCACGAACGTCGTGGTGCCCCACCGCAGATCGTGTCCGACGGCGTCGGCGTCGATCTCCACCGCCAGGCCCCTCTTCGTCTCGGTCTCCCAGGCCCGCAGTCGCAGCCGCCCCGACACCAGGACGCGATCCCCTTTGCGCAGGGACGCGAACGCGTGGTCGGCGAGAGCGCGGAACGCCGAGACGGTGTACCAGTTGGTGCCGTCGTCGACCCACGTCCCCGCGGTGCGGTCATAGCGCCACTGCTTGCTGCCGACGCGGAACGTCGCGATCGCGACACCGCCGGGCGTTCGTCGCAGCTCGGGATCCGCGGCGAGGTTGCCGGTGATCGTGATGGTGTCCCGCATGTCGCTCATGTCGCATCCTTTCGATGGCCGGAGACCCTCTCCGGCCCCGCCGGCGCCGCGTGCCCGCACGACGCCGGCGGTGGACCCAGCCTCTCCTCGAATCGACGCACAACTCCGAGTGGCGCCGGATCTGGGCAAAGCCGGAGCGGCGCACGCCCTGGGGAGGAGGCGGTGCGACGGTCCCGATGTCGGTGGTCGTACATAGGTTCGAATCGAGAGGAGAAGACATGCCAGTGACCACTCGTGAGAACATCCCGACACCGGCGGTCCCACCAGGCGTGCCGCTCCGGCTCGCGCCCGCCGCGCCGTCGCTGTGGCGTGTCATGGACCGCAGCGGTCGCGTGATCGGACACCTGCAGGCCCTCGCCGCGGCCGGGGGCGTCAGGTTCCGGGCGCGGCGGTTCCACCCACCCTCGCGCAGCTTCCGCGACCTGGGCGAGTTCTGGAGCGTGACCGACGCCCTCGACTGCGTCCGCTTCGCACGCTGAGGCGCCGCTCACGCGGCTCAGACGACGGCGCCCACCGGATCGACCACCGCCATCGGTGCCGCCGACGTCACCTGCTCCCACGCCTCCGCCAGCACCTCGGCCGCACGCGTCAGTTCCTCCGGGGGTGCCGTGAAGGGTATGCGAAGACGCCGGTCATGGCCGCCGTCGATGGAGAACCGCGGACCCGCCGTCAGAAGCACGCCCCGGGAGCGCGCCTCGATGACGAGCGCCGAACTCAGCGGCGCGTGCAGCCCCAGCCACAGGGCGACGCCGCCGTGCACCTGCGGCAGGCGCCACCGGGGAAGGTGGAGCGTGAGCGCGTCCACGAGGGCGTCGCGGCCGGCCCGCAGCAGCGTGGATCGTTGCGCGACGATCGTGTCGAGTTCCGAGAGCACCCGCGCGGCGACCTCCTGCTCCAGCTCCGGCGTTCCGAGGTCGTGCGCCGGGCGCGCGGCGACGAGGCGGCGGATCAGCTCCCCCTCGGCGCGGACCCATCCGACGCGCAGACCGCCCCAGACCGTCTTGCCGAGGGAGCCGATGCGCACGACGCTTCCCGGTTCGCCGCCTTGGAATCCGGGGGGAACCGGCCCGCGGTCGATGTCGAGGTCCGCCGTCGTCTCGTCCAGGACGACCACCGTCCCGGCGCGCTCGGCAGCGAGAAGGATCGTGTCGCGCTCGTGAGGGCTCATCGTGCGACCGGTCGGGTTCTGGAAGTCCGGCATGAGATACGCCATCACCGGCAGGGTTCTTGCGAACGCCTGCTCCGCTCGCTCCAGGTCCCAGCCGTCGTCGACGCTCACCGGCACGCCGACCAGTCGCGCACCCGCCCGGCGGAGCGCATCGACCGCGTGCGGATACGTCGGAGTCTCGGCGAGAACCCGGTCACCGCGCCCGAGGAGGACCGACGACACGAGATGGATGGCGCTCTGGGCGCCGGTGGTGACCAGCACCTCGTCGGGCGTCGTCGGGATCCCTCGCTGCTCGTAGCGGCGCGCGATCGCGGCTCGCAGCTCGGGTCGGCCGAGCACGTCGTAGCCGACGCGTGCGACCAGCGACGGAGCCGCGGACGCCACCTCCGCGATCACGCCCGCCAGCCCCGGCCATGCCGGCGGACTCGCCTGCTGCAGGTCGATCATGCCGTCGCCGGGGTCTGCGCGCCCGGGGTCGCGGCTGCCGAGCGGGCGGGTCACGCTGCCGGATCCGCGCAGGCTCCGGATATGGCCTGTCTCCCGGAGGCTCCGGTACGCCGCTGCGACGGTGCTGCGGCTGACCTGGAGGGCCGTGGCGAGCTCCCGCTCCGCAGGGAGAGACGTGCGCGGCGCGATCCTGTTGTCCAGGCACAGCAGCCGGATGCCGTCGGCCAGCGCCTCGTACGCCGGCTCTCTGGTCCGCCATCCGCCCAGAGCGTTGGCCAAGGTCCGAGCCGACACACGGGAATCCATGAGGGCCAGGCTAGTGCAATTGGCCTGTCCAGTACGAGCCAATCGTGCGATTGGATGGTCCTATGCCCCGTCGTATCGTTCAGTTGCTCCTCGGTCTGTTCCTCTATGGCGCCGGGTGCGCGCTGACGATCGAAGCCGGTCTCGGCGTCGATCCCTGGACCGTGTTCGCGCAGGGGATCTCGCTCCACAGCGGCATCGGCATCGGCTGGGTCACGAATCTCCTCGGCTTTCTGGTGCTGCTGCTGTGGATCCCGCTGCGCCAGCGGCCGGGCGTCGGGACGATCGCCAACATCCTGCTCGTCGGCACGAGCATGCAGGCCACGTTGTGGGTGGTGCCGCCCGTCCACGGCTTCGTCGCCCAGGCCGCGGTCCTCCTGGCCGGGATCGTCCTGGTGGCTCTGGCGTCCGGCCTCTACATCGGCGCGCGCTTCGGGCCCGGCCCCCGCGACGGCCTCATGACAGGCATGAACGCTCGCCTGGGCTGGCCGATCTGGGCGTGCCGAGCGCTCGTCGAGGTCTCGGTCCTGGTCATCGGCTGGCTCCTCGGAGGCACCGTCGGCATCGGAACCGTCCTGTTCGCGGTCCTCATCGGCCCGCTCGTGCACGTCGCACTTCCGCTGCTGGACACCAGCCGCGCGCCCCGAGGGCGGCGACCGGTGCGGGCGACGTGACGCGCGCTCAGTGCTCGCGGAACTCCGGCCAGTCGCTGCCCGGCTTCATCCGCGCGTGCAGAGCGCTCTTCGCCACCTCCATCGTCGGGTACGTGCCGGCGGCGGCATCCGCCCCGGCCATCGTCACCGTGTAGCCCGCCTCGGTCTTCCGGATGCTGCCGACGACGCCGGCAGCGCCGTAGGCGACCCACAGGGGATGGTGCGTCTGGATGGTGCTCATCGTTGAACTCCTCTCGAACGGCTCGTCACCGACCGTACGCCCGAACGGGCCCCCGCGCCAGGTCGATCGGCCCCACCGGGACCCGGTAGCCTGGTGGTCCCACCCTTCCCTCCGTAGCTCAGGGGACAGAGCGAGCGGCTTCTACCCGCCAGGTCGGGGGTTCGAATCCTCCCGGAGGGGCTCGTCGGGATCGACCACCGCGATCCCCCGGTCCGAGCGGCTCGCACCCGCCGTCGGGGGGCGTCAATAGTATGGACGACATGGTGGGAGCGTCCGAGAACGATCGTCTGGTCTGGATCGATTGCGAGATGACCGGCCTCGACCTCGCGGTCGACGAGCTGGTCGAGATCGCCGTCGTGGTCACGGACTTCGAACTGCGCCCCCTCGACCCCGGCTTCCACGTCGTCATCAGGCCCGACGCGTCGGCGCTCGAGAACATGAGCGAGTTCGTGACGAACATGCATCGCACGTCCGGACTGCTCGATGAGATCCCCCACGGGGTCAGCCTCGCCGACGCCGAGTTCCAGGTGCTCGAGTACATCCAGCGCTTCGTGCCGCTGGAAGGCAAGGCGCCGCTCGCCGGCAACACGATCGGAACCGACCGGATGTTCCTCGCGAAGTACATGCCGCGTGTGGATCGATGGCTGCACTATCGCAACGTCGACGTCTCGAGCATCAAGGAGCTCGCGCGCCGCTGGTACCCGCGCGCCTACATCCACGCGCCGGCGAAGGACGGCGGCCACCGGGCCCTCGCCGACATCCTCGAGTCGATCCGTGAGCTCGCGTACTATCGGCAGGCGGTCTTCGTCCCCGAGCCCGGCCCGACCAGCGACGGCGCGCGCGCGGCTGCGGCGGCTGTCGTTTCGTCGTTTGCGCCTGAGGTGTGAGAGAATCGTGTGGTTGCCCGCGCGAGCGGGAGACATGGTGGGTATAGCTCAGTTGGTAGAGCACCTGGTTGTGGTCCAGGGGGTCGCGGGTTCAAGTCCCGTTACTCACCCCAAGACTTCGATCCGCGTCGCCTCGCGCGCGACGCTCGGATCGTCTGCCGAGGCATCATGATGGAGATGGATGCCGCGACCTTCGAGCGACTCGTGGTCGACGAGTTGGACGCCCTCCCCGACGACATGGTCGAGGGGCTGGACAATGTCGTGTTCGTCGTCGAGGACCGCTCCGACGACGGCGGTCTGGACCTTCTCGGGCTCTATGACGGACACGCACTGACCGAGCGCGACCGTTACGGGGTCGGGGAGCTCCCCGACCGGATCATCCTCTACCGCGAGGCGCATCTGGCCGTGTCCGCGGACGAGAAGGCGCTGCGAGACGAGATCCACACCACGCTCGTCCACGAGATCGCGCACTACTACGGCATCGACGACGAGCGCCTCCACGAGCTGGGGTGGGCTTGATGGCGCCGCTGGTGACCCCCGCCGTCGAGGAGGACGTCGCCACGGGCGACGCCGTCGAGCCCGAGCGCCCGTGGCAGACGGTGGTCTGGGACGACCCGGTCAACCTCATGAGCTACGTGACGCATGTGTTCCGCGAGTACTTCGGGTTCCCCAGGGCCGAGGCGGAGCGCCTCATGCTGAAGGTCCACAACGAGGGTTCGGCCGTCGTGGCAGAGGGCCCGCGCGAACGCATGGAGCTGCACGCTCAGGCGATGCACGACTACGGCCTCTGGGCGACGGTGCGGCAGGCCCCGCGATGAGCGATCGCACCGTGATCATGGAGGTGGCCCGGCTCGAGGCTGCGCACCTCGCCGATCTCGTCACGCAGTTCGACGACCTGCTCCGCGAGACGGATGTCCGCAGCGGCGACCCCGCGATCGAGCGACTCGTGCCGCCGGGCTACGACGACACGGACGCCGCCCGCGAGTTCCGCGCGCTCACCGAGGCGGACCTCCTCGAACGGCGCCGCTCGGACGCCGGCATCGTGCTGGCATCCCTCGGCGAGGCCGCGGCGATCTCCGACGACCCCGACGACCCGGCACTGCTCGAGATGGTCACGATCCGTCTCGACGGCGCCACAGCACGGGCGTGGCTGCGCACGCTCGCGGCGATCCGCCTCGTCCTGGCCACGCGCCTGGGGATCGCACGCCCCGAGGACCATGACTCCGACGATCCGCGCTTCGGCGTGTACGACTGGCTGGGCTACCGGCTGGATGGGCTGGTCGCCGCGATGGACGACGAGGACTGACTCCGTCTCACGGGATGTCGAACACGTGGGTCGCGAGGCTCGTCGGCGCGTGACGGGCCACGTGCGCCTCCTCCTGACGGGCCCACCGATTCCAGTGCGGCCGGTAGGCGTCGCCGTCACGGGTGAGCGCACGGTGGCGGCGCGACGCCGCCGGGGACTCCAGCCACACCCTCACGTCGCCCAGCTTCGCGGTCGCCGGAGTGAGGATTCCCACGCCCTCCACGATCAGCGGGAGTGACGGGTCCACGGCGTGCGCCTCCGCGGGCGCGACCGCCTCCCAGTCCCACCGCTGCCACACGCCGATGAGTCCGCGTGCATGCGGGATCAGGATGTGCTCGAGCGCCAGCGCGACGCCTTCCTCCAGTCCGTCCCACCCCGGGTAGAGCGAGTCCAGCGCGACGAGCTGGACGCGTCCGGCGAGCGGCCAGCGCGCCACCAGGGCGCGTGCGAGCGATGTCTTCCCCGCGCCGCTGCGACCGTCGAGGAGCACCACCGGATTGGATGCCGCCACCTCGGTCACGGCGGAGGCCAGGCGCGCGGCCGCGGCCTCGAGCGAGAGGGCGACCGGGTCGACGCTACTTCTTGAGGGCGCGGATGACACGGCTGAGCGCGCGACCTGCGACGAGCACGAACGGCACCGCGACGGCGAGCAGCGCGACGAGGTTCGGTTCGAAGCGCACGTCGTCGCCCTTGCGGATGTAGGCGCCGACGGGGATCGCGTAGCCGCCGCCCCCGCCGCCTCCGTTGCCCGCCTCGTCGGAACCGCCGCCGAAGCCGGTCCAGACCAACGCGACGGGGATCAGCCGGACGCCGTCGATGTCCTGCTGCTCGCCGTAGACGCTTCTGACGCCGATCGACGCCGTCTGCCTGCCGAGTTCCAGTGCGATGTTGGGCATGGCTCCACGGTAGCGGGCGGACGTGGACCTGCACAGCCGGACTTCCGCGGCGGCGCCGGCATCAGTGCTCGGGTGGCCGCTCCGCGCGCGGGTGGGAGGGCAGCGACGTGCCGCCACGGGATCGTCCGAGCAGCGTCGCCCTCGTGACCGCTCCCCTGCCGAAGCGCGCCGTGGCGTCGTCGAGGGCCCCTTCGACCCGGCGCCACTCCTCATCGTCGTCCCACAGCGTCAGCGCAGCGGAGCCGGCGGGCTTGAGCTTCTCGGCGCGCACGCCGACGAGGCGGACGGGCATGCGCTCCTGGATGCCGTCGAAGAGTTCGTGCGCGGCGTCGCCGATGCGCTGCCCGACCGCCGTCGGCTCGGCAAGAGTCTGAGAGCGCGTGATGGTGGTGAAGTCGGCGAACCGGACTTTGATCGAGATGGTGGCCGCCTCCCAGCCGTGCTTGCGCAGCCGTGCGCCGACCCGGTCGGCCAGGCGCCTCAGTTCCGAGCGCAGCACCGCCGGGTCGGCGATGTCCTGGAAGAACGTCTCCTCGTGCCCCACGCTCTTCTCGACCCGCTCGGTGTCGACGCGCCGTGCGTCCAGCCCGCGGGCGAGGTGCCATACCCGATCGCCCATCGCCGGCCCGAGCGCGCGCTCGAGCACGGACCGCGGTGTCTGCAGGATGTCGGCGACGGTGCGGATGCCGCGTCCCTCCAGTGCCTCCGACGCCTTGGGTCCGACACCCCACAGCGCACGGACCGGCTGACCCGCCAGATAGCCGGCGGTGGCCGCTTCGGGGACGATGAGCAGACCGTCCGGCTTGCTCTGCGTCGAGGCCATCTTGGCGACGTGCTTGGTGGCGGCCACCCCGACGCTGCACGTGAGACCCGTCTCGTCGAGGACCCGCTGACGCAGCAGTCGTGCGATGGTGCCCGGACTGCCCCACAGCCGCCGCGCACCGCGGACGTCGAGGAACGCCTCGTCGATGGACAGCGGCTCGACCAGCGGGGTGAAGTCGTGGAAGATCCGCATCACGTGCCCCGACAGCTCCAGGTAGCGCTCGAACCTCGGGCGCACGGTGATGGCCGTCGGACACAGGCGCAAGGCCTGCCCGACCGACATCGCCGACCTCACGCCGAAGCGCCGGGCCTCGTAGGACGCGCTGGAGACGACGCCGCGTCCCTCGAAACCGCCCACGATGAGCGGCTTGCCTTTGAGGGTGGGGTCATCCAGGACCTCCACCGACGCGTAGAAGGCGTCCATGTCGACGTGCAGGATGCCGGTGCCGGTGTCATCGGCGTCCTCCGGCGAGACGAGCCTCCCCGTCCCGTCGCCGCGTCCCATGCTCCCATTCTTCCCGCTGCCGCCGACACCCCGCTCAACACGCGGCGCGGCGGCTGCGACGTGCCGCCGCCGGCGCTACGCGCCGCCGCCGCCTGCGCGCTCGAGGACGAGCTCACGCACCCGCGCGGCATCCGCCTGTCCGCGCATGGCCTTCATCACCGCGCCGATGATCGCTCCCGCCGCCTGGACCTTGCCGTCCCGGATCTTCTCCAGCACGTCCGGCTGGGAGGCCAGCGCATCGTCGATCGCGGCGATGAGCGCACCGTCGTCCGATACGACCGCGAGGCCCCGCGCGTCCACGATCTGCTGGGGCGTCCCCTCCCCCGCCACCATGCCCTCGAGCACCTGGCGGGCGAGCTTGTCGGTGAGAGTCCCGGCGTCCACGAGCTTCTGCAGCTCCGCCACGGCGGCGGGCTCGACCAGTTCGGCCGCGTCCTTGCCCTCGGCGTTGGCGATGCGGAGGATCTCGCCGGTCCACCACTTGCGTGCGGCAGCCGGCGACGCGCCCGCGGCGATCGTCGCCTCGACTTCGGCGAGGAGGCCGGCGTTGACGACGCCCCGGAACTCGATGTCGGCGAAGCCCCAGTCGTTCTGCAGGCGGCGACGGCGCGCGGCCGGCGGCTCGGGCAGCGCGGCGCGCAGCTGCTCGATGAGCTCGGGCGCCGGCGCGACGGGCAGGAGGTCCGGCTCCGGGAAGTACCGGTAGTCGTCGGCATCCGACTTGGGGCGACCGGGCGAGGTGGTGCCCGTGTCCTCGTGCCAGTGACGGGTCTCCTGCGTGATCGTGCCGCCTGCGGCGAGGATCGCAGCCTGCCGCTGGATCTCGTACCGCACGGCACGCTCCACGGAGCGCATGGAGTTGACGTTCTTGGTCTCCGTACGCGTGCCGAGCTTCTCCTGGCCACGCGGGCGCAGCGAGACGTTGGCGTCGCAGCGCAGGTTGCCGCGCTCCATGCGGGCGTCGGAGATCCCCAGCGCGAGCACGATGTCGCGGATCGTCTGCACGTAGGCCTTGGCCAGCTCGGGCGCCCGATGCTCGGCGCCGACGATCGGCTTCGTGACGATCTCGACAAGCGGCACGCCCGCGCGGTTGTAGTCGACGAGCGAGTACTCCGCGCCGTGGATGCGGCCGGTCGACCCGCCGACGTGGGTCAGCTTGCCGGCGTCCTCCTCCATGTGGGCGCGCTCGATCGGCACCTCGAACATGGTGCCGTCGGCGAGCTCCACCTCGATCCGCCCTTCGAAGGCGATCGGCTCGTCGTACTGCGAGATCTGATAGTTCTTGCCGAGGTCGGGGTAGAAGTAGTTCTTCCGCGCGAACCGGCTCGACGGCGCGATCGAACAGCCCAGCGCGAGCCCGAGGCTGATGGAGTACCGCACGGCGGTCTCGTTGACCACGGGCAGTGCGCCCGGCAGGCCCATGTCCACGGGCGCGACCAGGGTGTTCGGCTCCGCGCCGTGGTTGGCCGAGTTGGCGGGGTTGGCCGCGGCCGAGAACATCTTCGTCCGGGTGTTCAGCTCGACGTGGACCTCGAAGCCGAGCACGGGCTCGTACAGTTCGAGTGCCTTGTCGAAGTCCATCAGCTTGTCCTTCGCCATCAGCGGCCCTCCCCGATCGGTGCGTGCGTCGATCCCAGCGCGGGAGCGCGGTCCAGCAGGGCCCCGCCCCACGAGTCGACCAGCAGCGCCTCCAGTGCCGCGCCGACGCGGTACAGTCGCGCGTCCTCGTGAGCGGGCGCCAGGAACTGGATGCCCACCGGCAGGCCGTCCTCGGCCGCCAGCCCTGAGGGGACCGAGATGCCCGGGACTCCGGCGAGGTTCGCCGGGATGGTCGTCACGTCGTTCAAGTACATCTGCAGCGGGTCGTCGATCTTCTCGCCCAGCCGGAACGCGGTGGTCGGCGCCGAGGGCGTGGCGATGACGTCCACGCGCGAGAACGCGTCGGCGAAGTCGCGCTGGATGAGCGTGCGCACCTTCTGGGCAGAGCCGTAGTAGGCGTCGTAGTATCCCGCCGACAGCGCATAGGTGCCGAGGATGATCCGCCGCTTGACCTCGTCGCCGAAGCCGGCGTCGCGGGTCTTCGCCATGACGTCCTCGACGGTTCCGCCCGGCACGTCCACGCGCAGCCCGAAGCGCACGGAGTCGAACTTCGCGAGATTGCTGGATGCCTCGGCCGGCAGGATGAGGTAGTACGCGGCCACGCCGTACTCGAAGTGGGGCGCGCTCACCTCGACGATCTCGGCGCCCTGCGCCTCCATCGCCGCCAGCGCCGCACGGAAGGACTCCGATACGCCGGCCTGGAACCCGCTGTCGGGCAGCTCGGCGATCACGCCGACCTTGAGCCCCTTGAGGATCTCGCCGGTCGCACCTTCCCGTGCGGCGGCGGCGAACGAGGGCCACTCGCGGTCGAGCGATGTGGAGTCGTGCGGGTCGTGGCCGGCGATCACGTCGTGCAGCAGTCCCGCGTCCAGGACGGTCCGGGTCACCGGGCCGACCTGGTCCAGCGACGACGCCAGGGCGATGGCGCCGTAGCGGCTGACGCCGCCGTACGTCGGCTTCACCCCGACCGTGCCGGTCACGTGAGCGGGCTGGCGGATCGACCCGCCGGTGTCCGACCCCAGCGCCAGCGGCGCCTCGAAGGCCGCGACGGCGGCGGCGGAGCCACCGCCGGAGCCACCCGGGATGCGCTCCAGATCCCACGGGTTGCGGGTGGGCCCGTAGGCCGAGTGCTCGGTGGACGATCCCATGGCGAACTCGTCCATGTTGGTCTTGCCCAGGGGCACCAGCCCGGCCGCGCGCGACCTGGCGACCACCGTGGCGTCGTACGGCGACATGAAGCCCTCGAGGATCCGCGATCCGCTCGTGGAGGGCATGTCGGTGGTGACCAGGACGTCCTTGATGGCCAGCGGCACACCGGCGAGCGGGCCGAGCTCGTCACCGGAGGAGCGGCGACGGTCGATGTCGCCGGCGACATCGAGAGCGTGGTCGCTGACGTGGAGGAACGCGTGGATGTCGCCGTCCACGGCGGCGATGCGGTCCAGGTGCGCCTGCGTCGCCTCGACGCTGGAGACCTCGCCCGCGGCGAGCTTGTCGGCGAGCGCGGCGGCGCTGAGCCTTGTCAGATCGGTCACGGTGCGCCCCTTACTGCTCTTCGCCCAGGATGGCCGTCACCCGGAATCGCCCGTCCGCGGCATCCGGCGCGTTGTGCAGCACCTGCGCGGGCGTCAGCATGTCGCCGACCACGTCGGGACGGAAGACGTTCTGCATCGCGATCGGGTGGCTCGTGGCGGCGACGTCCGGCGTGGCGACCTCCGAGACCTTCGCGATGTTGTCGACGATCACGTCGAGCTGACCGGTGAGGCGCTGGACCTCGTCGTCGCTCAGGCGGATCCGGGCGAGCACACCGAGATGGCGCACGAGATCGGGGGTGATTTCAGACACCCGGACATTCTATTCGCGGAGGGCGAGCGCCCACGGCCGCAGCCGGGGGCGCGCCGGGCGCGGGCGTAGGCTGAGCGCGTGACGACCTACCACCCGCCGCGCCCGTGGATCGCCAGCTACGCCGAAGGCGTCCCGGCCGATCTGGAGCCGGTGACCGGTTCCCTCGTGGACATCGTCGAGGCGTCGGCGCGGGATTATCCCGAGGCCCCCGCGCTGCAGTTCTTCGGTCGCACGACGTCGTACCGGAGCCTGTCGGAGCAGATCGACCGGGCAGCTGCGGGCCTGCGCGCGCAGGGCGTGCGCGCGGGCGATCGCGTGGCCATCGTGCTCCCGAACTGTCCTCAGCACATCGTCGCCTTCTACGCGATCCTGCGGCTGGGCGCCGTGGTGGTGGAGCACAACCCGCTCTACACGCCGCGTGAGCTGCGCAAGCAGTTCGAGGATCACGGCGCGAGGCACGCGATCGTGTGGACGAAGGTCGTGCGGACGGTCCAGGAGTTCCCGGCCGATCTCGCCGTCGCCAGCCTCATATCGGTGGATGTGACGAAGGCGATGCCGCTGACCACGCGCGCCGCCCTGCGGCTTCCGCTCGCGAAGGCGCGACAGGCGCGACAGGCGCTGCACGAGCGCGTCTCGGGAACCCTGCCGTGGGAGGACCTGGTGGGATCCGCTCCCCTCCCGGCAACGCACCCGCGGCCGGCGACGGACGATCTCGCGCTCATCCAGTACACCAGCGGAACGACCGGGACCCCCAAGGGCGCCTCCCTCACGCATCGCAACCTGCTGTCGAATGCGGCACAGGCGCGAGCGTGGGTGCCCTCGATCGTGCGCGGCGACGGGTGCGTCGTCTACGCCGTGCTGCCGATGTTCCATGCGTACGGGCTGACGCTGTGCCTGACGTTCGCGATGTCGATGGGGGCCCGGCTCGTGCTCTTCCCGCGGTTCGACCCCGACATGGTGCTCGAGGTCACCAAGAAGCATCCGGCGACGTTCCTGCCGCTGGTCCCTCCCATCGCCGACCGGCTGCTGAAGGCCGCGCGTGAGAAGGGCGTGTCCCTCGCCGGCACGCGCATCGCGATCTCGGGGGCCATGGCTCTCCCGCATGAGCTCGTGGTCCCCTTCGAGGAGGCCTCGGGCGGATACCTCGTCGAGGGCTACGGTCTGAGCGAGTGCTCGCCCGTGCTCATGGCCAATCCCGTCGCCGACAACCGCGTCCCCGGCTCGGTGGGGCTGCCGCTTCCGGGCACCGAGTGCAGAGTCGTCGACCCCGACGAGCCGACCCGCGACGTGGCGCCCGGAGAGCCCGGGGAGCTGCTCGTCCGCGGCCCGCAGGTCTTCGGCGGCTACTTCGGCAAGCCCGAGGAGACCGCCGACGTCTTCGTCGACGGGTGGTTCCGCACCGGTGACATCGTGACGATCGACGACGCCGGCTTCGTGCGGATCGTGGACCGCATCAAGGAGCTCATCATCACCGGCGGCTTCAACGTCGCGCCGACCGAAGTCGAGAACGTGCTCCGCCAGCACCCCCAGGTCGAGGACGTCGCGGTCGTCGGACTGCCGAACGAGCGGTCGGGCGAGGAGGTCGTGGCCGCGATCGTCGTCTCCCCCGGCGACGACATCGACGTCGAGGCGGTGCGCTCCTACGCGCGCGGCATCCTGACGGCGTACAAGGTGCCGCGACGCATCTTCGTCGTCGACGAGCTGCCGAAGTCGCTCATCGGGAAGGTGCTGCGACGCCAGGTGCGTGAGCGCCTTCTCGCACTCACGCACGTCTCCTAGCCGTCGAGGGCGCCGGGGCCCTGCGTGACGAGGAGATGGAACTGCGCCGCGTCGATGATGCGCAGACCGAGCTCCTCGGCCTTGGCGAGCTTGGAGCCCGCGCCGGGGCCGGCTGCGACGAAGTCGGTCTTCTTCGACACGCTGGATGCCGCCTTGCCGCCGGCTCTGATGATGGCCTCCTGCGCCCCCTCGCGCGTGTACCCTTCGAGGCTTCCCGTCGCGACCACGGTCAGGCCCTCCAGCACCCCGCCCCCGGATGACACGGCACCGGGGCCCGGGTGCCCGGGCGTGGCCAGCTGGGCTCCGGCCGCCCGCCATCGCTCGACGATCTCGACATGCCAGTCCACCGCGAACCAGTCGCGGAGCGAGTCGGCGATGATGCCGCCCACGCCCTCGACGCCCGCCAGCTCGTCGCGCGAGGCCGCGCGGATCGCATCGACCGACCCGAACCACTGAGCGAGGGCGCGCGCGGCGACGGGGCCGACGTGCCGGATGCTGAGGGCGACGAGGAAGCGCCACAGCTCCTTCGTCTTGGCCGCCTCGATGTTCGCCAGCAGCTGCGTGGCCGCCGCGGAGAGGATGTGCGACGCATCGCCGTCGAACGGTCCGTTCGGGTCGAAGGGCGGATCGGTGCGCTTGCGCTGGCGGCGGAACGGCGAGCGGGTGTCGGGCGAGCCGTCCTCGAGCAACCGCACCAGCCCGGTCTCGGCATCCCGGACCACCACGTCGATGCCGAAGAGGTCCTCGGGCCGCAGGTCGAACAGACCCGCCTCGGTCACAAGCGGCGGGATCTCAGGACGGACCGGCTGTGTCAGGGCCGCTGCCGAGACCTCCCCGAGCCCCTCGATGTCCAGCGCCCCGCGCGACCCGATGTGCTCGACGCGCCCGCGCACCTGTGCCGGGCAGGAGCGCGCGTTCGGGCACCGCAGATCGATGTCGCCTTCTTTGGCCGGGGCCAGCGGCGACCCGCACTCCGGGCACTCGGATGGCATGACGAACGCGCGCTCGCTGCCGTCCCGCAGCTCCACCACGGGGCCGAGGACCTCGGGAATGACGTCACCGGCTTTGCGCAGCACGACCGTGTCGCCGATCAGGACGCCCTTGGCCTTCACGACGTCCTGATTGTGCAGCGTCGCCTGGCGGACGACGGACCCGGCGACCCGTGCCGGCTCCATCACGGCGAACGGCGTCGCGCGGCCGGTGCGGCCGACCGAGACCACGACGTCGAGCAGCTTCGTGTTGACCTGCTCCGGCGGGTACTTGAACGCGATCGCCCAGCGCGGCGCACGGCTGGTGGCGCCGAGCTCGTCATGCAGCGCCAGCTCGTCGACCTTGACCACGATGCCGTCGATCTCGTGCTCCACGTCGTGACGGTGCTCGCCGTAGTGGCGGATGAACGCGTCCGCCTCGGCCGCCGACGACGCGACGCGGAAGTACGGGCTGGTCGGAAGTCCCCAGGACTTCAGCAGACCGTAGACCTCGCTCTGCGTCGAGACCGGCGGGTTGCGCCAGGCGCCGACGCCGTGCACGGTCAGGCGCAGGCGCGACAGTCGTTCGCGCATCGCCTGCAGCTGCCGCTCGTTCTTGCCCTCGGTCTTCTGCCGGAGGGAACCGGATGCCGCGTTGCGCGGGTTGGCGAACAGCCGGTCGCCCATCGACTCCTGATAGGCGTTCAGCGACTCGAAGTCGGCGACCGTGAAGAACACCTCGCCCCGCACCTCGACGAGGGCGGGGTGCCCCTCGCCGGCCAGACGCTCGGGGATGCCGGCGATCTGCCGGACGTTCTCGGTGACGTCCTCACCGACGCGGCCGTCACCGCGGGTCGCCGCCGACACCAAGCGCCCTCGCTCGTAGCGCAGCGACAGCGCCAGGCCGTCGATCTTGAGCTCGCACAGGTAGTGCACCGCGCGTCCGGCGTCGCGCTCGACGCGGGCGGCCCACGCCAGGAACTCCTCTTCACTGAACACGTTGTCCAGGCTCAGCATCCGCTCGGCGTGCTCGACCGGCGCGAACAGGGTGGCGGAGGCCGCGCCCACGCTGAGCGTCGGCGAGTCCTGGCCCTGCAGCTGGGGATACAGCCGCTCGATCGCCTCGAGCCGTCGCATCCACTCGTCGTAGGTCGCGTCGTCGACGATCTCGGCATCGGCCCCGTAGTACGCGTCACGGGCGCGGATGATGCGCTCGGTCAGCCTGCCGACTTCGTCGCGCGCCTGCTCGAGTTCGAGATCGGGAAGGTCGGGTGCTGCGCCGTCTGCCACTCCGTCAGTCTAGGAGCGGCCGGCGACATCCCGGCGGTGCGCCGCCGCGCTCAGGCGTCCACCGGAACGGCGGAGACCGTCCGGTCGATCGTGAACTGGCCGATCACGCGCGTGCCGTCGTACAGCACCGCGGTCTGGCCCGGTGCCACCCCTTCGAACGGGCTGTGCGGAACCACCGTGAGCGTGCCGTCGCTCAGGCGGGCGGTCGCCGGCACAGGATCGGCGTGGGCACGGATCTGCACGTCGCAGGCGAACTCCTCGGTGGCCGGTGCCCGCCCCGCCCACGAGAACCGGTCCCCCGCGATCTCGGACGTCGCGAGCGCCTCCTTCGGACCCACGACGACCGTGTTGGACACCGGACGCACCTCGAGCACGAAGCGCGGCTTGCCGTCGGGCGCCGGCACACCCAGCTGCAGGCCCCTGCGCTGCCCCACCGTGAACGCGTGCGCGCCCTCGTGGCTGCCCACGACGGCGCCGCTGCGATCGACGATGTCCCCGGGCGCGGTGCCCACCTTCTCGGCGAGCCATCCGCGGGTGTCGCCGTCGGGGATGAAGCAGATGTCGTGACTGTCGGGCTTGTGCGCGACCGTCAGTCCGCGCGCCTCCGCCTCGGCGCGCACCACCGCCTTGGACGGGGTCTGCCCGAGCGGGAAGTAGGTGTGGGCGAGCTGATCGGCGGTGAGGACGCCCAGCACGTAGGACTGGTCCTTCGCGGCGTCGGACGCGCGATGCAGCTCGAGACCGTCGGGCCCGTCGACGAGCGTGGCGTAGTGACCGGTGCACACGGCGTCGAACCCGAGCTCGAGCGCGCGCTCGAGCAGCGCCGCGAACTTGATCCGCTCGTTGCAGCGCATGCAGGGGTTGGGCGTGCGTCCCGCGCGGTACTCGGCGACGAAGTCGCCGATCACGTCGTCGCGGAACCGCTCCGAGAAGTCCCAGACGTAGAACGGGATGCCGAGGCGATCGGCCGCGCGACGGGCGTCCATCGCATCCTCGATCGTGCAGCAGCCGCGGCTGCCGGCGCGCAGCGTCCCGCCGGCGCGAGAGAGCGCCAGGTGCACCCCGACGACGTCGTGACCGGCGTCGACGGCGCGAGCCGCCGCGACGGCCGAGTCGACGCCGCCGCTCATCGCCGCAAGGATCCGCATCGGTCCAGTCTACGAGCGCGGTCCTGAGCGGGTCCCGGACGAAGAGCCGGAGGCGGCGCGGGCTCGGGCCACGGCATCCGGGAGCACGGCCAGCACGGCGTCCACATCCGCCTCGCTGCTGGTGCGGCCCAGTGTGAATCGCAGCACCTGACGCGCCTCGGCCTCCGAGCGTCCCATCGCCCGCACGACGTGCGACGGCTCGGCGACCCCCGCCTGGCACGCCGAGCCGGTGGAGACGGCGATTCCGGCGACATCCAGCAGGAACAGCAGCGTCTCCCCCGCCGCTCCGGGGATCAGCACGTGCGCGTTCCCGGGCGCACGGTCCTCGGGATCGCCCAGAAGCTCGGCGTCCGGGACGATCGAGCGGATGCCGCCCACCAGCCGCCGCCGCAGCTGCGCGAGCCTGCGCGCCTCGCTCTCGCGCTCGGCCTCGGCGAGCTCGGCCGCCACCGCGAACGCCGCGGCGCCGGCGATGTCCTGGGTGCCCGACCGCAGCCGGCGCTGCTGACCTCCGCCGTGCAGCAGCGCGGCGATCCGCGCGTCGCGCGCGACGACGAGCGCCCCCACGCCGACAGGCCCGCCGAGCTTGTGCGCCGAGACGCTCAGTGCGACCAGGCCCGCGCCGGCCGCGGCGCCGGACCCGCGCCACGCGCGGAACGTCACCGGCACGTGGCCGAACGCGGCGATCGCGTCCAGATGCAGGGCGACCCCGGCTGCCGCGGCCTCCGCGGCCAGGGCCGGCGCGTCGTTGCGGGTTCCGACCTCGTTGTTCACCACCAGCGCGGTCGCCAGCGCAGCGCCGGGGAGGGCGCCTCTGAAGCGCTCGACGTCGATGCGGCCGGCGCCGTCGAGCGGAACGCCGCGCACGCCGGCGCCCTGCCCGACGAGCCACTCCACGGCGTCGAGCGTGGCGTGGTGCTCGCCGTCCGGGAGGACGACGGCCTCCGTGCCATCGGCCCGCGCCCACCACAGACCCTTGACCGCGAGATTGACCGACTCGGTGCCGCCCGAGGTGAAGACGACCTCGATCGGGTCGCACTGCAGCACCGCCGCCAGCCGCTCCCGCGACTCCTCCAGAAGCCGGCGCGCCCGCTGGCCCGCGCCGTGGATCGACGACGCGTTGCCTGCCAGCTCCGACGCATCGAGCCACGCCTGTCGCGCCTCCGCGCGCAACGGGGTCGTCGCGGCGTGGTCCAGGTACACCGCCACCGCGCACCTCCTTCGTCTCGCGCCGTCGTCGCCCGTGCGCCCCGGTCTCGCCGCGCACGGGACCGGGTGCCGTCACGCGGCCTCAGGGTCCATGGTTATCGTAGTCGGCATGGTCAGCCCTCAGCCCGTCACCGCGCACCCGTCCGGGGGCCTGGTCAGTCCCGAGCTGGACGACCTGGGAGTCGTGCTCGGACCGGACGGCGCGACGGTGCGGGTGTGGTCCTCGCACGCCGACTCGGTGGAGCTGGTGGTCTTCGACGACACGGACCTCGACTGGATCACCGAGACGATCCCGCTCGCTCCGGTCGGCGGCGGCGTCTGGTCGGCGACCACCTCGTCGCTGCGCCCGGGAACCCCGTACGCCATCCGCGTCGACGGACCCCACGGCCACGGCAACACCTTCAACGGCCGCACCCTCCTCCTCGAGCCGTACACGCGCGGGCTCCGGCGCAGCGGCCACGACGGCTGGCGTTCGGTCGTCGTCGACGGCGGCTTCGACTGGGGCGGCGTCGGCAAGCCCGCGATTCCGCTCGAGGAGACCGTGCTCTACGAGGGACATGTGAAGGGCCTGTCGAAGCGGCATCCCGACGTGCCCGGGGCCCTGCGCGGCACGTACGCGGGCCTGGCCCACCCCGCCATGGTCCAGCACTTCCTCGATCTCGGCGTGACCAGCGTCGAGCTGCTGCCTGTGCACGCCTTCACGACCGAACCGCGTCTGCTTCAGCATCGCCTCACCAACTACTGGGGCTACAACCCGCTGAACTACTTCACGCCGCACGCCGCGTACGCCACCGAACAGGCCCGCCGGGAGGGGCCGGAGGCCGTGCTCCGCGAGTTCAAGGGCATGGTGCGGCTGCTGCACGAGGCCGGCCTCGAGGTCATCCTCGACGTCGTGTACAACCACACCGCCGAGGAAGGCATCGGCGGCCCGCGGTCGAGTCTGCGCGGCATCGACAACCGCGCGTACTACCGCCAGCACGACGACGGTGCGTACATCGACGTCACAGGCTGCGGGAACTCCCTCGACACCTCGACCGACGCGGCCGCGCGGCTCGTGCTCGACTCGCTGCGGTACTGGGCCCGCGAGGTGCAGGTCGACGGGTTCCGGTTCGACCTCGCGGTGACGCTCGGACGCGACGCGGACCACGTCTTCACACCCGATCACCCGCTGCTGCGGGCGATCATCGACGATCCCGCGCTCGCCGGCGTCAAGATGATCGCAGAGCCGTGGGACGTCGGCATGGGCGGCTGGCAGACCGGACGGTTCGGACCGGGCTGGATGGAGTGGAACGACCGGTACCGGGACGGCGTCCGCAGCTTCTGGCTCAGCGACATCGACCACGCTCGCCGCACCGGAGCGTCACCCGAAGGCGTCGGCAGACTCGCCACGCGGCTGGCGGGGTCGTCGAACACCTTCGACGACGCCCGAGGCCCGCTCGCGGGGGTCAACTTCGTCACGGCGCACGACGGGTTCACCTTGAGCGACCTCGTCAGCTACGACGTCAAGCACAATCTGGCCAACGGCGAGGACGACCGCGACGGCACCGACGCCAACCGCTCCTTCAACCACGGCGCGGAAGGCCCGACCGACGACGACGGCGTCCTCTCCGCGCGCCGCAAGGCGATGAGGAACCTCCTCGGCACGCTGCTGCTGTCTGCCGGGGTGCCGATGCTGACCGCCGGAGACGAGTTCGGACGCTCTCAGCGCGGCAACAACAACGCGTACTGCCACGACTCGCCCCTCACGTGGCTCCCATGGGACCACGCGCCGTGGCAGCGCGACCTGCACCGGCACGTCCAGCGTCTGATCCGGCTGCGTCGGGACAATCCCGCGCTGCGGCCGAAGCGCTTCGCACGCCTCGGCGAGCACACCCCGTCGGCATCCCTCATGGAGTGGTACGACGAGCACGGCCGCACCATGTCGATCGACCGGTGGACGGATGCCTCTCACCGCACACTGCAGTACGTGGCCACATCCACCCCCGAGGACGGCGATGCCAACCGCGTGCTCCTGATCGTCCACGGCACGGAGGACGAGATCGAGGTGACCCTTCCCGACGTGCCGGGGGTGACCCGCTACGTCCTCCTGTGGTCGAGCGCCGACGAGGAGCCGCACGAGCGCGGCCCGGAGTCGGCGCCGGGTGACACGGTGACCGTCAGCGGCACCTCCATGCTCCTATACCACGCCGAGTGACCGCCCGCCCACCGCTGTTCGGGCCGGTTCCGTGCGCGGTAGGTTCGGATCGTGGTCACGTCGACGCGCGCCTCGCGCTCCCTCCCGTGGCGGAGCGCCACGGCCATCCCTGTCCGCGACGCCCGGCCCTGGCAGGCTGAGCGCAACACGACGACGCGCCGGATCCCGCTGGCCAAGCCGGCTCCGACGGTGCCGTGGGGCGATTTCCGTCCCAAGGCCTTCGTCGGCGAGGTGGTGCCGTTCCGGATCACGGCGTTCCGCGAGGGTCACGATCTGATCGGCGTGCAGCTGCGCCTCACCTCGCCCACCGGGGACGTCTCGCTGCACCGGCTGCGCTCGCTGGCGGACGGCTTCGACCGCTGGGAGACGTCGGTGACGCTTCTCGAGCAGGGGCTGTGGCACTTCCGCTTCGAAGCCTTCGCCGACGATTTCGCGACATGGGAGCACGCCGCCGGGCTGAAGATCGCCGCAGGCGTCGACACCGCGCTCATGCGCGAGACCGGCGCGCGCCTGTTCGACCGGGCGGCGGCGGAGCGTTCGCGTCCGGCGGCGCAGCGGCGAGCGCTGAAGGCGGCGGCCGAGCGGCTGCGCGACCCGGGGACCGACGACGCGGCGGCGCTGGAGATCGTGCACGACGAGAGCATCTCGTCGTACTTCCACGAGCGCCCTCTGACGGCGCTCATGACGCTCGGAGACGAGCATGATCTGCTGGTGGAGCGCGAACGCGCCGGCGTCGGGGCCTGGTACGAGTTCTTCCCCCGCTCCGAGGGGGCACGGCGCCTGAAGGACGGCACCATCAAGTCGGGGACCTTCCGCACCGCCGCCAAGCGCCTCCCGGCCGTCGCCGGCATGGGATTCCAGGTGCTGTACCTGCCGCCCATCCACCCGATCGGGACGCTGAACCGGAAGGGTCGCAACAACACCCTCGACCCGCGGCCGGAGGACCCGGGCTCGCCCTGGGCGATCGGGTCCGCGGCAGGAGGGCACGACGCGGTGCATCCCGATCTCGGGACCCTCGCCGACTTCCGCGCGTTCGTCCGGGCGGCGCGCGCGGAGGGGATCGAGGTGGCGCTGGACCTCGCGCTGCAGGCGGCGCCCGACCACCCGTGGGTGAAGGAGCACCCCGAGTGGTTCACGACGCTCCCGGACGGGTCGATCGCCTACGCCGAGAATCCGCCCAAGAAGTACCAGGACATCTACCCCATCAACTTCGACAACGATCCGGACGGGATCCGGGCCGAGGTGCTGCGCATCGTGCGCCACTGGATCGCGCAGGGTGTGAAGGTGTTCCGCGTCGACAATCCGCACACCAAGCCTCTGCAGTTCTGGGAGTGGCTGATCTCGACCGTCAACGCCGAGAACCCGGACGTGGTCTTCCTCGCCGAGGCGTTCACGCGGCCCGCACCGCTGCAGAGCCTGGCCGCGGCCGGCTTCCAGCAGAGCTACACGTACTTCACGTGGCGGAACACCAAGACCGAGCTCGAGGAGTTCCTGGACGGACTGGCGCACGAGACTGCCGACTTCCTCCGGCCGAACCTCTTCGTCAACACCCCCGACATCCTCACCGAGTACCTGCAGTTCGGTGGGCGGCCCGCCTACCGCATCCGCGCGGCGATCGCCGCCACCGCCGCACCCACCTACGGGGTGTACGCCGGGTACGAGCTGTACGAGAACGTCGCGCGCCCGGGCTCCGAAGAGAACATCGACAACGAGAAGTACGAGTACAAGCTGCGCGACTGGGAGGGTGCGGTCGACCGCGGTGACTCGCTGGCGCCGTTCCTCACCCGCCTCAACGAGATCCGCCGCGAGCACCCGGCGCTGCGGCAGCTGCGGAACCTGTCGATCCACTGGAGCGACGACGACGCGATCCTCGTCTACGCCAAGCACCTCGACGCCGCTCTGGCGCCGGACGGCCGCAGTGACACGGTCATCGTCGTGGTGAACACCGATCCGCACTCGGTGCGCGAGACGATGGTGCATCTGGACACAAGCGTGTGGGGCGTGCCGCCTGGCGACACGTATGAGGTCGAGGACCTCCTCACCGGGGCGCGCTGGCACTGGGCCGACCACAACTACGTGCGGCTGGACGCGTTCACCGAACCGGTCCACATCCTGCATGTGAAGGAGCCACGATGACGCTTCCCGACCAGTTGATCGACGCCGTGGCCGCCGGCTCCCACCACGACCCGCACGCGGTGCTCGGCATCCATCCCGGAACCGACGCCGAGGGGGCCCGCACCTGGACCGTCCGCGCGCGGCGGCCGCTCGCCCGCAGCGTCACCGCCGTGTTCGACGACGGCACGCGCGTGCCGCTGGAGCACGTGCGCGGCGGGATCTGGGAAGGCACGCGAGGCGGTGCGCTGCGCCCCTACGAGCTCGTGGCCACCTATGACGACGGGCCCGACTTCGTCGCCGCCGACCCGTATCGCCACACCCCGACCGTGGGCGAGCTCGACCTGCATCTCATCGGCGAGGGACGGCACGAGGAGCTCTGGCGCGTGCTGGGCTCCCACGTGCGCACACACGACGGCGTCACCGGCACGAGCTTCGCGGTGTGGGCCCCCAACGCGCGCGCCGTGCGCGTCGTGGGCGATTTCAACGGCTGGGACGGCAGCGGCCATGCGATGCGGTCGATGGGCGGCACCGGCGTCTGGGAGCTGTTCGTCCCCGGCATCGCCGCAGGAGCGACATACAAGTACGAGCTCCTCACGCGGCGTGGCGGGTGGGTGCAGAAGGCCGATCCGATGGCCAGGCTCGCCGAGAAGCCGCCGGCCACCGCGAGCGTCGTCGTGGAATCCTCCTACCGATGGGGCGACGACGCCTGGCTCGCCGAGCGCAGGAAGACCGCCCTGGTATCCCGCCCCATGTCCGTGTACGAGCTGCACTTCGGGTCCTGGCGTCAGGGCCTGTCGTACCGCGAGGCGGCCGATCCGCTGATCGAGTACGTGACGGCCCAGGGCTTCACCCACGTGGAGTTCCTGCCGCTGGCGGAGCATCCGTTCGGCGGATCCTGGGGGTACCAGGTCACCGGCTACTACGCGCCCACCAGCCGCTTCGGGCATCCGGACGACCTGCGGTACCTCATCGACCGGCTGCACCAGGCCGGGATCGGCGTCATCATGGACTGGGTTCCCGGTCACTTCCCGAAGGATGCCTTCGCCCTGGCGCGCTTCGACGGCGAGCCGGTGTACGAGCACCCCGATCCTCGCCGTGGCGAGCACCGCGACTGGGGCACGTACATCTTCGACTACGGGCGCAACGAGGTGCGCAACTTCCTCGTCGCCAACGCCCTGTACTGGTTCGAGGAGTTCCATGTCGACGGGCTCCGCGTGGACGCCGTGGCATCGATGCTCTACCTCGACTACTCGCGCAACGCGGGCGAGTGGGAGCCGAACGTGCACGGGGGACGCGAGAACCTCGAGGCCATCCGCTTTCTCCAGGAGGTCAACGCGACCGCCTACCGTCGCTATCCCGGCGTCGCCATGATCGCGGAGGAGTCCACCAGCTTCCCCGGTGTGACGGCACCGACCAACCACGCCGGGCTCGGCTTCGGGTTCAAGTGGAACATGGGCTGGATGAACGACTCCCTGCAGTACTTCAAGCGCGACCCGATGTACCGCTCGCATCACGAGGGCGAGATCTCGTTCTCGTTCGTCTACGCGTTCAGCGAGAACTACATGCTCCCCATCAGCCATGACGAGGTGGTCCACGGCAAGGGGACGCTGTTCACGCGGATGCCGGGCGACCACTGGCAGAAGCTCGCGAACATGCGCTCGTTCCTGGCCTACATGTGGGGCCACCCGGGCAAGCAGCTGCTGTTCATGGGTCAGGAGTTCGGGCAGCTCTCGGAGTGGTCCGACGCGCGGTCACTGGACTGGTGGCTGCTCGAACAGCCGTCCCATGCGCAGCTGCACGGGTTCGTGGCCACGCTGAACCGCGTCTACCGGAGCGAGCCGGCGCTGTGGGCGCGCGACAGCGAGGCCGCCGCGTTCATGCGGCTGGGCGCGCCGACGTGGAATCCCAACGTGCTGGCGTTCGCGCGCCGCGACGGACACGGCAACACCGTCGCGGTGATCGCGAACTTCTCCGGCGTTCCCATCATGGGATTCGAGCTCGACCTGCCCGAGGAGGGCGTCTGGCACGAGATCCTCAACACCGACGCCCAGGAGTACGGCGGGTCCGGCGTGGGCAACCTCGGCATGGTCAGCGCCCGTGCGGGCGGGCGGGCATCCATGGTGCTGCCGCCGCTGGGCGTGCTGTGGCTGCGTCACCACCCGCAGGCCCACATCCCCTCCCCCACGCGGGGCTGAGCGGGACGGGCGGGCCGGGACGGCCCGCCCGTCCCATGCGTGCGTCAGAACAGCAGCGAGGCCAGGCGTGCCCGGGCGGCCGCCACGCGGGGGTCCGCGTCGCCGACCAGGGCGAACAGTTCCAGGAGCCGCTCCCGGACCGCCGGACGCCGGTCGGCCGGCAGCTCGGCGAACAGATCGAGCAGGCGTCCGAACGCGTCCTCGACGTGCCCGCCGCTGATGTCCAGATCCGCGACGGCCAGCTGCGCGTCGACGTCGGTCGGATTCCCGGCCGCCTCCTGCCGCACCGCCTGCGGGTCGAGCTGCTGCACCCGGTGCAGCAGACGCACCTGACCGAGGCCCGCCCGCGCGTCCGCATCGCGCGGGTTCTCGGCGAGGGCCTTCTCGTAGGCGGTGATCGCCCGCGCGAAGTCGCCCTCCTCGATCGCCTGGTAGGCCTCGGCGTGCAGCGGCGGGAGCGGCGCCTCGGCCGGTTCGGCCGGCGCCGCCTGACCGTCCGCCGCCGCGGTGCCCGACACGCCGTTCTGAGCGGCGAGCTGCAGGAGCTGGGCGAACACCTCGCGCACCTGCTGCTCGGGTACCGCGCCGGTGAACAGCGGAACCGGCTGCCCGGCCACGAGGGCCACGACCATCGGGATCGACTGCGCCCGAAACGCCTGGGAGAGCTGCGGGTTCGCGTCGACATCCACCTTCGCCAGCACCAGGCGCCCGCCGAGCTCGAGCACGACCCGCTCCAGCACGGGGCTCAGCTGCTTGCAGGGACCGCACCACTCCGCCCACAGGTCCACGACCACCGGAACGGTGCGGGACAGTTCGAGCACCTGGGCGAACGTCTCATCGGTGACGTCCATCACGAGAGATGCCACCGGCACGCCGCCGGGGGCGTCGCCGGCTCCCGCGGCCGGGGCGGCGGGCGCTGCGGCGGGCCCTGCGGCGGGCCGATTGCGCAGTGCTGAGAGGTCGACGGCGCCGCGCACGGCGGCACCGAGTGCAGGATCGCTCACGAGATCACCTTCGCGTCGAGGATGTCGGAGGAGTAGCCCAGCAGCTGGATCTTCTCGCCTGAGCCGGTGCCGGGCACGTAGAAGAACACCTGGTCGCTGAACGTCGTGGAGAAGCCGCTGGCGGACTGGTCGGCGCCGGCGAGGGTCTTGACCGTCGTGTTGTTCTCGAGCTTGATCACGGCGTCCTCGTTCGTGGGCTTGACCGTGTCGGACTCGTGGATGTTCACCGCCACGATCGCGCCGCTCTCGAGCGTCGCCAGCGCGAAGGGCGGCTGGGAGCCGGGAGCCGACTGGAATTCGAGGCTTCCGGTCGAGGACGCCGTCTTGTTGAACTCGTCCAGGCGCCGCTGCCGGTCTGCGACGATGCTGGCGCGCAGCTGGTCGTTCTCGACGTCGAAGAGGTCGTAGTACTGACTCTCCTCGCCCTTGTTGATGATGTCCGAGTACGCCGCGGCGATGTCCTGCGGCGGCAGCACCAGGAACGGCGAGTCCGGCTCGACCTGGGTGGCGCCGATGTACGACGGGGCGAGGGCCGGCAGCGTGGTGGATGCCTCGAGGCTCGCGATGTACGAGAGCTTGTAGTCGGCCCACGCGTCCTGCTGGGTCATCACCATGATGCTGGAGGTCTTGGACTGCTCGTCGTCGGCGACGGCGATGACCGAGCGCGGCCAGCCGTCATACGCCTGCGGGAGGATGATCTCCAGCGGCTTGGCCAGGATCGGGGCGGGAACCTTGTAGTCCGGGATCGCGGCACGAAGCTTGTAGTTGGTCTCACGCAGTGCCAGCGCCGCGCCCTCCAGGCGTGTGCTCGCCAGCTCGCTGTCCAGCGCCGCGTCGGCCTCGGAGACGGTCGAGGAGATGCGGGAGAGGATCCGCTCGGCCTGCGCCTTGGTCACGGCGGGAGCCTGCTGCCCCTCCGGCGCGATGACGGTCGCGGTGGGCGTCGGGGTGGGCGTCGGCGCCAGCTGCGGCCACGAGTCCGACGAGCATCCGGTGAACAGCAGCGCCGAGACCGCCACCGCGGGGACCACGGCGAACGCACGACGACCGCCGGAGAGGGCGCGGCGTCCCGGCGACGTGCTGATCACGCCCTTCCCGGCGTCGTCGATCGGCACGCTGATCGGCTCGGTCACCGGCAGCGGCACGCCCTTGCGCCGCGGACCGCGCGAGCGGCGGGCGTGACGGATCCCGAGGATGTAGAGGAACACGCCGATGGCGAGCACCACACCGCCGGCGACGATGAGGGGCCCGGCCCACGGCGTCGTGGTCTCGAGCGGCCACGACACCGAGACGCGGCTGGGCGCGGGGGCGGTGCCGTCGGTGGCGACGAGCACGCTCATGTCCTCGGGAAGCTGCAGCGGGGCGATCAGGATGTCGCTCTGCTGGAACTCGTCGAGCCACAGGTCCGACCCCACGGGGCTGCGCCCGGCCGTCGCGGCATCCGTCGCTTCGCCCTCCGCGGGGGCGGACGCCTCCGGATCCTCGGCGGGCGCGTCGGCGCCGGCCTCCCCCGCGGCCGGCTCGGGCTCGACGAGCTCCGTCACGACGGCGCCCTCGGCTCCGGCGGTGGCGTGGACGTACTCGGCGTCCGAGAGCCACGCCTGCATGTCGGTCGTGCGCCCGTAGGACGCGAAGATCTCACCATCGCCCTGGGCCCGCAGGGTCTGCGTGCCGGGCAGCGTGTTGAGCACGGCACCGTCGATCAGCAGGTACGGAGCAGGCTCATCGACCGAGATGGTCGCGGTCTCGGTCTTGGGTCCTTGGAAGACCGTCCGCTGGGCGATGCCCGCGCCGATCATCACGGCGGCGAGCACGAACGCCGCGACGGCCCATACGAAACGCACGAATCACACCTCTCCCGGGCGCGCACAAGCGGCGCATCCCTTCGATTTCGACATTTCAGACTAGCGAACCCGACCTGAAAGCGCCCAGAGAGGGACCATTGCCCGGGCTGGGCGCCGCTGGTGCGTATTCTGACGTGACAGGTATCGGCGGTTGCCGAGGAGGGGGTCCGTCCGGTGAAGATCCACAACCCGTTCCGCGTCGCGCTCGTCGGGACGCTCGGCGTCGGACTCGGGCTGCTGCTCATCGGAAGCGTCCAGACGCTGTCGACGATCCTCCTCTACGTCGGGACGGCGCTGTTCCTCTCGCTCGGCCTGGACCCGGTCGTGGGCTGGCTCGAGCGCCGAAGGCTCCCGCGATGGGCCGCCGTGCTGGTGACGATCCTGGCCGTCCTGGCGGCGTTCGCGGGCATCATCCTGATGGTGGTCCCGATCATCGTGCAGCAGATCGGTCAACTGATCGGCGCGATCCAGGACCTCGTCGAAGACGGCTCGTGGGACCCGGTGAGCGAGCTGCGCGGATGGCTGAGCGACACCTTCCCGCTCCTGGACGTCAACGCGGTGTTCGAGTACGTGCAGCAGTGGTGGGACAACCTCGACTTCGGCCAGCTGGGCAGCGAGATCGGCGGCAGCATCATCGTGGTGGGCGGCACGATCCTGTCAGGACTGGCCGGCGCGTTCATCGTGCTGATCCTCACGATCTACTTCACCGCGTCCACCCCGAGCCTCAAGAGGGCGGTGTACCAGCTGGTGCCGGCATCGAAGCGGGCGCGCTTCATCGACCTCGGCGAGCAGATCACCGACTCCGTGGGCTACTACGTCATCGGGCAGGTGAGCCTCGGCGTCATCAACGGCGTGCTGAGCGCGATCTTCCTGTCGATCATCGAGGCGCCCTTCCCCGCGGTCCTCGCGGTGGTCGCCTTCTTCTTCTCGCTCATCCCTCTCGTCGGCACGCTCACCGGCTCGACGATCATCGTGCTGACCTGCCTGGTCCCCGGGCTGGGGTCGCCGGGGACGGCGCTCATCGCCGCGATCTACTACCTCATCTACATGCAGATCGAGGCATACGTCGTCTCGCCGCGCATCATGGGCCGCGCGGTGTCGGTGCCCGGTGCGGTGGTCGTGATCGCGGCGCTCGCCGGCGGGTCGCTCCTGGGCCTGCTGGGCGCGCTGGTCGCGATCCCGGTGGCCGCGAGCATCCTGATCATCTATCGCCAGGTGGTCATCCCGCGCATGAACGAAAGGTGATCGCGGCTCGTCACTCCTGCCCGACGACCGGCCCCTCCCACTCGACGGGCAGCGGGAGGGCGTCGGGGTTGACCGCCGCCACGATCTCGGTGAGCACGCGCCGGGTCTGGTTCTCCCCCACCCACAGGTGCTTGCCACCCTCGACGGGGATCAGCACGGCGTGCGGAACGCTCGCGAAGCGCTGCGCCGCGGCATCGGGCCGGAGATAGTCGTCGAACTCGGGGACGAGCACGACCAGCGGGCGCGGATCACCCGCCCACGCGGCGACCTCCTCGTCGGTCGCGCGGTGCAGCGGCGGCGACAGCAGCACGGCTCCTTCGATGTCGTGATCGCGACCGTACTTCAGCGCGAGCTCGGTGCCGAACGACCAGCCCACCAGCCATGGCCGGGGAAGGCCCCGCTCGCGGACGAAGTCCATGGCGGCGGCGACGTCGAATGCCTCCGCCCTGCCGCCGTCGAACGTCCCCTCGCTCGTGCCTCGTTGTGACGTCGTCCCCCGCGTGTTGAAGCGCAGCACCGCGAGATCGGCGAGGGCGGGCAGCCGGCCCGCGGCCTTGCGCAGGATGTGGGAGTCCATGAAGCCGCCGGCGGTGGGAAGCGGGTGCAGGGTCACGAGGGTCGCGACCGGGGGCCGGTCCTGCGGCGTCGCGAGCTCCCCGACGAGCGTCAGCCCGTCGAGCGTCTCCAGCTCGATGTCCTCGCGCCGCGCCGGCAGCAGGATGGGTCCGCGGATCTCCAATGTCAGCTCACCTTCCAGCAGTGCTGATGCCAGTGCCGGCGGGCGGCGAGATCAGCCGCGTCGCCGAGGACACCGTCGGCGCGCCACGTGACCACATGTGCCACGCCGGCATCGATCGGCCCGCCGCATCCGGGGCATGTGTACGTCTTCTGGGCCTGCGTCGCCGACACGGGCTGCACCGTCCAGGCCACGCCGCGTCGCACCTCCGTGCGCTTCCATCCGGCGAGCAGGCGCTCGAACGAGTCGTCGCCGCCGGGCTCCGGCCTGCGGCGGTTGGACCGCGGCATGGCTCAGTACCAGCCGGTGCGCTGCGAATGGTCCCACGCGCCGCACGGCGAGCCGTAGCGCCCGCCGATGTACCCCAGGCCCCACGTGATCTGCGTCGCGGGATTGGTCTCCCAGTCCGCGCCGGCGGAGGCCATCTTGTTCCCCGGCAGGGACTGCGGGATCCCATACGCGCCGCTGGAGGCGTTGTAGGCGTTCACACGCCAGCCCGACTCCTTGTTCCACAGTGCGACCAGGCAGGCGAACTCGCCGTCGCCCCAACCGCGGGCGAGCACCATGTCGTAGGCGATGGCCTGGGCGGTGCCGGGGTCGGGCGTGACGAAGGGCGGCCGCCAGCCGCCGCCGCCCGATGATGACGAACTCGCCTTCTTCGGCGTCGGCGTGGGGGTCGGCTTGGGCTTGACGTAGACGGAGTAGCCGCCGCGCTCCAGCGCCGCCGGCTCCGCCGCCGCGGCGTCGGCGTCGCCCTGACGCGTCTGGATGTCGCCCAGGGCGCTGGCGTAGAGCGTGATGGGCGCCTCCTCCTCGGCACTGGCCTCGGCCAGAGCCAGGCCCGTCGGGCCGATGTAGGCCGCGACGAAGCCGACCGCGGCGAAGGCGGCGAAGAAGCCCAGGACGCCGCGCCTGCGGGCCCAGCGCGTCGGCGGGGCGGGGCGCCGCCGGACGCCGGAACGAGCATCCGGGAGGGTCGACAGGTCGTGGCGACGCGTGCGCCGGCTCGGGGTCAGCTCGTTTCCGGAAGTCACAGTGCCCCTGATTCTAGCCACGGCCGCACGCGCGTGCCATGCGCCGGACGGGGCCGGCCCTCAGGCGACCGCGAGCATGACCTCCACGACCGCATCCAGCACCGCATCCACCTGCGCCTCGCGGTATCCGCCGCGCTGCATGCGGAACGCGACCGCACGCACCTGCTCGACGCTCAGGGCCTCGCCGGTCTCCAGGTAGCGCGCGATCTTGTCGGCGACGAGGTCGACCTCGTCGATGCGATACCCGTAGCGCAGCGACGAGACCCGGTCGAAGCGCTGTCGGCGCGGCCGGGACAGCCGGTCGAGCACCTCCTGGGCGATCTCGCGCGCGTGGCCCACCCAGGCGTCGGCACCGGCGCGGGCCACCGCCTGCGAGCGCTCCCGAGCGGCGAAGGCGTCCTCGACCCTGCCCAGCGCCGCGTCCACGGGCGCGATGGCGTACCCGTGCCGGACGAGCGGGAACGCCACGCGGCGCACGTCGGCGGCCGTGAGCGAGTCCTCGCCCGCTTCGAAGGCCACCCGCGCGCGGTCGAGGAACTCGTCCACGGCGCGCTTGTCGTAGCCCTTCTCGCGTCCCCGCGCCTCCGGGAAGGACGCCCGGACGGGACTCTCGGATGTCGTCATGATGCCACCAAGGGGGTGAAGAGGTAGTAGAGCGTCAGGGCGACCACGGCCGAGGGCAGCACCGAGTCCAGCCGGTCGAGCACCCCGCCGTGACCGGGGAGCCAGGAGCTCATGTCCTTGATGCCCAGATCCCGCTTGATCATCGACTCGCCCAGATCACCGACCGTCGCCGTCCCCAGGATGAGCAGACCCAGCACGACGCCCATCCACCAGTCGAGCCCCAGCATGTACAGGCCGACCAGCACGCCGGCGGCGACCGCGGCGACGGTCGCACCGGCGAAGCCCTCCCACGTCTTGTTGGGACTGATGCGAGGCGCCATCTGGTGCCGGCCGATGGTGATGCCGGCCACGTACGCGCCGGTGTCGACGGCGACCGTGATGATGATGAAGCCCAGCACCCACCACTCGCCGCGGTCCTGGCTCAGCAGCACGAGGCAGACGGCGGCCAGCAGCGACACGTACAGCTGGATGAACGCGCCGACGAGGACGTCGCCCAGCACGGTGCCGTAGGTGCGGCCGTCGTGCGCGGCCATCTGGGCGACGAGACGCCACACCACGACGAGGGCGAGCGCGACGAACAGCACGACCCACAGGAGGGCGGCGTCCAGGAAGTACGCCGACACCACCACGCCGGCCCCGGCGATCAGCTGCGGTGCCAGATCGACACGGCGGCCGCTGGCCGACAGTGCGCGTGAGAACTCGAAGATCGCGGTCAGCGCCGCGGCGAGACCGAACAGCACGAAGGCCCATTTGACGAACAGGAGCGAGCCGAGCACGACCGCCCCGATCGCGAGCCCGATCAGGATCGCGACGATGAGGTCACGTCCGGTCCGGGCCTTGATCCGCTCGTTGGCCTCCTCGAATTCGGCTTTCGCGTGCGCGACCTGGCTCTCGAACTCGGTGCGCGCGGCGCGCAGATGCGTCTGGAACGCCACCGCGGGGTCACCGGGCTCGGCCGAGCGCCGCGCATCGGCGCGTCGCAGCGGCGGCACCTGCTGAGGATCGGTGCCGCCGGGCGGTCCCCCGGGTTCGTCGGTCATGAGCGGACCTCAGACCTCGAGGAGTTCGGCCTCTTTGCGCTTGAGCGCCTCGTCGATCGCGTCGACGTGCGCGCGGGTCAGCGCGTCGAGCTCCTTCTCCGCACGGGCCAGCTCGTCCTCGCCCACCTCGCTCTTGAGCGCGTCGAGATCGTCCTTGGACTTCCGGCGGATGCCTCGGACGTGCACCTTGGCGTCCTCGCCCTTCGATCGCACGAGCTTGACGAACTCCTTGCGGCGCTCGGCGGTCAGTTCGGGAAGGGTCACGCGCACGATGTTGCCGTCGTTGGTGGGGTTCGCCCCGAGGTTGGGCTGGTCGCGGATCGCCTGCTCGATGGCGCGCAGCGCCGACTTGTCGTACGGAGTGACCACGAGGGTACGCGCCTCGGGGTTGTTCAGCGACGCCAGCTGGGCCAGCGGCGTCGGCGTGCCGTAGTAGTCCACGAGGATCTTCTGGAACAGCTGCGGGTTGGCCCGGCCCGTGCGCACGGTGGCGAAGTCCTCCTTCGCAGCCTCGACGGCGCGGTCCATACGCGCTCCGGCATCAGCCAAGACGTCCGCGATCACAGTGTCTCCTTCGCGTTGATGGGCTCGTCAAGTGTATCGGCGGGCGCGCGTCAGACCGTGACGAGCGTGCCGATGGAGTCGCCCAGCAGCGCCTTGGTCACGTTGCCGGCAGGTTCCATGCCGAACACGCGCATGTCCATCTTGTTGTCCATGCACAGGCTGAACGCGGTGGAGTCGACCACCTTCAGCCCTCGCTGCAGCGCATCGAGGTATGTGATGCGGTCGATGCGGGTCGCCGAGGCATCCTTCTTCGGGTCGGCGGTGTAGACGCCGTCGACGCCGTTCTTGGCCACGAGGACCTCACGGGCGCCGATCTCGAGCGCTCGCTGCGCGGCGACGGTGTCCGTGGAGAAATACGGCAGCCCCGCTCCGGCGCCGAAGATGACCACGCGGCCCTTCTCCATGTGACGCTCGGCGCGGCGGGGGATGTAGGGTTCGGCCACCTGCGTCATCGAAATCGCCGACTGGACGCGCGTGGCGGCGCCCGCCTGCTCGAGGAAGTCCTGCAGCGCGAGGGCGTTCATGACCGTCCCGAGCATGCCCATGTAGTCGGCACGGCCGCGATCCATGCCGCGCTGGCTGAGCTCGGCGCCGCGGAAGAAGTTGCCGCCGCCGACCACGACGGCGATCTCGACCTGGTCCACGGCCGCGGCGATCTCGCGTGCCATCTGGCTCACGACGTCGGGGTTCACGCCGAGCTGCCCGCCTCCGAACGCCTCACCCGACAGCTTCAGCAGGACGCGACGGCGTCCGGTGCTCTCATTGATCACGACGATCCTCTCGTTGACGACAAACTACCGAAAAGGGCATGAGAAAAGGCCCGCACCGACTGGCGATGCGGGCCTTCTCATGGCGTTACGCGCCGACCTTGAAGCGAGCGAACCCGGTGAGGGTGAGCCCGGCGTCCTTGGCGACCTGCGCGACCGACAGCTTGTTGTCGCGCGCGTAGTCCTGGTCCAGGAGCGCGACCTGCTTGAAGAACGCGTTGACGCGGCCCTCGACGATCTTCGGCAGCGCCGCTTCCGGCTTGCCCTCGTTGCGGGAGATCTCGGTGACGATCTCGCGCTCCTTCTCGACCTCGGCCTCGGGCACCTCGTCGCGCGAGAGGTACGTCGGGTTGGCGAACGAGATGTGCTGCGCGAGGCTGCGCGCCGTCTCGGCGTCCTCACCCGTGTACGCCAGCACCACGCCGACCTGCGGGGGCAGGTCCTTGCTGGTCTTGTGGAGGTAGATCTCGAACTTGTCGCCCACGAGCGTGCGGACGCGACGAAGCTCGACCTTCTCGCCGATGATGGCGGCCTCGTCCGAGATGAGCTCGGCGACGCTCTGGTCGCCCGCGGGGGCGGCCAGGGCGGCCTCGGCCGAGTCGGCGCCGGCGGCCGCTGCGGCATCGAGCACCTTGTCGGCCAGCGCGATGAAGCGCTCGTTCTTGGCGACGAAGTCGGTCTCGGTGTTCAGCTCGATGATGGTGACCTTGCCATCGAACTCCTTGGCGGCGACCAGGCCCTCGCTGGTGGAGCGGTCGGCACGCTTGGCGTTGCCCTTCGCGCCCTTCAGACGCAGGATCTCGACAGCCTTCTCGAGGTCGCCGTCGGCCTCCTCGAGCGCCTTCTTGGTGTCGACCATGCCGGTACCGAGCTGCTCGCGCAGCGTCTTGATGTCGGCGATCGTGAAGTTTGCCATGGGTGGCGGCTCCTTGGTTGGTTGCAGTTCTCGTGGATGCCTCGGCGGGACCGCGGAGCCCTCAGGCTCTGCGATCCCGCCGAGGCGGAGTTCTCGGAGGCTTACTCGGCCGGGGCGGCCTCGGCCTCAGCCGGAGCGGCCTCGGCGGTCTCGGCGGCGGCGACGTCGTCGTCCGACTCGGTGGCAGCGGTCTCGACCGCGGCGACATCGGTCTCGACCGGCGCGCCCTGCTCGAGCAGCTCGCGCTCCCAGTCCGCCAGCGGCTCGGCGTCAGCCGACTCGTCGGTGGGCTGGTGGCGCTGGATGAGCCCCTCCGCAGCGGCGTCGGCGATGATGCGGGTGAGCAGGCTCACCGAGCGGATCGCGTCGTCGTTGCCGGGGATCGGGTACTGGAACTCGTCCGGGTCGGCGTTGGTGTCGAGGATGCCGATCACCGGGATCCCGAGCTTGGACGCCTCGTCGACGGCGAGGTGCTCGCGCTTGGCGTCGACGACCCAGATGGCCGAAGGCGTCTTCTGCAGATTGCGGATACCGCCGAGCGACTTGTGCAGCTTGTCCAGCTCGCGCTTCTTCAGCAGCAGCTCCTTCTTGGTGAAGCCGCTGGCAGCCGGGTCGTCGAAGTTGAGCTCCTCGAGCTCCTTCATGCGCGCGAGGCGCTTGGACACCGTGGAGAAGTTGGTCAGGAGGCCGCCCAGCCAACGCTGGTTCACGTAGGGCTGGCCCACGCGCGTCGCCTGCTCGGCGATGACTTCCTGCGCCTGCTTCTTGGTGCCGACGAAGAGGATCGTGCCGCCGTGCGCGACGGTCTCCTTGACGAACTCGTACGCCTTGTCGATGTACGACAGCGACTGCTGCAGGTCGATGATGTGAATGCCGCTGCGCTCCGTGAGGATGAAGCGCTTGACCTTCGGGTTCCACCGGCGGGTCTGGTGCCCGAAGTGCACGCCGCTGTCGAGCAGCTGGCGAATCGTGACGACGGCCATAGCCGTTCTCCTGTTCTGGCGCGTGTGCGCCGCTTGCGGTTGTTCTCGCCGGCGGTCGGCCGGCGGGCCTGGTGTCCGGCACACGCCCGCCCATCAGGAGATGGGACCGTTGGGACGTGATGCCACGCGGCGGTGTCGAGGACGCTCGCCGCGCTCTGGGCACGCGGAGTCACCCCGACATGCGGAGTGCGGATCCAGTGTACAGGAACGGCCTCCTCCCCCGCGTGCCGCGGCGAGCGCTTGTCCACCGAGGCGCACGACCCGCCGCACAGGGCCGCGACCGGCGACGATGCTCGATCGCATGCGCAAGACCGAAACCGTGCGCCGTCGACACCGCCGGATGGCACCGGTTCTCGCGCTGTGCCTCCTGGCGACGGCGGCCCCGGTGCCCGCCTCGGCCTCCGACGCGCGCAACCCGGCGGCGAGCGTGACGCACAGGGTCGCCACGCCGGCGCCGGAGCGATGGCTCTGGCCGCTCGAGGCGTTCCGCATCGAGCGGCCCTTCGCCGCTCCCGCCCATCCGTACGGTCCGGGGCACCGCGGTATCGACCTCTCCCCCGCGGGCGAGGGTCAGGTCCGGGCCCCGGCAGCGGGCACTGTCGCCTTCTCGGGACAGGTCGCCGGGCGAGGCATCCTCACGATCGACCATGGGAACGGCCTCGTGACGACCTTGGAGCCGGTCACCTCGGATCTTCCCGCCGGGGCGGCGGTGAGCAGGGGCGCAGCGGTGGCAGCACTGGCGACGGGCGGGCACGCCGTCGCGGGGGCGCTGCACTTCGGGGTGCGGCTGCACGGCGAGTACATCAATCCGATGCTGCTCGTCGGCGACGTGCCGCGCGCCGTGCTGCTGCCGTGCTGCTGACCGGGCGCTTCACCGACGGACGAGTTCGTCACGCGCGGGTTCGTCGTCGGCGGCTCACGCGCGGGGGTGGGCGATCCGGTACGCCGCGGCCAGACGCTCGCTGGAGACGTGGGTGTAGATCTGGGTGGTGCCCAGGCTCGCGTGACCGAGCATCTCCTGGACGGCTCGCAGGTCCGCGCCGCCGTCGAGCAGGTGGGTGGCGGCGGAGTGGCGCAGCGCATGCGGCCCGACAGCCCCGCCGAGGTCGGGCCCCAGCTCGCGCGAGACGACGGCGTACACCGCGCGTGGGGCGATGCGCCCGCCGCGCGCACCGAGGAACAGGGCGTGCTCGGGATTGGGATCGGCGCGACGGGCCAGCAGGGCGGGCCGCCCCCGAACGAGGTAGGCGTCCAGTGCCCGTTGCGCGGGGAGCCCGAAGGGGACGACGCGCTCCTTGGACCCCTTCCCCAGCACCCGAGCGGTTCGGCGATCCCGATCGACGTCGTCGACGTCCAGACCGCACAGCTCCGACACCCGCACGGCGGCGCCGTACAGCAGTTCGAGGACCGCGTGGTCCCGCAGGGCCAGCGGGTCGCCCTCGGAAGCGGCGTCGGCGAGCCGGGCGAGCACGTTCGACAGGAGGTCGGCGGTGGCCACCTTCGGCAGGGTGCGCCCCCGCTTGGGGGCGACGAGCCGGAGGCTGGGATCCTGCCCGATGAGCCCCATCTCGGCGGCCCACGAGAAGAATCCGCGCGCGGCGGCCGTGCGCCGCGCGATCGTGGATCGCGCCTCACCGCGCTGCACCGCGTGCCACAGCCAGTCCCGCAGGTGCTCGAGGTCGACCTCGGCGATGTCGATGTCGCCGCAGGATGCCGCGAGGCCCGTCAGATCCGCCCGGTACGCGCGGACCGTGGCCGGCGACAGGCGGCGCACGTCCGCGAGATGCCGGACGTAGTCCTCGGCGGCGCGATCGATCCTCACCCAGCAAGCTTGCTCCGCGGCACGTGGGTTCGCGGTGCGACGCTCCGTGAGGACGACGTCCGCCGACGCGGCGCCGATTGCCGTCACCCTCCCACGCGCCCGGTCGACCCGGCCAGGCGCCATCCCTCCGGCGAGCGCACCACCGCGCCCTCCAGATGCAGCAGGCCGAGGATCGCTTCGGCGTCGGCGGTCGCCAAGCCCGCCCGGCGGGCGACATCCTCCGCGTGACGCCACGCACGCGTGCTGAGGGCGTCACGCACGCGCGTGCTGTCGTCCGTGCGCGCCCCGGCGCCGCCACCGGAGTCGCCGACGGCGCCGACGTCCGCGAGTCCGAGCAGCTCGCGCACGTCGGGGGCGCTGGTGATGCACGTCGCCCCGTACTCCCGCAGGAGGCGATGCGTGCCCGCCGATGCCGCCGAGGTGACCGGTCCCGGCACGGCGCCCAGGCCCCGCGCGAGAGCGGCGGCGTGGCCGGCCGTGTTCAGCGAGCCGCTGCGCCATCCGGCCTCCACCACCACGGTGGCATCCGAGACGGCTGCGATCACACGATTGCGCTGCAGGAAGCGCCACTTCGTCGGCGCCGACCCGCACGGCACCTCGCTGACCACGGCACCGCTCGCGGCGATGTCGTCGAGGAGGCGCGTGTGTCCCGCAGGGTAGGCGCGGTCCGCACCGCCTGCCAGCAGCGCGACGGTGGCGCCGCCCACAGCGAGCGCGGCGCGGTGGGCGGCGCCGTCGATGCCGTAGGCGCCGCCGGAGACCACCGGGATCCCGCCGCCGGCGAGGTCGGCGGCGAGTTCCATCGCGACGTGGTCGCCGTAGCTCGTGGCCGCGCGTGCCCCCACCAGCGCGACCGACGGCCGCAGCCGACGCAGCAGGGCGGCGTCGCCGCGGACCCACAGGCACAGCGGACGATGCACGTCCAGGTCTGCCAGCTGCTGCGGCCACTCGGGATCCCCCGGAGTGACGAGGCGGATCCCGCGTGCGCCGGCGGTGCGCAGCCCGTCGGTCACGGCGGCGGCGGTCAGCCGCGGCCGCCAGCGTCTGCGCCCTGCGACGAAGGCCTCGTGCGCGATCCCGGGCGGAACGACGTCACGCAGCAGCATGTCGAGGGCCCGCGCCGCCCCGTGCATGGACACCAGCGCGCCGGCGGCGGCATCGCCGGGCTCCGTGAGGGAGCACCACACCACGGTCGCGTATCGATCGAGGGCGGCGTCGTCCTCGGCGGGCGGCTCCTCCATCAGGGACAGCGAGGCGCGCGCGGTGGCGGGGCTGAGGTCCAGTCGGGTCACAGGGCCAGCCCCTTCTTCAGGTACAGCGCGCGGCCGATGTGGTCGGCGGTCAAGTGCGGCCGACCGTCCAGGTCCGCCAGGGACCAGGCGACGCGGAGGACGCGGTCGTAGCCGCGCAGCGTCAGCGCCCCGCGATGCAGGGCCGCGTCCAGGGGCCGGCGGACCGCGGGCGCCGGCGCGCGCGGTCCCTCCCGCAGCCACGTGCCCGGCACATCGGCGTTGACGCGCCACGACGTGCCGGCCAGACGCTGCGCCGCACGGGCGCGGGCCTCCGCCACTCGCTCCCGCGCCGAGTCGGTCGACACGGCCGACTCCGGCGCCCCCCGCTGGGCGACCGACACGCGGGAGAGCGTCATCTCGATGTCCATGCGATCCAGCAGCGGGCCGGAGAGCCGCCCGAGGTAGCGCCTGATCGCCGCGGGAGGACAGGTGCACGTTCCGCCGCGGATGCCGTAGTCGCCGCAGGGACAGGGGTTGGTCGCAAGGACAAGTTGGAACTTCGCCGGATACTGCGCGCTCGTGCCCGAGCGGTGGATCGTGATGGCGCCGGTCTCGAGAGGCTGGCGGAGCGCATCGAGGGCGCTGGCCTGGAACTCCCCCGCTTCGTCCAGGAAGAGGACCCCTTCGGTCGCGCGCGCGACCGCTCCGGGTCGCAGCACCCGCGAGCCGCCGCCGACGAGCGCGGCGACGCTGGCGCTGTGGTGCGGGGCCTCGAACGGCGGCGTGCGGGAGAGTTCCACCACGCGCGCGCCCGTGAGACTGCGGATGGAGGCGCTCAGAAGCGCCGCCCGGTCGTCCAGCTCGGGGAGGATCCCTGGCAGGCGCCGCGCGAGCATCGTCTTCCCCGCGCCCGGCGGCCCGCACATCAGCAGGTGGTGTCCGCCGGCGGCGGCCACGATGAGCGCTTCGACGGCGTCCGGCTGGCCGATCACTTCGGCGAGGTCCAGTCGCTCCATCGCGGTGGCCTCATCGTCGGCGAGCCCGATCGGCTCGTCGTCGGGCACTTCGACGTCCGCACCGTGCCAGGCCAGGACCTGCGCCAGATTGGCGGCAGGAAGCACCTCGACGTCCTCCACCAGCGCGGCCTCCGGACCGTTCGCGTGCGGCACGACCACGCGCCGGTGCCCGGCACGCCGAGCGGCCACCACCGCGGGCAGCACGCCCGGAACCGGTCGCAGACGGCCGTCGAGCCCGAGCTCGCCCACGTGCACCGTCGACGCCACGGAGGCGGCATCCATCCTCCTCTCGGTGCCCAGCGCCGCGACAGCGATGGCGACGTCGAACCCCGAGCCCTGCTTGGGCAGGCTCGCCGGTGAGAGATTCACCGTCAGCCGGCGGCGTGGGAGCGGCACGTCGCTGTTGGCGCACGCGTTGTGCACCCGCTGCACGGACTCCGCGAGAGCCTTGTCGGGCAGGCCGATGATGCGGAACTCCGGGGTCTGGTTCGACAGATCCGCCTCGACCTCGACGCACTGGCCCTCGGCGCCGACCAGGGCGACACCCCACGTGCGCGCGATGGTCACGGCACTTCCACGTCGACGAGGTGCTCGAGCACGGCCGTGTCGGGGTCCTCTCCGGTCAGCCCGATCGCGTCGATCCGCAGCCGGCGGCCCCGCACGCTGTCGCGGTGCTCGGTGACCCATGCGGCGGCCAGACGCCACAGCCGTGCGCGCTTGCGCGCGTCGATCGCCTCGAACGGGTGACCGAAGGCCTCGCCGCGCCGGGTCTTGACCTCGACGATGACGACCGCGCCCTCGTCGGCGACGACCAGATCGATCTCCCCCGAGCGGCACCTCCAGTTGCGCGCGAGCACATCGAAGCCGTGCTGCTGGAAGTACCGCGCCGCGCGCTCCTCGCCGGCCCGCCCCACCACGTCCTTGTCCGCCATGCCAGCATCGTGTCGCGGCGGAGTGGCGCACGCGCCGGACCCGGGGGCATCCGTGAGGAACGGCTGCCGGCGCCCGGGTGTGGAGGAAGGGCGATCGGCGAGCGATCAGGTGTCGAGCGACAGCTCCTCGGGCAGGTGGAAGTCCCGGCGCGAGAGCTCTTCGACGTTGACGTCCTTGAATGTGAGGACGCGGACAGCCTTCACGAACCGGTCGGCGCGGTAGATGTCCCACACCCACACGTCCGACATCGAGATCTCGAAGTAGAAGTCGTGCTCGGTGTCCCGGCGGACCACGTTCACCTCGTTGGCGAGGTAGAAGCGCCGCTCGGTCTCGATGACGTACTGGAACTGCGATACGACGTCGCGGTACTCGCGGTACAGGGCGAGCTCGAGCTCACGGTCGTAGTCTTCGAACACGTCGTCGTCCATGGTGCCTCCATCCTACGGGCGGCGCGGGGACCCGCGACCGCCGGTTCGCTCACAGCGGCTGCCGACCGCGTCGGCGTCAGAACAGCGTCGGCGCCTCGGCGATCGACCACGAGGCTCGATGATGAGGGCTGAGCCCGTGCATGCGGATGGCCTGGCGATGGTCGGGGCTGGCGTAGCCCTTGTTCCGCGCCCAGTCGTACGCGGGGACCTGCTCATGCAGATCGGTCATCAGGCAGTCCCTGGCGACCTTGGCGATGACCGACGCCGCGGCGGCGGAGGCGCAGTCGCGATCGGCTTTGATCACGGGCCGGACGGTCAGCCCCACCCCGCCGGCCGGCGTGATGTAGTCGTAGTTGCCGTCGAGGATCACGATCGCCTCTTCCGGGATGACGCCGTGCGCGCGCAGGTCGGCGATCGCGCGGAGCGAGGCGAGACCGAGGGCGCGCATGATGCCCATCTCGTCGATCTCGGCCGAGCTCGCCCAGCCGACGGCGCTGGCCGCCACCCAGGATGCCGCGCGGGCCGCGACGTCGACGCGCTGGGGCTCGGGCACGAGCTTCGAGTCGCGCAGGCCCGCAGGGATGCGCTTGCGCGAGCGGGTCGGATCGATGACGGCGGCGCCGACGGCGACCGGACCGGCGAGGGCTCCGCGACCGACCTCGTCGCACGCGATCACCAGCGCGTGCTCACGCAGGAGCCGCCGCTCGAGCGTGAGCCGAGGCTCGGCGACGGTCATGGCGACGCGCCACCTCCATCTCGGCGGGGGGAGCCGGCATCCGCGGCGGCATCGGGCGCGGGAACACCGGCGAAGACCTCGTGGTGGAAGTCCAGCAGACCGAAGCGGTCCAGCGGCCAGGTCACCAGGAAGGCTCGCCCGACGACGTTGTCGATGGGCACGAACCCTTCGCCGGGCTGGTCGACGTTGTAGCGGGAGTCCTTCGAGCGGTAGCGGTTGTCGCCGAGCACCCAGAGGCTCCCCTCGGGCACCACGACGTCGAACGGGTCCGCGGATGCCGCGGTCTGGCCCGAGGGCAGCTTGAGGTAGCCGGATTCGTCGATCGGCACGCCGTTCACGGTGACCTGGCCGATCGCGTTGCAGCACACCACCCGGTCGCCGGGCAGGCCGATGATGCGCTTGACGAGGTGGTCGTCGCTGTCGGGCGCCGCGAGACCGACCAGGGAGAGCACCCACTCGATCGCTTCGACGACGGGCGGCCGCGCCGGCGCGGTGCTCGGGGGAAGCCATCCGCCCGGGTCCTGGAAGACCACGATGTCGCCGCGCTCGTAGGCGCCGAACCTCGGGGTGATCTCGTCGACCAGGATCCGGTCGTTGACGTGGAGCGTGTCCTCCATCGATCCCGACGGAATGTAGAACGAGCGCACCAGGAACGTCTTGACGAGAAAGGACACCAGGACGGCGATGAGGACGATGACGATGACATCCCGCAGCAGCAGGAGGAGGCCGCGCCGCCGGGTCGGAGCGCTGCCGCTCCGCTCTCGACGGGTGGCGGGCGTGGCCGCCGCGGAAGCCGACTGCTCGGTCGTCATGCACTGTCCTTCACCGGCTCGCCTGCCATCGTCGAGCCCTGCCCTCAAGGGTCGCACATATCGGGTGCGACCCGCCGCCCGCGCGCGGTCGGGTAGCATGCGCGCCGCGG
>JAPSKH010000073.1 GCA_031177765.1 Microbacterium sp. | reverse complement strand
GGGCGCCGAGACTGCAGTCGCGGGGGCGCTGTCTCGCCGTCCGGATGCTGTCTCGCGGTCGGAGCTCGCGTCCGCGGGAACGGGATGCTGCGGGTCAGTCGCGGATCGCGAAGCGGCGGCCGAGCCAGGCGAGGAGATCGCCCCGGACGTCCTCCTGCATGACCTCGTTGAAGATCTCGTGGCGGGCGCCGGGGTAGACGAGGGTCGTCACATCGGTGAAGCCGGAGCGCGAGCGGTAGGCATCCGCGAGCCGGTGCACGCTGCGAGGTCCTCCGACGGTGTCGTCGCGGCCGACCATGAGCAGCGTCGGGATGTCGCGACCGAGGTTCTTGCGCGGCTTCCCGTACAGCCGCAGCGCGTCGACGGGACCGAACAGCTTCAGCAGCGGCACGGTCGTGGTGAGCGGGTCGTCGAGGAACGACTGCCCGACCGCCGGGTCGGACGAGAGCCACTCGATGCCCTGGGCCCCGGTGGTCTTCCACGGCCCGTTCAGATCGCCGGCGTTCAGGGACCCGGGCCATCGCAGTGCGGAACCGCTCAGCACGAGCGCGTCGTAGGCGTCGGGGTGGTCGTTCACGAGGACCTGCGCGAGGAAGGACCCCCACGAGTGGCCCAGGAGCACGAGCGGCAGGTCGGGATTCTCGGAGCGGATGCGCTGCGTCAGATCCCACACCGCCGCGATCGCCGCTCGAAGGCCGCCGGGTCCGAGCCTGCCCAGCTTGGTGGCGTCGCCGTCGTACTGGCGCATGCCGGTGCGGCCGTGCCCGCGGTGATCGTCGGCGTACACCGTGTAGCCGTCGGCGGTGAGCGCGTCGATCAGTGCCCCGTACCGGCCGGCGTGTTCCCCCACGCCGTGCAGCAGCTGCACCACCGCCCGGGGCCGCGTCTTGGCGGGATGGACGTCGTAGACGATCGTGATGCCGTGCGCGTCGGTGTACTCGGGCATGCGGAGCAGTCTATGCGGGAGCATCCATCCGCCTCTGCCGGCCGGCGCAGGACTTTGCTTAGCCAAACTAATGAGCTATGCTAAGTATTCGCATGAGCACATACGGAACCCCGACGACAGACATCGAAACCCCACCCGATCACGACCTCTCGGCGGCCGCCTCTCAGCTGCGGATCGCCACCTTCCGGCTCGCCCGCCGGATGCGCACCCAGCGCGCCATCGACTCCATGAGCGACGGACAGTTCGCCGTGCTGGCGGCGCTGTGGACGCACGGCCCTCACACCCTCGGCGAGCTCGCCGACCGCGAGCGCGTCTCGGCGCCCTCCATGAACCGCACGGTCAACTGCCTGCAGGAGTCGGGCTACATCGTCCGCTCGGCCGACGAGACCGACGGCCGCAAGGTCGTCATCTCCCTCACCGACGAGGGGCGCGCGGTCGTCGACGAGACGGCACGCCGGCGGGATGCCTGGGTGGAGGCCGCGCTCGCGGACCTCACACCCGAGGAGCGCGAGACGATCGCCCGGGCCGCCGAGCTGATGGAACGGATGGTCGCCCGATGAGCCGCGCACCGTCGACCTCGGCGGGCACGTCGGGCAAGGCGTCCGGGCGCGGAAGCTCGGCCATGTTCCGCTCGTTCTCGATCTTCAACTACCGCGTCTGGTTCATCGGCGCCCTGGTCTCCAATGTCGGCGCCTGGATGCAGGCCACGGCACTCAGCTGGGTCGTCCTCACCGAGCTCACCGACAACGACGCCGGCGCCATGGGCGTCACGATGGCCCTCCAGTTCGCGCCCCCGCTCCTCCTGGTCGGCATCACGGGCTGGGTCGCCGACAGGTTCGAGCGCCGCCGGCTGCTCGTGGTCACCCAGGGACTGCTGCTGCTGATCGGCGTCGCGATCGGGATCCTGCTGCTGATGGGCGTGATGACGCTGCCGGTCATGTACGCGTTCGCTCTCGGCCTCGGACTGGTGGCCGCATTCGACAATCCCGCGCGCCAGGCGTTCGTCTCCGACCTGGTCTCGCGGGAGATCGCGTCCAACGCCGTCGCCCTCAACGCGGCATCCTTCAACGGCGCCCGCATGATCGGACCGGCCATCGCCGGTGTGATGATCGTGGCGA
>JAPSKH010000001.1:110016-192322 GCA_031177765.1 Microbacterium sp. | reverse complement strand
AGCCCGTCCCCGCGGACGGCTCGCTGCCGCCCTCCGTCCGGATCGACCCGGCCGCCGCGTTCGGCGTCTATCTCCACGTGCCGTTCTGCACCGTCCGCTGCGGGTACTGCGACTTCAACACGTACACCGCCACCGAGCTGCGCGGCGTGCGCCGCGAGGACTTCCCGGAGGTGCTGCTGCAGGAGGTGGAGCTCGCCCGGCGTGTCATGGCCGACGCCGGCCTCGTGCGGTCGGCGTCGACGGTGTTCTTCGGCGGCGGCACGCCGACGCTGCTGCCGCCGGGCGACCTCGCGCGCATGCTCGACGGCGTCCGCGACGCACTCGGAGTCGAGGAGGGCGCCGAGATCACGGTGGAGGCGAACCCCGACACCCTGAGCGACGGCGTCGCCGCCGAACTGGCCGCCGCCGGTGTGACGCGCGTGTCCATCGGCATGCAGTCCGCGGTGCCGCACGTCCTCGCCGCGCTCGACCGCACGCACGACCCGGACAACGTCCGAACCGCGGTGGCGGCTGCGCGCCGTGCCGGCATGGGCGTGAGTGTGGACCTCATCTACGGCGCCCCGGGGGAGACCCTCGCGGACTGGCGCGCCTCGCTCGAGGCCGCCATCGCGCTGGGTCCCGATCATGTCTCGGCGTACGCGCTGATCATCGAGGAGGGCACGAAGCTCGCGCGGCGGATCCGCCGTGGCGAGGTCCCCGCGCCCGACGACGACCTGCAGGCCGACATGTACGAGCTGGCGGACGAGCTGCTCGGGGCCGCGGGCTTCGGCTGGTACGAGGTGTCGAACTGGGCGCGCGGGGCGCGGCACCGCTCCCGTCACAACCTGGGCTACTGGTCGGGCGGGAACTGGTGGGGCTTCGGTCCCGGCGCGCACAGCCACATCGGCGGCGTCCGGTTCTGGAACGTCAAGCACCCGGCCGCGTACGCCCAGCGCCTGGCGAGCGGGACCTCGCCCGCGGCGGCGCGTGAAGTCCCAGATGCCGCGGCCCGCGCGCTCGAGGCCACCATGCTCCGCACCCGCGTGCGGGAGGGGCTGGCCGTGACCGCGCTCGCCGAGCACGGGCGACAGGCCGTCGCCGGACTCATCGCCGACGGACTCGTCGAGGCAGCCGACGCGCTGCAAGGCAGGGTGGTCCTCACCCGGCGAGGCCGACTGCTCGCCGATGCCGTCGTGCGCGCACTCGCGGCCTGACGCGCTTCCGGGCCGGATCGCGGGGCATCCGGTAGAATTGGCACTCGAGTCATGCGAGTGCCAACGGCGTGAGGAGGGACGGGATGGTCAGCGAGCGCGGACTGCAGGTGCTGCGGGCGATCGTCCAGGACTACGTCGACACCCGCGAGCCCGTCGGCAGCAAGGCGATCGTCGAGCGGCACGCGTTCGGCGTCTCCGCCGCGACGATCCGCAACGACATGGCGCAGCTCGAGGACGAAGAGCTCATCGCCGCCCCGCACACGTCGTCGGGCCGCGTGCCGACGGACAAGGGCTACCGCGTCTTCGTCGATCACCTCGCCGAGCTGCGCCCGCTCAGCTCGGCCCAGCGGTCCGCCATCGCGTCGTTCCTGGACGGGTCGACGGATCTCGACGACGTCCTCGCGCGCACGGTGCGCGCGCTCACGCAGCTGACCGGCCAGGTGGCGCTGGTGCAGTACCCGTCCTTCGCCCGCGCGAACATCACGCATGTCGAGCTGGTGCAGCTGGGCGGCGGCCGCATGCTGGTCATCGTGGTCACCGACACCGGGCGCGTCTCGCAGCGCCTGACGTTCGTGCGCGACGAGTTCGACGACGCGGACCTCGCCCGCATGCGCGCGGATCTGGGGACGCTGCTGGTCGGCCGGTCGGTACGCGACGGGCTGCAGCGGATCGGCGAGCGACTCTCGAACGTGCCGCCGGGCGCTCCGGCTCGCGAGGCGGCCACGGACGAGATCGTGCGGGCCGTCGCCGAAGAGCTCGAGGAGTTCCGGCAGGACCGGCTCGTCATGGCCGGCAGCGCCAACCTCGCCCGGCGCGAGGCGGACTTCCGCGGCAGCATCTACCCGTTGCTCGAGGCGATCGAGGAGCAGGTGACGCTGCTGCGGCTCATGGGCGAGATGGTGGCCGACGAACAGGGGCTCTCGGCCAGCATCGGGCGCGAGAACGAGCCCTTCGGTCTTGCCGAGGCATCCGTCCTCGCCAGCGACTACGACACCACCGGCTCGCGCGCCCGCGTCGGCGTGCTCGGGCCCACCCGCATGGACTACCCGACCAATCTCGCGGCGGTGCGAGCCGTCGCGCGCTACCTCACGCGGCTGCTCGAGGAAGACGAGAGCGGCCGCTGACGCGGACGCGCACACACGATCCCGCGGCATCCCCGCGGCAGGAAGGCGAAAGTGGCTGACCACTACGAGGTCCTCGGCGTCTCGCGCGACGCCACCCCCGACGAGATCAAGAAGGCCTACCGGCGTCTGGCCCGCGAGCTGCACCCGGACGTGAACCCAGGGGAGGACGCAGCCGAGCGGTTCAAGCTCGTGACCCACGCCTACGACGTGCTCAGCGACCCCGAGCAGCGCGCCCGATACGACATGGGCGGCGACAGCCCCTTCGGCGGCGCCGCAGGCTTCGGCGGGTTCAACGACATCTTCGAGACGTTCTTCGGCGCAGGCGGCGCCCGCGGCGGTCGGCCGCGGTCGCGCCGCGAGCGCGGCCAGGACGCGCTGGTGCGCGTCACCCTCGAACTCGGCGATGTCGTGTTCGGCGTGCACCGTGACATCGAGGTCGACACGGCCGTCCTGTGCGAGACGTGCCAGGGGTCGTGCTGCCAGCCGGGCACCAGTCCGGTCACGTGCGACATCTGCCACGGCACCGGGCACGTGCAGCGCCAGGTGCGGAGCCTCCTCGGCAACGTCGTGACGACCCAGCCGTGCAACGTCTGCCAGGGGTACGGCACCACGATCCCCTACCCGTGTGCGACGTGCCAGGGGCAGGGCCGCGTGCGCGCACGCCGGACCGTGTCTCTCGACATCCCGGCAGGCGTCGAGACCGGGCTGCGGCTGCAGCTGCCCGGCTCGGGCGAGGTCGGGCCGGCCGGCGGACCCAACGGCGACCTGTACATCGAGGTGACCGTGGCCCCGCACGACGTCTTCAGCCGCGACGGCGACGACCTGCTCGCGACGCTCGAGGTGTCGATGCCCGACGCCATCCTGGGCACGACCACGACCATCCAGTCGCTGGACGGACCGGTCGACCTCGAGATCCGTCCCGGCGCGCAGGGCGGCGACGTCCTGACGATCAAGGGGCGGGGCATCACCCCCCTGCGCGGCTCCCAGCGCGGCGACCTGCGGGTGGGCCTGCACGTCGTCACGCCGACCCGGCTGGATGCCAAGGAGCGGGCCCTCATCGAGCAGTTCGCCAAGCGCACGAAGGCGCCGCCGCCCCGCCTCGCGGAGTTCCACCAGGGACTGTTCGCCAAGCTGCGCGACCGCTTCCGGAACGGCTGACGCATGCCGCTGCACTTCCTGCTGGACGAGCCGACGGACGCCGGCCCCGGCGGAACCGTCGTCCTCACCGGAGCGGAAGCGCACCATGCGGCCGCGGTCCGGCGCGTGCGGGTCGGCGAGGACGTCACGGTCGGCGACGGCCGGGGCGCCTGGCTGAGCGGCCGCGTCCAGACCGCGTCGCCGCGGGAGGTCGTGGTCGGGATCACCGACAGGCGAGACGTGCCCCCGCCGACGCGTCGCCTCGTGCTGGTCCAGGCGCTCGCGAAGGGCGATCGCGACGAACTGGCCGTGCAGGCGGCGACCGAACTGGGCGTGGACGAGATCGTCCCGTGGCAGGCGGCGCGCAGCGTCTCGCGGTGGGATGCCGTCAAAGCGCGGAAGGGTCGCGAACGGTGGGCCGGGATCGTGCGCGAGGCGGCGAAGCAGGCGCACCGCGCGTGGGTGCCCGAGGTGGCGCCGCTGGCGACCACGCGGGACGTCGCCGACCGCGCCTCCGCGGCCGTCGTGCTCGTGCTCGAGCCGACCGCCTCGGTCCCGCTGACGGCGCAGCCCCTTGCGGGCGACCGCGACATCGTGCTGGTGGTGGGACCCGAAGGCGGGATCGCACCGGAGGAGGTGGAGACCCTCGCCTCCAACGGCGCACTGCCCGTGCGGCTGGGCGACACCGTCCTGCGGACATCGACGGCGGGACCGGCCGCGCTCGCCGTCGTGAGCGCGGCGGTCGGGCGCTGGTGAAGGCCGGAGCCGCGGGCCGTCCCGGGGCGGTGCCTCGTCGGTAGACTGGCCGCATGAGCGAACCATCGATCTTCTCGCGGATCCGCAACGGCGAGATCCCGTCGGAGATCATCGCGGAGACCGAGAACGCCTTCGCGATCCGCGACATCGCTCCGCAGGCGCCGGTGCATCTGCTGGTCATCCCCAAGAGCCAGGAGTACCGCAACGTCGTCGAGCTCGCCGCCGGCGACCCCGAGCTGCTGGCCGAGCTGATCGGTCTGGCCAACAGCCTGGCCGCCGAGCACGCCGACGGCGATTTCCGCCTGATTTTCAACACGGGCCCCGGCGCGGGCCAGACCGTCTTCCACGTGCACGCCCATGTGCTCGCGGGGGGCTTGGAGGAGAAGAGCCTCGGTGGCTGACGAACCCACAACAGCCCGGATCTACGCCGACGGCGTCGCAATGGTGCAGCTGCTCGGCCCCCAGGACCGCCTGCTGCGCGTCGTCGAACGGGAGCATCCCGGCGTCGACGTCCATGTCCGCGGCAACGAGATCACCCTGACAGGAGATGCGGACGCCGTCGCGGCGGCCCGCAGCCTCGTTGATGAGCTGCTCGCGATGACCAAGGCGGGTCACGCCCTCGGCGAGGAGGACGTGGCGTCGTCCAACCGCATCTTGCGCAGCGAAGGGGGCCCGCGGCCCTCGGAAGTGCTCGGGGAAGCCATCCTGTCGTCGCGAGGGAAGGTCATCCGGCCCAAGACACTCGGGCAGAAGGCGTACGTCGACGCCATCGAGGAGAACACGATCGTGTTCGGCATCGGTCCGGCCGGCACGGGCAAGACCTACCTCGCCATGGCGAAGGCCGTCCAGGCGCTTCAGCGCAAGGAGGTCAACCGCATCATCCTGACGCGGCCCGCGGTGGAGGCGGGGGAGCGGCTGGGATTCCTCCCCGGCACCCTCACGGACAAGATCGACCCGTACCTGCGCCCGCTGTACGACGCGCTGAACGAGATGATGGACCCCGAGATCGTGCCCAAGCTCATGGCGACCGGCACCATCGAGGTGGCGCCGCTGGCCTACATGCGCGGTCGCACCCTGAACGACTCCTTCGTCGTGCTCGACGAAGCGCAGAACACCACGCCCGAGCAGATGAAGATGTTCCTCACCCGCCTGGGCTTCGGCACGCGCATGGTCGTCACCGGCGACATCACGCAGATCGACCTGCCGCAAGGCGCGTCGGGGCTGCGTCTGGTGACGCGCGTGCTCAAGGACATCGACGACATCCACTTCGCGTACCTCACCAGCGACGACGTCGTGCGCCACACGCTGGTCGGTCGCATCGTCGACGCCTACAGCGAGTACGACGAGCGACGGCTCGCGGCGCGGCGCGAGCGGGATGAGGCATCCGAGTTCGCCAACCGGGCCGAGCGCCGGGCGGCCGCGCGGCCGGCCGGTCCCCGCGATCACCTGCCGAAGCGAGGACGCTCATGACGATCGAGATCGGCAACGAGTCCGGCATGGACGTCGACGAGACGGTGCTCCTGCGGCTCATGGAGCACAACCTCGCCGAACTGCATGTCAGCCCTGAAGCCGACGTCGCGATCCTGCTCGTCGATGAGGGCGCCATGGAGGCGCTGCACGTCCAGTGGATGGACGAGCCCGGGCCCACCGATGTGCTGAGCTTCCCCATGGACGAACTGCGTCCGGGCACCGAGGACATGCCCACGCCCGCGGGGCTCCTCGGCGACATCGTGCTGTGCCCGCAGGTCGCCGAGACGCAGGCGGCTGCGGCCAAGCACAGCACGCTGGACGAGCTGATCCTCCTCACCACGCACGGCCTGCTCCACCTGCTCGGCTTCGACCACGCCGAGCCGGACGAAGAGCGGGAGATGTTCGGCCTGCAGCGCGACCTCATCGCCTCCTTCCAGGCATCCGAGCGTCGCCGACACCGCGCATGACCGCTGCCCTCCTTCTCGTCGGCGCAGCCCTCCTGCTCGCCTTCGGCGCCCTCATGGCCGCGATCGATGCCGCGCTCTCGGTGACCTCGCGCGCCGATCTGGCGGAGCTGGGCGCGGACGGACGCAACGCCGGGACGCTGCAGCGCATCGCGGCCGATCCGGAGGCGCACGCGAACGCGGTGGTGTTCATCCGCGTGCTCGCCGAGACGGCGGCGGCGGTTCTCGTGACCGTGGCGTTCACGCTGCTCTTCGAGAGCATCTGGTGGGCCATGCTCGCCGCGGCCGTCCTCATGACCGGCGTGTCGTACGTCGTGGTGGGCGCCAGTCCCCGCTCGGTCGGTCGGCTGCATGCCAAGGGACTCCTGCGCGGCGCGGCGCCTGTCGTCCGCGGCGTCCGCATCATCCTCGGCCCGCTCGCACACGGGCTGGTCGCGCTCGGAACGCGCATCACGCCGGGGGTCTCCCGAGGGGCGTCGTTCGCCTCGGAGGAGCAGCTGCTGAGCATCATCGACGAGGCGGCCGAGAACGAGCTCATCGAGGAGGACGACCGGGAGCTGATCCACTCCGTGTTCGACTTCACCGACACGTTCGTGCGTGCCGTGATGGTGCCCCGCACCGACATGGTGACGGTGGATGCGTCCGCCACCACCCGGACGGCGATGTCGATCTTCCTCGAGAAGGGCGTCTCGCGCATCCCGATCGTCGATGACGAGGCCGACGACGTCGTGGGCGTGCTGTACCTGAAGGACCTCGTGCAGTTCGGCTTCCTGGACGAGTCCGGATGGCGCGACGCGCCCATCACGCGGATCGCCCGGCCCGCGGTGTTCGTGCCCGAGTCGATGAAGGCGGAGACGCTTCTGCAGCAGATGAAGCGCGATGCCATCCACGTGTGCCTCGTGGTCGACGAATACGGCAGCGTCTCGGGCTTGGTCACCCTCGAGGACCTCATCGAGGAGCTGGTCGGCGACATCTCCGACGAGTACGATCCGCGCGCCGACGAGGTGACGGAGCTCGAACCGGGACACTATCGCGTGAGCGCCCGACTGGGGCTCGCCGAGGTGGGCGACCTGTTCGGCATCGAGCTCGAGGACGACGACGTGGACTCCATCGGGGGCCTGCTCGGGAAGGCGCTCGGGCGCGTGCCGCAGCCGGGAGCCACCGCCGAGTACGGGGGACTGGTGCTCACCGGAGGCGCCTCGCGGGGCCGGGGGCGCGGTATCGCCACGGTGTTCGTCGAACGGGCGCCGTCGGCACCGGAGCCCAGCCGGGCGCCGAGGACCGGGGAGACGCGGGTGATCGACACGCGGACGGGTGAGATCCGCGTCGCGAGGAAGGCGGAGAACGGATGACCGATGAAGCGGGTGCCGCCGACGCCGGGAAGCGCTCGGGCTTCGTGACCTTCGTCGGCCGGCCCAACGTCGGCAAGTCGACGCTGACGAACGCACTCGTCGGCGAGAAGGTCGCCATCACGAGCGACAAGCCGCAGACTACGCGGCGCGCGATCCGCGGCATCGTGAACCGCCCGGGCGGCCAGCTGGTCCTCGTGGACACCCCGGGGCTGCACAAGCCGCGGACGCTCCTGGGGCAGCGGCTGAACGACCTGGTGGAGCAGGTGCTCGGCGACGTCGACGTGATCGGCTTCTGTGTGCCGGCGACGGAGAAGGTCGGACCGGGCGATCGGCGCATCGCCGAGTCCCTCGACGGCTACCGCCGCGCGAAGAAGGTCGCCATCGTCACCAAGACCGACGCCGCGACGCGTGAGCAGATCACCGATCGCCTGGTGGAGGTGGACTCCCTGCGCGAGGACTGGGCGGCGGTGATTCCGCTCTCCGCCCTCACCCGCGACCAGCTGGACGTGCTCACGGACGAGCTGCTGTCGCTCATGCCGCAAGGGCCCGCGCTCTACCCCGAAGGCGTGGTGACGGACGAGTCGCTCGAGGACCGCATCGCGGAGATCATCCGCGAGGCCGCCCTCGACGGCGTCCGCGACGAGCTTCCCCACTCCATCGCCGTCACGATCGACGACATCGCCGAGCGCGACGAAGGCGGCCTGACCGACGTCTACGCCAGCATCGTCGTCGAGCGCGACAGCCAGAAGGCGATCATCATCGGTCGCAAGGGCGCGCGCCTGCGGGATGTCGGCACACGAGCCCGGGCGCAGATCGAGCCGCTCGTGGGCATGAAGGTCTTTCTCAAGCTGCACGTGCGGGTCGCCAAGGAGTGGCAGCGCGATCCGAAGCAGCTCGGACGACTCGGCTTCTGACGCGCGGGCGCGCCCGACCCCGTGCGGGCGGAGTGCGCCGCGCGTAGCATGGTCGCACCGCCGCCCACGGCTGCCAGCGGCGGAGGGATCGGATAGCCATGACGCACACGTCGGTGTGGACGGACCCGAGGGACGAGATCGAGGTCGGTGTCCTGATGGCGGACGGCCGCTTGGCGCCTCGCTCGTTCCGCACGCGAGCCGAGGCCGAGGCCTGGGCGCGTCCGGAGGAGGGGGATCGCGTCGTGGAGTGGAACGTCATCTGCGCCTGCGACACCTGACCTCGGGGTCGGCGATCCCGACCTGGTGACGCCCGGGTCTCATCCCCTGTCTGCGAGCGCCGCCCGCCACGCGAGCTGCACCAGCTCCCGGTGGGCAAGGTCGTTGTGCGCGCCGGAAGCTCCTTCCAGCCGGGAGATCACGGCGCTGGCGTCGATGTTGTGGACGGTCGCCGGTGAGAACGCCGCCTCCGGCGCCCGCCCCGACTGCAGAGGCGGCAGCTCGACGGCATCCGGAACGCCTTGGATCCCGAACGTGCCGATCCCGCCGTACTTCGGCAGGTCGTCGCCGAGGAGGAACTGACCCGCCACCCGAACCGCGAGGGGATAGTACCGACCGACGGCGTGGTCCCACTTGGACCGCGTCGCCACGATGGGACCGGTCACCCTGGCCGGATCGACGATATCGGCGAAATAGCCCTTGCCCCCGCCGACGTCCCGCGGCACGTTCTGGGAGAAGGCCCACAGCGAGACGGCTCCCTGCGCGAGGAAGAGCGACGCGACGGGCCGCGGCAGCGGCTCGGGGTCGTCGCCGGCACCCCGCACCGCGCCGGACATCACGATGGTGCCGAAGCTGTGACCGAGCAGGTGGATGCGCGCGGGGGTCGCCTCCATGAGTGCGCGGACCAGCCCGGCCGCTCCGCTCTCGCCGAACTCGCGCGCCTGGTTCTTGCCGTGCCAGAAGGTCAGCTGCCGAAGCGGCGTCAGGATCGCCTCGCGGAGCTTGGAGAACCAGCCGTCGCCGAGGAGGCCGTCGTCGCCTTCCTCGCCATGCCGCTCCGCGGCTTCGGAGAACGAGGCCTCGGCGTCCCACCCGGAGCTCAGCAGCGGGTCGTCGCCCGCCGCGCCGATGCGCTCGGCGAGCCGCCGGTAGGCATCGGCCACATCGGAGGGCAGACGGTCGCGGGGCTCGGCATCCCGCTCGGGATCGACGTCCGCGACGTGCTCCAGGACGGTCCGCAGCGCGTCTCTGACGTCGGGATCGTCGCCGAACCGCTCGGCATACTCCGCAACGGCGTCGTCCACGGTGATCGAGTCCCCGCTCGCCTCCGGCTCATCGGCCAGCAGGCCGCCGGTCGCGGCCGTCCGGATGGTGCGGTCGCTCCACGCCTTGCTGGGCCAGTGCAGCCCGATCACGAGCGGACGGATGCCGTCGCCGGGCCGGTCGGGCGCGTCGGCCGCGAGCCAGCGATCGTACTGCGAGATCGCGTCGACGTAGTCGCCCTGCCACCCGTGGCTCATGACGAAGACGTCCGTGATCGCGGAGGCGGGATCGGCCGCGGCGGCGAGCGCGGCGTCGCTCGCCGAGGTGCCGTCGGGGTCGCGGACCTCGTCGCCCCGCTTGTCGAACGCGATGAGGTGGTATTCGCGCCCAGTGCCGGGGATGCGTCGCAGGGCCATCGTGGTCTCCTCGCTCACTCGGTGGGTGCGGTCAAGGCGGGCGCGACGACGGTGTCGGTGTCGCAGTGGACGCCGTAGAGCAGACCCAGGGGGTTGCCGAACTCGGCGAGGAACCGCCGTCGCAGATCGAGCACGACATCGCCCAGGGTCCGGCCCTCGAACAGCCCGTCGAAGAACGCCTTCGCCCATTCGCTGGCGAACAGTCCGGGTGTGCGGCACTCGGTGCCGATCACGCCCCGCGCCCCTTTCGCGAGGAAGTACGGCACGAATCCGGCGTAGAAGATGGGAGCGAGCTCGCCCGATTCGCACGCGTTGAGGAACACGAGCGGTCGGCTGGGCATCTGGTCGCGCGTGGGCGCGAACACCTCGAGGTCGGCGAGCGTCACGCGCTGCGAGCCGGTCAGCACCAGCCGGGAGTGGTCGGTGTCGTTCTCGTCGGTCTCGGCGTGGCAGTACAGGTACAGCACCTTGTCGTCCGCGGCGGGCGCCAGTCCCACGCGGAGCAGATCGTCCGCCGTCGTCCCCTCCGTCACCCTGACGCCCCGCGCCGACCAGTACCGTCGCTGCTCGGCGATCGGTCGCGACGGCATCTGCTCGTCGATACCGGTGTTGTAGAGCACTCGGACGCTCAGCTCGGGCGTCGACTCGATCGTGGGCGGAGGTGGGGCGAGGGTGAGCCGGGCGAGGGGGACCTGCTCGACCACGCAGCGCATCCCGAGGAAGTTGTCCCACGACAGCGTCGCCGGGTCGAAGCGGTCGGTGACGTACACGAGCGGCCACGGCACGGGAAAGGTGCTCGACACCACCTGCAGCGTGCGCACCTCGGTCAGTCCTTCGCGCAGCCAGTCGCCGACACGACGCAGCTCGGGACTGGCGAGATTGCCCTCGAAGATGCTCTGGTACAGGCGGTAGCCGGCGAAGGCGAGCTTCTGCAGCAGCTCCGCGTTGTCTTCGGGGGTGAACTGCATGTTCAGCGCGACCCGCTCCTTCTTCACGGCGGCCAGCAGGACGTCGCGCACCGCTGCGACGCGGGCGTTCAGGTCGAAGCGGCTGATCTCGACCTTGATCGGGTCGGGCGACACCTGCAGCGCCAGCAGCTCGTAGCCCCAGTCCTCGTCCTTGAACTGCAGCGTCGCGATCCGCTTCTCGAGAACGGATGCCGCCGCCGCCGGCCGCCCGAAGCTCTCCGTCGCCGGCGGGCCGGCGCCGCCGACATCGAAGGTGATGTCCAGCCGCTGCAGGAAGTTGCCTTCGACCGTGACGACGACCGTGAGCCTCGACGAGCCCTCGTGCAACGGCGTGATCTCGAACAGGGCGCGGTTCACGGAGGTGCCGTCGCGCTGGAGGCGAAGCTGCTGGGGGAACGGCGGCGTGGCGAAATCGGCGCTCGTGACCTCGACGGTGAGGTCGATGGTGTCGCGATCCCGCGGGATCGCGACGGTCGCCGGTGCGGCAGCCACGGCGTGGGCGCTGCGGGCTCCGAAGAACACCGCCAGCGTCCGGGGCCGATCCCTCTCCAGCGCGGCGCCCTCCCGGTCGAGTTCGGCGTTGAGCCAGCTCGTGATGGCGTCGCCGTCGGATGGTGCGTCCGTGTCGTGGCCGTCGGCCGTCGTCGGCGGCTCTGCCGGCGGTTCGGGCATCGACGGTTCGGGCATCGGCGGTTCCGCCGTCGGCAGGTCGGGCATGGGCGCCTCGGCGAGCGGCGGTTCCGCCATCGGCGGTGTCGCCGGAGTCGCCGAGGGCGGCGGCGGCGGACCCGCGGGGACCGCCTCTCCGCCGTCGTCGCCGAGCAGCCCGTCCCCGCCGCTCGTCGCGGGCGCCTCCTCCTCGAGCACCCGCCGCACGGTATCGATGGCGCGGTCGATCTCGTCGTCCTCACCCGCTCCGAACCCGAGAGCCCCCGCCTCGACATCGGCGCGATAGGCGTCGGCCAGGTCCGCGCGCGCCTCGAGGAGGCGCGCGAGCATCAGCGCCTGATCAGGCAGCGACGCCTCGTTCCAGAGGGCCTGCGCGGTGACCGCGTCGTAGAGGGCGAGCACCGACGCGGGGAAGAGATCGGCCACGTGTGTCCGTCCGCGACGGAAGGCCGCCGCAAGGACCACGACCTCGAAGGATCGCTCGGCGATCGACCCCATGGCGCCTCACCCTTGATCAGCAGCGTCCGTCCCGGACGCCGCGTTGCGCACAGCCTTCCTGTGCACACCATAGTGAGCCGCGCGATCAGAGGCCAGATGCCCGGGTGTCTGTCACGCGCCCACCTCGCGCAGGGCGGAGCGGATGATGACGGCGCCGTCGCCGTAGTCGTGGTCCGCCGCGTTCTGCCACGTGCCGTCGTCCCACACGACATCCACCCACAGGCGGCCGTCCTGGGGATACGACGAGAGGTAGGCGCTCCCCAGCAGATCGGGAAGCTCTTCCTGGATCTCCAGCAGCGTGCGCTCGGCGGTCGTGCCCGGCTTGCCGCCGGTCGGGTCGTCGGTCGGCATCGGGTCGTACAGGGCGAGAAGGATCGGAGGCTGCGTCACCGTCAGGGCCTCGCCGTCGTACGCGCCCTGCACCGCGTAGGCACCCCACGTGACATCCCCCGACGATTCCGCGCCCTCGACGGCATCCCATGTCCAGCCCTCGAGGGGGATCCCCTCGCACTGCGGCGGATACGACTCGGCGATCGGGCCCAGGCACAGCCGGGGCCCGTCGGGTCCGTCCAGCACGGTGCCCTGCCCGAGCACCTCGTCCTCGGGCGGCGCGGGCGACGTGGAGCCGAGGGATGCCCCGCGGCCGGCATCCGCGCCCACGGCTGACGCGCAGCCGCTCACGGTGAAGACGCCCAGGCCGCAGGCCGCGAGCGTGACGAGAAGTCGCTTGTTCCGTCGCATGTCTGACAAGTGTCGCGCCCGCGCCGATCGTCTCAGCGTCGTTCCCGGCATCCTGCTACGATCGATCCCATGCGCTTCGGCGGGCTTCTCCTTCTTAGCCGCCGCGACGAGACCTCGTTCTAGGGCCTTCCTCGTCGCGGAGCTTGTCGTTGGCCCGCACATCCGGCGTTCAGCCAGCCCGATCGGGCGACGAGAGAAGCGACAATCATGGAGAACACCCAGAAGCCTTCCGGCATGCCGATCCACAAGTATCGGCCGTTCCACGAGCAGATCCGGGTGGACCTGCCCGACCGCACGTGGCCCTCGCAGCGCATCACGACCGCACCGCGCTGGTGCGCGGTCGACCTGCGCGACGGGAACCAGGCGCTCATCGACCCCATGAGCCCCGAGCGCAAGCGCATCATGTTCGACCTGCTGGTGCGCATGGGCTACAAGGAGATCGAGGTCGGCTTCCCGTCCGCGAGCCAGACCGACTTCGACTTCGTACGACACCTCATCGAGGATGAGGTCATCCCGGACGATGTGACGATCCAGGTGCTGACGCAGGCGCGGGCACACCTGATCGAGCGGACCTACGAGGCGATCGCCGGCGCCAAGCGCGCGATCGTGCACCTCTACAACTCCACGAGCGTGCTGCAGCGCGAGGTGGTGTTCCGCACCGACAAGCAGGGCATCATCGACATCGCCCTGGAAGGCGCCCGGCTCTGCCGGCAGTTCGAGAAGACGGTCCCGGACACCCAGGTGTTCTACGAGTACTCGCCGGAGAGCTACACCGGCACCGAGCTCGAGTTCGCCGTCGACGTGTGCAACCAGGTGCTCGAGGTGTTCGAGCCGACGCCGGAGCGCAAGGTCATCATCAACCTGCCGGCGACGGTCGAGATGGCCACGCCCAACGTGTACGCCGACTCGATCGAGTGGATGAGCCGGCACCTGAACCACCGCGAGAACGTCATCCTCTCGCTGCACCCGCACAACGACCGCGGCACGGCGATCGCGGCGGCCGAGCTGGGCTACATGGCTGGGGCCGACCGGATCGAAGGGTGCCTGTTCGGCAACGGCGAGCGCACCGGCAACGTCGACCTGGTGGCGCTCGGCATCAACCTGCTGACTCAGGGCATCGACCCGCAGATCGACTTCAGTGACATCGACCAGGTCAAGCGCACGGCCGAGTACTGCAACCAGCTGCCGGTCCACGAGCGCAGCCCCTGGGCGGGCGACCTGGTGTTCACGGCCTTCAGCGGCTCGCATCAGGACGCCATCAAGAAGGGCTTCGAGGCGATGGAGGCCCGTGCCGCCGAAGCGGGCGTCTCGGTCGACGAGATCGAATGGGCGGTGCCCTATCTGCCGGTCGATCCGAAGGACCTGGGCCGTTCCTACGAGGCGGTCATCCGGGTGAACTCGCAGTCGGGCAAGGGCGGTGTGGCATACCTGCTGAAGACCGACCACGCGCTCGACCTGCCGCGCCGACTGCAGATCGAGTTCTCGGGCGTCGTGCAGGCGAAGACGGATGCCGAGGGCGGCGAGGTGACCAGCGAGCAGATCTGGGCCATCTTCACCGACGAGTACCTGCCCACGACCGTGGCCGACGAGCGCTGGGGGCGGTTCGAGCTGCTGGCCACGAGCACGCGCAGCGACATGTCGGGCGACGTCGCACTCGATGTCACGCTGCGCGACGGCGACGAGACCTACGAGGCGTCCGGTCACGGCAACGGGCCGGTCGCCGCGTTCCTCGAGATCGTGCGCGCGCAGGGCTTCGACGTGACGCTGTACGACTACGTCGAGCACGCCCTCAGCGCCGGGGGCGACGCCCAGGCGGCGGCCTATGTCGAGCTCCAGGTCGACGGCGAGCGCCTGTGGGGCGTCGGCATCGACGGCGACATCTCGACGGCATCGCTCAAGGCGATCGTGTCGGGCGTGAACCGCGCGATCCGCACCCGCGAGCTCTCGGGCGCCCTCGCAGCCGTCTGACGCGCGCCGCGGACCGGCGGGTCAGGACTTGACGATCGGGATCGTCGAGGTCTCGACGGCGACCTTGCGGCGGTGGAGCGCGCGCTGCTCGGGCAGCGAGATGTCGAAGATCACCGCGAGCAGCCGGATCACCGTGGTGACGGCGATCCCGATGATCGCGGCGATCACCACGTTCAGGCCCAGGGCGTTCGTGGCCGCGAGCACGAGGCATCCCGCAGCTGCCGCAACGGCGTACAGCGACCCGACGTGCATGATCGCGACGGGGAGCCCCATGATGACGTCTCGAAGGATGCCGCCACCGACCGCGGCGCACACTCCGACGAAGACGGCGGGAACGATCGGAAGGCCCAGGACGAGCGCCTTGCTCGTTCCGAACGCCCCGAACAGGCCGATCACGAGCGCGTCCAGGCCGACGATCACCCCGTTGAGTCGCTCGAACAGGCCGGCGAGAAGCATCCCGACGAGCGCCGCGCCGGTCGCGGTCAGGAGATACCAGTTGCTCTGCAGCGTCGTCGGTGTGACGTTCAGCAGGAGATCGCGGATCAGCCCGCCCCCCATGCCGACGACGACGCCGATGATGGCCACGCCCAGCAGGTCCAGCCGGCGCTGACCGCGGAATCCGGACGCGAACAGGGCACCCTGGATGCCGCCGAGGCCGACGGCGATGAGGTCGGCCCACAGCGGGATCACGAAGGTCGGCTCATCCACGGATCCATTGTCGTCGGCGCCGGACGGTTCGGGCGCCGGATGCTCACGGGATGTGCGTGCGCACCGCCGCCATGAACCCGTCGACGTCGTCGACCCAGAGCCGGACCGCCTCGATGCGCTCCTCGCCGTGGGGCAGCCGGGCCGCGAACGGATGCTCGAACTCGATGCGCACATTCGTGGCGTCGGCCATGCGGGCGGCGTAGGTCCGGCCGCCCGGCTCGTCGATGACCTTGGGACCCTTCTCTGCCGTCACGGCGGAGCGCTCCACCGACCGCACGACCTGCCAGGGCAGGTCGAGGTCGAGTTCGGCACCCTGCCGCACGCGGATGCCGTCAGGCCCGACCGCGTGCGGACGCGTGATGAATCCGAGGAGCAGGCCCAGCATCCACGTGACGCCCCAGATCCCGACGACCAGCAGCGGGATGCGCACCCACGGCCAGCGGTGGACGATGAGGTCCACGATGGGGATCTCCACCACGGAGAGCACGATGAACACGATGAGGATGGTGGACACCGGTGCGTGGTAGGGGAACGCGCTCGCGCCGGCGGGCACGCGCGGTCGGCGGAAGAGGAACCGGTACAGGCTCTGGTACACCCCGAGCTCCATCCGCCATGCCCGCGCGGCGACGCGGCGGAGCCGCCTCGTCCACGGCTCCCCGGCGGAGGACGGCGGCGAGGGATGCCGCGCGGCCGGCGCGGGCTCGCTCTGTGCGCGAGGCGTGTCGTGCCTCATCGGTCCCGCTCCTCGGACTCGGCTCGCGCGGTGTGGTCGTCGACCAGCGAGGTAAGGCGTTCGAGGATCTGTGTCAGAGCGGTTCGGGTGGCCGTGATGGTGTCATCGCTCAAGCCGGCGATGAGGTTCGCACCCAGCGCCTTGTGCTCGGCATCCATGCTCTCCATCTCCGACAGTCCGCGCTCGGTGAGATGCACCAGCACGGCGCGCCGGTCGGAAGGGTGCGGCTTCCGGCGGGCGAACCCGGTGTTCTCGAGCGCATCGACCAGTGTGGTGACGTGGCGCGGCGTGACGCCCACGGCCTCGGCCAGATGCGCCTGCGTCGCGGGGCCGCCGTGGTACAGGACCCACAGCAGATGCGTGCGCGGCACCGTCAGTCCTCGCCGCTCCAGCTCTCGTTGCTGATCCTGTTCGAGGAGCCGCGAGATGGCGAGCAGCGTGTCGAGGATCTTCGTGGCCGACATAGTGAACACACTACATAATGTTTTGCCGACGCGGAGCGCGACGGCGCGTGGGTGCGGCCGAAGCGGCCCGCCGCGGCGATAATTGACAGGTGCCCACCTACCGCGACGAAGTCGTGGTCCTGCGCACCCACAAGCTGGGGGAGGCGGACAGGATCGTGACGATGCTCAGCCGCCGCCACGGCAAGCTGCGCGCGGTCGCGAAGGGCGTGCGCCGCACCTCGTCGCGTTTCGGCGCCCGGCTCGAGCCCTTCATGGTCGCCGACGTTCAGCTGTACCAGGGTCGCTCGCTCGACATCGTGCAGCAGGCGGAATCGCTCGGTGCGTACGGCGCCGACATCGCCGCCCACTACGACCGGTACACCTCCGCGCACGCCATGGTGGAAGCCGCCGACCGGCTCAACGAGGCCGAGGCCACCCCGCAGCAGTATCTCCTCCTGGTCGGCGGCCTGCGCGCGCTGTCGCGCGGCGAGCACGCGTCGCGCAGCATCCTGGACTCCTATCTCCTGCGGGCGATGGCGCTGTCGGGCTGGGCGCCCGGGCTTTCGGACTGCGCCCGATGCAGCCGTCCGGGGACACACGAAACCTTCGTCGCGCAACTGGGCGGCATGGTGTGCGCGGACTGCGCGCCGACGGGCTCCGCCCGCGTGAATCCGGCCACCGTCTCGCTGCTGCAGTCCCTCATGGCGGGAGAGTGGCAGGATGTGGATGCCGCGTCACCGGCCTCGAGCGCCGCGGCGTCGGGGCTCATCGCGGCGTATGCCCAGTGGCATCTCGAGCGCGGCATCCGCTCGCTCAGCCACGTCCGAGCCGCGGCAGGAGTGGATCAGTGACGCCCAAGCCGTACACGCATCGCGACGCCGTCCCGTACCGCCCGATCGACTGGACCGGCCTGTACCCGCCCGCGTACGACGCCGGAACGGTGCCCAACCACATCGCGCTCGTGATGGACGGGAACGGGCGCTGGGCCAATCGCCGGGGGCTGACCCGCATCGAGGGGCACAAGGCGGGGGAGGCGGCGCTGCTGGACGTCGTCGCCGGCGCCATCCAGGCCGGTGTGCGCCATCTGTCCGTCTACGCGTTCTCGACGGAGAACTGGTCGCGCTCGCCCGACGAAGTGCGCTTCCTCATGGGATACAACCGGGACGTGCTCCATCGGCGGCGCGACCAGCTCAACGAGTGGGGCGTGCGCATCCGGTGGGCGGGCCGGAGGCCGCGCCTGTGGTCGAGCGTCATCAAGGAGCTGCAGTTCGCCGAGCGGCTCACCGAGGGCAACGACGTGCTGACCCTCACGATGTGCGTCAACTACGGCGGGCGCAACGAGATCGTCGACGCCGTGCGGAGCATCGCCGACGATGTCGCCGCCGGACGGCTCAAGCCGTCGGCCGTCAACGAGAAGCTGCTGCAGCGGCGGCTGTACCAGCCGGACATGCCCGACGTGGACCTGTTCATCCGTTCCAGCGGCGAGCAGCGCACCTCCAACTTCCTGCTCTGGGAATCGGCGTACGCCGAGTTCGTCTTCCTCGACACCCTCTGGCCGGATTTCACCCGCGTGGACCTCTGGCGCGGGATCGACCTGTACCTCGGCCGCGAGCGCCGCTTCGGCGGGGCCGTCGACGCACCGCAGGCGACCACGGCCGCGCGAGCGCATTCGGCGGAATAGATCCGGGTCGCCCGGCGCTGTTGTCAGCATGACGGACGCCATCAGAATCGACGTATGGAGCGACATCGCCTGCCCGTGGTGCTACATCGGCAAGCGGAATCTCGAGAACGGGCTGGCCGAAGCCTCCCGCGACGACGACGCCCCCGCGGTGGAGGTGACGTTCCACTCGTTCGAGCTGGCGCCGGACACGCCCGTCGACTTCGAAGGCGGCGAGGCCGAGTACCTCGCCACGCACAAGGGGATCTCCCGCGACCAGGCCGAGCAGATGCTCGAGCGCGTCACCGGCGTCGCCGCCGAGGCGGGCCTGCAATACCGCTTCGACATCCTCAAGCACACCAACACGGTCAAGGCGCACGAGCTGCTGCACTTCGCCAAGGAGCACGGACGCCAGCATGAGATGGCCGAACGACTCATGGCCGCCTACTTCACCGAGGGTCGCCACGTCGGCCGCGAGGACGACCTCGTGGCGCTCGCAACCGATGCCGGGCTCGACGGCGAGGCCGCCCGCGAGGCGCTGCGCAGCGGGCGCTACCTCGAGGCGGTGCGCGCGGACCAGGCGCAGGCCAGCGCGTACGGGATCAACGGCGTGCCGTTCTTCGTGATCGACGGGAAGTACGGGGTCTCGGGAGCGCAGCCGGCCTCCGCCTTCGCCCAGATCGTTCGTCAGGTGTGGGCCGAACACCGTGAGCCCGCCGGCGTGGAGGGCTGACGCCCACGCGTCAGCGGGGGAGGTTCTCCTCGATCACGCGCACGATGGCCGGGTCGTCGGGCTTCACGGCCGGACGGAACCGGTGCACGTCGCCGGCCGGCGTGATCACGAACTTCTCGAAGTTCCACATGATCCGGCCCTTCTTGCCGTCGGCATCCCGCGCGCTCTTGAGCGCCTTGTAGAGCGGAGCGGCATGACTGCCGTTGACTTTGATCTTGTCGAAGACCGGGAAGGTCACGCCCCACGTCGTGGAGCAGTACTCCAGGATCTCCTCCACCGACCCCGGCTCCTGACCCATGAACTGGTTGCACGGGAAGGCCAGAACGGTGAACCCGCGGTCGGCGTAGGCGCGCTGCAGGTGCTCGAGCTGCTCGTACTGCGGCGTCAGCCCGCATCGGGATGCGACGTTGACCACGAGCAGCACCCGGTCGCCGTAGTCGGCGAGCGTCGAGGTGGCGCCGTCGGCGGTTCGGAACGGGATGTCACGCAGGTCGGTCGTCGTCGCCTCGGTCATGACCTCAGGCTACGGCCTCCCGGATCGCGAGGGCTCGTCCACAGCCGGCCGCGCTCTGCGCGTGCTCAGCGGGAGTCTGGGAGAATGACATGGTGACCACTGCCCTCGCTCCCGCGCGCACGCTGCGCATCGGGCCCATCGAGCTCGATGCGCCCGTGGTGCTCGCTCCCATGGCGGGCATCACCAACACCGCCTTCCGGCGGCTGTGCCGTGAATACGGTGCGGGTCTCTACGTGAGCGAGATGATCACCACCCGCGCGCTCGTCGAGCGCAACGCGACGACGATGCGCCTCATCACGCACCACGAATCCGAGACGCCGCGCTCCATCCAGCTGTACGGCGTCGACCCGGCGACCACCGAGGCCGCGGTGCGGATGCTCGTCGAAGAGGATCGCGCCGACCACATCGATCTGAACTTCGGATGCCCCGTGCCCAAGGTGACGCGCAAGGGCGGAGGCGCTGCCCTCCCGTGGAAGCTCGGGCTCTTCCGGGAGATCGTCACGCGCGCCGCCCGGGCAGCGGGCGACATCCCGCTGACCGTCAAGATGCGCAAGGGCATCGACGGCGACCACCTGACCTACCTCGACGCCGGGCGGATCGCCGAGGACGCCGGCGTCTCAGCCGTCGCGCTCCACGCGCGCACCGCCGCGGAGTTCTACTCCGGTCACGCCGACTGGGCGGCGATCGCCGCGCTGAAGGAGGCGGTGACCAGCATCCCGGTCCTCGGCAACGGCGACGTCTGGTCGGCCGACGACGCGGTCCGCATGATGGACGAGACCGGCTGCGACGGTGTCGTGGTGGGGCGCGGATGCCTGGGCCGGCCTTGGCTGTTCGGCGATCTGGCGCGCGCCCTCGGCGTGCCCGGCGCTGCCCCCGCCGAGCCGGTCGACGCGACGCTCGGCTTCGTCGCGCACGCGTTCCGCCGACACGCGGAGCTGCTCGTGGAGTTCTTCGACGACGAGGGACGCGGCTGCCGTGACATCCGCAAGCACGTCGCGTGGTACTTCAAGGGCTACCCGGTCGGCGGGGATCTGCGCGCCCGCCTCGCGACCGTCTCGACCCTCGCCGAGATCGACGAGCTGCTCGCGACGCTCGACCTGGATGCCCCCTACCCGGGTGCGGCGGCCGAGGGTCAGCGGGGCCGCGCGGGCACGCCGAAGCGCCCGGCGCTGCCGGACGGCTGGCTGGACTCGCGGGAACTGGGCGTCGAGGCATCCTGCGCCCTGGCCGATGCGGAACTCGACCACAGTGGCGGCTGAGGTCGCCGGCGCGTCCGAGCGACCCGCCGGGTACGACGACGCCGACGCCGCGCGCTACCACTCCGAGCAGCACCGTTCCCAGCGCGACGACTTCGCGCGCGACCGGGCCCGCGTCCTGCACTCCGCGGCGCTGCGACGACTGGCCGCCAAGACGCAGGTGCTCAGTCCCGCCAGCCCCGCCGACTTCGCCCGCAACCGTCTGACCCATTCGCTGGAGGTCGCCCAGGTCGGGCGCGAGCTGGCGACGGCGCTGCAGCTCGCGGCCGACGTCGTCGACACCGCCTGCCTCACCCACGATCTCGGTCATCCGCCGTTCGGGCACAACGGGGAGCGCGCGCTCAACGAATGGGCCGAGTCGATCGGAGGCTTCGAGGGCAACGCCCAGACGCTGCGCATCCTCACTCGGCTCGAGCCGAAGGTCATCGACGGCGAAGGGCGCAGCTTCGGGCTGAACCTCACACGGGCGAGCCTGGACGCGTCCTGCAAATACCCGTGGACGGCCGAGCACCCGCTGCCCGACCCCGGCGGCCGTCTGAAGTTCGGCGTGTACCCGGACGATGAGGACGTCTTCCGGTGGATGCGCGACGGCGCCCCGGGCCGCGTCCGCTGCATCGAGGCGGAGGTCATGGACCTCTCGGATGACATCGCCTACTCGGTCCACGACTTCGAGGACGCCGTCGTCAACGGCTACCTCGACCCCGCCCGGCTCGCCGACCCGGCCGCGCATGACGCGCTGCTGACGGCGATCCAGTCCTGGGTGGGGTTCGACTTCGCGCGCGACGAGCTCGAGGATGCGCTGTATCGCCTGATGCGCATGCCGGAATGGATCGACTCCTTCGATGGGACGCGCCCGGCGCTGGCACGCCTGAAGAACCTGACGTCCGACCTCATCGGGCGCTTCGCCCGGGCGGCGACGACGGCGACGCGCGAAGCGTATGCGACGTCGATCCTCACCCGGTACCGCGGGCACCTCGTCGTGCCGCGCGTCGTGGAGGCCGAGATGGCGGTGCTCAAGGGCATCATCGGCGCCTTCGTGGTGTCCATCGAGGGACGCAAGGATCTGTACAGGGAGCAGCGACGCGTGCTCAAGCGCCTCGCGACGGCGCTCTGGGAACGACCGGAAGCACTCGATCCCCTGCACGCGGCGGATTTCGACGCGGCCCAGACGGATGCCGCACGCCGGCGTGTCATCGTCGATCAGGTCGCGAGCCTGACCGACCAGCTCGCGATCGCCTGGCATGGGGCGCTCGTCGCACCCGTGGACGCCGCATCCCTCGGTGTGTGGTCGCCGGGAGCGCGTCCCGTGGACGCGCACGCCCGCGGGGAGGTCTGATGGCCGGGCGCATCCGACAGGCGGACGTGGAAGAGGTCAAGGCGCGCACGAACATCGCTGACATCATCGGCGAGCGGGTGGCGCTGAAATCCGCGGGCGTCGGGGCCCTCAAAGGACTCTGTCCCTTCCACGACGAGCGCAGCCCGAGCTTCAATGTCCGCCCGCAGGCGGGGTTCTACCACTGCTTCGGGTGCGGGGAGTCCGGCGACGTGTACTCCTTCCTGCGTGCGATGGACCATGTGTCGTTCACCGAGGCGGTCGAGCGGCTGGCCGCGCGCATCGGGTACACCCTTCATTACGAGGACGGCGGGGCGGCTCCGGAGAACTCCGGCCGGGCCCGCCTGTATGCGGCGAACGCGGCCGCGGCCGAGTACTTCCGATCGCAGCTGGCCGGCGGCGACGCCGATGCGGCGCGGCGCTTCCTCGGGCAGCGCGGCTTCGACGCCGGCGCGGCGGCGCACTTCGGCGTGGGGTACGCACCCAAGGGCTGGTCGGGACTGCATGCCGCGATGCGTGCGCAGGGGTTCTCCGATGAGGAGCTGAGCGCCGCCGGGCTCGTCTCCCAGGGGCAGCGGGGCGTGTACGACAGATTCCGGGGCCGCGTGATCTGGCCGATCCGGGACGTCACCGGTCAGGTCATCGGATTCGGTGCGCGGAAGCTGTACGACGACGATCCGGGCCCGAAGTACCTCAACACGCCCGAGACCTCCATCTACAAGAAGGCGCAGGTGCTGTACGGGCTCGACCTGGCCAAGCGTGCGATCTCGCGCGATCATCGCGTCGTGGTCGTCGAGGGCTACACCGACGTCATGGCGTGCCACCTCGCCGGGATCACGACGGCGATCGCCACCTGCGGCACTGCGTTCGGGTCCGATCACATCACGGTGCTGCGCCGCGTCATGGGCGACGACTCGGCGGCCGGCGAGGTGGTGTTCACCTTCGATCCCGACGCGGCGGGACAGAAAGCCGCTCTGCGTGCGTTCGCCGACGCCAAGCGCTTCAACGCGCAGACGTACGTCGCGACCGGACCGGAGGGGCTCGACCCGTGCGACCTCCGGCTCGCGCGTGGCGACGGCGCCGTGCGCGCCCTCATCGAGACGAAGGTCCCGATGGTCGAGTTCGTGCTCGACCAGCGGATCTCGGGGTTCGACCTGGCCAGCGTCGAGGGGCGCGTGGGCGCTCTGCGCGCTGCTGCCCCGGTGGTCGCCGATCTGCGGGATCCGCTGCTGCAGCCCGAGTACGTCCGCGTCCTGGCGCGCCGGCTCGGCATGGACACCGAGGACGTCCGGCGCGAGGTCGAGCGCATCGCGCGCGGTGCGCGACGGGATGCCCCGGCCGGCGCTGCGTCGGCGACATCCGATCCCGCTCCCGAGCCGGCGATGACGCGTGTCACGCTGGCCACTCTTCCCCGGAATCCGGATGTCAGCCTCGAGCGCAACGCGCTGATGGGATTCCTGCAGTTCGGGCACCGCATGGAGTCGTCGCTGGTGACCCGAGCCCTCGACCTGCCGTTCCGGCATCCCGCGCTGGAGGCCGTGCGCACCGCCGTCCGCGCCGCGCCGGACATGCAGCGGCCCGGGTGGGCGATGGATGCCGTCTCGAGCGTGCGAGAACCGTACCGGGGCCTGGCTGCTGAGCTGCTCGCGGGCGACTTCCCGGCCCTCGACGACGACGAGGCGGTCACCTCGACAGCGGACCTCGCGCGCCACCTGATCAAGCGGGCGCTGGAGCAGGAGAAGCAGGAGCTGCTGGGGGCGATTCAGCGGGTGCCGGCGGACTCGGAGGATGGGCGCCGCATCCGGCTGCGGCTGCGCGAGATCGACGTGGAGCGTCAGAGCCTGCTGGCCGACGTCTGAACCGCGCATCCGGCTGGCGTCGACCGTCCTGGGAAGGCAGGATGGGTGCCATGCCTCGCCGCCGAGAAGCCGACGTCGCGATCGACTGCGCGGACCTCTCGATCGCCCGTGCCGGGCACGGAGCGTCGCAGCGTGTGATCGACGGTGTGACCTTCCGGCTGGACCACGCCAGCGCGCTGGCGGTGATGGGACCGACCGGGGCGGGGAAATCGTCCCTCGTGGCTGTGCTGGCCGGTGCGGACGAGCACGGGCTGGCTGTCGTGGGCGGACAGGCGCACGTCGAAGGAATACCGGTCCGCCGCCCGGGCAGAGCGCACCGCGAGCTGACCTACCTGACGGGTTACCTGCCGCAGTCCGCCGGCGCGCACCTGCCGGCGCGGCTCACGGTCTCCGAGGTGATCAGCGAGCCGATCACCGCTCGGGATCGCCGCGTCAACCAGCGGGCGCTGGCGGTGCGCGTGGCCACTCTGCTCGACGAGCTGCAGCTGCCGCTGGGCGCCGCGGCGAAGTACCCCTACGAGCTGAGCGCGGGCATGCGGCAGCGGGTCGCACTCGCACGGGCCCTGGTCCTCGAGCCGCGGGTGCTCATCGCCGACGAGCCCTTCGCCAACCTGGACGTCGAAGTGCGCAAAGCCGCGCGGGACGCGATGCTGCGACGCCGCCGCGACTTCGGCATGTCGGCCCTCGTCGTCACGAACGAGGCCGACGTCGTGCGAGAGCTGGACGCCGACGTCCTCGTGCTCCGCGGTGGTCACGCGGTGGCATACGGTCACGGCACGCAGGACCTGCTGTGGACGCCGAGCGGCGAGGCCGACCGGCGCCTGGTGTCCTCATAACGGTCACGAGCACCCTCGCGGCTTTGCTAATATGGTGGGGTTGCCCGCGCGAGAGCGCGTCGCATTCCTCCATAGCTCAATTGGCAGAGCAATCGGCTGTTAACCGATAGGTTCTTGGTTCGAGTCCAAGTGGGGGAGCGGAACGGCTCGGAGCTCCACCTCCGAGCCGTCTCTTTTTGTCCCGGCGCCCGTCGGCGCCGCCGCTCAGGGCGCGCCGAGCGCCGACTCGACCCACGTTCGCAGCTGCGCGGCCGGTACCGCGCCGACCGTGCGCGCCGCCTCCGCGCCGTCGCGCCACAGCAGCAGCGTCGGGATGGCACGCACATCGTGACGACGCGATACCGCAGGGGAGCGGTCGGCGTCCACCTTCACGACCTTCAGCCGCCCCGCCATATCCCTGGAGAGCTGCTCGACGACCGGCGCGATGGCGCGGCAGGGACCGCACCACTGCGCCCACACGTCGACGAGCACGGGGAGCTTGCTGCGCACGACGGCCTCGTCGAACGTGTGGTCATCCGCCTCGACGAGCCAAGGGAGATCCGCATGACACGCGGCGCAGCGAAGGCGGCCCCGCCCGCCGCGCGGCACCCGGTTGCGGGCGCCGCACGACGGGCACGGGGTCACGAGGTCCGGAGCGCTCATCGCCACACTCCCCGGGACGCAAGCACCCTGTCCACCTCGCGCAGCGTCGGCTCCATGAGCCATTCGCCGTCGATGTGCACGACGGGTGTGCGCAGCCGACCCGCGGCCAGCGCTCGGAGCTTGCGATGGGCGTCCGGATGCCGATCGAGATCAACGTAGGCGTGATCGATGCCGGCGCGGTCCAGTGCCCGCCGGATCAGCTGCGTTCGGCCGCACCAGGCGTTGCCGTAGATCGCGATCGGAATCTGTGGGCGCACCGCGGCGTGCGGATACGACCACCCCGTCCGACGACGAGCGTCGAGGTCGTAGAGGGTCATGTGCGCACCTCCTCAGGTCTGTCGGAGTGCGAGGACGAGACGTCGTCCATCGCCGCGATCAGTTCGTCGAAATCGGGAAGGTGATGAAGCTCCGCGGAGACATGGGACCAGCGGATGACCCCGTCGGCGTCGACGAGGAAGATGGCGCGCTCGGAGAATTCGTCCTCCTCGCGCCAGATTCCGTAGCGCCGAGCCACCTCCCCGTGGGGGTTGGCATCCGACAGAAGCGGGAAACGGATGCCCCGTACCGCCGCCCACGCCCCGTGGCTGTAGATGGAGTCCACCGAGATGCCGAGCACCTGGAAGCCACGTGAGGCGAACTCGTCGTACTCCTGCTGGTAGAGCTCGAGCTGCACGGAGCAGCCGGGGCTCCAATCGAGCGGGTAGAACACCAGGGCCACCGGGCGTCCTCGGAAGTCGGACAGGCGGACCGGCGTGCCGTCCGCCTGCGGCAGCTCGAATTCCGGGGCGGCCGTGCCGGCAGCCAGACCCTCGGCCACCCGTGCACCGGTCATCGGCGGCGCGGTTCGGTGGAGCTCTCGGACATCGATCTCCGGGTCGTCGCTCCCCGGCGCGAGGGGCGGGAAGGTGTCGACGAGGGCGAGGGGATCGTCTTGCATCAGACCCTCCTCGCCGGCGCCGGGCGACGGATGCGGACCGGGATGTCGCCGCGCACCCGAGAGTCCCCGGGACCGCCGCTGTCGCGGCGGCCCCAGGGGAACCATCGCGTCAGGACGCGATCGAGTGCGCGGCGGGCGCTTTTCCCTCGACGGGCTGACCCGCCGTGGACGCGGCCCCGGCGTGCTCCTTCTCCTGCACCTGCACCGTCTCCTGAGTGCCCAGGGCACGCTGTCCGGAGCCTGATTCGACCGCGATCTTCCGCGGGCGAGCCGACTCGAGGAGCGGGATGGCCACGGTCAGCACGCCGTCGCGATAGTTCGCGCTGATCTTGTCCACGTCGACGTCCTGCGACAGGGTGACCTGGCGCATCATCTGCGATCGAGAGCGCTCGCGGACGAGCCACTCACCCCGCTCGTCCTCGCTGGAGTGCGAGCGCTCGGCTCGCACGGTGAGCCAGCGGCCGTCGACCGAGACGTCGATCGAGTCGGGGTCGACGCCCGGAAGGTCGGTCTCCAGGACGTACCGGTCGGCGTCCCGTCGCAGGTCCATCGGCGCCGCCATGGTCGTCATGCCGTCCAAGGCGGTTTCGAAGACCGACTCAAGACGATCGAATGCACGCAACGTATCGAAGAGCATCATCAAACCTCCTTGTCTGGTCGTGTGGTTTCGGTTGTATCCACATCGACGCCATGAGGAGGTCGATTTATTCCCGACTCGACAGACTTTTTTTCGAGTTCGTTCGACGCTGTCCGCCGCTGCCGCGCAGCGCCGGCCGCGTCAGCCCTCGAGGTCGTCGACGCCGGGCATCCAGGACTGTCCCGGCCGGCCCCAACCGCGCTTGCGCGCGATCTTCTGCACCGTCTTCCAGTCGCTGTCGGCCAGCCGGTCCACGTAGAGGATCCCGTCGAGGTGATCGAATTCGTGCTGCATGATGCGGGCCCGCCAGCCGTCGACCTCGATCCGCACCGGCTCGCCCTCCAGGTCGGTGCCGGTCACCAGGACCTCGTCCGAGCGCCGGAGCGGGAACCGCTCGCCGGGGAACGACAGGCATCCCTCCGACTCTTCGTCGGGATCGGGCTGCCCCGGCTCGAGCGGCCGCATCCACAGCTCCGGGTTGATGATGACGCCGCGCCACGGGCTGCCGTCGTCGTCGGCGTACGAGTACGTGTAGATCCGCAGCGGGACGCCCACCTGGGGCGCGGCCAGGCCCACGCCGGGCGCGGCATCCATCGTCTCGAACATGTCGGCGACAAGGGCGCGGATCTCGTCCGTGACCTCTTCGACGGGTGCCGCGGGAGAGTGAAGGACGGGATCGCCCATGATGCGAATCGGGAGAACAGCCACGCATAGACACTACCGACCGGCACCTTCGGGCTAGTGTCGAAGCGTGGTGTTCACCGTTCAGGAGCTCGAGGACGTCGGCGACCAGCTCGTCGGCGCGTTCCAGAACCCCGCTCTACTGATCGGCATCCCCCTGGCGCTGCTCGGTGCGGTCTTCATGTCCTTCGGTGCTCAGTACCAGCATCGCGGTGTGATGAAGGTCGAACGGCTCAGCGGCTCCAGCGGGGGTCAGGGGCTGAGCGGCAGCAACCTGCTGCGGCTGCTCTCGCGCCCGTCGTGGGTTCTCGGGACGCTCATGCTGGCGGTGGCGATCGTCTGTCAGCTCTCGGCGCTGGCGGTCGCGCCGCTCATCGTGGTGCAGCCGCTCGGCGCGATCGCGCTCGTCATCACCACGCTGCTCAACGCGCAGATCAGCGGGCATCGCCCGACGCGGCGGTCGCTCACCGCCATCGCCGCCTGTGTCGGGGGCGTCTTCGTCTTCGTCACCATCGCAGCGCTGTTCGCGACGGAGAAGAGCGTGTCGGAGCGTCAGCTGATCACGATCCTCGTGCTGCTGGGCATCGTCACACTCGTCTTCACGGTGCTGTGGGTGTGGCTGCGCAAGCGCATGCGCGCCCTGTTCTACATCATGGCCGCGGGCGTCATCTACGGCTTCGTCGCGACGCTGGCGAAGGTGGTCATCAAGCGGATCCAGGGCGGCGACTTCGAGTGGCTCACGTTCGCGTGCCTGGCGGCCCTCATCGCGGGTGCGATCATCGGCGCGTACTTCGTGCAGACCGCGTACGCCTCCGGTCCGCCGGATCTCGTCGTCGCCGGACTCACCGTCGTCGACCCCATCGTCGCGATCCTCATCGGCCTGTTCGTCCTCGGTGAGGCCAGCGGCGCCCCGCTGTGGGTGTACATCGCCTTCGCCATCGTCGGCGCGGCCGCCGTGTGGGGGGTGTTCCAGCTCGCGCGTCATCATCCGCAGATCATCAGCGACAGCCAGGAGATCCCGATCCAGCGAGGCAGCAGCGGCGGCCCGGATGTCACCCATCCCCGGACGGGAAACATCAGGGTCACCGAGGCCGTGTCGAAGGTCTGGCCCGAGCCGCCGGTGAAGGACCCCGCCGACGGCGACGCGCACTGACGGCGACTCCTGCGCCGGCTCTCTCACCGGTAGGCTCGGAGGCGCAAGGGGCGGTGGCCAAGCTGGTCAAGGCAGCGGGCTCATAACCCGACGATCGTGGGTTCAAGTCCCACCCGCCCTACGACGCGCCGCCACTCGACGGTGACGTGTGCCGTTCCCGCGTGCTGGCGGCCACCGCCGGTAGGCTCGCCGCATGGCCAAGAGCAAGCAGAAGCGGCTGCCGCGACGCGGCTACGTGCTCGTGTCTCTCGCCGTGGTGGACGAGAACGGCTTCACCCATCAGTACCAGCCGGTGGAGACGCCCGTCGGCGCTTTCCGCGACGGCCTCGCGGCGATCACCCTTCCGGCGGCCGCCGAGGCCGGATCCGAGGCCTCGGCCGGCCGGACCGCGTAGCCGCGCGCACGGCGGACAGGCGGCCCGGCCGCTCCTGGATGACCGGCCGATCAGGAGGAACGCGGGATCGGGAATCGAGCCAGATCCGTGCCGTGCATGCCCCACGTGTGCTTGCCGTTGGGCGTGATGTTGAAGGCCGGGTTGTTGTACCAGCCGTTCGGCACCCCCGCGTGCAGCAGCCTGCCGACCTCGGTGCGCACGCTCGGCAGCTCACGGATGTCGTAGGTCCAGTGCACCCAGGTCAGCACGCGACCGTCGTTGCCACCGAAGGCCCCGTAGCCGCCCAGATCACCCTCCTGCACGATCCGACGCGCAGCGACGTCGTACGAGAACCAGCGACCGCGAGGACGCCGGCTCATGAAGTAGAGCAGGTCGCCGGCGACGTGGACGGCCTCGTACGACTGCCAATCGCTGCGCAGGACCTCGCGCCACAGCAGCTGCCTGGTTCGCAGATCCACGGCGGCGACCTCCGCGGCGGGGCGAAGCGGCCCGCCCGTGGACTCGCCGTAGGTGTCGCCCACGATGTACGCGGTCGTGCCCGACACGGCGACGCACATCACGCTCTGGTCCGGCAGGTACTCGCGGTGCACGTCGAACGCGCCCGTGGTGAGATCGATGAACGTGAGGGCGCCGGTGTGCATCCCTCCCGTGGGACCCGACGCGACGAGCAGCTGATTCCGGGGATGATCGGCGTACATCGCGCGGGTACGCATCTGCTGGTTCCCCAAGGTGCCCATGACGGTCACCTCGTGCGTGTCGGGCTCGATGGCGATGATCTCGCCCGTGGGGTACATCCCGGCGTAGACCGTGCCGTCGCGCCCTTCCACCAACGCCTTCGGCTCGCCGTTGACGTCGAATCTGTCGTTCCCACCAGAAGGCGGATGGTGCACCGTGATCGCGAAGTGCCCGCCGACCCAGACGCGCTGCCGGCTCGTCAGAAGCATCGACTGCGCCACCTCGGGATACCCGAATCCACGCGTGGAGGTGTCCCAGACCGTGTGGGCACCGCCCGGCTGCAGCGTCCATACATGCCCGAGCCCGCTCACGCCGGCGAGGGAGCCATCCGCGGTGACAGCCAGCAGCTGGTTCTCGACGTTGTCCAGCGGGCGCCCGAGGGGCACCAAGCCGGTCGCCGTCACCTCGTAGTGGTTCGAGGTGAGACGCGCCACCGCGTAGACGCGATCGCCGCCCACGGCCAGCTGGTCGACGTATCGGTCGGCCTCGGGGATGGGCCGGCTCACCCGCTCTGAGCCGTCCGGCCGAAGGGAGATCACCTCGCGGCCACAGGCGACGTGGAGCAGGCCGCCGGCGGCTGCCATCGCCAGGATCCCCACCGGGGACTCGCTGAGCGCCGAGGAGAGGTCGAGCGGCTCACCTCCCTGCTTCGGCCAACGCAGCAGCCGACCCGGCGCCGCCGAACCCGCGTACACGTACTCCTCGTCGACGACGACGGCCGTCGCGTAGAGCGAGCTTGATACGCGACCGTAGGTGTGCACCGAGGCGTCGGACAGGCGCACCCGCTTGACCGCGCAGTCAGGGTAGGTGCCGATGTAGAGGTGCCCGTCGTGGACCGTCATGGCGTAGTACCACGTGCTCGCTGTGCCGGCCTGCGCCCACCGCTCAGCCGTGCGGGTCGACGGGTCGAAGCGCCAGATCCACGCGCTGCCGGAGGGGCCGATGTAGAGGTATCGACCGTCGGAGGCCAGACGGTGCCCACCCGTGCCGTCGATCTCGAGATCGTCGACCGTCGTCACGGAGCCGCTTCGCACGTCCACCTGCGCCAGCCGGAGTCTTCCTTCCGGTGTCTTGTATCGCGAGGTGACATAGACGACATCGCCCACGAGCAGGGCACCACGAACAGCGGCCGTGAGCGACGCCGGTCCGAACAGCTCTGGTATCAGCGGCGTCACGGCGGTGAGGGTCGCGTCGTCGAAGAAGCTCGTGCCGACGCTGGACCGTCCGGAGTACACCAGAACCGTCGCTGCGACCGCGTGCTCCGGCGCCGTGCCGCGGACGTCCAGATGCTGCCAGCTTCCCGTGATCGAGCTGGTGCGGAACTGGTTCCAGATCCGCTGACCCGCGGCATCCCAGAACTCCAGGTACAGGCTCGCTTCGCCTCTCTCGAGGAAGAGATGGACGCCCGCATCGTACGTCTCACCCGGCGCTACCGCGGCTGCTGCGCTTCGGAGGCCGACGACCGTCCCGGTGTCCGGGTCGTCGAGCCGCACGCTCCAGCCACCGGCGCGCGCGCGCTCCTGCGAGGAGCGGACGTGCGGCGCGGAGGCCGGCGCGAAAACGCTCCAGTCTCGCGGCATGCCGTCAGCCACATCGTCGAAGCCGCCGTTGCGCAGGAGGTTGCCGGCGGCTGAGGCGTACGCGGCAGCCGTCGCGCCGGCGCCGGTGAGGCTCGCGAGCCCGAGACCGACTCCCAGGGCTCCTCCCAGGAAAGCTCGGCGGCTGAGCGCCGCCGATGCGGGCGGGAGCCCCTCGCAGGAGGGGACGGAGCGAGGGTCAAACGGATGCACTGCCATTGTGTTCTCCGATCTGGTGAGGTGGTGAAGGTGCCGCGCAAGCCTCCGCATCCCGGGCGACGCGCGCGGCAGCGAGGGCGTTGTCGTAGACCGCGCGCGTGCGGCTCTCCGCGACGGCAGGCTCGCGCGTTCGCGCGAGGCGGAGAATGCCGTCCGCGGCGCCGTGATACCCCAGCGCGGGAGGATCGGTTCCCAGCCGCACGTGACGAAGGCCGTCGTCGGTCAGCGCGCGCACGGCGTAGCAGTCGGGCCCCGCGACGCCGGACACGGTCACGGCGAGCGCTGTTTCCCCGACCTCCGCGTGCACGGTCGCGAGCAGCTCGGACGCGGTCGGTACGGTCCCTTTCGTCGCCGTCGCCGACAGGACACGCGCTCGCGCGCCGGGAAGCAGCACGTCGAGCATCTCCCATGCATGGATGCCGATGTTGACCAGCGTCCCGCCCGCTCCACGGGGATCGTCCTGCCAGCGTCGGCCGGGCTGCAGGAACGCTGAGATGTCATGCTGTGCGACGATGTCCACGGCTCGCACCCGGACATCCCGGAGTTCGCGGGCCAGCTCCAGCAGGGCTGGAGCGAAGCGCAGCACCGACGTCGTGAATCTCGGAGCGCCGGCCGCCGTCGACCAGCACTCGAGCCCGCGTTCGTCGGCAGCGACGGTCTTGTTGAAGAACGCCGGAATCCGTGCTCGCGTGCACACGCGAGACACGTGCGCCGCCCGCGGCGTTCGCACCGTTGCGACGACGACGTCCGGCCGTTCCTCCAGGAGTGCGTCCAGGTCAGGGCGGGCGGCGACCCCGAACCGACGCCGGAACTCGTTCGCGGCCGCGGGATCGTCGGGGTCCCACAGCGACAGCAGTCGCGCTCCACGCGCCCGGAGGTTCTCGGCGTCCGCGAAAGGATGCGAGTGGGCGACTCCGGCGAACGCCACGCGCACCGGCCTGCCGATCCTCATGCCATCACCGCGAGCTGCTCCCGCGTGATCGCGTGCTGAAGCGGCCTGCCGGCCGCGAAGGCCTCGAGTTCGTCCGCGATGATCCGGCCCTGGCGAAGCCGTCCTTCGACGGTGCCCGCGGCACGGTGTGGCGTGAGCAGCGCGCCGGGGACGGTGCGGAAGGGACTGTCGGCCGCGAGCGGCTCCTCATCGAAGACGTCGATCGCGGCACTGAGGCGCCCCCGGGCGAGCTCAGCCAGGAGGGCGGATTCGTCGACGAGCCATGACCGCGCCGTGTTGACCAGGCCCGAGCCGTCCGCCATGCGCGCGAGTTCGTCGGCGCCGATGAGGTGGCGCGTCTCGGGCAGGCTGGGCGCGTGCAGGGCGACGATCCGCGCCTCGCTGAGCGCTTCGTCGAGCGTGACGAGCCGGGCGCCCAGGGCGTGCGCATCGGGTTCGGTGATCGTCGGATCCACCAGCAGGGCATGCGCCCCGAGTGCTCGGATGAGCTCGAGATAGGAGCGACCGGTGCGGGACGCGCCGATCACGGCGATGGGCGCCCCGAGGATCTCGTGCTGTGCACCCGCGACGTGCCAGCCGCCTGCGGTCCCTCGCAGGCGCTCGTGCATCTGCGGGATCCGGTGCAGCAGCGCCATCGTGAAGGCCAGCGAGACCTCCGCGACAGAACGAGCCATGCCCGCACCGGCCTGTGTGACGACGACCCCCCGGTCGAACATCGCGTCAGTGGCGAAGGGACGGATGCTCGCGCCGGTGTGCGCGACCAGCTGCAGGAGCGGAAGCGTGCCGAGAAGATCCTCGTCGAGCGGTGGCGCGCCCCAGCTGGTGATGAGGATGCGGCACCCTGCCCGATCCCGCGCCTCGCCCAGGTCGTCGACGCGGCTGAATGCCTCCCCGCGACCGTCCGCGAGCACCTGCGCCGCCCGGTGCAGGCGTGCAAGGTCGTCGTCCGAGAAGAACTCCGTCATCAGCTGCTCGGACACCGCAGCGATCACCGTCGGCGCTGTCACCGCAGCCACTCGTCCCGATGCTGCGCGATGAACGTGTCATCGTGGAGGTGCGGATAGCGCTGCCGGACCCGCTCGATCTCCTCGGCCTGCCCAGGAGACAGGCCCTCAGCGGGATCCAGACACCAGACGCCCGCAAGCAGACCTTGCTGACGCAGCACCTCGTGGACGCCGGCGATCACGCCGTGGAAGTCGTTGCCCGGGTCGAAGACGGCCTGGTTGACGTCCACCATGTCGGCCGCGGCGGCACCGAGCCTGCGATAGGCCTCGATGTCGCCCGCAGCGGCGCGATGGGCGCATTCCAGCATCCTCACCGCCGCGCGTGTGCCCACGGCCCACTGCCCGAGCAGGCCTCCGACGAAGCGCAGCGTGCGAGGTCCTTCCGGCGAGTCGACGTGGAACTCGGCCAAGAGGTCCGCCACGATCGCGTCGTCATTGCCGGTGTAGAGCGCGACCGCGTCGGCGCGCCCGGACTCGGCCACTCCGCGGACCAGCTCCAGAGTGCGGTAACGATCGAACGGTGCCGACTTGACGGCGACGACGGATGGGATCTGGGCGAACGCGCGCCAGAACGAGCGTCCGAGCACGGGGCCGCCGATGGCCTCCTGTAGATAGAACCCGATGAGCGGAAGCACCTCGCCGACGGCTCGCGCCCGGTCCAGCAGCTTGGCGTCGTCCGCGCCGGGCAGTCGCGGACTGATGAGCACGGCGTCGTAGCCCAGGCTCCGCGCCAGCTCGGCCTCCGCGACGGCCTGTGCGGTGTCGCCGGCGACGCCTGCGACCCGCACGACATGCGTGCCCGCACGCCCGTCCAGCTCCTCGGCGGCGAGTGCCAGGACGGGCTCGAACAGGCCGTGTCGCGGATCGCGGATCTCGAACTGGGTGGTGTGCACCCCGACGGCGATGCCACCGGCGCCGGCGTCGATGTAGTAGCGGGTGAGTGCACGCTGGCGTCGCTCGTCGAGCGTGCGCGCCGAAGTGAGCGCGAGGGGGTGGGCCGGGATGACGGCGCCGCGCGACAGCGTCGTCGCCGCTTCGGGGCGCAGGGGCGGTGCTGCGCTCATCAGAACTTCCCGTCTCGCACGGCCCACTTCGTCGGCTTCGCTGTCAGCGGGAGCCCGTCGCGCAGCCACGCCGCCTGCCATCGGATCAGGGTCTCGGCGGAGACCGGCGGGTATCCGAACAGAGCCATGCAGCGACGTGAGTCGCTCAGCAGAGCGGTCGGCTGGGGCTCATCGGCGAAAGTGACGTCGCAGTCGAGGAGCTGTGCGAACCGGCGCGCCACGGACTCCACGCTCAGCAGCTCCGGCCCGGTGAGGTTGACCGTGAAGACATCCGGCGAAGCATGGGTGAGGCTGCGCAGCACCACCTCGTTCGCGTAGCCCTGCCACACGACGTTGACGTTGGCGGTGGCGAGCGAGATGGGATCGCCGTCCCGAACAGCGCTGCCGATGTCGGCCAGCACGCCGTACCGCAGGTCCACGGCGTAGTTGAGCCGGATGACGGCCACCCGCGTGCCGCGTTCCTGCGCGCCGAACTCGAACACGCGCTCTCTGCCGAGGCACGACTGCGCGTACTCGCCGATCGGCGCGGGTGCGACCTCCTCCGACGCGCCTCCTGAGGAAGCCGGCACGAACGGATAGACGTTCCCCGTCGAGAGCACCGAGAGGGAGCTGTCGCGATAGCGACGCGCGACTCGATCGGGAAGCGCTGCGTTCACTTCCCATGCCCACGAGGCGTTCGTCGCGGCGCCGAACTTCGCTCCCACCATGAAGATCACGTTCGAGCCGTCGGGAAGCACCGAGAGATCGTCGTTCGCGACAAGGTCGAAGGGGACGACGTCGACACCCGCCGCAGCCAGCCGCATGCGGACACCCTCGTCGCCGAACCGGGACACCGCGTGTACGCGGTCGTCGGTGCGGCCTGCGGCATCCATGGCCCTCCTCGCCAGCATGGCGAGGGTAGGACCCATCTTCCCGCCGGCACCCAGGATCACCAGGTCGCCGGCTCCTGACGCCATGTCCTCCACCAGCCGGTCGCTGGGCAGGCTCAGAGCCGACTCCAACTCCGCTTCCGAGGCGAACCCTCGTGTGCTCACTGCCGTTCCTTCCATTCCTCAGCCCTTGATGCCTGTTCCTGTGACGCCTTCCTGCACGTACCTCTGGGCCACGAGGTAGGCCAGGAAGATGGGTACGAGGGCGACGACGGATCCCGCGAGCATGACGCTCAGCGGCACGTTCTGCTCGTGCAGCGACGAGATTCCGACGGTGAGCGTGAACATGTCATTCGACTTCGCGATGATCAGCGGCCAGAGGAAGTCGTTCCAGTGCCACAGGAAGACGAAGATCCCGAGTGTGGCCAGCACGGGCTTGCACAGCGGCAGAACGATCTGCATCACGATGCGGAACTCTCCGGCGCCGTCGATCTTGGCCGCCTCGAAGAGCTCATCAGGCAACCCGCTGATGAACTGACGCATCAGGAAGACCGCCTGCGCGTTGGCGAGCGTCGGCAGGATCAGGCCCCAGTACTCGTTCACGCCCCCGAGCCCGGCCATGAGGATGAACGTCGGGATGAGCGTGACCTGGAACGGCACCATCACCATTGCCAAGAACGACCAGAAGATGACCTCCTTGCCGGCGAACCGCTTCTTCGCGAACGCGTATCCCGCGAAAGTCGACAGCAGCAGCACCGCGACGACCGAAACGAGCGAATACACCAGGGTGTTGAACAGCCACAGCAGGATGTTCTGTCCTGACAGGACCTGCTCGTAGGACGCGAAGGAGAGATCACCCCACGGGAGGAGCGACTGCGGGAAGTCGACGACCATGCCGGGCTTCAGGCTCAGCACGACCATGGCATAGAAGGGGAAGAAGCTGAAGATCGCCGCGACGCTCAGCCACACCCAGCGGATGACGATGCCCAGGCCCGTGGGCTCGAGCGCCCGGTACGATCGTCGGCGCAGGTGCGCCGTGGCCGTCGTTGTCATTTCTGCTTTCCGATCACGAGGCGCTGGATGAGCGCGACGACGAGAGTCATGACGAACAGGGCGACGCCGGCCGCCGCCGCATACCCGTAGTCGAAGTAGCGGAAGCCCTGGTCGTAGATGAGGTAGACCAGCGAGTAGCTGGCGTTCGCCGGGCCTCCCTGGGTCATCACGTAGATGACGTCGAAGACCTGGAAGGCCGCCGTCGTCTCGATGACGGCGAGGAAGAAGACCGTCGGCCGCAGGTGCGGAAGGATGATCCATCGGAAGCGCTGCCAGGCGCTGGCCCCGTCGACGAGTGCGGCCTCCTCGAGTTCTCGCGGGATGTCCTGCATGGCCGCGATCATGATCATCATCCCGTAGCCGAAGCGCGACCAGACCCCGACGACGACCACGGCCGGCACCACGAGGACGGTGCTCGCCAGCCACGAGCCGCCGAGCCCGAGAGGGGTCATCAGAGCCGACCAGGGTCCGTTGGCGGAGAAGATCCAGACGAAGATCGAGCCCGCGAGCACAAGCGAGGTGATGACCGGGAGGAAGAACAGCGAGCGGAAGAAGCGCGATCCCTTGAACGCCCGTCGCACCCCGAGCGCCATCACCGTGGACAGCACGAGCGAGAGCGGAACAGCGAAGGTCGTGTAGAGAACCGTCGTGGTCAGGGCACGCCAGAACAGCGGATCGGTCACGAGGCGTTCGAAGTTCTCCAGTCCCCGCCACGCGATCTCCCCGGAGATGTCGTAGTCGAACAGACTCAGGGCGATCCCGACGATCGTCGGACCGAACCGGAACGCCAGGAACAGCAGGAACGCCGGCAGGACGAACAGAAGCGCGATGCGCGCTTCACGACGCGCCAGAATCCGGGAGGCTCTTCCCGGCGCTCTGCCGAGAGGAGGGTCGATTCTCGGAGGAGCCGCCAGCGGTGGTGCCGTCGTCATCGTCGATCCTTCACATCGAGAGGGGCGTGCAGGAAGGCGCACGCCCCTCGTTCGCCGGCTACTTCAGAAGCGGTTCGGCTGCCGCCGCGGCCGCGTCGAGCGCTTCCTCCGGGGTCTTCGCACCCAGCAGGGCCGCTTGGATCTCGGGAGAGAGCACCCCCATGAGTGCGCGGGAGCTCGTCGCGAGCTCGCCCACCGTCGTGTCCGGCACGTACTGCTCGACCTGACCCAGAAGGGTGTCGGGCGCGTGCAGCGGCTCGGTGGACTTCAGCGCCGAGAAGAATCCGGCCTCGAGCAGGTAGGGCTCCAGGACCTCGGCGCTGGTGGCGAACTCGGCGAACTGAGCTGCGGCGTCCTTGCTCTTCGAGCTCTTCAGCATCGAGAGCGACCCGACGGTGCCGTACGCAACCGACTTCTCCTCGGTCAGCGGAGGCAGGACGGCGATGTCCTCGCCCCAGAAGGGCTCGAGCTCGACGACGGAGTTGTTCCAGGTGCACCCGACCTTGCCCTGCGCCAGCGGGGTCTGCTCGATCGGCACCTGGCTGGTGAGCACGCTCGGCTCGAGAGCCCCCATTCCCGCCAGGTCGGTGAGGAACGTCAGAGCCTCGAGCCCTTCCTCACTGTTGAAACCGACTTCGCCGTCTTCGGTGTACACCTCGCCACCCGCCTGCCAGAGCAGCGGGTAGAAGGTCATGTTGAGGGTGTTCTCCGCTGATGCGGGGTAGGCCAGCGCGTACATCCCCGCCTCGACGAACTGCGGAGCCATCTCCAGCACGTCGCCCCACGTCTCGGGGAACTCCGATACGCCGGCCGCCTCGAACGCGGCGGGGTTGCACAGCAGCGTCATGGCGCTGGTGAGCACCGGCGCACCCATGATGCCCGGCTCCAGCGTGATGGAGGTCTTGACGTTGTCGAGGAGGTCCGAGATGCGGTCCTCGCTGAGGTAGTCGTCCAGGGGCTCGATGGAGTTCTCGTAGGCCGCCAGCTGGTCGGGGACCAGATACACCAGATCCGGGCCCTTGTTCGCGGCGATGGCCGTCTGGAGGCTCTCGTCGCGATTGGCCCAGGGGAAGATCTCGTACTCGACGTCGATGCCCTCGTGCTCAGCCTCGAACGCCTCGATCGTGGCGTCCCAGAATTCCTTGTGCTTCTTCTCGTCGGCGATCACCGGATACATCCACAGCGTCACCCGCTGGTCACCGCCGGCCTCGCCGGCTCCTCCCGCGCAGCCGGCGAGCAGCCCCACGGCTGTGAGACCGACCGCCGCCGTCATGAACTTCCCAACACGCATGATGCTCCTTCGCAGATTCTCGTGTAGCACTGTGGACCCGGTCGCCATTATGACAGTGGTCGGTGATAATTGGTCAAGCGTTTCGCGTAACGTCTTTGTTTCGCAACCGTTACCCCGGCGTGAGCGGACCATGGATTCCGCTGACGCGCTGTGCTAATTTGAGCCCACCGCTCACCGGACCAGGAAGGAGGGCGGATGCTCCAGCCGACGTCGCCTGTCACGCTCCGGCTCGCTCTTCGCCTCCGCGACCACGGATCCCACACCGTGAGCGAGCTCGCCCGCGCGCTGGACATCTCCCGCACCTCCGTCGAGACGAGCCTGGCGCCACTGTGGGACGCAGGCCTGGTACGCGATGCGCCGGTCACCCCGGCGCGTGGCGCGGGCCGGCCCGCGCGCAGATTCTCGTTCGACGCGTCGGCGGGCGTCGTGGCCGGCGTGGACGTGGGTGTCCACAGCATCCGCATCGTCCTGTCGGATCTCGCCGGTGGCGTGCGGGCGCAGCGCTCGTTCGCGGGGCTGAACCCTGACGAGGATGGTGCGGCGCAGCTGCTGGATGTTGTCGCCGACATCGAACACACCCTGCGCGAGGCGGGCGTGGAGCCCTCGCATCTGCGCGCCATCGGCGTCGCGCTGCCCGGGATCGTCGATGACGCCGGCAGGGTCGTGGCATCCGTCGTGCTTCCGACGTGGTCGGGTATCGACGTCGCCGGACACCTGCACGCGGCTTTCTCGTGCCCCGTCGTCATCGACAACGGCGTGCGTCTGGCGGCCGTCGCGGAGCATCATCTCGGCGCGGCGCGGCTCGTCGACGACGTGCTCTACCTGTCGGTGGGCAATCGCGTCGCGGCGGGACTGATCCTCGCCGGCACGCCGCGACGCGGTGTCCACAACGTCGCCGGCGACATCGGGCGGCTCGCGTTCCGCGGCTGGGACGCGCAGACCGGGCAAATCGAGTGGCACAGCGCCGACTCCGCTGAATCGGTGTTCCAGCAGGCGGAGGAAGGCGACCAGGCCGCCCGTACAGAACTGGACGCCTTCATCGAGGAGCTGGCGCGGGGCATCGCGACGCTCGTGATGGCGGTCGACCCGGCGCTGGTGGTCATCGGCGGCGGAGTGTCGCTGGCGCGTGAGCGGCTGCTGACGCCGCTGCGTTCGGCTGTGACGCGACGCATCGCGCTCCCGTTCGACATCCCCATCGTGGCGGCGCGCCTGGGGCCGGACGCCGCCGCTCACGGCGCGCTCGTCTTCGCGTTCACCCGATGCACGGCGAGCATCTACGGATTCGGCGGCATGCCGGCTCCCCCCGTCACACCGCTGAACACCGTGCCGCACCCGGCCACGCCCGAGCGGACGCCCTCCGCCGCCATCCCCACCTGATCACTTCCGACGAGGATTCTGATGCGACAACTCAACGTCGGCCTCATCGGCGCCGGCGGCATCTCCCATGTCCACGCCGACGCCTGGCGGGCGCTCGGAGCGAACGTCCGGGTGCACTCCCACCATGGCGCCCAGCAGCTGGCGACGATGTACGGATTCACCGTCGCCGACTCGCTCGGAGACCTGTTCGCGCACGCCGACATCGTCGACATCGTCACGCCCACCGACACCCATGTCGACCTGGTGAGCGCCGCCATCGCCGCGGGACTCGACGTCATCTGCGAGAAGCCGCTCGCGCCCAGCGCCTCCGAGGCGCGAGAGCTGGCCGATGCGGCGGAGGCTGCCGGCGTGAGGCTCTTTCCGGCACACGTGGTCCGATACTTCGACGAGTACCGCGCGATCAAGGAGCGTGTCGCCGCCGGCGCGATCGGGAGGCTCGCCACGCAGCGGTTCTACCGGATGGGATCGGCGCCCACGTCGCCATGGTTCTTCCGCGAGAGCGCCGGCGGCGGAATCGTGCGTGACCTGATGATCCACGACATCGACCAGGCGCTGTGGTACGCCGGCCCCGTCACGTCGGTGTACGCCTCGCAGAACCCGACGACCGCGAAAGGCGCCGTCCCTCAACCGGTCACCGCGCATGTCGTCCTCACGCACGCCAGTGGCGTCATCAGCCACATCCAGGGGAGCTGGCTGCCGCAAGGCACGCCGTTCCGGGTGGGCGTCGAGGTCTCGGGCACGGAAGGGCGCCTGACATACAGCAGCTCCGCCGACCAGGCACTGCTGGTGGACACCGTCGCCGCCGAAGCGGAACAGTACCTGCCACCCGTGTCCTCCGGCGACACTCCTTACCGTCGCGAGATCGCCGACTTCGTCGCCTCGATCACGGCAGGTGCGGATGCCGCCGTCGGCCCCGCCGATGCGGTTGCCGCCGTCGCGGTCACCGATGCCGCCTATGCCTCGCTCGCCACGGGCTCGCCCGTCACCCTCGAGGAGGGAATCCGATGAGGGCCGTCAGGATCGCTGTCCTGTCTTTCGCGCACACGCATGCGATCAGCTACGTCGACGTCCTGCGGCGGATGCCGGGCGTCGAGGTGCTGGCGGCCGACCCAGACGGGCGACGTGCTCCCGACGAGGCGCCACGAGGCGCGAAGCTGGCCGCACTGCTGGGTGTCGACTACGTCGACACGTACGAGGAGGCGTTCTCGTGGAGACCAGACGCCGTCGTCGTCACCGCCGAGAACGCGGCGCACCGCGACCTGGTGATCCGCGCCGCCGAGGCCGGCGCGCATGTTCTGTGCGAGAAGCCGCTGGCCACTTCGCTCGCCGACGCCGCTGAGATGCGGGATGCCTGCGAACAAGCGGGGGTCCACCTCGCGGTGGCGTATCCCGTGCGCTTCGCGCCGGAGTTCCGCGACGTCCTCGACCGGGTGCGAAGCGGGTCGCTGGGTCGCGTGCTGGGCGTCACGGGTGTGAACAACGGCAAGCTTCCCGGGGATAGAGCGTGGTTCACCGACGCCGCGCTCGCGGGCGGCGGCGCCCTCGTCGATCACGTCGTCCACTGCGCGGACCTGTTCGACGAGCTTCTCGGTGAGCGCGCCGCCGCCGTCCGCGCGGTATCCAATCGCATCCTGCATGCGGACACGGCGCCGGGCGTCGAGACGGGGGGACTGGTGAGCATCACGTATCCCAGTGGCGTGGTGGCGACCATCGACTGCTCCTGGAGCTGGCCCATGAGCTCCGCCACGTGGGGCGGGCTGACGCTGCAGATCGTCGCCGAGCGCGGGACCGTGACGGTGAGTCCGTTCGCGAAGGGTGTGAGCGGGCATGACACGACCGGGGAGACGTGGACTCCGACAGGAAGCGACCTCGACTTCCTCCTGCTGACCGAGTTCGTGGACGCGGTGCGCGACGGTCGCCCGCCTATACCGGACGCGGGTGCGGGTATCCGCACCCTCGAGATCGTGAAGGCCGCGCAGGCTTCGGATGCCGCGGGAGGCGCCGTGGTGTCCCTCGACGCACTCCCGGTCGGCGCGCGATGACCGACACGCGTCCGAAGACATGGCGAGAGCGCGCGCTCGCGGTGATCCCCCTCGGCTCCAGTACGAACTCGAAGGCCCCTTTCCTGCTTCCCGAGGAGCCCGAGGTGATCGTCCGGGGCAGGGGGTGCCGTGTGTGGGACGACAGCGGCCGTGAATTCATCGACTTCCGCAACGCCCTCGGTCCGGTGACCCTCGGCTACGCCGATCCGGGGGTCGATGCCGCGATCGCCGCGCAGCTCTCGGACGGCATCCTGTTCGGCCATCCGCACCCTCTGGAGACGCGCGCTGCGGAGCTGTTCTGCGAGCTCGTGCCCGGCGCCGAGGCGGTCCGATTCCTCAAGACCGGGGGAGAGGCGCTTGCGGCGGTCATCCGCGTCGCCCGCGCCTTCACCGGGCGTGATCGGGTCGTGCAGATCGGCTACAACGGCTGGCTCAACGCGCTGGCCCCGGGAGCTCGGGTGCTCCCGGGGACGCAGGCGTCCGACGTCGCCGGCGTGCCGCGCGTCCTGGCGGAGCTGCACCATCAGATTCCGTGGGAAGACCGCGAAGCGCTCGAGGGGGTGTTCCGCGATCACGGCCACGACATCGCCGTGATCCTCGTGGCGGCGGACTACGCCGATCTGCCGCGGAGCAGCGGATTCTACGAGTTCCTTCGTCACCTGGCCGATGAGCATGGAGCGCTGCTGGCGTACGACGAGATGGTCACCGGTTTCCGGGTCGCGGTCGGCGGCATGGCGGAGTACTCGGGGGTGCTGCCGGACCTGGCTGTGTACGGCAAAGGCATCGCCAACGGCATGCCGTTGGCGGTGTACAGCGGCCGGCGCGACGTGCTCTCCGTGCTCGACCGGGGCCAGGTGGTGGTCAGCTCGACGTATGCGGGCGAGACGCTCTCGCTCGCCGCGGCGATGGCCGTCATGACGGCGTATCGCGACGAGGACGTCATCGGCGTTCTGCGGCGCCGCGGGGCGCAGCTGTTCGGGGGCCTCAACACGCTTCTCGCGAAGCACGGCGTTCCAGCCGCGCTGAGAGGGGAGCCGGTCTGCCCGCAGATCACCGCCACGGACCCGGCGATCCTGCAAGAGATCCTGCGTGCCGGCTATCGCCACGGTGTCTCGCTCTACTCGGTGGTGTACGTCAATCGCGCGCACGAGCGGGCCGACATCGACGAAGCACTCGCCCGGATGGACCGGGCCCTCGCCGAGGTGGGAGACGCTCGATGAACGGCGTCGACGTCCATACTCACCTCGCGGGCGACCGCTTCGATCCCGGGATCTTCGCGCAGGGCGAGCGACTCGGAATCGGCACGTTCCTGTGCAGCAACATCGGCGCCTACATTCATCACCCCGATCCCGACGAGGTCCACGCCATGAACCGCTCGCTCGTGACGGAGCTGGCGCGGTACCCGGACAAGCTGAAGGGGTACTGCTATGTCAACCCGCGCGGGGGACGGGAGAGCCTGGAGGACCTTCGACGCTGTGTCGAAGACCACGGCATGATCGGCATCAAGCTGTGGGTCGCGACGCTGGCCGACGACCCGCTCGTCGATCCGTTCCTGGACTATGCCGCCGCGCACCGGCTCATCGTGCTCACCCACGCGTGGCGCAAGACCGTGGGTCAGCTGCCGCACGAGTCCACCGCGTCGCATGTCGCCCGCGTGGCGGCCCGCCATCCTGATGTGCGCTTCGTCATGGCTCATCTGGGTGGACAGCCGGAGTCCGCGCTCAACGCGGTGCGCCCGCACCCGAATGTCGCGGTGGACACCTCGGGGACGATCATCGGACGCGGCGAGGTGGCGCTCGCGGTGCAGCGGCTGGGGGTGCAGCGCGTCGTCTTCGGCTCCGACCTGCATCACGCCTGTCTTTCGGCGAATGTGGGAAAGGTGCTGGGCGCCGGGCTCGACGACGACGCCCTTGCGCAAGTGCTGGGCGGAACCGCGGCGACGTGGCTCGCGCAGGTGACGGCATGAGCGATGTGCCCGCGCGCCGGCTGCTGTCGTCATTCGCCGAGGCTGACGCCGTCGACGTCAGCTGTCACCTGGGGCAGTGGCCCTTTCGCCTGCAGGCATGCGCCGACGCCGGAGACCTGCGTGCGTATGCGCGCTCGCACGGCATTCGTGCGATCTGGGTCTCGCACCTGGCGGCGCTGTTCGGCTTCGATACCCGTACCGGCAACGAAGCGTGTCTGCGGGTGTGCGCGGAGGATCCCCTCTTCCGCGTGTTCGCCGTGGTCGACCCCACGGATGAGATGTGGGAGGACGAGCTCATCTGGGCGCTGTCGGAGGGTGCCGTCGGCGTGCGCATCGCGCCGGGTTTCCACGGCTATCGCCTGCGACAGGCCCTTCCTGTCGCGGAGGCGTGCCGCGCGCGCGGCCTGCCGCTTCAGGTTCTCGTCCGCCTCGACGACGCCCGGGTGCGGCATCCCCGCTTCCAGGCGGACGATCCTCACGAGGAGGAGATCGCCGCCTTCCTCCGCGGTGCCTCCGGAGCAGCAGTCGTGCTCAGCGGGCTCCGGTGGGACGAGTGGCAGCGTGTTCTGCCGCATCTGGCCGATGCGCCGCCTCAGGGCGTGCTGCTGGACCTCTGGCATGTGAACGGCCCTTTCGCGGTCGCCGACGCGATCGGCAGCGAACCGGAGCGCTGGGTCTTCGGCTCAGGGATGCCGGTGCAGGCTCCGGAGCCGACCATGCTGCAGATCGCGGCATCCGATCTGGATCCCGCTGCGCGCGCGGCGATCGCCGGAGGAAACGCCCGTCGGCTGCTCGGCGAGGCGCTCGGCGCGGCGATCCCGTGAGCGCGGGCGTCCGCCCCCGTCAATGCTGTCCGTGGCGGTGGCGGTTGTGTAACCTCAACGCAGCGACACACCCGCAGGGAGGGGAACGATGAAGTTCTTGCAGCGGCTCGGCCGATCCATCATGCTTCCGGTGGCGGTGCTCCCGGTGGCGGCGATCCTCTCGGGGCTCGGCTACTGGATCAAGTCGGCAGCGGGTGACAATCTCGCCTCGACCTTCCTGAGCGCCGCGGGCGGCTCGCTCCTGGACAACATGGCGCTGCTGTTCGCGGTGGGCATCGCGCTGGGCATGGCGAGCAAGTCCGACGGCACATCCGCTCTCGCGGGCCTGGTCTCGTGGCTCGTGATCACCACCCTCCTCAGGCCCGAGACGGTCGCCTTGTTCCTGGGCGTCGACGACGTCAACGAGGTCGATCCCGCCTTCCTGCGGGTCCAGAACGTCTTCGTCGGCATCATCTGCGGCCTGATCGGCGCGTACTGCTACGACCGCTTCAAGGACACCAAGCTCCCCGACGCGCTGTCGTTCTTCTCCGGCAAGCGCTCGGTCGCGATCGTGACCGCCGGCTTCTCGCTGGTCGTGGCCATCATCCTGTTCTTCGTCTGGCCGTTCGTGTACACCGGCCTCGTGCAGTTCGGCGAGTGGATCGTCACCCTGGGACCCATCGGCACCGGCATCTACGGCTTCCTCAACCGGCTGCTCATCCCCGTGGGCCTGCATCACGCGCTCAACTCGGTGTTCTGGTTCGACGTGGCAGGCATCAACGACCTCAACAACTTCCTGGACGGCGCCGGGACGTACGGCGTCACCGGCCAGTACATGACCGGGTTCTTCCCGGTCATGATGTTCGGCCTCCCCGGCGCGGCGCTTGCGATGTACCTGACGGCCAAGACGACCCGCAAGAAGCTGGCCTACGGCATCCTGCTCTCGGGCGCGATCTCGTCCTTCTTCGTCGGTGTGACCGAACCCCTCGAGTTCGCGTTCATGTTCCTCGCACCGGTGCTCTACCTCGTGCACGCCGTGTTCATGGGCATCTCGATGGCGATCAGCGCGATCCTCCCGGTGCGGATGGGATTCGGCTTCTCGGGCGGATTCATCGACCTCGTGCTGGGCTGGATGAACCCCATGGCGCAGAACCCGTGGCTGATTCTCGTCATGGGGGTGTTCTGGTTCTTCATCTACTTCGTCGTCTTCTACTTCTTCATCAAGCGCTTCAACCTGAAGACTCCCGGACGCGAAGACGAGGATGTGCTCGAGGCCGGCACGACGGCGGATGCCGACACGAAGGATGCCGCCTACCTGGCCACCGCCGACCGGTTCATCACCGCCCTCGGCGGCAAGGGAAACATCCTCGAACTGGACAACTGCGCCACGCGGCTGCGCATGGAGGTCGGTGACGTCAGCAAGGTGGACGACGCCGCATTGAAGCGTGCCGGTGCGGCGGGCACCATGAAGCCGGGCGGTCGGTCGGTGCAGGTCGTCTACGGGCTCAACGTCCAATTCGTCAAGGACGCCATGGAGCGTCTGATGTCGGGTCAGGCCTCGGTGCCCGACGGCGCGAAGCCGACGGCCGATGACATGGTCGGGGGATCGGCGGTGCAGACGAAGGCACGCCCGGTCACCACGATCACCCTCCGTCAGCCGGTCGAAGGCCGCGTGGTGCCGCTGTCAGAGGTTCCCGACCCCACCTTCGGTCAGGGCATCATGGGTCCCGGTGCGGCGATCGAGCCGACCGGTGACACCGTGATCGCGCCGGCGGATGCCACGGTCGGGGCGACCTTCGACACCGGTCACGCCGTCGCGCTGGTCCTCGAGGACGGCACCGAGCTGCTCATCCACGTCGGCATCGACACGGTGCAGATGAAGGGCGACGGCTTCCGCACCCTCGTGGAGAAGGGTCAGGCGGTCCGTGCCGGCACGCCGCTGCTGCGGTTCGACCCGGCGAGGATCCGCGCGGCGGGGCATCCCACCATCACCCCGGTCGTCGTGCTGAACAACGCCGATGCGCGCATCGACTTCGAATGACGATCGTCACATCGCGTTGCCGATGTAGGAGTACTTGACGAAGACCTCCGGGGCCAGGCCCGCCTCCTCGAGGACGCCCTGCACGGCGCTGAGCATGTAGCTGGAATCCCAGCCCATGTACAGCGAGTGGTCGTCGTCGAGCCGGTCCCACTGCCCGTTCCATGACTGCGCGGTGTAGACGGGGCCGCCACGGCGCCGGCTGTACGCCACGACGGCGTCGCGCGCATCGGCCCACAGTCGCTTGAACACCCGATTGAACAGGTGCTTGACGTCGTAGACCTCCCAGTGCTCGCCGCAGTACTCCACGTACGACCACTCCCGGTGCCAGCCGGCAGGCCACCCCCTCCGACGGATGGCGTCGAGGATGGGCGTGAGCCCGTCGTCGTCGATGAGCGACGCGCTCGCGCGGCGCCACACCTCGAGGAACCGTGCGGTGAGCTGCGTCGTGCGGGCCGCTATCGCCGCGGTTCCCCACGCGTCGACGGAGGCCAACTCCGATGTCGTGGGCACCGCGCTGCGCGCGTAGAGCGATCGCTTCTCGGGGAACGACCGATCCAGCGCGCGAAGAGCCAGGTCCTCCTCCAGCACAGCGAGATTGCCGATCGTCTTGGCCAGCGCGCGGTGGCTGTTCTGTTCGTCGTCGGAGTACGAGGCCCACTCGCGGACGCCGTCGCCCGACCAGGAATCGCTCGGTGCAAGCGGGAAGATGTGCTCGATGCCGACGTCCGCGGTGTCGTCGAGACCGGCGATGCGGGCCAGGATGTAGCGGGCGTGGGGGAGCTCGGAGTACTTGAGCGCGACGCTGACACGCTCGTCCGACGGGGTGATCCGCGAGACCGCCGTGACGAGGGCATCGAAGCCCTCCTCGCGGGCTCGGCAGAGGCGGGCTACCAGACGCTCCGTGCCGATCCCGACGACGGAGCGTCGCACGAGGAGCGACTGCACCAGCTCGAGCGTCTGAAGCAGCTCGTCGCGATCGATCCTCCCCAGCTCGAAGTCGCGGTAGCTGCGCATGACCAGCGGATACATGACGGTGCCGAAAGTGTTGAGGTACGCGAGGTGGCGGCCGATCTCGGCATCCGTCGCCTCGCTCGGCACGAGCAGCGTTCGGTAGACGTGGGCCAGCGCCCGCCACTCCTCGGCATGGGCGACGAGCTCGGTGAGCTCCAGGCGCGGGAAGCGCTGACGGAAGGCGTCGTACACGCCACGTCCGCCGACGACGGTGACCTCCCGCCCCGTGGTCATCACGAGGTACTGGCGCCAGAAATCGGCGATCGAATCGCCCGTGCTCTGCTCGATCGGCTGCCAGAACTGCGCTTCGATCTCGCGCTGCTCGGCGTGCGACAGCCCCATCAGCACGTAGTTGTGGATCAGCTCATGGTCACGCAGCGGCTCGCCGGTGGAGTTGAGGCTCTCGAAGATCTGCTGCGCATTGGCGCCCGCTCCGAGTGTGATGGCGACATGCTCGAGCTTCTGCAGACCGCGCCATATCCGCGGCGCCTCCTCGAGGCTGATCTGACTGCGGAAGAACGCGTAGTTGTCGTCGAAGCGGGAATCGCGCTCCTGGCCGGCGGGAAGCGGAAGGTCCAAGACGACGCGCTCGAAGACCTCCGCCCAGGCACGGTGCGGACGCAGCTTCGTTCGCGTCGGATCGTCCGAGTGGACCAGGACGCGCGCGAGCTCATCGGCGAGGGCCGGATCCGCCTCCCGGACGGTGTGATGGAGGGCTGCCACGAGCAGCATGAGGGTCGTCGTGCGCTGCTGCCCGTCGATGAGGACGAGTTCCCGGCCGTCGCCGTCTCTGCCGTCGCTTGCGGAAGAGAGGATGGATCCGATGAAGTGCATGCGACGATCGTCCAGATCGGCGACGGCGCGGATGTCCGCGAGAAGCTGCTCGCAGCCTCCGATGTCCCACCGATACTGCCGCTGGTAGACCGGGACCACGATCGTCCAGTCGGAACCGGAGAGCCATCCGATCGTGTTGACAGCGCTTGCGTCGACATTCGTGGCGTTCACCATGGCTCATTCAGTCTATGCGGGCCGGTCTCCACGGCGACCGCGCACCGCCGCGCCCCCCAGGACCGGCGAGCGCGCCGAGGTAGGCTTGCCTAAGTTGAGCCTGTTAAAACGTGCTGGCTCACTGACCGAAAGGCATGATTCGTCATGGGTTACATCAAGTCCGCCGCTCTGGAAGAGACCGGCTACGTCGTCCTCGACCGCTACAACCAGGAGCTCGACCCCAAGGAGTGGCTCGACCTCGAGTACAACGACTGGAAGTCCTCGGGCGACACGCGCTTCGCGCCACTGGCGAGCGCGTTCGGCGAGATCGAGTGCAACGGCTTCTGGAACCACAAGCCGCCGCGCACGGACAAGGACGGCGTCTGGATCCCGTCGCAGGTCGAGAAGGCGCCGAACCTGGTGCGCCGCGCCCAGGAGCCGGGCGCGAACGTGGGACGCTGCCGGGTCATCGAGCTGCAGCCGACCCCCTACGGCGAGTGCCTGTACAACCTCCACCAGGACGACAACAACCGCCTGAATCCCGACGGCACCGGTTGGGTGGTCCGCGGCTTCTTCAACCTGACGGACGACAAGGACAGCTTCTTCGTACTCCGCGAGAACCGCACCGACCCCCAGGGTGAGGTGCGCATCGCGCTTCCGGCCGGCGCACAGCTCATCATCGACACGCAGCGCCTGTGGCATGCCGCTACCCACGTCGGAACCGAGCCCCGCTACTGCCTCATCACGTCCTGGACGTCGGGCCCCGAGCTCGACGCGTACATCGAGAAGTACAACGGTGTGAACCGCGTGGAGAGCGTCGAGGTGCCCCAGGACGTCCTCGACGCCGGGTACGCGGAGCAGGCTCGCAGGGACGCCGCCCGTGCCGCGTACTACGCGGCCAAGGGTCAGGCCGAGGTCCGCGCGATGAGCGAGGCCTGAGTCACCGCCTCCCATCGAGGGCCCCTGTCCCGAGCGGACAGGGGCCCTCTGTTCGCACGTTGGCGGGGAGGGCGGAAACGGATCCCGAATGACAGCCTTGTGATTCGGGGCGTCGACGGGTCATAATGGCCGCAGCACAACCGAACAGCACGCCGTGAGCCGGTCAGGTCGTAGGGGAAGACGTACCTGACGAACGGAGAGATCATGGCGACACCACAAGCGCGTGGAGTGATCTTCATTCACTCCGCGCCGCGAGCGTTGTGCCCCCACCTGGAGTGGGCGGTAGGGCGCGTCCTCGGGCGTGCTGTCAACTTCGAGTGGGCCGACCAGCCGGTGCTCGGCGGCAGCCGCCGGTCGGAGTTCTACTGGGAGGGACCCGCCGGCACCGGGGCGGCTCTGGCGACCGCGATCCGCGGGTGGGAGCACCTGCGCTTCGAAGTGACCGAGGATCCCACACCCCGCAGCGACGGCGGCCGCTGGCTGCACACGCCGGGCCTGGGCATCCACTACGCGCAGACCGACAGCGCCGGCAACGTCGTCGTCGGCGAGGACCGCATCCGCTATGCGATGGAGATCGCCGGCGCGGATGCGATGGAGCTGCACCGCGAGCTGCAGGTCGCTCTCGGCGCGGCGTGGGACGAGGAGCTCGAACCGTTCCGCCACGCGAGCGACGAAGCACCCGTCGTGTGGCTGCACAAGGTCGGCTGACCCCGCACATCACGCGAGCACAGCCCCCACACGAGGGCGGAGCGAGGCGCCACTACCGAGGCTCGGAGGCCGATGATCCCGGGCCGCGGGACCGCGAATCACCGCCTGACACGACAGACGCCCCCGGAGCGGAGAACCCGCTCCGGGGGCGTCCTGGGTGTGCGCTGCGACTCAGACGGATGCGAATGCGGCGACGGCGTTGTGGCCGCCGAAGCCGAACGAGTTGCTGATCGCCAGGTGGTCGCCGGCGGGCAGAGGCGTCGGGCTGCCCGAGATGCAGAAGGGGACTTCGGGGTCCTGCGTGGTGATGTTGATCGTCGGGGGAGCGACGCGGTCACGAAGCGCGAGCACCGTGAAGATGGCCTCGAGGGCGCCGGTTCCTCCCAGCAGGTGCCCCGTGGAGGCCTTGGTCGCCGACACGGGGATCTCGTCGATGCGGTCGCCGAACACCGCCTTGAGCGCGGTGTACTCGTTGGGGTCGCCCACCGGGGTCGAGGTGGCGTGCGCGTTGATGTGCGTGACGTCGTCGGGAGAGGCGTCCGCCATCTCCAGCGCCATGCGGACGGCGCGCGCGGCGCCCAGGCCCTCCGGGTCGTTCGCGGTGATGTGGTACGAATCGGCCGTGACGCCCCCGCCGACGACGCTCGCGTAGATCTTGGCGCCGCGTGCCTTCGCGTGCTCCTCTGTCTCGAGGATCAGCACGCCGGCGCCCTCGCCCATGACGAAGCCGTCGCGGTCGACGCTGCACGGGCGGGATGCGGTGGCCGGGTCGTCGTTGCGTCGCGAGAGCGCCTGCATCGACGCGAAGGCGGCGACCGTGATGGGGTGGACCGCCGACTCGGTGCCGCCGGCGATCACCACGTCGGCGTAGCCGGCGCGCAGGTGCTCGACCGCGTTCACGATGGACTCGGTGCTCGATGCGCAGGCGCTGGCCACCGTGCGCGCGTAGGCACGCGCGTTGAAGTGCAGCGAGAGATTGCCCGCCGCGGCGTTCGGCATGAGCATCGGCACGGTCATCGGCATGACGCGCCGCGGCCCCTTCTCACGCAGCGTGTCCCATGCATCCAGCAGCGTCCATACACCGCCGATTCCCGTCGCGAAGTCCACGCCCAGACGCTCGGGCGCCACATCGGGGCTGCCGGCGTCGGCCCACGCCTCGAGCGCTGCCACCATGGCGAACTGCGATGCGGGGTCCAGGCGCTTGGCGACGGGACGCTCCAGCACGGTGTCGGGACGCACCTTCGCCTGTGCGGCGAAGGTGACGGGCAGCTGATACTTCTCGACCCAGTCGTACTCAAGGGTCCGGGCTCCGGAGGCGCCCTCGAGCAGTGCGGACCAGCTCTCGGGTGCCGTGCCTCCGATGGGCGACGAGGCCCCGATGCCGGTGACGACGATGCGGGAGTTGCTCATGCGTTCGTGATCCCTCGTGGGTTCGCCGGTGGGGGCCGGAGCCCCCACCGCTGGGTTGTCACGCCTGGTTCGACGTGATGTAGGTGACGGCGTCGCCGACGGTCTTGAGGTTCTTGACCTCGTCGTCGGGGATGGTGACGCCGAACTTCTCCTCGGCGTTGACGACGATCGTCATCATCGAGATCGAGTCGATGTCGAGGTCGTCGGTGAACGACTTCTCGAGCGCGACCTCGTCGGCCGAGATGCCGGTCTCGTCGGTGATGAGCTCCGCCAGTCCGGCGAGGACCTCGTCGTTGGTGAATGCCATTGTCTCTCCTGTTTTCTTCGGGGGAACGTGGGCCCGGGCGGACCGGGTCTCAGTTTAGGGTCGGCCGTCGCGGCGTCAGGGAAGGACGATCACCTGCGCGCCGAAGACGAGGCCCGCGCCGAAGCCGATCTGCAGCGCCAGGCCGCCGCTGAGCTCCGGGTGCTCCTCGAGCAGGCGATGCGTCGCGAGGGGGATGGACGCGGCCGAGGTGTTGCCCGTGGTCTCGATGTCACGCCCGATCACGACGGTGTCGGGAAGCTTCAGCTGCTTGGCGAACTCGTCGATGATGCGCATGTTGGCCTGGTGCGGGATGAACGCGGCGAGGTCGGATGCCTCGACGCCGGCCGCCTCGAGCGCCTGACGTGCGACCTTGACCATCTCCCACACCGCCCAGCGGAAGACCGTGGGGCCCTCCTGCCGAAGCGTCGGCCACGGCGCCGCGCCGTCACGGAATTCGGTGAGGGTGTGGTTCATCCCCACCGCGTCCGCCTTCGAGCCGTCGGACCCCCACACCGTGGGGCCGATCCCCGGAGTGTCGCTCGGCCCGACGACGACCGCGCCGGCACCGTCGCCGAGCAGGAACGAGATGCTCCGGTCGGTCGGGTCGACGATGTCGCTGAGCTTCTCGGCGCCGACGACGACGGCATAGTGGGCGACTCCGCCGCGGATCAGGGCATCGGCCTGCGCGACGGCGTACGCGAAGCCGGCGCACGCGGCGTTCACGTCGTACGCGGCGGCCGGGTTGGCGCCGATGCGGTCCGCCACGATCGCAGACACCGACGGCGTCTGCTTCGGGTTGCTGACCGTCGCGACGATCACGGCGTCGATCTCGGACGCGGCGACGCCGGAGCGTTCGACCGCCTCGCGGGCGGCATCCGTCGCCAGGTCGATGGCGTCGGTCTCGGGCACCGCGCGGACGCGGGTGACGATGCCGGTGCGCTGACGGATCCACTCGTCGCTCGAGTCGATCGGGCCGACGAGTTCCTCGTTCGGCACGGCGATCTCGCCCCGGGCGGCGCCGTACGAGTAGATGCGCGTGTGCGCCGGACCGATGGGCTGGACGAGAGAGGGGGTGGTCATGGGATCTCCGGTCATGCGTGGGCGTCGACCAGCGCGCGGGCCGCGCCGAGGTCGTCGGGGGTCTTGACGGCGACGGTGGGCACACCCCGCAGGGCGCGCTTGGCGAGCCCGGTGAGCGTGCCTGCCGGAGCCAGCTCCACGATGCCCGAGACGCCCGCGTCCGCGAAAGAGCTCATGCACCGGTCCCACCGCACGGGCGAGGCGACCTGATCCACGAGGGCGTCGACGATCTCGCGGCCGGAGGTGAGAGCGGCGCCGTCGCGGTTGGTCCACACGGTGACGCGCGGGTCGGACGCGTGCACCCGGGAGGCGGCTCCTCGCAGCGTCTCGACGGCGGGCCGCATGTACTCGGTGTGGAAGGCGCCGGCCACCTGGAGCGGAATGACCCTCGTACCGGCGACGGGGTCGGCCGCGAGGGCCTGCAGCGCTTCGATGGCGCCGGCGACGACCAGCTGTCCGCCGCCGTTGTAGTTGGCAGGCGTCAGGCCGAGTTCGTCGAGGCGGGCGAGAACGGATGCCTCGTCTCCGCCGATCACCGCGCTCATCCCGGTCTGGGCGGACGTCGCCGCTTCGGCCATCGCCCGTCCGCGAAGGCCCACCAGCCTGAGAGCGTCCTCCTCGCTGAGCACGCCGGCCGCCGCGGCGGCGGCGAACTCGCCGACGGAGTGTCCGGCGACCCCGCCCACGGCGTCGCGGTCGTCCAGCGCGTTCCAGGAGAGCAGGCTCGCCGCGACGATGAGCGGCTGTGCGACCTGGGTGTCGCGGATGCGGTCGGCGTCCCACTCGGTCCCGGCGGCCACGAGGTCCACGCCCGACCATTCGGAGTACTGCGCCAGACGGTCGGCGGCGCCGTCGAGCCCGAGCCAGGGGGAGAGGAACCCGGGGGACTGTGAGCCCTGCCCGGGGAAGACCGCGATTTTCACCGTTCCATCCTTCCAAGGATCAACCGACGGATTCTGGCGATCCCGTCACAGAAATCGGGCATTGGTTTGTGCGTGGCGCACAGGTCAGAGGTGCGTGCGGCGCATCGGGGTGCGTCGGCGGCTGGCATCCGAGCCGATGGAGCCCAGGATGAGCGCGGTCTGCAGGATGAGGGCCTCACGGGGACCGGTCGCATCCCACCCGATGACCTCGGAGACGCGCTTGAGGCGATACCGGACAGTGTTCGGATGCACGAACAGCTCCCGCGCGGTGGCCTCGAGAGAGCGCCCGTTGTCGAGATACGCCCACAGCGTCGAGACCAGGTCGGCGCTGTGGGACTGCAGGGGCCGGTAGATGCGCTCGACGAGCGTCTGCTTGGCGAGCGGATCGCCGGCCAGTGCCCGCTCGGGGAGCAGGTCGTCGGCCTCGACCGGCCGCGGCGCGTGGCGCCATGCCCGTGCCACCGCGAAGCCGGCCAGCGCGGCTCGCGCGCTCTGGCTCGCATCCACGAGCGCCGGAACCGTCGGCCCCAGGACCAGGTGTCCCGTGCCGAACCCGGGTTCGAGCCGCTTGGCGATCTCCGCGAACGGAAGATCGACCGCGGTGTCGTCCGAGCGGCCGCTCAGCTCGGCGCGCCCGACCACGAGCACGAGGCGTGATCCCTGCACGCCGATCAGCACGTCCACGCCGAGCTTGCGCGCGGTGCGGCGCAGCTGGTCCACGTCGAACTGCGGCGGCGTGGTGCCCACGAGGACGGCGACCTCGCCGTGGCCGTGCCAGCCGAGGGCCGCGATGCGGCTGGGAAGCTCCTCATCGGCTTCGCCGGTGAGGATCGAGTCGACCACCAGCGCCTCCAGACGCGCGTCCCACAGTCCGCGTGCCTCGGCGGCGCGCGCGTACACGTCGGCCGCCGCGAAGGCGACCTCGCGCGAGTAGAGCAGGATGGCTTCGCGCAGGTGCTCGCCTCGACCGGCGACCCGCTCCTCGGTGACCTCGACGGTCACGCGAATCAGCTGGAGGGTCTGCTGCAGGCTGACGCTGCGCAGCAGCTCCCGCGGCGCGGCGGCGAAGATGTCCGCCGCGATCCACGGGGTGGACTCGGGGTCGTCGTACCACTGGATGAACGACGTGATGCCGGCCTGCGCCACCAGCCCGACGGCGGAGCGTCGGGCCGGTGGCATCTCGGCGTACCAGGGAAGCGTCTCCTCGAGCCGCTTGATCGTGACGGTCGCGAGGTCGCCCGAGATCCGTCGCAGCCAAGCGAGGGTCTCGGACTTGTCCATCGCGTCGATCGCGCCGGGCATCGCTGGGGTCAGCTCTCGCCGCCCGCGTTCCCGCTGGTGCCCGCCGTCACGTCGTGCAGCCGGTACTTCTCGATGGCCTTCACCGCCAGGTCGCGATCGACCGCGCCCTCGGCCGCGAGGGCCTGCAGCGTGCGCACCACGATGGACGGACCGTCGATCTTGAAGAAGCGGCGGGCGGCGGGACGGGTGTCGGAGAAACCGAAGCCCTCGGCGCCCAGCGTGGCGAAGTTGTGCTGCACCCAGGGCCGGATCTGGTCCTGGACGGCGTGCATGTAGTCGCTCACCGCCACGACCGGGCCGGGAGTGCCGGCGAGCTTCTGCGTGATGTACGCGGTGCGCGGCTCCTGGTCGGGGTGGAGGAAGTTGTGCTCATCGGCGGCGAGCCCGTCGCGGCGCAGCTCCGTCCACGACGTCACCGACCACACGTCGGCGTACACGCCCCAGTCCTCCCGCAGCAGCTGCTGCGCTTCCAGCGCCCACGGCACGCCGACGCCCGACGCGAGGATCTGCGCGCGCGGCCCGTCGCCTTCGGACAGCGAGATGCGGTGGATGCCGCGCACGATCCCCTCGACGTCGACGCCTTCGGGCTCCGCCGGCTGCACGAGGGGCTCGTTGTAGACGGTCAGGTAGTACATGACATTCGGGTCGGGGTGGTTCCCGCCGTACATCCGCTCGATGCCCGACCGGACGATGTGGGCGATCTCGTACCCGTAGGCCGGGTCGTACGAGATCGTCGCCGGGTTGGTCGAGGCCAGCAGCGGCGAGTGGCCGTCGGCGTGCTGCAGGCCCTCGCCGGTCAGCGTCGTGCGCCCAGCGGTCGCGCCGATGATGAAGCCGCGTGCCATCTGGTCGCCCGCGGCCCAGAACGCGTCGCCGGTCCGCTGGTAGCCGAACATCGAGTAGAAGACGTACACCGGGATCAGCGGCTCGCCGTGCGTGGCGTACGAGGTCCCGGCCGCGGTGAATGCCGCCGCAGCACCGGCCTCGTTGATGCCGACGTGCATGATCTGGCCCTGCGGGCTCTCCTTATAGGCCAGGAGCAGCTCGCGGTCCACCGACGTGTAGTTCTGGCCGTGCGGGTTGTAGATCTTCGCGGTCGGGAAGTACGCGTCCATGCCGAACGTGCGGGCCTCGTCCGGGATGATCGGCACGATGCGGTGACCGAAGCCCTTCGCGCGGAGCAGGTCCTTCAGCAGGCGCACGAACGCCATCGTCGTGGCGATCTCCTGGGTGCCGGAGCCCTTCTTCGGCAGCGCGTACGCGTCGTCGCCCGGAAGGTCCAGCCCCACGTGGTGGGAGCGGCGCTCGGGCAGGAAGCCGCCCAGGTCGCGACGCCGCTCCAGCATGTACTGGATCGTCTCGTCCTGCGCGCCGGGGTTGTAGTACGGCGGCAGGTACGGGTTCTCCTCGAGCTGCGCGTCCGAGATCGGGATGCGCATCGAGTCGCGGAAGTACTTCAGGTCCTGCAGCGTCATCTTCTTCATCTGGTGGGTCGCGTTGCGGCCCTCGAAGTGGTGACCGAGGCCGTAGCCCTTGATGGTCTTGGCCAGGATGACGGTGGGCTGGCCCTTGTGCTCGACGGCGGCCTTGTAGGCCGCGTAGACCTTGCGGTAGTCCAGACCGCCGCGGCGGAGCTTGCCCCAGATGTCCTCGTCGGACCAGTCCTTCACCAGGGCTGCCGTGCGCTCGTCGCGGCCGAAGAAGTGCTCGCGGATGAAAGCGCCGTCCTCGGCGCGGTAGGTCTGGAAGTCGCCGTCGGGCGTGGTGTTCATCAGGTGCACGAGGGCGCCCTCGGTGTCCTTGGCGAGCAGCTCGTCCCAGCCGCTGCCCCAGACCACCTTGATGACGTTCCAGCCGGCGCCGCGGAAGAAGCTCTCGAGCTCCTGGATGATCTTGCCGTTGCCGCGCACCGGCCCGTCCAGGCGCTGCAGGTTGCAGTTGATCACGAAGGTGAGGTTGTCCAGGCCCTCGTTCGCGGCGACCTGAAGCTGGCCCCGGCTCTCCACCTCGTCCATCTCGCCGTCGCCGAGGAAGGCCCACACGTGCGAGTCGGACAGGTCCTTGATCCCGCGGTTGGTGAGGTACTTGTTCGTCATCGCCTGGTAGATGGCGTTGATCGGACCGAGACCCATCGAGACCGTCGGGAACTGCCAGTACTCCGGCATGAGCCGGGGGTGCGGGTACGAGGGCAGACCCACCGGCGCCTTGGACTTCTCCTGTCGGAAGCCGTCGAGCTGGTCCTCGCTCAGGCGTCCCTCGAGGAACGACCGCGCATAGATGCCGGGTGAGGCGTGCCCCTGGATGAAGACCTGGTCCCCGCCATGCGGGTCGTCCAGTCCCCGGAAGAAGTGGTTGAAGCCCACCTCGTACAGGGACGCCGAGGATGCGTAGGTGGAGATGTGCCCGCCCACGCCGATGCCGGGACGCTGCGCGCGGTGCACCGTGATGGCCGCATTCCACCGGATCCACCGGCGGTACCGCCGCTCGAGCTCCTCGTCGCCGGGGAACTCGGGCTCGTTCTCCGGCGCGATGGTGTTGATGTAGTCCGTCGTCGGGACCTGCGGCACGTTCAGGTGCAGCTCCCGCGAGGTCTGCAGCAAGCTGAGCATGATCTCGCGGCCACGGCCGTGGCCCTTCGCCTGCACGAGCTGCTGCAGGGATTCCTGCCACTCGGCGGTCTCGTCGGGATCGCTGTCGAGGGGGTCCTGCGAGTAGGGATCCTGATCGTTGACAGTCACAGAAGACCTTTCTTCATCTGGCAGATCGTGCCAGGGATTCGCGAGCGGCACGGCCCGGAGCTTGTCTGCCCGGCACAACGCACCGCCTTCCAGCCTAGCGAGTCCCGAAACTCCGGGACGCACCTCATAGACTGACGGCACGGGCCTATAGCTCAGTCGGCTAGAGCACCTCGTTTACACCGAGGGGGTCGGGAGTTCGAGTCTCTCTGGGCCCACACGACCTCTTCCTCCCGGCGGTAGGTTGGGATGCGTGAAAGCCAGCCCCGCCGATCAGCAGCGCCTCGTGGAGGTCGCCGCCCTGGACACGCGCATCCGTCAGGCCGACAACGCCCGGAAGAACCCGCCGCAGGCCGGTCGCGTGCAGGAGCTGCTCGCTCGGAGGCAGCAGCTCACGCAGGAGCTGACCGCACGCCTGGGCGTGCGTGACGACCTGCGGGCGGAGCTCGCGCGAATCGAATCCGACGTCGCTGTCGTGGACGCCCGCCATGCCCGCGACGCGGAGCGGCTGGCCGCGTCCACCAACGCCAAGGAGGCACAGGGCTTCGAGAGCGAGCTGGCGGCGCTCGTGCGCCGCAAGGCGGACCTCGAGGACGCCGAGCTCGCCGTCATGGAGCGCCTGGAGGCGGCTGAGGCGGCCGTCGCTGAGCAGGAGGCCCTGATCGCCGCCACCAACGCCGAGGGCGCCGAGCTCAGCGCAGACGGCAAGCGCGCCGTCGCCGAGGCGAACGCCGCCTTCGAGGGGGCCACCCGGGACCGGTCCGCCGTCGCGGCGACGCTTCCGGGCGACCTGCTCTCGCTGTACGAGAAGCTGGCGCAGCGCACCCCCGGCGCGGCCTATCTGCGCCGCCGCACGTGCGAAGGCTGTCACATGGTGCTCTCGGGCACAGACCTCAACGCGCTGCGCCGGGCGGCCGAGGACGACGTGGTGACGTGTCCCGAGTGCGGCTGCATCCTGGTCCGCGACGGCGAATCCGGGCTGTGAGCATCCGGTCGGCCTTCGAGGTCGACCGATGCGAGCGCGGCGACCGGGAGCTCCACGATGGATGATGCGGGAGGGCCCGGCTGGGTGGTGCTCGGCCGCTCACGTGCGGGCGTGGTCGCCGCGATGCTGGACGCGAGCGGTGCCGAGGTCAGCCGGGAGTCGATCGCCGATCAGGGACTCGCCGGGTGGGTGGCTCACGCCGAGTCGGCATGGGGACCGCGCTGGGTCTGGCACGACACGCCGCAGTGGTACGCGCCGCTCCTCGCCGATGGCGTGCGCGTGGCGCGATGCCACGACCTGCGTCTGAGTCACGCGATCCTCGCTTCGTCGGCCGCCGTTCCGGCCGACGCGGCGGTGCGCGGTGCGAGCGCATGGGATGCATCCGGGGGACCGCGCGGCGAGGGGCGGGCGCCCGCGCTGTTCGAGCTCGAGGACGTCCCGGCTTCGGCGGGGCCGCCGGCGAACCTCGAGGCGGCGCTCGAGGAGCTGCAGCGCCAGCAGGTCGCGATCGCGGCGAGCGCCGACCCCGGGCGGATGCGACTGCTCGTCGCCGCCGAGTCGGCCGGAGCGCTGATCGCTGCGGAGCTTCACGCGGCGGGACTTCCCTGGGATGCCGCCGAGCACGACCGCATCCTCACCGACGTGCTGGGGGAGCGGCCCCCTGGCGGGGGACCGCCGGCCAAGCTCGCCGCGGCCGCCGCACGGGTGCGGGAATCGCTGGGCGACCCGGCCGTGAGCCTGGACTCGCAGCCCAAGCTGCTGCGCGCACTCCACCGCGCCGGGGTGCTCGTGGAGAGCACGAGCCGCTGGGAGCTCGCGCGGCACCGGCATCCGGCCGTGCCGCCGCTGCTGGAGTACAAGAAGCTCGCTCGGCTGCAGTCGGCCAACGGCTGGTCGTGGCTGGAGGAGTGGGTCGCCGGCGGCCGGTTCCGGCCGGTCTACGTCCCCGGTGGCGTCGTCACCGGCCGGTGGGCGTCATCGGGAGGCGGCGCGCTCCAGCTGCCCCGACAGCTGCGCGCCGCGGTCCGGGCGGATCCGGGATGGCGGCTGGTGGTCGCAGACGTCGCGCAGCTGGAGCCGCGGGTGCTCGCCGCGATCTCCGGAGACCTTTCCCTGGCCGAGGCGGCTCGTGGCCGAGACCTGTATGCGGGAATCGTGGACGGCGGAGTGCTCGCCGACCGGTCCGAGGCGAAGGTCGCCCTCCTCGGCGCGATGTACGGAGCGACCTCTGGCGACAGCGGCCGGCTCGTGCCGCGTCTGCGGCGGGCGTTCCCGCGCGCGATGGCGCTCGTCGACGAGGCCGCCCGCGTCGGCGAAGACGGCGGCACCGTCTCCACGTGGCTCGGGCGCAGCTCGCCGCCGCCGACGCAGGCATGGCGCGACCTGCAGTCCCGCGCCACGGGTGCGGACGCCTCCGACGCCGACGAGTCGCGGGCCCGCCGGCACGCCCGCGACCGCGGCCGCTTCACCCGGAACTTCGTCGTGCAGGGCACGGCCGCGGAGTGGGCTCTGGCGTGGCTGGCCGACCTGCGTATCCGGCTCGCCGCCATGTCGCCGGTGGACGGCGCGGATGCCGCGCCGCGGTCGGGGCCGGTCTTCCAGGGGCGACCGCACCTGGCGCTGTTCCTCCATGACGAGGTCATCGTGCACACCCCGGCCGTGCACGCGGATGCCGCGGCACGCGCCGTGCAGGAGGCGGCGGACGCCGCCGGCCGCCTGCTGTTCGGGACGTTCCCGATCGACTTCCGCTTGGACGTGCGCATCACCGACACGGCCGCGAAGGACTGACGTCACGAGCAGGCGAGCGGCGCCTCGGCGATCTCCGGCGTCTCCAGGAGCGGCGTGTGCAGGATGACAGGCGCCAGCTCCCGGGCCTGCGCGGACACGAACCGGAAGTCCACGGTCGTGGACTCCCCGGGCTTCAGGCCCACGGCGGTCGCCGCCACCGGGAATCCGGCGTCCTCGGCATCCGCCGCCGGCACCGGCTGACCTTGGACCGAGACGCCGCCGAAGAAGCTGCCCCGAGGTGCCGAGACCGCGACATTGGTGGAGATGTCGCCCGCCTTGGTCCCGTAGAACCCGCCGCCGGTCATGTCCCACGGGAGAGCCGACAGGGCATCCGCGGGCGCGAGGCTGGTCAGCGTCACCGACACGACCACATCGCGGTGTCCGTCGGCGCGGCACTGGGCGACGCCCCAGTGGATGCCCACGTCGAGGAAGCTGTCCATCTTCGCGCCGGTCGCGTCGTTCAGGTAGACCGCGAAGGCGTCCTCGCCTGCCTGCTGCTGCCGGGCGGCGGGGCCGGCGAGCGCGGTGCGATCGATGATCGCCTGCTCGGCCGGATGCGCGCTCCACAGCGACACGCGTCCCTCCGCGACCGGCTCGGCGAGGGCGCCGGCGAGCGCGATGAGGTCGGCGTCCGGCGACATCAGCCGTGAGAAGACCGCGGCCGTCGTCTCCTGGAACAGCGTCGTCTGCGCGTTCCGATCGAGAGCCATGTAGGGAGCGACCAGGAGCGATGCGACCAGGTTGTCGGCCGAGAGCTCCTGCCCACCGGCGTGGATGGCGCCGGACGCACTCAGCAGCGCCCGCAGCACCAGCGGATCCACCGAGAGGACGGCATCCGGCGCGGTGCCGGTCGCTGAACGCCACCACTCGGACAGCAGCTGCCCGGTGAGGCCGAAGTCGGCGGCCGTCGAGGCGTTCTGCACGAACCGCGCGACGCCGTCGCCGTAGATGGTGGCTGTCGAGGCGGGCACCGGGATCACATCGGTGTCGCGCCGCGTGAACCGCGTCGAATCCGCCTGGGCTGTGAGGGAGAGCCGCCCGCCGTCGGCGCGCACCTCCACGAACGAGCCGGTGATGCCGCCGCCGGTGCGCAGCTCGGCGTTGTTCTGCAGCGCGACGAGGATCGTCCGCGGGCCGCCGGTTCCGAGCAGCGGCGGCAGAAGCGCCGCCGTGTCGTCGATCGCTGCCAGGGTCGGGCTCAGCTGCGCCACGACATCGGACAGCTGCTCGGTGCCCTCCCGCACCGGACCGATCAGATCGTCCGGTTCGATCGCGCCCAGCTGCCGGGCGGCGCCGTCCACGACGGCCCGCGCCCGCGCAAGAGGTTCCTGCAGCGACGCGACCGCCTCGAGATCGATGGCGCCGTCGGCTGTGCGGGCGCCCGATGAGAAGGTCTCGCCGGCCGCCACGAGCGGTCCGATGGCGTCCCTCACGACGGCGTCCGACTGAGCGGCCACGACGCGCACCGCGGCCAGGTTGGCCCCGACGGCAGGGATCGCCTCCGACAGCCGCCACACCGGGTCACCCGTCAGATCGGCAGCCCGACGCGCGTGCGCGCCGACCGCGTCGATCGCGGCGGCGGCAGCGGCGACGTCGCGGTCGGCCACCGCCTGACGCAGGGGACCCGTCAGCTCAGCCGCGGCGTCCAGTTCGTTCTTCGCCATCCATCCGCGCACACCGACCCACGCCACCACGGCGAGGACGGCGACGACCAGGCCGAGGACGACGGCGATGCCGGCACGACGCCACCGGCGCGCCGCTGCCACCGCCGTCACCGCGCCGGGCGACGGCGCCGGACGAGCACGACGATGCCGCCGACGGCGATCAGCGCCAGGCCCGCGCCGGCCGCGGCCAGCGGAAGAGCACCGCCGGTGACCGCGAGGCCGGAGCCGATCCCCGCCGCAGCTCCGGACACCTTCGGGCCGGCGCAGGCCGCGGAGGCCGGCGGATACGACAGCGGCACCGACAGCTCGCTACCGGCCTTCACCGTGGCCGTGATGGCACCGCGCGTCCACGCGAAGTTGCCGTCGGTCGGAAGCCACTGGCCGTCCTGCCCCGCGTACCCCGGCCACCCGGTCGCGGCGCCCGCGGCGTCCACCGCGGCGCCGGGCCACAGGACGCGTCCCGAGAGCCGATCGTCCACGAGCGTGCCGAGAGGGATCTCGACGGTGTTCGCGCCCCGGGACAGCACGAGCGTGGCGGCGTCCGTGGTGGCCGTCCCCGACGGATCGGTCCGGATCACGTCATAGCGGATCCATGGCACATCACCCACGCACTCCGCAGCGACGACGGAGCCGGCGAGCGTCTCCGAACTCGGCGGCGGTGGCGGATAGTCGTTTCCCGCGTGTGCGGCAGGCGCTCCCAGCGCCAGCGCCGCCCCGACAGCGATCACAGACAGAATCTTGCGCAGCACGATCAGCCTCCCCAATGGCTGTGCACGTCCGCCCATGATCATGGACGGATCGAACGTTCCCCAGTCGCGTCCGCCTCCCCAGGCGGACACACTCGCATCCCCATGCGAGCTCTCACAGCGTAGTGCATGGTGGGGACGTGCGCGAGGGGCGCGCCGCGGGACGCAGGACGCCGCGGGTGAGGCCGCGTAGAATCAAGGGCGCGAATGGGTCGGCTGGACGGTCGCGTCGCGGACGGGTGATCCCGCACCGCGCCGAGGAACGTCCGGGCTCCACAGGGCAGGGCGGTGGGTAACACCCACCCGGAGCGATCCGCGAGACAGTGCCACAGAGAGCAGACCGCCGGGGCGACCCGGTAAGGGTGAAAGGGTGGTGTAAGAGACCACCGGGGTCGTGGTGACACGACCCGCACGGCAAACCTCGCCCGGAGCAAGGCCAGACAGGGGATGACGACGCGGCCCGCCGAGTCCCCGGGTAGGCCGCTGGAGCGGCACGGCAACGTGTCGCCGAGAGAGATGACCGTCCACGGGGCTCGCGCCCCCGGACAGAACCCGGCGTACAGGCCGGCCCATTCGCCCCGTCAGCCGAGCGCGAGCGCTGCCGCTCCGATGATCCCGGCGTTGTTGCGATGCACCGCCGGCACGATCGGCGTTCTCAGCTCCAGCAGATGCAGGAACTGGTCGGCGTGCTTGGACACGCCGCCGCCGACGACGAACAGGTCGGGACTGAAGAGGAACTCGATGTGGCTGTAGTACCACTGCAGCCGCTTGGCCCACTTCTCCCACGTGAGCTCGTCGCGCTCCATGGCGGAGTAGGCCGCGTAAGCCTCGGCATCCTTGCCGTGCTTGGCCCGCTGCACGTGTCCGAGCTCGGAGTTGGGGATGAGCACGCCGTTGTACAGCAGAGCCGAGCCGATGCCCGTTCCGAGCGTGGTGAGGATCGTCAGGCCGGGCTGGTCCCTCGCTGCGCCGAAGCGGACCTCGGCGACGCCGGCGACGTCGGCGTCGTTGGCGAAGTGGATGTCGCGGCCCAGGCCCTTCTCGAAGAACTTCTCCGCCTCGAAGCCGATCCACTCATCCGACACGTTCGCCGCCGACAGCGTCTTGCCGTTCTTGACGATGGCCGGGAACGCCACCCCCAGGGGGACCGTGGCGTCATCTGCGACGCCCAGTGTCTCCAGCACCTCCCGCACGGCCGCGAGGACGTCCGGCGGATGGGCGCCGGGAGGAGTGGCGACCTTGACGCGGTCGCTGGCGAGCTCGCCGCGATCGAGATCGACGATCCCCGCTTTGATGCCCGTGCCGCCGATGTCCACGCCGACGGCGCGTGTCGTGCCTGATGCCATGGCCACAGCCTATCGACGAGCCGACCGCCCCTTCGGCGCGGCCCGTCACTAGGATCGACCGCACGGCCAGGCCCATACGCGATCGAGGAGCTGCGATGACCGGCGACAGCGAGAAGTACTGGTACAACCTCAAGACCGGAGCGGTCGAGAAGGGCTACGAATCGCCCGCGATCGATCGTGCAGGCCCGTTCGACACGGCGGAAGAGGCGGCGCGGGCACCCGAGATCCTCCGCGAGCGCTCGCGTGCCTGGGCCGAGGAAGAAGCGCGCGACGACGCCTGGGGCGACGTGTCCGGCAGGCCCGGCGCCGACCAGTAGTCTGGCTTCGACGCGCGGTTCGCCGCGGATCGGGGACCGGAGAGGATCGGATGGACAAGCAGCGGGACTTCGTTCTGAGGACGATCGAAGAGCGAGGCGTGAAGTTCGTGCGGCTGTGGTTCACGGACGTCATCGGCACCCTCAAATCGGTCGCGATCGCGCCGGCCGAGGTCGAGGGCGCCTTCAGCGAGGGACTCGGGTTCGACGGCTCGGCCATCGAGGGTCTGACCCGCTCGTACGAGTCCGATCTCCTCGCCCATCCGGACCCGACCACCTTCCAGATCCTGCCCTGGCGGGGCGAGATCGATCCGACGGCACGCATGTTCTGCGACGTCACCACGCCCGACGGACAGCCCGCCGTCGCCGATCCCCGCCATGTGCTCAAGCGGACGCTCGCCAAAGCGGCCGACGCGGGATTCACGTTCTACACGCATCCTGAGATCGAGTTCTACCTTCTGAAGTCCTCGTCCTTCGGCGCGGACGGCCCCGAACCGGTCGACTCGGCGGGCTACTTCGACAACGTGCCCGGCGGCACCGCCCACGACTTCCGCCGGCGCTCGGTGCGCATGCTCGAGGACCTCGGCATCTCGGTCGAGTTCAGCCACCACGAGGGCGGCCCGGGCCAGAACGAGATCGACCTGCGCTACGCGGACGCCCTCACCACCGCGGACAACATCATGACGTTCCGCACGGTCATCAAGGAGGTGGCGATCGAGCAGGGCGTCTACGCGACCTTCATGCCCAAGCCCCTCACGGGCAAGCCCGGCAGCGGGATGCACACGCACATGTCGCTGTTCGAAGGCGACGTCAACGCCTTCTACGAGGAGGGCGCGCAGTACCAGCTGTCGAAGGTCGGCAGGCAGTTCATCGCCGGTCTGCTGCGCCACGCGAACGAGATCTCCGCCGTGACGAACCAGTTCGTCAACTCGTACAAGCGCCTGTGGGGCGGGGACGAGGCGCCGAGCTTCATCTGCTGGGGCCACAACAACCGCTCGGCGCTGGTGCGCGTGCCGCTGTACAAGCCGAACAAGGGGCAGTCCTCCCGCGTGGAGTACCGCGCCCTCGATTCCGCGGCCAACCCGTACCTCGCGTTCGCCCTCATGCTGGCGGCGGGCCTGAAGGGCATCGAGAACGAGTACGAGCTTCCCGCCGAAGCCGAGGACAACGTGTGGTCGTTGACGGATGCCGAGCGCCGTGCCCTCGGCTACGCGCCGCTGCCGGCGAGCCTGGACCATGCGCTGGAGTACATGGAGGAGTCCGAGCTCGTCGCCGAGACGCTGGGCGAGCAGGTCTTCAACTACGTGCTGCTGAACAAGCGTCGCGAGTGGCAGGAGTACCGCTCGCAGGTGACGCCGTTCGAGCTCAAGAGCAACCTCGAGATGCTCTGACCCTCGGGCATGTCCGCAAGCGAGCGATCCGGTACCCTCACCGCCCTCGCGCGGCTCGGCTTCGGACGCCTCAGCGAAGCTGAGGCGCTCCTGACGGAGCTCGAGGGGGAGGGTGTGCCGCGGGATGCCGTGGTCGAGGGCGCGTCGTTCGCCGCGGATCCCGACGAGGCGCTGAGCGCGCTGGCGCGCCTGGCCCGCCGCGATGTCGCCGCGGTGCGCGCCGCGGCCGGCGACACCCGGTCGTGGCGAGCCGTCTGGGCGCTGCTGGGGGCATCGTCAGGGTTCGGCGACTTCTTCTTCCGGCATCCCGAGGAGCTGGCGTTCCTGACCGACGCCGGGACGGCGCTGCCGTCCGCAGGGGAGCTGCGCGACGCGCTCCTGAACGCCGTGGGCGCCGGCGACGACGGGTTCGCCGCGGACGCGTCCGAGGCCGCGTGGGTCGCGCTGCGCATCCGCTACCGGCGGATGCTCGCGCGCATCGCCGCGTACGACCTGCTCAGCCCCGCCCCGGTGGACGAGGTCGCCGCTGTCACGGCGAGTCTCGCCGACGCTGCCGGCGCCGCGCTGGAGGCATCCCTCGCCGTCGCCCGGACGCGGGTGTCGAGCGGTGTCGCGGGGGCGGGGCTGTTCCCTCGCGGGGATGTCGCCCGGACACGCCTGGCCGTGATCGGCATGGGCAAGACCGGCGCCCGCGAGCTGAACTACGTCAGCGATGTCGACGTGATCTTCGTGGCAGGCGACGGCGGCGCCGGTGATGCCCTGGGAGAGGATCGGGTGATCGACATCGCCACGCGGCTGGCGGTGCAGACCATGCGAGGCATCTCGGGTGTCGAGATCGAGCCACCGCTGTGGGAAGTGGACGCCAACCTCCGTCCTGAGGGCAAGCAGGGCGCCCTGGTGCGCACACTCGACTCGCATCTGGCCTATTACGACCGCTGGGCCAAGAGCTGGGAGTTCCAGGCGCTGCTGAAAGCGCGTCCCATCGCGGGCGACCCCGAGCTCGGGGACGCGTACGTGGCCGCCGTGCAGCCGAAGATCTGGACGAGTGCCGCGCGCGAGAACTTCGTCGACAGCGTCCAGCGCATGCGCGAGCGGGTCACCGAGCACATCCCCGCGGCCGACGTGCCGTACCAGATCAAGCTCGGTCCGGGAGGCATCCGCGACATCGAGTTCACGGTGCAGCTGCTGCAGCTGGTCCACGGACTCTCCGACGATCGCATCCGCCAGCGGAGCACCCTCGAGGCGCTCGAGGCGCTCGTCGCCGAGGGGTACATCGGGCGCTCCGAGGCGTCGGTGTTCGCACGCGACTACCGCGTGCTGCGGCTGCTCGAGCACCGGGCGCAGCTGCGCCAGCTCCGGCGAACCCACCTGATGCCGGCGCGTCCGGAGGAGCTGCGCGTGCTGGCGCGCGCGACCGGACTGGCCGACACCGGCGATGCGGTGTGGTCGCTGTGGGAGTCGGTCAAGCGCGAAGTCCGCGACATCCACGTGCGGCTGTTCTACCGCCCGCTGCTCTCGGCGGTGGCCGCCCTTCCCGCCGATGAGCGCCAGCTCTCGCCCGAGCAGGCCCATGACCGACTGGCCGCGATCGGCTTCATCGATCCCGCCGGAGCGCTGCGGCACATCGGGGCCCTGACGAGCGGGGTCAGCCGCAAGGCGACGATCCAGCGTCACCTCATGCCGGTCATGATCCGCTGGTTCGCCGACGGCGTCGATCCCGACTACGGGCTCCTGGCCTTCCGTCGGCTGAGCGAGCGCCTCGGCGACACTCACTGGTTCCTCCGGATGCTGCGCGACTCGTCCGCCGCCGCCGAGAGCCTCTCGCGCGTCCTCTCGGGCTCGCGGTACGTCGGCGAGCTCATGGAGTGGATCCCGGAATCCGCGGCGTGGCTCGACGACGCCGAGCTGCTGCGTCCACGCGCGAAGACGGCGCTCCAGGAGGAGGCCCGCGCGATCCAGACCCGGCACGACACCATCGACGATGCGATGCGCTCGGTGCGGGCGCTGCGACGCCGCGAGCAGCTTCGGATCGCGATGGCGGCGATCCTCGGAGCCGTGACGATCGACGAGATCGCGCACGCGCTCACCGACATCACCGAGGTGACCATCCAGGCGACGCTGCGCGCGGTGAGGCGGGAGATCGTCCCGCCGGAGGACGACGAGCTGGACTTCTCCGTGATCGCGATGGGCCGGTTCGGCGGAGCCGAGCTGGGCTTCGGATCGGATGCCGACGTGATGTACGTGTACCGGCCGAACGGCGTGGACCCCGAGCGCGCGCACCAGCTCGCCCTGAAACTGGTCTCGGCGCTGCGGACGTATTCGGAGGACCACCGGGTCCCCCTCGAGCTGGATCCGGGGCTGCGCCCCGAGGGGCGCAACGGCCCGCTCGCACGGTCTCTGGACGCCTACGCCGAGTACTACCGACGGTGGTCGCTGACGTGGGAGGCGCAAGCGCTCCTGCGGGCCCGCGGCATCGCAGGCAGCGCCAAGCTCATCGCGGCCTTCACCGAGCTCGCCGATCAGGTGCGGTATCCCGCATCCGTCGAACCCAACGCTGTGCGCGAGATCAAGCGCATCAAGGCGCGGGTCGAGAGCGAGCGACTGCCGCAGGGCGCCGATCCGCTGCGTCACCTGAAGCTCGGTCCCGGCTCGCTCAGCGATGTCGAGTGGCTCGTGCAGCTGCTGCAGCTGCAGCACGCGCACGCCGTACCGGGCCTGCGCACCACCTCGACCCTCGGGGCGCTGACCGCCGCGGTGGAGGCCGGCCTCATCGAGGCGGAGGCCGCCGAGCGGCTGGCCGAGGCCTGGCGGCTGGCAAGTCGCCTGCGCTCGGCGAATACTCTGCTGTCCGGGCAGACCAGCGACATCCTTCCGGTGGATCGCAAGAAGCTCGACGGCATCGGGCGTCTTCTGGATTATCCGCCGCGTTCGGCGACGCGCGTCGAAGAGGACTATCTGGGCGCGACCCGTCGTGCGCGCCGTGTGTTCGAACGGCTGTTCTATGGATAGGGTGGTCGGTCGCGCGTGACGTAGAATATCTCTACGGCCGGAGAGAGGATCCGGCGCATGCACGATCAGCCCGACTGGCACCCCATCATGGCCGCCGTCGAAGGCCCGACGGGCGTGTGGCGGATGGTGGCGCCGGATGGAGTGCAGTACGGCACCGTGGAGCTACGCCGGGTGATGCACGGCGCCGACGTCCGGTACAAGGCGGTCTGGCGGGGCGACGTCATCGGCTGGGCGACGACGCTGCGCGAGGCGTGCTTCCGCGTGCACATGGCCTACGTCTCCGCACACGGACCGAGCGGCGCGCCCATGGCCGACTGGGGAGGCGCCGGGTGGCGCACCCAGCACCGGGGCGCTTCCGCTCCGCCGCGGCCGCGCGGACGTCTCCCGTAGCGGATGCCGCGGCACGGTCGGCCCGGACGAGCACGTACGCTCGACCTATGGATGGCGCCGACCTGTACACCGCCCAGTTCGACGAGGTCGCCGCGGGCGGGCAGCGCCGATTCACCCGCGGGCTGGAGCTGCGCGATCGGGAGCCCGACGGCTCCATTCCCACCGAGGCCTGGTTCCACGGCGAGGAGTTCCGGCTGGACGTCGAGAACGACGATGGCGTGAGCATCTACGTCAGGCGACTCTGATCGGTTCGCCCCGGGTGATGGCACGCTCTGTGTAGCGTTGCGTCTGTCCGCCCAGCGCTCCTACACCCGGTAGCGCGGGCCTGGCTCCGAGCGCGCTACCTACGCGCAAGGAGGCGGGGGTACCCACAGTCACGGCGCTGTGCGTCATCGTGTTGACGGTGTGGATGCGCCGACCCGAGCAGTAGCGCGTACGACGCCGCGATGGCGTGCAGCAGGATGACCGGGTTCCAGCGTTCGAGCACGGCGCGAGGTCACCGAGCGAGGGGCGGAGTCACGCCGAACGGCCGGCGCGCGTCATGGCATCCGCGAACCCGTCGAGAAGGAGTTCGAGGCCGTACTCGAACTCGGCGGCATCATCCTGCGCGAACAGGATGGGGCTGACCTCCGTGACGAGCGGAAGAAGCTTCGCGGTCGTGGGCGTGTCGATGTTGTCCTGGCTATCGGAGGTGATGGCGCGCGCTTCAGGCGAGAAGTACCCGCCGAGTTCGATGTCGATGGTGCCGAGCGAGTAGGCGGCGAGAGCGCGGTAGCACCGTGCGGTGCTGAGCTGGTCGAAGCCGGCGCGGCGGAAGCTGCGGAAACCCGCTTCGACGAAAGCCAGGGCGTCGGGGGTGTGGGGTGGGAAGCGATTGATGAGCCGCGAGGCGTTCGGGTGGCGCATTGCGACGTGCCGCACCGACGTCATGATGTAGCGCATGGCGTCGCGCCAATGCACATCCTCGGGCGGAGTGTCCACCTCCGCCATCAGCAGCTGGGCGACTCCGTCCAGCAGGGCCTCCCGGTCGGGGAAGTACGTGTAGAGCCCCATCGGGGAAGAGCCGAGATGCTGTGCCAGCTTCCGCATGGTCAGCGCATCGATGCCCTCCGCGTCGATGACGGCCAGTGCCGCTTGCGCGATGGCTCGCTGTGAGAGCTTTTCTGCCATTGTCTGCCTCCTGCTTGACAGCGTACACCGTACGTTGCATCATGTACATCGTCAGCGTACAGCGTACGCCCGACATGAGACGCTGTAAGGAGAGGGTCAACATGGTGGAGATCAGGGAAGCTTCCCTCGCCGACGCCGCGGTGCTCGACGAGATGGTGCGGGAGCTCGCAGCGCACGAGAACTCGCTCGAGCACGTGCACGTCGACGCCGGAAGGTGGCGGCATCTTCTCGCGCGGCCGGACGTGACCGTGCTGATCGCGGAGTCCGATGGGGCCGCGATCGGGTTCACATCGACGGTTCGGCGCCTGCACCTGTGGAGCGGGGGCGACCTGCTGGCGTTGGACGACCTCTACGTCCGCCCCGAGCACCGCGACAAGGGAGTCGGCGGCGCGCTGATGTCGGCTGTCGCCCGGCTCGCTGCTCGCGATGACATCTCCGTCATCTGGGGAGTGCGCTTGGACAACCACTCCGGGCAGCGGTTCTACGCCCGCCTCGGCGCCACCCTCAACACCAAGATGACCGCCAGCTGGACGCCCGACCGGTACCGCCGTCATCTCGCCACGACCGCCCACTGATCAGGAACAGCGAAGCCATGACATTCCCGCACGCCATCGAGGCCATCGACCTCGTCAAGACCTACGGCACGGGACCCGCCGCGGTCCGAGCCCTCGACCATGCGTCCCTCAGCGTCGGCCGCGGTCGCTTCACTGCCATCATGGGCCCGTCCGGCTCCGGCAAATCCACCCTCATGCATGCCATGGCGGGGCTCGACACCGTCGACGCGGGCAGCATCCGGCTCGGCGACCTGGAACTGGTCGGGCTGAGCGAGAAGAAGCGGACGCTGCTGCGCCGCACGCGCATCGGCTTCATCTTCCAGTCGTACAACCTCGTGCCCGCTCTCACCGCCAAGGAGAACATCGAGCTGCCCTTGCGGCTGGCCGGGAAGAAAGCCGACAGCGATTGGATGCTCGAACTGGCAGCGACCCTCGGGATCGCCGACCGGCTGACCCACCGCCCCGCCGAGCTCTCCGGCGGACAGCAGCAGCGCGTCGCGGTCGCCCGCGCACTCGCCGCCAGACCCGAAGTCGTCTTCGCCGATGAGCCGACGGGTGCGCTGGACTCCCGCGCCGGCAAGGCTCTGCTGGAGTTCCTGCGCCGCGCCGCGCACGACCTGGGGCAGACCATCGTCATGGTCACCCACGACCCGTCTGCCGCCGGGTACGCCGACAGGGTGGACTTCCTCTCCGACGGTCGGGTCGTCGACGGATTCGACAACCCTACGGCCGCGTCGGTGCTCGACCGGATGGCGCGGTTCGACGTCGAGCGCGACGAGGTGCCGGCATGATCCGTTTCGCCTTCGCGCAGGTACTCGCCCACCGTGTCCGGCTCGCGCTGACCGTCGTCGCCGTGATGCTGGGTGTCTCCTTCGTCTCCGGCAGCCTCGTGCTCAGCGACACCGCTCAACGGCTGTTCGACGACCAGTTCGCCACCGCCACCGCCGGCACCGACGTGACCGTCCGCACGGCAACCGCCTTCGACTCCGGCATGGGCGTCGAGGTCGAACGCGACCCGATGCCGGCCAGCGTCCTCGCCGACGTCACCGCACTCGACGACGTCACCACGGCGGTGCCCGTCGCCGAGGGAGCCGCCCGGCTGCAGCACCAGGGAACCGACCTCGGCAGCGTGCAGCTGACCACCTGGGTCGACGAGCCCATCGGGTCCTACCCGCTCCTCGAGGGCGACGCACCGGACGGTGTCGGCGACGTCGTCATCGACAAGGCCGCCGCGAACACGCTCGGTCTGAGCATCGGCGACTCCATCACCCTTGCGGGGGCAGAGAAGGCAGAGGTGCGCATCGTCGGGCTGGCAGGGTTCGGCGACAGCGACGGGCCGCCGGTGGGGTCGGTCGCGCTCACCACGCTGCCCACCGCCCAGCAGGTTCTGGCGGTGGGGGACCGGCTCAGTGAGATCCTCGTCACCTCGGACCTTCCCGTCGGTGAGCTGCAGAGCCTGCTGGCGGACGAGCTGGGCTCGGACATCCAGGTCGCCACCGCCCAGGACCTCGCCGCCGCCGGCGCCGAACAGGCGGCCTCCAACCTGGAAATGCTGCAGGTCATCCTGCTCGCCATGAGCGTGGCCGCACTCGTCATCGGCGCCTTCCTCATCGCCAACACCTTCAGCATCGTCATCTCCCAGCGCACCCGCGAGCTCGCCATCGTCCGCGCCGCCGGCGCGACCGGCAAGCAGGTGCTCACCTCCGTGCTTGTCGAGGCGCTCATCGTCGGAGTGGTCGCCTCCGCCGCGGGCGTCGCGGTCGGCATCGTCAGTACCTACGGGCTACGCACCCTCGCCCGCGCCTTCGACGTGAGCATCCCGGACGGGGACCTCGTGATCCTGCCTCGCGCCATCGTCATAGCCGTGGCGGTGGGCGTGACGGTCACCGTAGTGGCCGCTGTCGGACCCGCCCGCCGGGCAGCTGCCGTCTCACCGCTGGCGGCGATGCGCGCCAGCGCTGCCGAAGCGCGCGGCATGGGACGCCCCCGGATCATCGCCGGCGCCGCCCTCCTGGCCGTGGGGGCAGCCGGTTCGGCGGCACCCTCCTTGGGTGCCCCGATGCTGCTACTGGGTGCAGGGCTCGTGCTCGCACTCGTCGGTGTCGTGATGGTGGCACCGCTTTCGCTGCGCCCCGTGATCGCGCTGGTCGGCCGCGCCGGGTCCCGGACGGTCCCCGGCCGGCTCGCGCGCGATGCCGCTTTGCGAGGGCCGCGCCGCACCTCCGCGACGGTCATGGCTCTGGCGTTCGGGCTCGCCCTGATGGCGTTCGTGTCCATCGTCGGAGACTCCGTGAAGACAGCGACCGGTGCGCAATACCGCGAAGTCATCTCCGCCGACGTCGTCATCGAAAGCGCGGGCCAGGAGATGCTCGGCGGCGTGCATCCAGCTGTGTACGACGAGGTCGCGAAGGTCGCCGAAGTGGGCGAGGCGACGCGGCTGAGGTATGGGCACTGGAAGGACGGCAAGACGACCAGCGCGCTGACCGGACTCGATCCCGATGCCATCTCCACGGTGGCTCGCATCCGGATGGTCGATGGGAGCATCACCGACCTCCACAACGGTGGCGTCGTCATCGCCGAACGGGTCGCCACCGACCGGAGCCTCACCGTGGGGGACCAACTCCCGATGACGTTCGCGCGCGCCGGCGAGCAGCAGCTGCCCATTGTCGGCATCATCGAAGACGGGCCCGCGCAAGCGCTGCAGACGGACTACTTCGTCTCCCTCGACACCTACGCCGCGCTCTTCACGGAAGACATGGACGCGAGCATCTTCGTGCTCGCCGGTGACGACACCACCGCGGCGGAGCTCGCCACGGCGCTGCAGGCCGAGTTGCAGGACCACCCGACGGTGCAGGTGCGCGACCAGGCCGCCGTCATCGCTGGCCGCACGCAGACCGTGGACCAGATCTTCGGCCTGGTGACCGTCCTTCTCGCTTTCGCCATGGTCATCGCCGTGCTCGGCATCGCCAACACCCTCGCACTGTCGATCCTCGAACGCACCCGCGAGATCGGGCTGCTCCGCTCCATGGGAATGTCCCGGGGATCCGTCGCGCTGATGGTGCAGGCCGAGGCCGTCATCGTCGCTGTCGTTGCGGTCGTCACCGGTCTCGTGCTGGGAGGCGCCGCGAGCTTCGCGGCGGTCGGTGCGCTGTCCACCATCGCTCCGCTCGGCATCAGGATCCCTGTGGCGCAGCTGCTCGTCATCGCCGCGATCGTGGCGGCAGCGGGGCTGCTGGCCGGACTCGCTCCTTCCCGGCGTGCGGCCAAGCTCCCCGTCCTGGAGGCTCTCGCTCGTGCGTGAACGAACCCCACTGCACGTGCTCATCGCGGCGCAGTTCGTCGTGATGCTCGATACCGCCGTCCTCAAGGTGGCCCCGTGAGGTCCAAGCGAACCAGCGCTGCCACGCCAGATGGCTACCGCGATGCGCTGGACGACTACATCGCAGGAACCAACGCACACGACTTCGACCACGTGCGCCCCGTGCTCCACCCGGAGGTCGTCTTCCGATTCAGCGACGCCGACTGCGCGACCCTGCTCGCCGCGCAGCGCTACTTCGAACACACCTGGTCGGTCGTCCAAGACGAGCGCTACGCCGCAGTCGACGTCGCATGGCGAGTTCCGACGCCGACGACCGCCATCGCCTCCTACACCTACCGCTGGACAGGACTCGTCGACGGCCAACGCCGCAGCGGCAGTGGACGCGCCACGAACGTCTTCGTCACCGACCCCGCCGGGCGCTGGGTTCTCGCACACGAACACCTCAGCCCGTCTCGCTGAGGCGCGCGAACACAGAGCCCGCCTGAGGCGCGCACCCGTCATGAGAGGAACGATCTCGACATGAAATCGAGGCTCGCCGTCTTCCTCGCCATCTCGTTCACGTGGGCAACCCTTGTCGGTGCCGGACTGTTCGTCACAGACACAGAGCTCAACTCGCTCCCCGGCATCCTCGTGATGGCGATCCTGTACATGCCGTCGCCGATCGTCGCCGCCGTCATCGCCGAGCGAGGCATCCGACGTGACCGGTTGCGCCTCCCTCGAGGAGGTGCCGCCAGCGTCGTCGGGTTCGTCCTCACGCCGGTCGCTGCGGTTCTCGCATTCGCACTCCTGTATGTGGGAATCGCTCTCGTGGCCGGTGACATCCTCAAGATTCCCGGCTTCTCGGGGCTGGCGATGACACAGGCCGCGATCATGGACGGCGCGGCGGACCTCCTCGGCCAGGCCGCGGTCGCCGCCGCCGGACCGCCGCCGCCTGTGATCGTGCTCGCACTGGCAAGTGTCTGGGGCGCCGTCCTCGCCGGGTGGACTCTCAACGGGCTGTTCGCGCTGGGCGAGGAGTACGGGTGGCGCGGATTGATGTGGGACGAACTCGAGCACATGGGTGTCGTCAAGGCGAACATCGCCATCGGCGTCGCCTGGGGACTATGGCATGCGCCTGTCATCCTGCAGGGTTACAACTACGGAGCATCCGTGCTGGGCGTCCCGGCGATGGTGCTGTTCTGCACCGGAATGTCGTTCCTGCTCTCCGCGATCCGGCAGCGGACAGGCAGCGTCCTGCCCGTCGCAGCCGCTCATGGCGTCTTCAACGCTCTCGCCCCGATCCTCCTGATCCTCGTACCCGACACCGTGCCCGTCGTCACGGGTCCGCTCGGCCTCACGGGGGCGTCGCTCCTCGCGCTGGTCGGCGCGCTCCTCTGGATCCGCGCGCCGCGCCCAGCCCAATGCGCCGAGACCGGGCGGGCAACGGTGCTTCCATCGACGCTTGCGAAGGAGCGCCGGCAAACCCGCTGACGCGCAATGACCGCGCCAACCGGGAAGGCGCGCATCCGACCGGTGAGAGATGGCAGGTGAAGCGACAAGACCCCTTCCACTCCGTTGATTCCTCGCGGGAGTGGAAGGGGCCTTGGCCGACCTGGTGCTTACACCCCGAAGTACAGCTCGTACTCGAACGGGTGCGGGCGGGCGTTCAGCGGCTGGATCTCGTTCTCGATCTTGTACTCGATCCAGGTCTCGATCAGCTCGGGCGTGAACACACCGCCGCGCAGCAGGAACTCGTGGTCGGCGCGGAGCGCCTCGAGCGAGTCCAGCAGCGAGTTGGGCACCTGCGGGATGTTCTTGGCCTCCTCGGGCGGCAGCTCGTACAGGTCCTTGTCGACCGGCTCGTGCGGCTCGATGCGGTTCTGGATGCCGTCGAGGCCCGCCATGAGCTGGGCGGCGAACGCGAGGTACGGGTTGCCCGAGGCGTCGGGGGCGCGGAATTCGATGCGCTTGGCCTTGGGGTTCGATCCGGTGATCGGGATCCGGATGGCCGCCGAGCGGTTGCCGGCCGAGTACACCAGGTTGACCGGCGCCTCGTAGCCCTTGACCAGACGCTTGTACGAGTTCAGCGTCGGGTTGGTGAACGCGAGAACGGCGGGGGCGTGCGCGAGCAGACCGCCGATGTACCAGCGGGCGGTGTCGGAGAGCTGGGCGTAGCCCTTCTCGTCGTAGAACAGCGGCTTGCCGTCCAGCCACAGCGACTGGTGGGTGTGCATCCCGGAGCCGTTGTCGCCGAACAGGGGCTTGGGCATGAACGTCGCCACCTTGCCCCACTCGAGGGCGGTGTTCTTGACGATGTACTTGAACTTCAGGATGTCGTCGGCGGCGTGGACCATGGTGTCGAAGCGGTAGTTGATCTCCGCCTGTCCGCCGGTGCCCACCTCGTGGTGCGCGCGCTCCAGGACCAGGCCCGCCTCGATCAGCTTCAGGCTGATGTCGTCACGCAGGTCGGCCTGCTTGTCGACGGGGGAGACGGGGAAGTAGCCGCCCTTGTACGGGGTCTTGTTGGCGAGGTTGCCGCCCTCCTCGACGCGACCGGTGTTCCACGCGCCCTCGTCGGAGTCGACATGGTAGAAGCTGTGGTTCTGCTTCACGTCGTAGCGCACGTCGTCGAAGATGTAGAACTCCGCCTCGGGCGCGAAGAACGCCGTGTCGGCGATGCCGGTCGAAGCGAGATACTTCTCGGCCTTCTTGGCCACCTGGCGCGGGTCCTTGTGGTAGATCTCGCCCGTGCGCGGGTTGTAGATGTCGAAGACCATCACCAGCGTCTTGGCCTCGCGGAACGGGTCGAGGTAGGCCGTCGACACGTCCGGGATGAGCTGCATGTCCGACTCGTGGATGTTGGCGAACCCGCGGATCGAGGAGCCGTCGAACAGCTGACCGACGGTGAAGAACTCCTCATCGACCGTGGCTGCCGGAATGTTGAAGTGCTGCTGGACGCCAGGAAGGTCCGTGAAACGGATGTCGAGGAACTTGACGTCCTGGTCCTTGATGAAGGTCAGCACCTCGGATGAATCTTTGAACATTGAGGCTCCAGAGGTAGGGCATTCGGATCGCCCGCGCGCGGCGCGGACCTCATGCACGCTACCCACGGGCCATTGCCCGGCAGTGTCACCTATGTTTCCAGCGTGTTACAGCCGCCTGGATACGCTGGTGAGGTGACTCAGAGTGCTCAGAACTACCCCGGCGAGCGTCTGGGCCTGCCCCGCGAGGGTGCGGGCTCGATCGCGCGTCTGGGCCGGCGCGTCGGGGCGCTCTTCGTCGACTACGGCGCGGCCTACCTGATCTCGGGCTTCTTCGCGTGGGATCCCCTGGCGATCCTCGCCCTGTTCGCCGCCATCCAGCTGGTATTCCTGCCCACCCTGCAGGGAAGTCCCGGCCACCGGCTGTTCGGCCTGAAGCTGGTGCGCCTGGACGGAGCGTGGGTGGGGCTGTGGCGGCCGATCGTCCGCACGGCGCTCCTGGTGGTCGTGATCCCGGCTGTGATCTGGGATCCCGATCAGCGGGGACTGCACGACAAGCTCGCCGGCACCGTCCTTCTGCGCGCGTAGGCTTCCGGCGGCCGCCGTCTGCGATCAGCGAGGACGCGGCGCGCGCACGCGGGTCGGGTCGATCCCCTTGGGGATCGGAAGCGACGCCAGCGACTGCGAGACCGAGTCGATGCGCTTGATCACCGCTGCCATCGTCGCGCGGTCGACCTTCTTCGGCAGCGCCTTGATGGTGGAGGCGAGCTTTGCGATGGGCACCTCGTCCTCACCATGACCGACGTAGAGGACCGTGACGGGAACGCCCGCCGCGACGCGCTGCACCTTGGCGCGCTCGTCCTTGATGAGCCTCGTGAGGCGACCGCGAGCCCCCTCGCCGACGATGACGACGCCGCCGCGGCCCACCGCGCGGTAGACGGCATCCTGCGTCTTCGGGTTGATGCCCACCGGCATCTCGCTGGCCTGCCAGCGACGACCGAGAGAGGTCGAGAGGACGTGGCCCGTCGCGCCCGGCATGCCGTCGATCTTGCGGTACATGGCTCGCGTGGACAGACGCGTCATGGTCATGAGCGACGCCAGCACACCGAGCATCAGGCCCGTGATGCCCCACAGGATCACGCTCCAGATCGCGACCGGCGGAATCAGCAGACCGATCGTGACGCCGAGGGCCACGCCGACCAGCAGGATGCCGATCAGCACGAACGGCAGCCAGCGGAACTCCTTCTGCGTGAAGGTGTAGAGGGTGCGAAGCTGGGAGAAGAATCCAGGGCGCTTCTCGGGAGTCGTCGTGCGCGCGGCCATGGGGTCAAGCCTACCTTTTCAGGGGGCCGGCCATCGGCTCCTCCCCAGGGCCGGACGGCCGGCATCCGTCCACAGCCGCGCCCGCGTCCGCACCTCAGCGGGCACTCGCCGCCGACACTGGTGGGGTGACACCGGACGATGGACTGCTGCGCTCGCCCTACCGGGCGGTGCGCGTGGTGCGGGCGCCCGAGGACGGACCTTGGCCGGGAACGCTGGTGTCGACATCGGACGACGACACGGTGGTGCTCGTCGACGTCGACGTGCTGGGACCACGCTGGTGGGGGTGGCGAGCCGACGTCCGAGGCCACGTCCTCGCGCCGACGGATGTCGTCCGCCGCGCCGACGGCCACGACGCAGCGCTGCCGGCGTGCGCCGAGCGGCTCGAGGACTTCCTCCGCCGGCGCTCATCGCGCATGCCGCTGACGCCGGGCGAATGCGTGACCGTGGGCGTGAGCCTGCTGCGCGGGTGCGGGCAGCTGGTCGCTGATCCTGATGTGACGGGCGGGTGGTGGCTCGACGGGCAAGGCATGCCGGTCCTCGCCACCGACACGGGGGACCGACGCGGACTGGACACGGCGGCGGAGGTGCTCCGCGGCCTCCCCGTCGCTCCGGAGCTCCAGCGCTCGTGGGATGCCGCCATCGCGGCGCTGGCGGCGCTCCGGGTCACGGCGCACGAGCTGCGGGAGGCTGAGGACGCGCTGTTCGCCGCCGCGGCGCCGGAGCCGCTCGTCACGATGACGCTGACGCCGCGCAGCGCCGTCGATGTCGGCGGCCGCCGGGTCGTCGCCGAGCACGACTCCGAGCAGCCGGAGCGGTCGCTCTGGCAGCGGCTGATCGGATCGGTCGACGAAGAGATGGCGGATGCGCTGTCGCGAGCGACGACGGGCGTCTGGCGCCGCTGGCGGTCGCGCCCCGGGACCCGCCGGGCGCCGTTGCTCGTTGCCGGCGGCGCCGCCGCCGCCGTGCTGATCGGCGGAGCGCTGTGGCCGACGGCCGGCGGCGTCGCCACGAGCGGGGCGATCTCGCCGTCGCCGTCCCATGTCGCTCCCGAGTCATCCGGGCAGGAGCGCACCCAGGCGCCGCGACCGGGGAACGAGGCCGTCGCCGCCGCGGCGCCGACCGCCGACGATGTGCTCCCAGGATTGGACGTGGTCGGCGCGGGCCTCCTCGACGAGCGCGCGGCCTGCGGGACGGATGCCACGTGTCTGTCGGGCGTGGTGGCAGAGGCGGGCGCGCGCTTTCCGGCAGGCGCTGTGGATCTGCCCGCTTCCGAGCGGAGCGTGACGCTTCTGGACGACTTCGGCGGGGTAGCCGTGCTGCGGGTCGACGTGGCGGATGGGACAGGCGCCAGCCAGCTCGTCGTGATCACCCGCCGAGAAGGCGAATGGCTGCTGCGCGACGTGCAGGACGTCGCGCAGCAGCCATAGCGCAGGTGTCAGATGCCGAGCTGACCCTCGAACGCGGCTTCCTCGAGGCGGGCCTTGACCGCGGCGAGGAAGCGCGCGGCGTCGGCGCCGTCGATCACGCGGTGATCGTACGACAGCGCGAGGTAGACGTAGGAGCGGACCGAGATGGCGTCCCTGCCGTCGACGCTCACGACGCCGGGGCGCTTCACGACCACGCCCGTGCCGAGGATCGCCGACTGCGGCAGGAAGACCACCGGCGTGTCGAACAGCGCGCCGCGCGACCCGGTGTTGGTCAGCGTGAAGGTGCCGCCCGCGAGCTCGTCGGGCTTCAGCTTGTTGTCACGGGTCCGCGCCGCGAGATCGGCGATCTCGTGCGCGATCTGGGCGAGGTTCTTTCCGGCCGCATCCCGCAGAACCGGCGTGAGCAGGCCTCGCTCGGTGTCGACGGCGATCGAGAGGTTCTCGGTCGCCGGGTAGACGATCTTGTCGCCGTCCACGGTGGCGTTGATGACCGGGTACGCCTGCAGCGCCTCGGCGGCGGCGAGGGCGAAGAACGGCAGGAACGACAGCTTGTCGCCCGTCTTGGCCTGGAAGTCGCCCTTCACCTTGTCGCGGAACGCGGCCAGCTTCGTGACGTCGACCTCGACGACCGTCGTCAGCTGGGCGGTCGCCTGCATCGACGCGACCGCACGCTCGGCCAGCACCTTGCGCAGTCGCGACATGGGCTGCGTCGTACCGCGCAGCGGCGAGACCTCGAGCGCCGGACGGGCCGGAGCGGCGGGAGCGGCGGGTGCAGCGGCCGGCGCGCTGGCAGCCTCGGCGGCCTTGAGCACGTCCTCCTTGCGGATGCGGCCGCCCACACCGGTGCCCTTCACCGTTGCCAGATCCACGCCCTGCTGCTGAGCCAGGCGACGCACGAGCGGCGTCACGTAGGCCACCTCGTCGCCGTCGCCGTCGGCGCCGGCCGACGCAGCCGCGGCGGGTGCCGACGCAGCCGGAGCCGGTGCCGGAGCCGGTGCCGGGGCAGCGGCGGGAGCGGGGGCCGGAGCCGGTGCCGGGGCAGCGGCGGGCGCGGGGGCCGGAGCCGGCGCCGCGGGCTGCGCGGCGGGAGCCTCGGCAGGGGCGGGCGCGGCGGGCTGCGCAGCGGGAGCCTCAGCAGGGGCGGCGG
>JAPSKH010000001.1:0-109916 GCA_031177765.1 Microbacterium sp. | reverse complement strand
GCCGGAGCCGGTGCCGGGGCAGCGGCGGGCGCGGGGGCCGGAGCCGGCGCCGCGGGCTGCGCGGCGGGAGCCTCGGCAGGGGCGGGCGCGGCGGGCTGCGCAGCGGGAGCCTCAGCAGGGGCGGCGGGAGCCGATCCTGCTTCTCCGATGCGCGCCAGGGGCGAGCCGACCGCGACCGTCTCGTCCTCCTGGACGAGGATCTCCTGCAGCACGCCGGCGAACGGCGACGGGATCTCGGTGTCGACCTTGTCCGTGGAGATCTCCAGGAGCGGCTCGTCCACCGCGACGTCGTCGCCGACCTGCTTGAGCCAGCGGGTGACCGTGCCCTCGGTGACGCTTTCGCCGAGCTCTGGGAGTACGACGTCCTTGCCGCCGGCGGCGGGTGCAGCGGCCGGAGCGGCTGCCTCCGCCGCGGGTGCCTGTGCGGCCGGGGCGGGTGCCTCGGCGGGAGCCGACGCCTCGGCGGGTGCGGCCTCGGTCGCCTGCGGCTGTGCCGGCGCCTCCGGTGCCGCCTCCTGCGCCGCGTCGCCCGCGGCGGCGCCAGAGCCGTCGCCGATCTTCGCGAGGATCGCGCCGACCTCGACGGTCTCGTCCTCCTGGACCAGGATCTCCTCGATGACACCGCTCACCGGCGAGGGGATCTCCGTGTCGACCTTGTCCGTGGAGATCTCGAGCAGACCCTCATCCGCCTGGATCGTGTCCCCGACCTTCTTGAGCCAGCGGGTGACCGTTCCCTCGGTGACGCTCTCACCGAGAGCGGGGAGGACCACGGAAGTGCTCATGACGATGTCTCCTTCGGAATGGATATCGGATCTAGCTTAGTGATGGCCCGTGCGCGAGGCGTCACAGCGCGTGGAGCGGTTTGCCGGCCAGGGCGAGGAACGCCTCCCCGAGCGCCTCGCTCTGTGTCGGGTGGGCATGGACGAACGGTGCGATGTCCTCCGGGTGCGCCTCCCAGCCCACCGCGAGCTGACCCTCGGTGATCAGTTCGCCCACACGCGCGCCGATGAGGTGGACGCCGAGGACCGGGCCGCCCTTCCCACGGATCACCTTGACGATGCCGCTCGTGCCCAGGATCTCGCTCCGGCCGTTCCCGGCGAGGTTGTACTCGTACGAGACGACCCCGTCGGCGCCGTGGACGTCGACGGCCTGGGCTTCGGTGAGACCGACCGATGCCACCTCGGGGTGGCTGTAGGTGACGCGGGGGACCTGCGTGTCGGGGACCACGACGGGGTTCAGCCCGGCGATCTCCTCGGCGACGAAGATCCCCTGCTGGAATCCGCGATGCGCCAGCTGCAGACCGGGAACGATGTCGCCCACGGCCCAGACGTGCGCCACGCTGGTGCGCAGTCGTTCGTCGGTGACGACGAATCCCCGATCGATGGTGACGCCCGCCTCCTCGAAGCCCAGTCCCGCCGTCGCCGGGCCGCGCCCGACGGCGACGAGCAGGTAGTCCGCTTCGAGAGCCCGCCCGTCCTCGAGCGTCACCGTGACGCCGTCGGCGGTCTGCGAGGCGCTCTGGAAGCGCACGCCCAGCGAGTACTGGATGCCGCGGCGGCGGAAGGCGCGCTCGAGCCCCTTGCTGAGCGCGACGTCCTCGTTGGGGACGAGGTGGTCCAGCGCCTCGACGATCGTCACGTCCGCACCGAAGGAGCGCCAGACGCTCGCGAACTCGACGCCGATGACGCCGCCGCCGAGGATCACGACGTGCCGAGGGATCTCGTCCAGCTCGAGCGCCTGCTCGCTCGTGAGGATCCGCCCCCCGACCTCGAGGCCCGGGAGCGTGCGACTGTACGACCCGGTCGCGAGCACCACGTCCGCGCCACGGTAGAGGTCCTCGCCGACGCGCACGGCGGGACCGGCTTCCAGGCGCCCGGCGCCGGGCACGACCGTGATGCCGCGCGCCTTCACGAGCCCCTCGAGACCCTTGTACTTCTTCGCGACGATGCCTTCGCGATACGCGCGCACGCCCGCCGGATCGATGCCGTCGAGGGTCGCGCGGATGCCGATCGCAGAGGCATCCCGCGCCGAATCGGCGACCTCTGCGGCGTGCAGCAGCGCCTTGGTGGGGATGCAGCCGCGGTGCAGGCACGTGCCTCCGACCTTGTCCTTCTCCACGAGCGCGACGGACTTGCCCAGCTCCGCAGCGCGCAGTGCCGCAGCGTAGCCGCCGCTGCCGCCGCCCAGGACGACGAGGTCGAAGGTGTGCTCTGTCATGCTGACTCCTCTGTCAGAACGAAGCGGATGAGGCTGCGGACGGTCGCGGCGGTGGGGCCCTTGTCGGTGTAGCCGTACGCGCCGCCCTTGTTCATGCCGGCGCCGGCGATGTCCAGGTGCACCCAGGGGATCCGCGCAGCGTCGGGCTCGTCGCCCACACGGCCGACGAAGTGACGCAGGAACAGCCCGGCGAACAGCGACCCGCCCGCGGGGTCGCCGATCTTGGCGTTCTGCAGATCGGCGATGGGGGAGTCGAGCTCCTCCGCCATGTGAGCCGGCAGCGGCAGGCGCCATGCGGGCTCACCTGCCTGCTCGGCCGCCGCGAGATAGGCGGCGACGGCTTCGTCGTCGCCCATCACGCCGACGTGCCGCGTGCCCAGCGCGATGATGATGGCGCCGGTCAGCGTGGCGACATCGACCAGGACATCCGGACGCTCCCGGCTCGCCGCCGCGATGCCGTCGGCGAGGACGAGGCGCCCTTCGGCGTCGGTGTTGAGAACCTCGACGGTGGTGCCGTCGACCGTGCGGACCACGTCGCCCGGACGGAGCGCGCGACCGGACGGCATGTTGTCGGCCATGCACAGCCACGCGGTCACGTGCACAGGGGCGCCGACCGCCGCGACGGCGCGCAGCACCGCCAGGACCGTCGCGGCGCCCGCCATGTCGTACTTCATGCCGACCATCGACGCGGCAGGCTTCAGCGAAAGCCCGCCGGTGTCGAAGGTGATGCCCTTGCCGACGAGTGCGACGTGCCGCGTCGCACCATCGGGCGCGTAGTCCAGTCGCACGAGCCGCGGCGGGCGCTCGGAGCCTTGACCGACGCCCAGGATCCCACCGAATCCCTGTTCCTGCAGCGCCGCCTCGTCGAGGACCTCGGCGGTCACGGGGAGACCGCTGACGGCCTCCGTCGCCGCGCGCGCGAAGTCGTCGGGCCCGAGCCACTGGGCCGGAGTGGCGACGAGGTCCTTCACCAGTGCGACCGCCGACGCCGTCTCGATGACCAGGCGCAGCGCCTCCTCATCAGGCTCGGCAGAGCCGTGCACCACGACGCGCGCGGCCCGGGACTTGCCCGGCTCGCGTTTGTAGCCCTCGAACCGGTAGCCGCCCAGGGCGGCGCCTTCGGCCGCCGCGACCCACAGGCTCGGGTCGGCCGCCGGTGCGGCCACGGAGATCGTCCCGAAACCGGTGAGGGTGCGCACCGCAGCGCCCACGGCGTCCCGCAGGGCCGCCTCATCCGGCGTCGCACCGGTGCCCACGACGGCGAGCGGCAGCGAGGTGCTCTCCGGCGCGTACACGCGCGAGACGCTCCCCGGTGAGCCGGTGAACCCGACAGCCAGCAGGGACTCGCGAAGGCCCGGCCAATCGGCGAGGGCGGGGATGTCGTCCCCCTCCAGCGGCGGAAGCGCCAGGAGGATCGCGTCGGCGTCGGACTCTCGGATCGGTGCGGTGCGGTATTCGAGGTCGGGGAACGACATGCTGTCCATCCTAGAGACGCCGCTGTTCGCTCTGAGCGCCACCGTCGCGCGTCCGACCACCGGCCCGACTCGTAGCATGGAGGCATGCCCTTCCCAGGCCCGCTGTTCGAGCGCTCGGCATCGGCCCCGCCGGTGCCCCGCGGTCTGCCGCTCGTCATCGCCCTCACCGGGTTCACCGACGCTGGCGGAGCGGTCACGCGTCTGATCGAGTACTTCCGCGATGAGCTGGCGCCCACGCCGCTGGCCGTCTTCTCCAACGACTCGCTGCTGGACTACCGCGCGCGCCGTCCGATCGTCGCGTTCGAGCGCGATCACCTGACGGACTACCGTCCGCCGCGGCTCGAGCTGTCCTTCGCGCACGACGCGCTCGGGCAGCCTTTCCTGCTGCTGGCAGGATACGAGCCGGACTTCGGCTGGGATGCCTTCGCCGAGGCGGTCGTCGACTTCGCCGACATCTTCGCGGTCTCGACGGTGACGTGGGTCCACGCCATCCCCATGCCGGTGCCGCACACGCGGCCCATCGGGACGACGGTCAGCGGGACGCGCTCGGAGCTGACCGAGGCGCACTCGGTGTGGCAGCCGCACACGCAGGTGCCGGCGACCGCCGGTCACCTGCTCGAGTACCGTCTGGCGGAGGCGGGCGCCGCGATCGCCGGCTTCGTGCTGCTGGTGCCCCACTATCTGGGAGACACCGAGTACCCGGCCGCCGCCCTCGCGGCGCTGGACAGCCTCACCGTCGCCACCGGTCTGGTGTTCTCGGGCGACACGCTGCGGGACGAGAACCGCGAATACCTCGCCAAGGTCACCGAGCAGATCGAAGGCAGCGAGGAGCTCGCTCGCATGGTCCAGGGGCTCGAGGAGCGCTATGACGCCTATATGGCCGGTTCCACGTCGGCCACGCCGATGATCCACACCGGCGACCTGCCCAGCGCCGACGAGCTCGCCGCGGAGCTCGAGCGCTTCCTCGCGACGCGCCCGGGAGACGACGACAAACGCATCGGCTGACGCGGAATTCCGCGGCCGGGTGGCGCGTTGCAACATTCGGAAGGTATGGTGCGCCCACGCCGGTTCAGGGGATGCTGGCGGCGCACGACGAGTATGAGATACTGGATGCCCTGACCCGTTGTCAACCACTTCGTTCGCGTACGCGAACGCCCGTGGACTTGACAAGGGTCTTACTAGTGTCCGAAATCGACCGACAGCGCGGGACCCGCGGCGTCGGTGAAAGGCGAAACGTGACTCCAGGCACGAACACCAAGGCCCGCTCGGCCGCGAAGGACACCGAGACGGAGGAGGCGGCCGCTGTGACCGCGACGCCCGCCAAGAAGACTGCGGCCAAGGGGAAGGCCGCGCCCAAGACCAAGGCCAAGGCTACGACGAAGACCGCGTCCAAGCGCGCGGCGAAGGCCGACGACGAGTTCGAAGACGAGGTGGAAGAGCTCGACGAGGACGTGGAACTCGAGACCGAGGACCTCGCTGAGGACGCCGGCGACGCAGCCGACGTCGACGCGGACGCCGACGACACCGCGGAGGAGGGCGACCAGCCCGCCGCGAAGGCCCCGACGAAAGCGGCGGACGAGACCACCGGCGGCGATGAGGAAGAGGACGAGGAGAGCACCAAGCCTGCTTTCACCGAACCGCTTCCGACCGGCGCCATCGTCATCTCCTCCAGCGACGAGGACGACGTCCCCGTCTACTCGACGCAGATCACCGGTGCGACGGCGGATCCCGTCAAGGACTATCTGAAGCAGATCGGCAAGGTTCCGCTGCTGAACGCGGCCGAAGAGGTCGAGCTGGCGATGCGCATCGAGGCGGGGCTGTTCGCCGAAGAGAAGCTGTCGCACATGTCGCCCGCCGAGAAGTCCTCGCAGCTCGGGCTCGACCTGCAGTGGGTCGCCCGCGACGGTCAGCGCGCCAAGAGCCACCTGCTGGGCGCCAACCTGCGCCTGGTCGTGTCGCTCGCCAAGCGCTACACCGGCCGCGGCATGCAGTTCCTGGACCTGATCCAGGAGGGCAACCTCGGCCTCATCCGCGCGGTGGAGAAGTTCGACTACACCAAGGGCTTCAAGTTCTCGACCTACGCGACGTGGTGGATCCGTCAGGCCATCACCCGCGCGATGGCGGACCAGGCGCGGACCATCCGCATCCCGGTGCACATGGTGGAGGTCATCAACAAGCTCGCACGCGTCCAGCGTCAGATGCTGCAGGACCTCGGCCGCGAGCCCACTCCCGAGGAGCTCTCGAAGGAGCTCGACATGACTCCCGAGAAGGTCGTCGAGGTGCAGAAGTACGGCCGGGAGCCCATCTCGCTGCACACGCCGCTCGGTGAGGACGGCGACAGCGAGTTCGGCGACCTCATCGAGGACACCGAAGCGGTCGTCCCCGCCGACGCCGTGGGCTTCACGATGCTGCAGCGCCAGCTGGAGTCGCTGCTCGACTCGCTCTCCGAGCGTGAAGCCGGCGTCATCCGCATGCGCTTCGGTCTCGGTGACGGGCAGCCCAAGACGCTCGATCAGATCGGCGACACGTTCGGGGTGACGCGCGAGCGCATCCGTCAGATCGAGTCCAAGACGATGGCGAAGCTGCGCCACCCGTCGCGATCGCAGTCGCTGCGGGACTACCTCGAGTGAGCGAGGCGAACGCCGGCAAGGCGCTCACCGTCCACGTCGACGGCTCGTCGTACGCCCGCATCCCGATCCGCACCCGTGTCGTGATGCCCGGTGATGACCTCGACGGCATCGTGCGCGAGTACGCCGCCGACGTGGTGCGCGAGGGCGACCTGCTCTTCGTCACCGAGAAGATCGTGGCGATCACCCAGGGCAGGTCGTACCAGCTCGACGAGATCCGGCCGCGGCGCCTGGCGCGCTTCCTCTCGAGATACGTCACGCGCACCAGCTACGGCATCGGGCTGGGCATGCCCGAGACGATGGAGATGGCTCTGCGGGAGTGCGGCACGCCGCGGATCCTTCTCGCCGCCGCCGTCTCGGCCGTCACCAAGCTGTTCGGCCGCCGCGGCGACTTCTACCGCGTCGCCGGCTACAAGGCGCGCTCGATCGACGGGCCGACGTCGCACACGATCCCGCCGTACAACACGGCGGTCGTCCTCGGTCCCGAGAAGCCGCGCGAGGTCGCCCAGCGCGTGCAGCGCCTGCTTCCGGTGCGGGCCGAGGTCGCCGTGGTCGACATCAACGACATCGGCGGCAACATCCTCGGTTCCACGCTCGACAAGGCCGGCGAGCGCCGCCTCGTGACGATCCTCAGAGACAATCCGTTGGGGCAGGGTCACGAGTCGACGCCGCTGGGCATCGTCCGCGAGATCTGACGTCGCACGAAGGGGCCGGTCCGGCACACGCCGGCCCCGCCCCTTCGTCGCTGTCAGAATCCGATGGCTGCGCGATACCGCGGCTTGTGGCCCGTGCGGATGCCCGTCACGCTCGGCTTGTTCTCGTACACGCCCGCCCCCCAGTTGCCTTCGACCAGGACGGGCCCGTCCGCAGTGACGACGATGTCCCACCCGACGTACTGCACCTGCGGAACGACGCGCGCCACCTGGTCCACGAACGCCTTGACCTGCTCCACCATCGGCAGCTGGAAGTCGGCGATCACGAAGCCGGAATCGGGATGGCGCTCGTGCACGTGGCCGTGCGAGTCGTAGCCGGGCCCGACGGCGTGCCCGTCGTCGTCGAGCATCGTGTAGAAGCCGCCGAAGGTCATCTGGTCGCTCACCGCGCCGCGGCCGAACTTCTGCGCCATCGCCAGGATGTGGGTCTGCTGACCATCGAAGAACGCCGTCACCCGCGTCGTATTGACCGTCCCAGGGCACACCGCGGCGAGGTCGTCGTGCTGGCGGATGACCTCCTCGATGAGCAGTTCCCCGCGCTGACGCAGCCCCCGGTGGAAGGCATCCCAGTCCTCGACGTCGGCGGCGTGATACCGATGGACGCCGGTGCCGGCCTGGCCGACGGGCTCCTTCGTCACGATCGTTCCGTGTCGCTCGGCGAAGGCGCGGACGGCGTCCGCGTTGTCCTCCTCGACCACCATCCACTCGCGGCGCAGGAACGCGCTGAAGACCCGGTCGAACTCCACCTTGTCCTGGAAGAGATGGCGGTGGTCGGGGTGGTCGTACTTCTGCGAGAGCTGGTTGGACACCGGATGCGTCATGAACGTCTCGCGCTCGGCGCGGCTGAGGATCGCGAAGTCGTAGTCGACGTAGTCCTGGAATCCGACCTGACGGAATCCCGCCGACCACAGCATGTCCACCAGGATCGCCGGCATCCACTTGCCGTGCTGGCGCGAGGTCTCCCTGGCGCGCTCGAGGACGGAGCCGACGTCGATGCGGCGTGCTCGGCCGGCGAGGTAGCGGAGGCGAGGCGCGAGGCCCAGGCCTGAGGATGGCATGCGTTCTCCGGGGTCGGGATCGGGGGACCCCGTTAGTCTAGAGGCGTGGGTTCGGCGATCTCTGGGTGCGATACGCCGGCGGACCGATCCGTTCCGCGCAGCGCCCCCGTCGCCCGGGTCTCGCGGAGCGCCCTCATTCGCAACGCCCGCATCGCCGGGCACGCGGGGGGTCGCTCGTTCTCGGCGCGCCTGCTCCGCGCCGACGCGTGGGGGCACGGTGAGGACCTGGTGCGCGGTGTCCTCGACGGTGAAGGCTTCACCTTCGCGCCCAGCGGCGGTGCGGTCCGCGACGTCGACCCCCGCACCCTGTTCGGGCTGCCCGGCGGCGCCGCGGACGCCTGCCCGGTGCTGCGCCTGCACGGGACGGTGCTCTCGGTCAAGGAGCTCCGGGCGGGCGAGGGCGTCTCGTACGGCTACTCCTACCGGGCACCGCGCGACACGCGCGTCGCCCTCGTGACCGGCGGCTACGCGCAGGGCGTCGTCCGCGCGCTGGGCAACGTCGCCGACGTGACGATCCGCGGGTCGCGTCAGCGGATCGTCGGACGCGTCGCGATGGACGTGTGCGTGGTGGACGTCGCCGACGTCCCTGTCGCGCGCGGCGACCAGGCGGTGTTCCTGGGAGAGGCCGGTCGCGGGGAGCCCTCCTTGGCGGAGTGGGTCGCGGCGACCGGGATGCTTCCGGCGGAGCTCGTCGCCGCCGTGGGCCTGAGGGCGATCCGGGAGGTGGCGCCGTGACCGCGCGACTGCACGTGGATCTGGCGCAGCTGGCGGCCAACATCGAGCGGGTGCGAGCGACCGTCGCGCCGTCCGAGCTGATGCTCGTGGTGAAGGACGACGCGTACGGGCACGGCCTGCGGGAGGTCGTGCGGACGGCCTCACGCGAGGGCGTCACCTGGTTCGGCGCGTTCGACGTGCGCACCGGGCGGGCGGTGCGGGATGCGCTGGGCGATGCCCCCCGCATCTTCACGTGGATCGCCGCGACCGGCGGCGACATCGACGACGCGATCGCAGCGGACCTCGACATCGGCGTCGGGGATGCGGCACTGCTCGAGGATGTCGCGCGCGCGGCCTCCGCGGCCGGCGGCACGCCGCGCGTGCACCTGAAGATCGACACCGGTCTGCACCGCAACGGCGTGCGCCCGGAGCACTGGCCGGCGTTCGTCGCTCGGGCGGCGCAGCTCCAAGCCGAAGGATCGATCGAGGTCGCAGGGGTGTGGAGCCACATCGCCGAGGCGTCCGACGACGAGGACGACGCGGCGCGGGTCGCATACGAGCGTGCGCTGGCCGAGGCCTCCGCCGCGGGCCTGCGGCCGGCGATGCGTCACCTGGCGGCGAGCGCGGCGTCCTTCGCGCGCCCCGAGTTCCGTTACGACATGGTCCGGGTCGGTGCGTTCTGCTACGGCATCCGCTCCGCCGGAGGCCCGGACGCCGCGGCCCTGGGTCTCGCGCCCGCGGGGCGATTGGAGGCCGACGTCATCGCGGTCGGCGACCGAGAGGTCACCGTGGGCATCGGCGCACTCGAGGGACTGCCGTCGACGCTGGCAGGGCGCGCGTGGGTCGGCACACCGGCGGGCCCGCGCCGCGTCCTCGCCATCGGCGAGTGGACCTCGGTCGAGGCGTGGTCCGGTGCCGCCGTGGGCGACACGGTCACCGTCTACGGCGGGGGAGCGGGCTCGCCGACCGACCTCGCCGAGCTCATCGGGACGATCGGCGAGGAGATCGCGGTGCGCGTCTCGCCGCTCCTCCCGCGCGTGTACGGGGCTGCGTGACCGGTGTCAGGCCGACTCGGTCAGACGCGCGGTCTCGTCGTGCCATGACGACGCGACGGCACGCAGCTTCTCTTCGTACTTGCGACCGTGGTGGGCGCAGAAGAGCAGCTCGCTGCCGTTGACCTCGGCCGCGATGTAGGCCTGCGCGCCGCACGAGTCGCACCGGTCCGCCGCGGTGAGCCGGTACTCGAGGACGGCGCCGTTCTCCTGCTGCGTCGAAAGCGTGTTCATCTCGGTGCCTCCTCGTATGCGTAGAACTCCGTTTCGGGTCATGAAATACAACCACGCCCCAGGCGGGAGAATGCCGGGATCCGGAAGATTTCGCTCAGCGCGTACGGACGGCGCCCGGGAACGCGTGTCTGCGCGGGACCGTCGGCGGGCGCGCCTACGATGGGAGATTGTGACCTCCGAGTACTCCGCCCATCATCTCCAGGTGCTCGAGGGGCTCGAGGCGGTCCGCAAGCGCCCCGGCATGTACATCGGATCCACCGATTCGCGGGGTCTGATGCACTGCCTCTGGGAGATCATCGACAACTCCGTCGACGAGGCCCTCGCCGGCCACGGCTCCCGCATCGACATCGTGCTGCACGCCGACGGCAGCGTCGAGGTGCGCGACCGCGCGCGCGGCATCCCCGTCGACATCGAACCGCGGACCGGGCTGTCCGGCGTCGAGGTGGTCTTCACCAAGCTGCACGCCGGCGGCAAGTTCGGCGGCGGCTCGTATGCGGCCTCGGGAGGCCTGCACGGCGTCGGCGCATCCGTGGTGAACGCCCTGTCGGAGCGGCTCGACGTCGAGGTCGACCGCGGCGGCAAGACATGGGCGATGTCGTTCCACCGGGGCGAGCCCGGCGTCTTCGCCGGACCGCACCCCACGTCGCCGTTCACGCCCTTCGAGAAGAGCTCCGAGCTGCGCGTGGCGGGCAGGACCGCCAAGGGCGTGACGGGCACCCGCATCCGCTACTGGGCGGACCGGCAGATCTTCACCAAGGACGCCGCGTTCAACCTCCAGGAGCTCGAGCAGCGCGCGCGTCAGACCGCGTTCCTCGTCCCCGGGCTCGAGATCGTGATCCGCGACGAGCGCGGCATCGACGGCGATGGCGGAGGTCCGGTCGAGACCAGCTTCCGCTATGACGGCGGCATCTCGGAGTTCGCCGACTTCCTGGCGCCCGATGCGGCGATCACCGACACCTGGCGACTCACCGGGTCGGGCACCTTCACCGAGACGGTGCCCGTGCTGCAGCCCTCGGGCGCCATGGTCCCGACCGAGCTCGAGCGCGAGTGCCACGTCGACATCGCGGTGCGGTGGGGCACGGGCTACGAGACCATGACGCGCTCGTTCGTGAACATCATCGCCACGCCCAAGGGCGGCACGCATCAGCAGGGCTTCGAGCAGGGCCTGATGAAGGTGCTGCGCACGCAGGTCGAGCAGAACGCCCGCAGGCTCAAGGTCGGCAACGACAAGCTCGAGAAGGACGACATCCTCGCGGGGCTGTCCGCCGTCCTGACGGTGCGCCTGCCCGAGCCGCAGTTCGAGGGGCAGACGAAGGAGGTGCTGGGCACTCCGGCCGTCCGCCAGATCGTCGCGAACGTCGTCACGCGCGAGCTCACCGCACGGTTCACCTCCGCCAAGCGCGACGACAAGGCGCAGACGGCACTGCTGCTCGACAAGGTCGTCTCCGAGATGAAGGCGCGCATCTCGGCGCGCACGCACAAGGAGACCCAGCGCCGCAAGAACGCACTGGAGTCGTCCTCGCTCCCCGCCAAGCTCGCCGACTGCCGCTCCAACGACGTCGCGGAGTCGGAGCTGTTCATCGTCGAGGGAGACTCCGCCCTCGGGACCGCCAAGCTCGCCCGCAACAGCGAGTATCAGGCGCTGCTTCCCATCCGCGGCAAGATCCTGAACGTCCAGAAGGCGTCCATCAGCGACATGCTCTCCAACGCCGAGTGCGCCGCCATCATCCAGGTCATCGGAGCGGGATCCGGACGCTCGTTCGACATCGAGGCAGCCCGCTACGGCAAGATCATCCTGATGAGCGATGCCGACGTCGACGGCGCGCACATCCGCACGCTGCTGCTCACGCTGTTCTTCCGCTACATGCGCCCGCTCATCGAGGAAGGCCGCGTCTTCGCCGCCGTGCCGCCGCTGCATCGCGTCGTCGTCATGAACCCCGGGTCCAAGCCCAACGACACCATCTACACGTACTCCGAGCAGGAGCTGCACGGACTGCTGGCCAAGCTCTCCAAGGCCGGCAAGCGGTGGCAGGAGCCGGTGCAGCGCTACAAGGGCCTGGGCGAGATGGATGCCGACCAGCTGGCGACGACCACGATGGACCGTGCCGGCCGCACCCTGCGCCGGGTCCGCATGCAGGACGCCGAGGCGGCGTCGTCGGTCTTCGAGCTGCTCATGGGCAACGACGTCGCCCCGCGCAAGGAGTTCATCATCGACTCCAGCGACCGGCTCGCACGCGAGCGCATCGACGCCTGACGAGGTCGGGCGCGCGCCGGGTGCGGGCCACGGCGCGGCCGAGGGACGGCCGGGTCAGCGGATGCCCGCGCCCAGTCCGCCGATGACGCCATCCAGCGGCGTGCCCGACGCATCCCGCTTGGCTCCGGCGGCGGGCAGCGAGCGGGTCGCACCGTCCGGACCGACGGCGCGCGGGTCGGTGCCCACCCACGCCAGCGTGAGCGCATCCTCACCCTTCAGGAAGCGCTGAGCGCGCACGCCGCCGGTCGCCCGGCCCTTCGCGGGGAACTCGCTGAACAGCGACACCTTCGCGCTGCCGGCATCCGTTCCCGCGATGGCGGTGGTCGAGCCGGCGACCGTCACCACGACGGCGTCGAAGTCGGAAGGACCGACCACGTCGAAAGCGATGACGCGCGCGCCGTCTGCCAGCCGGATGCCGGCCATGCCGCCCGCCGAGCGCCCCTGCGGACGCACCGACGACGCGTCGAAGCGCAGCAGCTGGGCGTCGTCGGCGACGAAGACCAGTTCGGCCCCGTCGGAGGCAGGCGCCGCGCCGACGACCCGGTCGTCGTCCCGGAGCGCGATGATCTCGATGTCGTGCTTGGTGCCGAGCTCACTGGCGGAGACCCGCTTGACGATGCCCTGCTGCGTTCCCAGCGCGATGGGCGGCGCGTCGACGAGCGGCACCAGCGCCACGACGTGCTCGCCGCCGCTGAGGCCCAGGTACTGGTCGGCGCGCGTGCCGGCACCCAGCTGCACCGAGTTGCCCGGAACCGATGGCAGGTCCACCGGCGAGAAGCGGATGAGACGCCCCGCGCTCGTGACGGCCCCGAGGTCTCCGCGCGTGGTGGTATCCACCGCGGACCGGATCGCGTCGTGCTTCGAGCGCCGCGCCGGCGGTGTGATGCCGATGACCGTCTCGCCTGCGCCCTCCTGCGCGGTGCGCAGTGCGGCGCGCACCATGCGGCCGGTGACCGAGAGGAACACGCGGCACGGTTCGTCCGCGATCTGCAGGTCGGCCGCCGCAGCCGCCGCGCGCGACCGCGGCGCGACCGGTCCGCCATTGAGCAGCAGCGTGCGCCGGGGCGTTCCGAACGCCTCCGCTGCGGCATCCAGCTCGCGGGCGACCTGCCCACGCAGGAGCACGTCGCTGGCGAGCAGCTCCTCCAGCTGGGCGATCTCGGCCTTGAGGTTGTCGCGCTCGGTCTCCAGCTCGATGCGCGAGAACTTGGTGAGGCGCCGCAGGCGCAGCTCGAGGATGTACTCGGCCTGCGGCTGCGAGAGGTCGAACACCTCGATCAGACGCGTGCGCGCCTGCTCGCCGTCGTCCGAGGTGCGGATGACCTGGATGACCTCGTCGATGTCGAGGATCGCGATGAGGAGGCCTTCGACCAGGTGCAGCCGTTCCTTGCGGCGTCCGAGGCGGTAGCGGCTGCGGCGTGTGACGACGCTGATGCGGTGGTCCAGATACACCCGCAGCAGGTCGCGCAGGCCGAGGGTCTGCGGCTGGCCGTCCACGAGTGCGACGTTGTTGATGCCGAACGAGTCCTCGAGCGGCGTCAGCCGGTACAGCTGCTCGAGCACCGCCTGCGGGTCGAAGCCGGTCTTGATCCCGATGACCAGCCGCAGCCCCTTGTGGCGATCGGTCAGGTCGGTGACGTCGGCGATGCCCTGGAGCTTCTTGGCGTTCACCGCGTCCTTGATCTTCTCGATCACCCGCTCAGGACCGACGAGGTACGGCAGCTCGGTGACGACCAGGCCCGTACGGCGCGGCCCGAGCGACTCGATCGCGACCTTCGCCCGCGTCCGGAAGCTGCCGCGTCCGGTCGCGTACGCGTCCTTGATGCCGTCCAGGCCGACGATGATGCCCCCGCCGGGAAGGTCCGGCCCCGGCACGAACTCCATCAGCTCCTCGACGGTCGCCTCGGGGTTCTCGAGCAGGTGCGTCGCGGCGGCGACCACTTCGATGAGATTGTGCGGCGCCATGTTGGTCGCCATGCCGACGGCGATGCCGGTCGCGCCGTTGACCAGCAGGTTGGGGAACGCGGCCGGCAGCACCTCGGGCTGCTGGAACTGGCCGTCGTAGTTGGGGATGAAGTCGACGACGTCCTCGTCGAGGTCCTCGGTCAGCGCCAGCGCGGGCGCCGCCAGCCGCGCCTCGGTGTACCGGGGGGCGGCGGGCCCGTCGTCGAGCGATCCGAAGTTGCCGTGGCCGTCGACGAGCGGAACGCGCAGCGAGAAGGGCTGTGCGAGCCTCACGAGGGCGTCGTAGATGGGGGCGTCCCCGTGGGGGTGCAGCTTGCCCATCACCTCGCCGACGACGCGGGCGCTCTTGACGTGACCGCGGTCCGGGCGCAGCCCCATGTCGGCCATCTGGAAGAGGATGCGCCGCTGCACCGGCTTGAGCCCGTCGCGAGCGTCGGGAAGCGCCCGCGAGTAGATCACGGAGTACGCGTACTCGAGGAACGACGTCTGCATCTCGGACGAGACGTCGACGTCCTCGATGCGTCCGTGATCGGCGGGAGCGGAGTCGGTGCGGGATGCGGGCATGTGACGATGAAGCCTCGGGTGACGGCGGGAGCGGCGGGCGCAGGTCGGCGGTGTGCGAGACTGGCCCCGATGTCCTTCAGCCTACCTGCGGACCCTGCGCGGACCCGGAGCGTGACCCGTGTCGTGCGCGAGATGTCGGCCGCACTGGAGGGCCGCTCGGAGTGGTTCGCTCCCGCGCGCAGCGCGATCGTCTGGGTGATCGACGGACTGGGCGCCCACAACCTGTCCGCGCGGGCGGGGCACGCGCGCTTCCTCGCGGAGGCGAGGGGGAAGAAGGATGCCGCGCGCACGGTCTTCCCGTCGACGACCGCGGCGGCGCTGACGAGCCTGCTGACCGGCACGGCGCCGGGGGAGCACGGCATCGTCGGCTACCGGGCGCGCGTGCCGGGCACCGACGACGTCGTGAACCAGCTGCGCGGCTGGGACACCGACGGCCTCCCGCCTTCCTTCCAGCGCGCGGCGCCGCTGTCGCGCGCGCTCGGCCGGCCGTTCTTCGCGGTGTCGCGCGACGAGTACGAAGGGACCGGATTCACGGCGGTCACCCTGGACGGCGCGCACTTCCGCGGGGAGGACGATCTGGACGCACGGGTGCGTGCCGCGGCCGAGATCGCCGCCGACCATCCGGGATCGCTCACCTACCTGTACGCGCCGGAGCTCGACTCCGCCGGGCACAAGCACGGGTGGGAGTCCGACGAGTGGGTCGCCGTCCTCGAGCGCGTGGATGCCGCGGCGCGCGCCCTCGCCGCAGCCGTCGACCGGAACACCGGCGTCATCGTCACCTCGGACCACGGCATGGTCGATGTCCCGCGTCATCGTCATGTGCTCCTCGAGGAGGGCTCGCCCCTTCTCGACGGCGTCCGGCTCATCGGCGGGGAGCCGCGCATGCTGCACCTGTACGCCGAGCCCGGGGAGGCCGACGCGGTCCTCGCCCGCTGGCGTGACGCCGAGGCATCCCGCTCCTGGGTCTGCTCGCGCGAGGAGCTGGCGGCGTCGGGGCTGCTCGGCGCGGTCGCCCCCGACGTCGCCGAGCGGATCGGCGACGTCGTCGTGGCCGCACGAGCGGGCGTGGTGTATTACGACGACCGCCTCGACGACAAGGGACCGCAGAAGATGATCGGGCAGCACGGGTCGCTGACCGACGAGGAGCGCATCGTGCCCCTGATCCGCCTGGGAGCGTTCGCGACGCCCGCGTGACGGTCAGTCGTCCGAGCGCGCTCCGAACACGATCTCGTCCCACGACGGCATCGAGGGACGGCCCTTGCGCCGACCCGCCTCGGCGACCGCCGGCGGCGACGGCGTCTCGGGCTCCGGCTCGGCAGGGGCCTCGTCGTACCCCGGCTCGAGCGCGTCGAACAGCGCGACGGGGGAGGAGCCGCGCGGCGGCGCCTCTGCCTCATCGGCTCCGGGGAGCGGCTCGCGCTGGCCTCGCCGGCGCCGCAGCGCTTCGAGCAGGTCGGCCGTCTCGGCGTTGGTCACGACCGGCTCGTCGGCGCGCTTGATCGCCGCCTGCTGCACCGCCGGTGCCGCCGGTGCGGGAAGGTCGGGGGACTCGAGGTCGGCCTCCGGGGGACGGCGCGGGCCGAAGGCGCCGCTGTCGAACCGCGAGTCGTCCTTGCCCAGCGGATTGTCGAGGGCGCGCAGCCGGGGGATCAGCCCCTCGGGAAGCGACCCCTGGCGCGAGAGCTGGATCGCGTCGGCGTTCAGCGGCGACAGCGTGCTGCGGCGCGGGTCGAACCCCCAGCGGGCGTCGTGATCGATCTGGTTCGCCGTGAACTCGAGCTTGATGATCCAGCCGGTCGGCTCCTTCCAGCTGGTCCACCGCTCACCGCTGGCGCCGGCCTCGGCGAGCTTGCCGCGGACGGCCGAGCCGAAGGTGGCGTGTCCGTCGCCTTCGAAGTCGCCACCCAGCAGCACCGGCACCGACAGTGCCTGACCGACGATGTGCTCGCGCTCGGCGAGCACCGGCCGCTCGAAGCGGACGACATCCTCCACGCGCGCACCCAGCAGGGTCGCGACCTCCTGCGCGGACAAGCCGGCGCGGATGTGCGCCTGGATCTCGCGCGGGCTGGGCCGGGGAATGTGCGCGTCGGCATCCCGGTCCTTGCGGGCCTTCCGAAGCTCGGCGCGCAGGACGTCGTCGAGATACAGCGAGAATCTCTCGCCAGACTCGGTGGCCAGGACGAGCTTGTCGTCCTCGGTTCCGATGACCTTGAGCTGTTCCATGCGGACGCCCCTCCGATCGTGCCTGTCCCGCCCATGCTGACACAGCCGATCGCCACCGCCGGGAATATCGCGCGCGTGGCGCGAGTTTCAGGGGAACGCACGATCCGAGGCATCACGCATCGCATTTGCGAAAAGGGATGCCGTCATGCAAACTATCGCCGCCCGATTGGGCGAGCGCAACCCGAAACACCCGGAAGTAGAGACCTCCACGCATGGCCACCGATTACGACGCCCCCCGCAAGACCGAGGACGACAGCGAGTCGATCGAGGCGCTCAAGGAGCGTGTTCCCGACAAGCTCTCCGGCTCGGTCGACGTGGAGGACGCCGACAACCCGTCGGGCTTCGAGCTCCCCGGTGCCGACCTCTCCGACCTCGAGCTCGACGTCGTCGTGCTGCCGCCGCAGGAGGACGAGTTCACCTGCTCCAACTGCTTCCTCGTCAAGCACCGCTCGCAGCTCGATCACGACACCGCCGACGGACCTATCTGCTCGGAGTGCGCGGCGTGACAGCCTGAGCGCGACGCACGGCCGCCGCGAGGCGGTCGGGCGTCCGCGAGGAGATGACCCACGCCGACGTCGGATCGGCGGGGTCGATGACGGGGATCGTCACGATCCCGTCGATGCCACCGCGGATCAGATGCCACGCGCGCGGATCCAGACCCGCGCCCCGCGCGTGACGGGCGTCATCGCCTTCGTGCACCTCGGGAGCTCCCAGGAGACGCACCGGGATGTGCGCCCGGCCGGCCCGCAGCTCGCCTCCCTCGATCCGGATCACCGGAGAGGCAGCGACCATCGCGCCGATGACGGCGACCCCCACGACGGCGCCGATCACGAGGGCCACCGTGGTGTCGATCGCGGTGAAGACGAGGGCGGCCATCGGAGCCGCGACGGCCGCGGCGCACAGGATCCACAGTGAGGGGCTGAGCCGCTCCCGGTAGCCCTCGGAACGGCTTCGGGGGCTCGCACTGCGCGGTGTCTTCTGCATTACCCTCATTGGGTGACTGAAACGGTGGACGTCCCCATTATCGCTGCCGACGTGCCGGCCTACGCCCACCCCGGCGACGCGGGCGCCGACCTCGTCGCCGCCGAGCCTGTGCGCCTCGCGCCCGGACAGCGCGCCGTCGTGGGCACCGGCGTCCGCATCGCCCTTCCCGAGGGGCACGTCGCGTTCGTCGTCCCGCGCAGCGGCCTGGCAGCCAAGCACGGCATCACCGTCGTGAACACCCCCGGCACCGTCGACGCCGGCTACCGCGGCGAGATCAAGGTGATCCTGCTCAACACCGATTCGCAGCACGCCCACGACATCGCGGTCGGCGACCGCATCGCACAGCTGATCGTGATGCCGGTTCCTCGCGCCCGCTTCATCCCGGTCGAATCCCTGCCCGACAGCGCGCGTGGGGAGGGCGGGTTCGGCTCGACCGGCTACCAGAAGAACGGAGTCCCGGCATGAGCGACGCCAGCTCGCCCGACGTCCCGCGCAAGGTCGCACCCGATGACCGGCCGACGACCGGTCCTTTCGACGAGTCCGAGGCCAACCCGGTGCGGCCCTACATCGACCTCGGCGGCATCAAGATCCTGCCCCGCGAGGGACTGAACCTGCGCCTCGAGGTCGAGGAGCAGACCAAGCGCATCGTGGCCGTGGGCCTGGACTACGCCGATTCCACCCTCCAGGTCCAGCCGTTCGCGGCTCCGCGCTCGGCCGGACTGTGGGACGAGACGCGCGAGCAGATCCGACAGCAGATCCGTCAGCAGGGCGGGCGCGTCGAGGAGCGGGAGGGGCCGCTGGGCCCCGAACTGCTCGCGGAGGTCCCCGTGGTCGCCGGGCCGGATGGCGCCGCGGGCAAGCGCCTGGCGCGCTTCGTCGGCGTCGACGGGCCGCGCTGGTTCCTGCGCGGTGTGATCGGCGGGGCCGCGACGTCGGATGTCGAGGCGGCCGCCGCCGTGGAGGACCTCTTCCGCTCCATCGTCGTCGTGCGCGGCGGCGCCCCCATGCCGCCGCGAGACCTCATCCCGCTCCGGATGCCTGCCACCCCGGGAACCGCGTGAGCGACCGGGCCGACCTCACGCCGCCGGACCCGGAGCGCGAGCAGCCCGCGCCGAGCGACATCCTCGGAGCGGCCCTGGGTGGCGCCGCCCGCCGGGCAGGGCTCGACCCGGCCGAGAACAAGGGCACCGGCCACGTCGTGTGGGCCGCGATGGGCGGGTGGCGCGGCATCCTGGAATCGGTCCTGCCGAGCCTGGCGTTCGTCGTGCTGTTCACCGTGACGCAGCACCTCGTCCTCTCGCTCGGCGTGTCGGTCGGCATCGCGGCGATCTTCACCGCCGTGCGTCTGCTGCAGAGGCAGGCGGTGGGCGCCGCGCTCGGGGGCCTCATCGCCGCCGCGGCGGCCGCGGCTCTGGCCCTGTGGACCGGACGCGCCGAGGACAACTTCCTGTGGGGGTTCGTCACGAACGGCCTCTACGGCAGCGCGTTCCTGATCTCCGCTCTCGTCGGCTGGCCGCTGATCGGCCTCGCCGTGGGCTTCCTCATGGGCGAAGGGGTGGCGTGGCGAGGCGACCGCCGCAAGCGCCGCGTGTTCTTCTGGCTGTCGATCGCGTGGGCCGCCCTGTTCGCGGCGCGGCTGCTCGTGCAGCTGCCGCTGTACTTCGCCGGCGACGTCACAGCGCTCGGGACGCTGAAGCTCGTCATGGGGCTGCCGCTGTTCGCGCCCCTCGTCGCGGTCACGTGGCTCGCCGTGCGGGCGCTCTATCCACCGTCGTCCAGGTGATACATTTATCTCGATATCGAGATAAATTCGCCCCCGCCGGATTAGGTCTGCCTCACTAGCCGACCGGTTCGCGGCGGGGGAAGATGGGGAATGCCGGGCTTCGGCCCCATCCCGCCGCCGACGAAGGAGACAGACGTGTCCACGGTTGACAGCTTCGGTGCCAAGAGCACCCTGACGGTCGGCAGCACCGACTACGAGATCTTCCGCATCGACACGGTGCCCGGCTACGAGAAGCTGCCGTTCAGCCTCAAGGTGCTGCTGGAGAACCTGCTTCGCACCGAGGACGGCGCGAACATCACGGCCGACCACATCCGCGCGCTCGGGTCGTGGGACCCCCAGGCCGAGCCCGACACCGAGATCCAGTACACCCCCGCCCGCGTGGTCATGCAGGACTTCACCGGTGTTCCCTGCATCGTCGACCTCGCCACGATGCGCGAGGCCGTGGCCGAGCTCGGCGGCGACCCGACCCGGATCAACCCGCTCGCGCCGGCGGAGCTCGTGATCGACCACTCCGTCATCGCCGACCTGTTCGGGCGCCCCGACGCGTTCGAGCGCAACGTCGAGATCGAGTACCAGCGCAACGGCGAGCGGTACCAGTTCCTGCGCTGGGGCCAGACGGCCTTCGACGACTTCAAGGTCGTCCCGCCGGGCACCGGCATCGTGCACCAGGTCAACATCGAGCACCTCGCCAAGGTGACCTACACCCGCGAGGTCGACGGCGTGCTCCGCGCCTACCCGGACACCTGCGTCGGAACCGACTCCCACACCACGATGGTCAACGGCCTCGGAGTGCTCGGCTGGGGCGTCGGCGGCATCGAGGCCGAGGCGGCCATGCTCGGCCAGCCCGTCTCGATGCTGATCCCGCGCGTGGTCGGCTTCAAGCTGACCGGCGCCATCCCCGCGGGCGTCACGGCCACCGACGTCGTCCTGACGATCACCGACATGCTCCGCCGGCACGGTGTCGTCGGCAAGTTCGTGGAGTTCTACGGCGAGGGCGTCGCATCCGTTCCGCTGGCCAACCGCGCCACCATCGGGAACATGAGCCCGGAGTTCGGCTCGACCGCGGCGATGTTCCCCATCGACGACGTCACGCTGGACTACCTGCGCCTCACCGGCCGCAGCGAGGAGCAGGTGCAGCTCGTCGAGGCCTACTCCAAGGCCCAGCACCTGTGGCACGACCCGGCGGTCGAACCCTCCTTCAGCGAGTACCTCGAACTCGACCTCTCGACCGTCGTGCCGTCGATCGCGGGTCCCAAGCGCCCGCAGGACCGGATCGAGCTCTCGCGCGCCAAGGAGCAGTTCGCCAGCGACCTGCTCGACTACGCCGACCCCGACGCCCACCAGCTGACCCAGGTGGATGCGGCGGTCGAGGGCACCTTCCCGGCCTCCGACCCCATCGGCTTCACCGCCGAGGACGACGGCCACGTCCAGAACGGGGCGGCCGGCGACGTCAGCCACCACCACCAGTTCGCCGCGCAGGACCTGGCCGCGGCTCCCGCCGGCGTGTCCAGGCCGACGACGGTCACCACCGACGACGGCACGTACACGATCGATCACGGTGCGGTCACCATCGCGGCGATCACCTCGTGCACCAACACGTCCAACCCCTCGGTGATGCTCGCGGCGGGACTGCTCGCGCGCAACGCCGCGAAGAAGGGTCTCAAGGCGAAGCCGTGGGTCAAGACCACCATGGCGCCCGGCTCGAAGGTCGTCACCGACTACTACGAGAAGGCCGGCCTGACCGACGACCTCGAGGCGCTCGGGTTCTACACCGTCGGCTACGGCTGCACGACCTGCATCGGCAACTCCGGCCCCCTCATCGAGGAGGTCTCCGAGGCGGTCAACCAGAACGACCTCGCCGTGACCGCCGTCCTCTCGGGCAACCGCAACTTCGAGGGCCGCATCAACCCCGATGTGAAGATGAACTACCTCGCCAGCCCGCCGCTGGTGATCGCGTACGCCCTCGCCGGCTCGATGAACTTCGACTTCGAGACCGATCCGCTCGGCAAGGACTCGGAGGGCAACGACGTGTTCCTGCGCGACGTGTGGCCCAGCGCCGAGGAGGTGCAGGCGACGATCGACTCGTCGATCTCGACCGACATGTTCGACACCCAGTACGCGAGCGTCTTCGCAGGCGACGAGCGGTGGCGCTCGCTTCCGACGCCGACGGGCGCGACGTTCGAGTGGGACGACGCGTCGACCTACGTCCGCAAGCCCCCGTACTTCGAGGGCATGACGCTCGAGCCCGAGCCGGTGGCGGACATCTCCGGCGCACGCGTGCTCGCCAAGCTCGGCGACTCCGTCACGACCGACCACATCTCGCCGGCCGGCTCCATCAAGGCCGACAGCCCGGCCGGTCAGTACCTGACCGCGCACGGCGTCGACAAGAAGGACTTCAACTCGTACGGCTCCCGCCGCGGGAACCACGAGGTGATGATCCGCGGGACGTTCGCGAACATCCGCCTGAAGAACCAGCTGCTCGACGGCGTCGAAGGCGGCTACACCCGCGACTTCACGCAGGAGGGCGGACCGCAGTCGTTCATCTACGACGCGTCGGTGAACTACCAGGAGGCCGGCACGCCGCTGGTGATCCTCGCCGGCAAGGAGTACGGCTCCGGTTCGTCCCGCGACTGGGCGGCCAAGGGCACGCGCCTGCTGGGTGTGCGCGCCGTCATCGCCGAGAGCTACGAGCGGATCCACCGCTCGAACCTCATCGGCATGGGCGTCATCCCGCTGCAGTTCCCGGCCGGGCAGTCCGCGGCATCCCTGGGCCTTGACGGAACCGAGGTCTTCTCGATCTCCGGCATCGAGGAGCTGAACGCGGGCACGACCCCGCGCACCGTGCACGTCACCGCCTCGCCCAGCGACGCGTCCGCGCCCGGCAAGGAGACCGTCGAGTTCGACGCGGTGGTGCGCATCGACACCCCCGGCGAGGCGGACTACTACCGCAACGGCGGCATCCTGCAGTACGTGCTGCGCTCGCTCGTCTGAGCAGTCGCGGCGAGCCCCGGAACCGCGTCGGTTCCGGGGCTCGCCCATTACCGCACGGGGCCCGCGCCGTCCACTCTGGGAGGTCATTCAGCCCCGCGGTCTAAGCTTGAGGGGCCATCCGATCGTCGGGTGACGCCCCGGGAAGTCGGGAGGCGAAGGGAGACGGATGCCTCTTCTTCGGTCGATCACCGGTCCACGAGACCTCGACGCACTGACCATCGAACAGCTCGAGGAGCTCGCGGGGGAGATCCGCGACTTCCTCGTCGAGAACGTCGCACGCACGGGAGGGCACCTCGGCCCCAACCTCGGCGTCGTCGAGCTGACGATCGCCCTGCATCGGGTGTTCGACTCGCCGTCGGATCCGATCATCTTCGACACGGGGCACCAGTCGTACGTGCACAAGCTGCTCACCGGACGGCAGGACTTCACGCGTCTGCGCGCCCGCGGGGGACTGGCGGGATACCCTCAGCGCGCCGAGAGCCTGCATGACGTGGTCGAATCGTCGCACGCGTCCAGCTCGCTCAGCTGGGCCGACGGCGTGTCGCGCGCGCTGACGCGCACGGGCCGCAAGGACCGGCATGTCGTCGCCGTCGTCGGCGACGGCGCTCTCACCGGCGGGATGACGTGGGAGGCACTCAACAACATCTCCGACGACAACGACCGCAACCTGATCATCGTCGTCAACGACAACGGCCGCTCGTACGCGCCCACGATCGGCGGTATGGCGCGCTACCTCAACCGCGTGCGGACCGCGGATTCGTACCGCACCCTGCACCGGTCGTCCGATCGGCTCTTCCGCCGGATGGGTCCGGTGGGGCGCGCGATCTACCGGGGCGTGCGCGGCGGCACACACGGGTTCCTCTCGCGCTTCACGAACAACGCCGCGCTCTACTCCAATCTGGACATCAAGTACCTCGGCCCCGTGGACGGCCACGACCTCCCCGCGCTCATCGAGACGCTCCAGCTGGCGAAGGAGTACGGGGCGCCGGTCATCGTCCACACGATCACCGAGAAGGGGCGCGGGTACGCGCCGGCCCTCTCGGACGAGGCCGACCAGTTCCACGCCGTCGGCAAGATCGACCCGCTCACCGGGGAGGCGCTGGGCGGCTCGGCGGGAACCGCCTGGACCGACGTCTTCGCGGACGAGCTGGTGCACGTCGGTGAGAGCAGGGACGACGTCATCGCGATGACGGCGGCGATGCTGCGCCCCACGGGCCTGCTGCCGTTCGCGCAGCGCTTCCCGGATCGGGTCTACGACGTCGGCATCGCCGAGCAGCACGCGGTCGCGTCGGCCGCCGGGCTCGCCTTCGGCGGACTGCATCCGGTCGTCGCCATCTACGCCACCTTCATGAATCGGGCGTTCGACCAGGTGCTCATGGATGTCGCCCTCCACCGTGCCGGGGTCACCTTCGTGCTGGACCGTGCCGGGGTGACCGGCCCCGACGGTCCCAGCCATCACGGCATCTGGGACCTCGCGATGCTCCAGATCGTGCCGAACATCCGCATCGCCGTGCCCCGCGACGAGGTCCGCCTCCGCGAGGAGCTGCGCGAAGCCGTCGCGATCGAGGACGCGCCGACGGTCGTGCGCTTCCCGAAGGGCGCCGTGAGCCCCGAGCTGCCGGCGATCGAGCGGCTGCGCGACGGCGTGGACGTGCTCGTGCGCTCCGAGGCCCAGGACGTGCTGCTGGTCGGGATCGGCCCCATGGCCCACATCGCCGTCGACGTCGCCCAGCGACTCCGCGCGCAGGGGATCGGGGCGACGGTCGTGGACCCGCGCTGGGCCATCCCGGTGCAGCCGTCCATCGTCGAACTCGCGGCATCCCATCGCCTGGTCATCACGATCGAGGACGGCATCCGCGTGGGCGGCATCGGCACGAGGGTGCGCCAGGTGCTCCGCGAGGCGGGCGTCGACACCGCGGTGGACGAACTGGGGGTGCCCGACGAGTTCATCGACCACGCCAGCCGCGAGGAGATCTTCCAGGACGCCGGGCTCACCCCGGCGCGCATCGCGCAGGACGTCGTCGCGCAGGTGCTCGGCACGCGGATCCCGGTGGCACGCGGTGCGCAGACGAGCGAGATCCCGACGATCGGCGACCTGGCGCGCGCCCGCCCGCCCCACGACTAGGCGTCCGGCAGGAACGACGGCACCCCGGCGCGGACTCGGCGAGCCGCGCGCCGGGGCGCTCTCCGTCGACGACCCTGCGTCAGCCGCCGATGCCGCGGATCGGCGGGTGATGGAACGTATCGCCGAACACGCGCTCCGAGGCTCCCTCGCGATCGAGGTAGGGGGACGCGCCGCCGTCGATGAAGGGCCAGCCGGCGCCGAGGATGAGGCACAGATCGATGTCCTCGACCTCAGGGACCACACCCTCGTCGAGCATGATGCGGATCTCGGAGGCCAGCCCGTCCTGCACGCGGCGGAGGATCTCCGCGTCGGATGCCGGGGACGAGCCTGTGGCGCCCTTGAGCACCTTCTCGGCCGCCTTGCTCCAGCCGGTGACACGACCGCTCTTGTCCTTCTCGACGACCTCGGACAGCTCCGCCAGCCGGTGGAAGTTCTCGTTCGCGTAGAACCTGTCGGGGAACGCCGTCGCCATGGTGTCCTGCACGTGCGCGGCGACCTTCCACCCCACGAGGTCGATGAGCTGGAACGGCGTCATCGGCAGTCCGAGGGGAGCGAACGCCTTCTCGACCGTGAGGAGGGGAGTGCCCTCGTACACCGCGCGCGCCGCTTCGCCCATGACCTTCGCCAGCAGGCGGTTCACCACGAACCCGGGTGCATCGGCGGTGAGCACCGCGTTCTTGCCCAGGCTCTTGGCCACGACGAAGGCCGTGGACAGGGCGGCGTCCGAAGTCTGCGGCGTCCGCACGATCTCGATCAGCGGCATGACCGCGACCGGGTTGAAGAAGTGGAAGCCGACCAGTCGCTCCGGATGGGCCAGCTTCGCGCCGATCTCCTCGACCGAGAGCGAGGACGTGTTGGTGGCGAGGACGGTGTCCTCGGCGACGATCTGCTCGATCTCCCCGAAGACCTGCTGCTTGACGCCGACCTCCTCGAACACCGCCTCGATGACGAAGTCGCAGTCGGCGTACAGGGTCTTGTCGGTCGTGCCGGTGACGAGGGCGCGCAGCTTGTTGGCGGTGTCGCCGTCCAGGCGCCCCTTGGCCTCCAGCTTTCCGATCTCCTCGTGGATGTACGCCAGCCCCTTGTCGACGCGGGTCTGGTCCAGGTCGGTGATGAGCACCGGCACCTGCAGCTTGCGCACGAACAGCAGGGCGAACTGGCTCGCCATGAGCCCGGCGCCGATGATGCCGACCTTCGTGACCTTCTTGGCGAGGTCTTTGTCGGGCGCGCCGACCGGCCGCTTGGCGCGCTTCTGCACGAGATCGAAGGCGTACATCGAAGCCGCGAACTGATCGCCGGTGACGAGCTCTGCCAGGGCCTCGTCCTCGCGCGCGAAGCCCTCGGCCTTCGTGCCGCTCCTGGCCTTGTCGAGCAGCTCCAGTGCCACGTACGGCGAGCGCGGGACCGTGCCGATCTTGGATTCGAGCATCCCGCGGGCCATCTTGACGGCGATCGGCCACTTGGTCAGCCGCTCCAGCTTGCCCGGCTCGTTCTTCCGCACGACCTTGGTCGCGCCGGTCAGCACGCCGTCGGCCCACCGGAGGGAGTCCTCCAGATAGTTCGACGCGGGGAAGATCGCGTCGAAGATGCCGTAGTCGAAGGCCTGCTGGGGTTTGAGCATTCGGTTCTGCTTGAGCGGATTCGAGATGACCACCTCGAGCGCGTTCTCGATCCCGATGAGGTTCGGCAGAAGGTAGGCGCCGCCCCATCCCGGGATGATCCCGAGGAAGACCTCGGGGAGCGCGATGGCCGCTGCCGAGGCATCGACGGTGCGATACGTCGAGTTCAGCGCGATCTCCAGTCCACCGCCGAGCGCGAGGCCGTTGACGAACGCGAACGAGGGCACGCCCAGCTCCGACAGCGAGCCCAGCACCTGGTGCCCCAGCTGGGCGATGAGGCGGGCGTTGTCCTTCGAGCCCAGCCGTGAGATGTCGGACAGGTCGGCGCCGGCGGCGAGGATGTACTGCTTGCCCGTGATGCCGACCGCCTGGATCTCGCCCGCCGCCGCACGCCTCTTGAGGGTCTGGAGGGTCTCGCCGAGCTCGGTCAGGGTCGCGGGGCCGAGCGTGTTCGGCCGGGTGTGGTCCCGGCCGTTGTCGAGGGTGATGAGGGCGAGCACCCTGCCGGAGGGGAGGGGAATGTCCCGCGCCCGCGAGTGCGTGACGATCTCGTCGCCGGCGAGGGCCTGGATGGGGGAGAAGTCGATCTCGTCGTAGTTCGTCATCGAGCCCGGTCTCACTTCTTCTTCTTGCCGTCGTAGTGCGGGTTCTCCCAGATCACCGAGCCGCCTTGGCCGAGGCCGACGCACATCGCGGTGAGGCCGTAGCGGACGTCGGGACGCTCGGCGAACTGAGCCGCGAGCTGGATCATGAGGCGCACGCCGGACGCCGCCAGCGGATGCCCGAATGCGATCGCGCCGCCCCACGGGTTCACACGCGGGTCGTCGTCGGCGATGCCGAAGTGGTCCAGCAGCGAGATCACCTGGATGGCGAACGCCTCGTTGAGCTCGAACAGGCCGATGTCGGCGATGGTGAGACCGGCCTTCTTGAGGGCCTTCTCGGTCGACGGGATCGGCCCGATGCCCATGATCTCGGGCTGCACGCCCGCGAAGGCGAAGGACACCAGCCGCATCTTGGGCTGCAGGCCCAGCTCCTTCACCGCCCGGCCGCCGGCCAGCAGCGACATGGTCGCCCCGTCGGTCAGCGGCGACGATGTTCCGGCGGTCACGCGCCCGTGCGGACGGAACGGCGTCTTCAGACCGGCCAGGTCCTCCATCGTGGTCTGCGGGCGGCGCCCCTCGTCCTCGGTCGCCAGGCCCCACGCGCCGTCCGAGCCCTTGATGGCCACCGGCACCAGGTCGGGCTGGATCCTGCCGGCCTCGTACGCGGCCTGGACCTTCTGCTGCGAGAGCATGCCGTAGCGGTCGGAGCGCTCCTTGGTCAGGTGCGGGAAGCGGTCGAAGATCCGCTCGGCCGTCACGCCCATGTTGAGAGCGCCGGGGTCGACCATCTTCTCGGCGACGAAGCGCGGGTTCGGGTCGGCGTTGCCGCCGATCGGGTGGTGGCCCATGTGCTCCACGCCGCCTGCGAGGGCGACGTCGTACATGCCCACGCCGATCGAGGCCGCCATGGTCGTGACGCTGGTCATCGCGCCGGCGCACATGCGATCGATGGCGAACCCGGGGACGGTCTGCGGCAGGCCCGCGAGGATGGCGACGCTGCGACCGAGGGTGAGGCCCTGGTCCCCGGTCTGCGAGGTCGCGGCGATCGCGACGTCGTCGACACGGTCCTTCGGCACCGCGGGGTTGCGTTCCATCAGACCGATCGTGGCCTTCACTGCCAGATCATCCGCGCGGGTGTTCCAGTACATGCCCTTCTCGCCGGCGCGCCCGAACGGGGTGCGCATGCCGTCGACGAAGAAGACGTCCGAAATCTCGGCCACTCTGCCTCCAAAACTAGGGATGCGGCCAGCCTAGGAGGGCGCTCGGAGGCGTCGGGAATCGGGTGGCGGATTCCTACGAAGCGGCTTCCGAGGGTGTCACGGCCGGTTGCATGGATTCGACAAACGCATCGGCGATCACCTGTGCAGTCTGCCCAATCTGCCAGGTGCGTGCGCCGAGATCCTGCAGCGCCTCGGCGATGGCGGCTGTGGTGATCGGCTCCGGCGGGGCCCACGCGACCCGTCTCAGCACGTCGGGCGTCAGCAGATTCTCCGTCGGCATGCCGAGCTCGCCCGCGCGCTGCTCGATGCGGGGCCTGGCTGCCTTGAGCCTCGCGTCCGCTTCCGGATTCCGGTCCGCCCAGGCGCGCGGCGGGGGAAGCGTGTCGCCGCCGGTGGCGCGCTCGAGGGGGAGCTGCGTCGTCGCGCGACCCGCTTCGATGGCCGCCCACCACCGGTCGAGCTGGGACCTGCTCGCCCGGCCCGTGAACTCCTTGACGGCGGCGAGCGCGCTCTTCGACTTCGGATCGGCCAGCACGGCGGCGATGAGGGCGCGGTCCGGGACGAGTCGGCCGGGGGCGACATCCTGCTCGCGGGCATAGTCCTCGCGGGCGGTCCACAGTTCGCGCGCGACCGCCAGATTCTTGCGCCCACGCACCGTGTGCAGGCCGCTCAGCCGCCGCCACGGCTCCTCTCGCGCGGGCTTCGGCTCGCGCTCGAGCACCGCCTGGAACTCCTGCGCGGCGAAGTCGGTCTTGCCCTGCTCGGCCAGCTCGGCGACGAGGGCGTCGCGCACATCGACCAGGTGCACGACATCCAGCGCGGCGTATTCCAGCCACGCCTGCGGGAGCGGGCGCGTCGACCAGTCCGAGGCGGAATGCGCCTTCGCCAGCGTGATCCCCAGGGTGTCTTCGACGACGGCGCCGAGACCGACACGCTCGTGACCGAGCAGGCGCGCTGCCAGCTCGGTGTCGAACAGCGATGCCGGTTCCAGCGACAGCTCACGCAGGGAGGGCAGATCCTGGCTCGCCGCGTGGAGCACCCATTCCTCTCCGCCGATCGCCTCCTGCAGCGGGGCGAAGTCCTCGATCGGCGGGGGATCGAACAGGAACACGCCGGCTCCGCGGCGGTAGACCTGCACCAGGTACGCCCGCTGCGAGTAGCGGAACCCCGAGGCGCGCTCCACGTCGACGGCGACCGGGCCTTCGCCGGCGCGCAGCAGGCGCGCTGCTTCGGCCAGTCCCGCCGCATCGTCGATGACGATGTATTCAGTCACGCGCCATCCTCCGCGAACCCAGCATCGCGATCCCCTCCGACCCCGGCGGGAGCCCCGCCAGCATGCATACCAACTCTGCCCATGCTTCCACGTGCGGAGCGATCGCGCCTTCCGGCGACCACGAGGCGCGAAGCTCGATCTGCGCGCCGTCGCCCTCGGCCGCGAGGGACCCGAAGCCCTTGGACAGCGTCTTCGTCGCCGTTCCGGACGCGGAGTGGAAGCCGGCGTGACGCGAAGCCAGCGCGTCGGTGAGCCATGACCAGGCCACGTCCGCCAGAAGCGGGTCGACGCCGATGTCGGGCTCGAGGGGCGCCTGCGCGAAGCACACGATCCGCCAGGGGCCGTCCCACGGGGCCGGTTCGTCGGGGTCGTGCAGCAGAACCAGCCGGCCGGTGCCGTAGGGCGAGTCGACGCCGTGCTCCTCTGCGCGCACGTCCCCGGCGATCGCCATGGCGTGCGGTGCCAGATTGGCCGGCGCTGTGATCTCGCGCACGGTCAGATCCTCGCGGAACGTCATCGCGCGCACGGCTTCGGCCGCCTGCTCGAACGAGGTCGGTGCCGCCGGAGGACGATGCTCAGCCACGCGGACAGACTAGGCTGAGGCCTCGATGGTCGCCTCCAGGCGCGCCGCGATGGGCGGCGCATCTCCCGCTGTCCTCGCCGCGGTGAGGACAGCCGTCACCATGCTGAGCGTCGCCCTGATCGGCGTGCTCGCCGCCCTTGCCGGCGGCTCGGTGCGCATGGCGCGCCGCGTCGTCACGCCCGCCCAGCGTGTGCCGGACACCCGCATCCTGTCGCTGGACACGGCGGCGCAGACGATCACGCTCGCCCGCACGCCGGACACGCGCCTTCCCGGCCGGTACGGGCTGTTCACCAGCGGCAGCGCCGACTACCTCAAGCTCGGATCGGTGCTGTCCGAGGACGACGTGAGCGTCAAGCGCAAGCTCCTCACCCATATCGGCCACGATGCGCGCCTGTCGCCCGAGGCGGCCTTCAGCGGCTGGTACTACGACCGTCCCGAGCAGCTGCACCTGGACTTCACGCCCGAGCTGATCGGCTCGCCCGCCGGGCCGTGCCCGGCCTGGCTCTTCCCCGCGGGGAACGGCGAGACGTGGGTGATCCAGGTCCACGGTCGAGGCACGACGCGTGCGGAGTGCCTGCGCGCAGTCCCGGTGTTCCACGCGCTGGGCGTCACCTCGCTCGTGGTGTCGTACCGCAACGACGGCGAGGCACCACGGAGCCGCACCGGCACCTACGCGCTCGGGGCGACCGAGTGGCGGGATGTGGATGCCGCCGTCGGCTTCGCCCGTCGCCGTGGCGCCCGACGGGTGATCGTGATGGGCTGGTCCATGGGAGGTGCGATCGCCCTGCAGCTGTCGCTGAACTCGGCGCATCGCGATCTCATCTCCGGTCTCGTGCTGGAGTCTCCCGTCGTGGACTGGCGCGTGGTGCTGGAGTACCAGGCGCGTGCTCTGCGCGTGCCGACGGCCGTGAGCGGGCTCGCGATCGAAGCCCTGCAGACCGGCTGGGCGGCGCCGCTGACGCGCGCGGGCGCTCCGATCCGCTTCGACGAGCTCGACGTCGTCGCCCGCGCCGCCGAGCTGCGGCATCCGATCCTCATCCTTCACAGCGACGATGACGGGTTCGTGCCGTCCGACGCGTCGCACGACCTCGTCGTCGCGCGTCCGGATCTCGTGGAGATGAAGGTGTTCGAGGTGGCCCGTCACACGAAGCTGTGGAACTACGACGAAGAGCGCTGGAGCGAGAGCATCCGCACGTGGCTCGCCTCGCGCGGACTGATCGGCGACTAGGCCGGCGCCGCCGCCGATCTGGCGAGCACCTGGCGCTTCGCGCGCATCAGCATCCCGGTCATGCCCGCGATGCGCAGCGGCGACACCGCGCGCGTCAGGCCGATGCTCTGCGGGAAGTCCGCGGGGATCGCCAGCACCTCCTCGGCGCGCAGCCCCGTGAGGCCCTGGACGAGGATGCTCGCGAAACCGCGCGTGGTCGGCGCCTCGGGCGGGGCGGTGGCATGCATGGCGACCACACCGTCGGCGTCGACGTCGATGACGATGTAGACCGGCGACTGGCACTCGACCACACGCTCGCACAGCTCAGGGTGGCCGTCGTACGCGGGAGGCACCGGCGGCAGCTCCTGCGAGTACTCCAGGAGCAGCTGGAGGCGCTCGGCCTCGGGCAGCTCGAGGAACTCGTCCCGGATCTCGGCCAGGCGCTCGGGAACGGCGGTATCAGTCATCCGTCCCATTGTCCCACCGCGCGACCGCGTCAGCGCCGGGCGGGCGCCTCACCGGGCTCGGGCCCGGTCGCGATCGGCACCCGCACCGCGCTGCCCCACTCGGTCCAGGAGCCGTCGTAGTTGCGGACGTCCTCGAATCCGAGCAGGTGCTTCAGGACGAACCAGGTGTGGCTCGAGCGCTCCCCGATGCGGCAGTAGGCCACGATCGGCTCGCCCTCCTGCAGGCCCACCTCGTCGCGGTAGATCGCGTCCAGCTCGGCCCGCGTCTTGAATCCGCCGTCGTCGGCGACCGCGCGCGCCCACGGCACACTGCGAGCCGTCGGGATGTGCCCGGCCCGCAGCGCGCCCTCCTCCGGGTACGCCGGCGCGGAGGTCCGGGTGCCGTCGTACTCCTCGGGCGACCGCACATCGATCAGGGGCTTCCCCAGATGCGCGAGGACGTCCTCCTTGTAGGCCCTCAGCAGCCTGTCGTCCCGCTCGACGACGGGGTAGTCGGTGGGGCGACGCGACGGCGCCTCGGTCGTGATGGGCCGGCCTTCTGCGATCCACTTGTCGCGGCCGCCGTCGAGCAGCCGGACATCCTCGTGGCCGAACAGCGAGAACACCCACAGCGCGTAGGCGGCCCACCAGTTGTTCTTGTCGCCGTAGATCACCACGGTGTCCTCGCGCGAGATGCCCTTGCGCGACATCAGCTCGGCGAAGCCCTCGCCGTCGACGTAGTCGCGGACGACCGGGTCGTTGAGCTCGGTGTGCCAGTCGACTTTGACGGCGCCGGGGATGTGCCCCGTCTCGTACAGGAGGACGTCCTCGTCGGACTCGACCACGACCAGGCCCGGCCGGCCCAGTCGCTCCTGGAGCCACTGTCCCGTGACGAGACGCCCCGGCTCGGCGTACTCGGCGAACTTCTCGGACGACGTGTCGGTCTCGACGGCCATGGTGCTCCTCGGTCGGGGCGGGTGACGGTGACGGTTAGGGTTGAACCGTCGCCTCCGACATTAGATTCCCGGCGCCGGCGGCACAGCCATCCCGTAAGACTCCGACACAGGATCCGCATGACCGTCCCCGAGACCCGCTCCGGCGTCATCCACCTCGCCGAGCGCACGCCGCAGCTCGCCGGCGCCGAGATGGTCGCGGCCCTCGTGCCGCCGCCCCAGTTCGCGGACGCGACGTTCGAGACGTATCGGGCCGATGCCGCCTACCCGTCGCAGCAGGAGGCGAAGGACCTGCTGACGGTGTTCGCCGGGGGAGCGGCCGCGCCGGCGAAGGGCGGCTTCTTCCGCCGGGCGAAGCGCCCCGAGGTCAAGCCGGGCGTCTACCTCGATGGCGGGTTCGGTGTCGGCAAGACGCATCTGCTCGCGGCCGTGTACCACGCCATGCCTGCGCGCCGGAAGTATTTCGGCTCGTTCATCGAGTACACGGCGCTGGTCGGCGCTCTCGGCTATCAGAACACCGTGGAGCTGTTCCGAGGGTCGGATCTGCTGTGCATCGACGAGTTCGAACTCGACGACCCCGGTGACACGATGGTGATGACCCGCCTGCTCGGTGAGCTGGTGGCCTCGGGCACGCGATTGGCCGCGACATCCAACACCCCGCCGAACGCGCTGGGCGAGGGCCGCTTCGCCGCACAGGACTTCCTGCGCGAGATCCACGCCATGGCGTCGAGCTTCCGAACGATCCGCATCGACGGCACGGACTACCGCCACCGTGCACTGGACGGCCACGCCGACGTGCTGGCGACGGAGGCGTACGAGACCGCCATCGCCGATGCCGCCGCGCGCGGCGTCGCCTCGGACGACCGGTTCACCGACCTCGTCGCACACCTCGCGCGCGTGCATCCCTCGCGATACATCAAGCTCATCGACGGCGTGGACCTCATCGGCATGCGGGACGTCGAGCCCTTCACCGACCAGTCCGCCGCGCTGCGCTTCGTCGCCTTCATCGACCGCGTCTACGACGCCGAGCTCCCGATCCGCGCCACAGGCACTTCGCTTGACCTCGTCTTCCCCGAGGAGATGCTGGCAGGCGGCTATCGCAAGAAGTACCTCCGCGCCATCTCCCGGCTCGTGGCCTCGACGCTCGCCTGATCCGAAGCGAGCCCGCGGCGGCACGAAACACGTTGTTTACGGGCGGGCGGCACGCGTAACGCGAAGGAAACACAGGGTGTCCCGCGGCTGAAACGGGCCCTGATCACACTGGGGGGACCCGACGCTACACCTGCGTCCCCGCAGAGAGGTTCTCCACCGAGATGGATCAAGGCAACACCGCATTCATGCTCATAGCGGCAGCACTCGTCCTGTTGATGACGCCAGGGCTCGCGTTCTTCTACGGCGGCCTGGTGAAGGCCAAGAGCGTCATCAGCATGATGATGCTCAGCTTCGGGGCGCTCGGACTGATCGGCGTGCTGTGGGTCGTCTACGGCTACGCCATCGCCTTCCCCGGCGCTGACGGGCTCGTCGCCCCGTGGTCGATCGACTGGTCGGCGATCGGGCTGTCGAGCCTCCTCGAGGTGCCCGAGGACGCCGCGTTCCCGCCCATGGCCTTCGTGTGCTTCCAGGCCACGTTCGCCATCCTGACCGTCGCGCTGGTCTCCGGTGCCATCGCGGACCGGGCGAAGTTCGGCTCCTGGATGATCTTCGCGGGCCTCTGGGCCACGATCGTCTACTTCCCCGTCGCCAGCTGGGTCTTCAACTTCGGTCTGGCCGAGGACGGCAGCTTCGCCTATGGCGGCTGGATCACCTACGGCATGCAGGAGATGTTCGGCGTCGGCGCGATCGACTTCGCCGGTGGCACCGCCGTCCACATCAACGCCGGTGCCGCGGCCCTCGCCCTGGCGCTCGTCCTGGGCAAGCGCCTCGGATTCCAGAAGGGCGTCCACGTCCCGCACAACCCGCCGTTCGTCCTCCTCGGCGCCGGACTGCTGTGGTTCGGTTGGTTCGGCTTCAACGCCGGCTCCGAGCTCGCCGCCGACGGCGTCGCCGCCCTGGCGTTCATCAACACGATCGCAGCGCCCGCCGCGGCTCTGCTCGCCTGGCTCATCGTGGAGAAGATCAAGGACGGCAAGCCGACCTCGGTCGGCGCCGCGTCGGGAGCGGTCGCCGGTCTGGTCGCCATCACGCCGGCCTGCGCGTCGCTGGACCCGATCTGGGCGATCGTCCTCGGCATCGTCGCCGGCGCCGTCTGTGCGCTCGCGATCGAGCTGAAGTACAAGTGGGGCTTCGACGACTCGCTCGACGTGGTCGGGATCCACCTCGTCGGCGGCCTCATCGGCACCCTGTACCTCGGCTTCTTCGCCAACGGCACCGGCCTGTTCATGGGCGGAAACGGCGCTCAGCTGCTCGTTCAGGCGATCGCGGCCATCGCGGTCCTGGTGTACTCCTTCGTGCTGGCCTTCGTCATCGGGCTGGTCATCGAGAAGACCATCGGCTTCCGCGTGAAGAACGAGGACGAAGTCGCCGGGATCGACACCGTCGTGCACGGCGAGGAGGGCTACGTGCTGGAGAACTCGCGCGCCTGACGACAGGCATCGACAGGGGCGCCGCAGCGGATGCTGCGGCGCCCCCGTCCTCTGCCCGGGCTAGGGTGACCGTGTGACACCGCGACCGAGCCTGCTGGCGAGCATCGCCGATCTTCTGCGACGGCGACGGAGCGGGTCAGCCGGGCGTCGATCCGGCGCAGCCGGCTTGCGCGATCGTGCCGGGTCGACGGCGACGGTCGAGGTGCCGCCTCCGGCGCCGCGGCAGCTGCGGATCCGGTACGGGCCCGATCGCGACGGCGAGCCGGATGCGGGTGAGATCGTATGGACGTGGGTGCCGTACGACGAGAACGACGGTCGCGGGAAGGACCGGCCGGTGCTGGTCATCGCCCGGCGCGATGACGAGCGGGTCTACGCGGTCCGGCTCACCAGCAGGACGCGCGACGGAGACCGCGACTTCCTCCCGCTCGGCGCGGGGGAGTGGGACGCTCGCGGACGCCCCTCCTGGGTCGACATCGAGCAGATCTACAGCGTGCACCGTGAGGGCATGCGACGCGAGGCATCCGCCCTCGATCCCGCCCGGTTCGCGCGTGTCGCTGAAGCGCTGCACCGTCGCTACGGCTGGGCCGTGACGATGTGAGCCGGAATCGAAAGGCCCGGCATCGATGTGATGCCGGGCCTTCGTGGTGGGCGATACCAGACTCGAACTGATGACCTCTTCCGTGTGAAGGAAGCGCGCTACCAACTGCGCCAATCGCCCGTTCCCGTGGGGGACGAGTATTGATCCTACCGGATGGCGGAGCCGTCCTCGAACCACGCGTGTGAGACACGCGCGAGCCGGTGTCGGTTTTGCAAGACGCCGAGGATCGGCTAAAGTCGATGACGTGCCCGGGGTGCGAATCCCGGGAACGAAATGCGGATGTAGCGCAGTTGGTAGCGCATCACCTTGCCAAGGTGAGGGTCGCGAGTTCGAGTCTCGTCATCCGCTCGAGTGCGGGGGTCTTCTTCCGAGGAGACCACGGCACGTGGGGTCAAACCACACGCGGTGGCGTGGCCGAGCGGCTAGGCACCGGCCTGCAAAGCCGTTTACACGGGTTCGAATCCCGTCGCCACCTCCACTCCCGGTCCCGACCGGAGTTCGACTCGGGCGATTGGCGCAGCGGTAGCGCGCTTCCCTGACACGGAAGAGGTCACTGGTTCGATCCCAGTATCGCCCACCATCGAGAAAGCCCCCGGGGTTGCCCCCGGGGGCTTTCTCATGTCCGCGCTCGGACCAGGCGGTGGCCCACGGCCTCACGCACAGGCGACGGCCGTGCTGCACGGCGCAGGCACGCCACAGCTCGGACAGTCGCCGGAGGCGTCGCCGGACATCGGGTGGAGCCGCTCGACGGCGGAGAGCCGAGCCAGCAGCGGCGCTCGCAGGAACGGCGTCGCCGACGCCACCGCAGCCTCGGCGAGCGTCGTGACCAGAGGTCCCTGCAGGCGCGCCGAGCCCAGAGCCGCGTCCGACAGCCCGGCCGCAGCGGCTCGCGTCGCGGCGCGGTGGACAGGGTCGGTCCGCATGGCGTCCAGGCGGGCGGCCGGTGCTTCGAACAGTCCCATCATCGACTCCGCGATGGCATCCCAGCTCTGGTGATCCTGGATCACGCGGACCAGGCGGTCCCGATCCTCCTGGGCGTCGTCGACGACCCGGCGGCACGCCTCGGCGAGCGAGGCGGCGTCGTCGGCGAAGCAGACGACGTCGGCGTAGTCCGTGACCACGTCGGTGACGCGGGTCGAGACGACCGGCAGTCCGGCCGCGAGGTACTCGAGCGTCTTCGTCGGGCTGATCGAACGGGTCGCCTCGTTCAGCGCGAAGGGCATCATCGCCACGTCGAAGCCGGCCATGACGGCGGGGAGGTCCGCATAGTCGGCCATGCCGGGATACTCGATGTTCGGCCCGGTGGGCAGCGTGGCCGGATCGATCTTGGCGACGGGGCCGACCATGCGGATGGTCCAGTCGGGGAGGGCGGCAGCCACCGCCGCGACGAGGTCCAGGTCGAGCCTCTCATCGAGCACGCCGACATACCCCAGCACCTGGCGGGGTGCCGGATCCGCCGCGCGCAGAAGGCGCGCGGCCGCGTAGTGCTCGACGTCCACGCCGCTCGGGAACAGGTGGCAGTCGGGTCGAAGGCCCACCACGCCGCGGTGCAGGGAGCGACCGCCTGCGTAGACCACATGCGCGGTCTCCAGGAGCTCCCGCTGGCGCTCCCGCATCCCGGGCGGCGCCTGCGCGAAGGAGGCCAGGTCGTCCATGACGTCATAGGCGATGCGGTGCGGGTCCAGGCTGCGGGCGATGTCGAGCGCCATCGGCGTGTAGATGAGCACGTCCGGATGCGGCACGCCCTCGTCGGCCAGCAGTTCCCCCAGCAGCCTCCGGTACGGGGCCGCTGCCGGGTCGTCGAAGCTCAGCCTGGTTCCCTGTCCGGGCTCCATCGGCACGACCAGGCGCACGCGCGTGATCCTGCCGACCTGCTCCGTCCACAGCTCCGGCTCGGGCACACCGCCGGGGATGGGCTCCTCCACGAACCACGTGCGGGCTCCGCGGCCGCCGCGGTCCTCGGCGAAGCGCGTGACGAGATGCTGCGGCCGCTGCCACACCCAATCCCAGCGCAGGTGCGAGAGCACCACGAGATCGTGGGCCTGCGGGTACACGGGGATGGGCGGCTCCGGGTTGGGCGCGTCCTGCCACGGCCACTCGAGGTCGCGGAAGAACCCGTGCAGAAGTTCGTCGTTGGGCGCCTGCAGCCGGTACGCCGGCAGCTCGTCCAGAGGGGCGCCCCGGGCCGCGCGTTCCCACGCCTCGGTGAACTCGGTGCGGATGCAGTGTCCACTGGGTGCCAGGTCGTAGACGCCGACGGGGTCGCGGTGCCCGGCGGACACGGCCAGAAGCGAGTCCCAGTCGGCGGAGTCGACGAGGGGGAACCATGAGAAGCCCCGCAGAGGAACTCCGGAGGCGACGGCCCGGTCGTACTGGTCGATCATGTAGCGCAGCCAGGTCGCACGGTCCGACGCGAGCCCGCGGATGTTGGTCTCGGACAGAAGGACGGGCAAGCCGTACCGGTCGTGGTACTCCGCCGCGATCGCGGCGAAGCCGCGCGGCGCGGGCGAGGGCGACACGCTGCCGGCATCGCTGTACCACCACTCCGAATGGGGGTAGTAGTCGAGGCCGAGCACGTCGACGCGCATCGGCGCGAGCTCCAGCAGTGGCTCGCCCCCCGCTGCCAGGAAGGCGGCCAGGGCCGGACGCTCGCGGTCGAGGTGCCGACCGAGTGCCAGATCCAGCAGCAGGTGGCGGCGGTCGTTGGCGAAGGCCGCGTACTCGGCGGGTCTTCCCGACGTCCCCGAATGCGCCTCGCAGGTGTCGATCCAGACGTGTTCGGCATCCGGGAGCAGTTCGGCGAAGACGGCCCCTGCCGCGTTGACGGCGGGAAGGACCGACGAGACGAGCCGGACGAAGCCCTCCATGCCGGCCTGGTACGGAGGCCACAGCGCCTCGTGGCCCGCCAGGAACAGCGTCGCGAACGGCTCGTTGAAGAGTGTGTACGACGTCAGCCACGGGTAGCGCCGCGCGACAGCCTCCGCGAAGCTCACGTACTCCGCCGCGAAGCGCCGGTCAGCGAAGCCGCCCTCCAGACGCTTCGGATAGCTCGTGTGATGGACGAGATCGACGATCGGCTCGAGGCCACGCTGCCGGATCTCAGCCAGTTCGGCGTCGGTCTGCTCCCAGTCGAAGACCCCGGGATCGCGGGCGATGTGATGCCACCGGAGCGCGTACCGCAGCCGCGTGACGCCCGCGGCCTGCAGGCGATCGAGGTGCTCGGGCCAGTGCCGGTACACGCCGGTCGTCTCGCCGACGTCCACGCCCGCGGCCGGAAGGAAGGTGCTCTCGAAGGCGCCGATGAAGGGGCGCTGCACCGTGCTGCGCAACGTGGAGGCGGCCTCCTCCCGGGTCCCGGAGGCGGTGTCCTGGAGGATGGCGTCGGTCCGCCGAGGACCGGCATCGGCCCTGAACTCGAACAAGGTCATGCCGAAGCATGAGTCCGGATCGGCCGTGCACGGATGGGGGTTGTGGAAAGGACCCCTCTCCGGGTAAGCGGCCGCTCGCCGTCGCCGGCACTGTCCCTTCCGAGCCACGCCCCCGCACCCGGCCCTGAGCAGGCGCGGTGGCGTCCGGCGTAGACTCGGCGACATGGAACTCGCTCGGATGACGCACGCGGGGGTCGTCGCTGTCACCGGCACGCGAACGTTCGGCGCCTGAGCGGGCGGGGCGCGGACAGCGCCCGAAGCTGAGTAGCCTTGAACCGAGCCACCTCTGGAGAGTTCCCTTGACTGACCTCGCCCTTCCGTCGGACGTGTCCTATCCCTCCGACGGCTTCGCCCTGTTCCCCGACCGCTCCGTGGTCGCCCTCCGCGTCAACGGCGAGCTGAGAGACCTCGCGACCACCGTGAGCGCGACCGATGCCGTCGAACCTGTCACGATCGACAGCCCGGACGGGCTGAGCATCCTCCGTCATTCGACGGCGCACGTCCTGGCCCAGGCGGTGCAGCGGATCAATCCGCAGGCCAACCTCGGGATCGGTCCGCCCATCACCGACGGCTTCTACTACGACTTCGGCGTGGAGCATCCCTTCACTCCCGAGGATCTGAAGGCGATCGAGAAGGAGATGCAGCGCATCGTCCGAGAGGGCCAGCGCTTCGTCCGCCGCGTGGTCAGCGACGAGGAGGCGCGTGCGGAGCTCGCCGACGAGCCGTTCAAGCTCGAGCTCATCGGGCTCAAGGGCGGCGGCGCCGAGAAGACCGAGGGGGCTTCGGTCGAGGTCGGCGCGGGCGAGCTGACCATCTACGACAACGTCACCCGCGACGGCGAGACCGCCTGGAAGGACCTCTGCCGCGGACCGCACGTTCCCAACACGCGCCTGATCGGCAACGGCTGGGCGCTGCAGCGCGTCGCGGGCGCCTACTGGAGAGGCAGCGAGAAGAACCCGCAGCTCCAGCGCATCTACGGCACCGCGTGGCCGACCAAGGACGAGCTGCGGGCGTACCAGACCCGCCTCGAGGAGGCCGCCAAGCGCGACCACCGCAAGCTCGGCAAGGAGCTCGACCTGTTCTCCTTCCCGGACGAGATCGGCTCTGGCCTGTCGGTGTGGCATCCGCGCGGGGGAGTGGTCCGCGGCGAGATGGAGCAGCACGCGCGGCGCCGTCACATCGAGGGCGGATACACCTACGTCTACACGCCCCACATCTCCAAGCAGGATCTGTTCCTTCAGTCCAACCACCTCGTCACCTACAGGGAGGGCATGTTCCCTCCCATCCACCTCGACGAGGAGCGCAACGACGCGGGCGAGATCACCAAGGCGGGCGTCGACTACTACCTCAAGCCGATGAACTGCCCGATGCACATCCTGATCTACAAGGAGCGTGCGCGCAGCTACCGCGATCTGCCGCTGCGGTTCGCCGAGAACGGCACGGTGTACCGCAACGAGCTGTCCGGCGCGCTGCACGGCCTCACTCGCGTGCGCGGCTTCACCCAGGACGACTCGCACCTGTTCGTGACCCCCGAGCAGCTCGAGGAGGAGGCCACTCGCGTCCTCGAGTTCGTCATCTCGATGCTGCGCGACTTCGGCCTCGACGACTTCGAGCTGGAGCTGTCGATGCGCGACGACGAGAAGGACAAGTGGATCGGCTCGGACGAGTTCTGGGAGTACTCCACCGACGCCCTGCGCAACGTGGCGATGGCCAGCGGCCTCAAGCTCACCGAGGTTCCCGGCGAGGCGGCCTTCTACGGCCCGAAGATCGACCTGAAGACCCGCGACGCGATCGGGCGCACGTGGCAGCTGTCCACCGTGCAGGTCGACCCCAACCTTCCCGAGCGGTTCGAGCTGGAGTACACCGACCGCGACGGGCAGAAGAAGCGGCCGATCATGATCCACCGCGCCCTGTTCGGTTCGATCGAGCGGTTCTTCGCGATCCTGCTCGAGCACTACGCCGGTGCGTTCCCCGTCTGGCTCTCGCCGGTCCAGGTCGTCGGCATCCCGGTGGCGGAGGAGTACGCCGACTACCTCGGCGATGTCATCGCGCGGCTGCGCGGGCAGGGGGTGCGAGCGGAGCTCGACCACAGCGACGATCGCATGCAGAAGAAGATCCGCACGCACACCACGCAGAAGGTGCCGCTGCTGCTGATCGCGGGGGAGCAGGACCGCGCCGCGGGAACGGTGTCGTTCCGCTTCCGCGACGGCTCGCAGGAGAACGGGGTGCCCATCGAGGATGCCGTCCGTCGCGTCCGCGAGGCGATCGCCGCTCACGCCCTCGTGAACTCGGCGTCGGACTTCGCGTGAGCGAGGACCGATCGGATGGCGCCGACGGAGCGCTCGTCGACGCCGCCACGCTGCCCGGCGTGCCCGACGGGTTCCAGCGACTGTGGACGCCGCATCGCATGGCCTACATCCAGACCGGTCCGGAAGCGCTGCGCCGGGAGTGCCCGTTCTGCGAGGCGCCGCACAAGTCCGACGAGGACGGCCTCATCGTGGCGCGAGGTCGCACGGCGTACGCCCTCCTGAACCTCTTCCCGTACAACTCCGGTCACCTGCTGATCTGCCCGTATCGGCACATCCCGACCTACGATCAGGCCACGGCGGAGGAGATCGCCGAGATCGGCGAGCTCACGCAGCAGGCGATGCGGGTGCTGCGATCGGTGTCGCGCTGCGACGGGTTCAACATCGGCATGAATCAGGGCAGTGTCGCCGGGGCGGGCGTCGATGAGCACCTGCATCAGCACGTCGTGCCGCGATGGGCGTCCGACGCGAACTTCTTCCCGATCATCGCGCGCACCAAGGCGCTGCCGCAGCTTCTGGGCGACGTGCGCCGCGCCGTCGCCGACGCGTGGCCGGCCTGAGCCGGTCCCGGGATGCCGCGACGCGGTCATCCCGGGATCGCCGGCGTCAGCGCACCTGACGCACCTCGAACTGCATGCGCGGGTGCGCGTAGAACTCCTGCGCCTCGACCAGCTGGAGCTCTCGCTCGCCGGAATCGTGGGTGAGGGTGAGCAGGTCGAACACGCTCGATGTCGTACGGGCCAGCGCGAGCGCCGCGTCGCCGGTGGCGCGGTAGTGCGCGGTGAACAGCGCCGCCGTGACGTCACCCGATCCGTTCGCCTTCATCGGGAGCATCGGCGTCTGCACGATCCATGCTCCGTCGTCCGTGACCGCGAGCATCTCGATCGTCCCCTCCGGCCGGTCGGGACGCTCCACGCTCGTGACGAGCACGGTGCGCGGTCCCATGTCGCGGGCGAGGTCGGCCGACGCGAGCGTGTCCTCGAGGGTGTACGGCTCGGTGTCGGTCAGATAGCCCAGCTCGAACTGGTTCGGGGTGATGATGTCGGCCGCCGGCACGACCCGGTCGCGCAGAAGATCGGGGATCGCCGGCGCGACGAAGCAGCCCGACTTGGCGTTGCCCATGACGGGATCGCACGCGTAGACGGCATCCGGGTTGGCGGCCTTGACCCGGGCCACGGCGTCCAGGATGACATCGGCGATGCCCTCGCCGCCCTGGTAGCCGGAGAGCACCACGTCGGTGCGCGGGAACGCGCCGCGCTCCTCGATGCCCGTGATGACCTCCCGCACGTCGGCCGGATCGATCAGGGGCCCCCGCCAGGCGCCGTAGCCGGTGTGGTTCGAGAAGTTGACGGTGTACACCGGCATCACCTCGACGCCGATGCGCTGCAGAGGGAAGACGGCGGCGGAGTTGCCGACGTGACCGTAGGCGACCGCGGACTGGATCGAGAGGATCTTCACCGTCCGATCTTCCCACTTCCCGCGACGAGGTTCTCGGCGTCGCGCACCGCTGCGGCGATGTCTGAGGCGAGCTGCTCGGCGTCGCCATCGTCCAGCTCGTGAACGGTCAGGCGCAGCCGGTGCGACGGCGCGCGGCTCAGCGAGAACTCGTCGCCGGTGCGCGCCAGCCATCCGCGGCGCATGAGGCGTTCGGAGACCAGATGCGCCGGCACCGGGAGGGCGACCCACAGATTGAGCCCGTCACGAGCCGCGGCCGGCACGCCGTGTGCGGTCAGCCGCGCCGCGAAGGCGGAATTGCGGGCGCGGTAGTGCTCGCCTGCCGCTTCGATGTCCGCCATGACGCGGGGGTCGGTGACCAGCGCGTAGGTGAGCCGCTGCAGCAGGTGGCTGACCCATGTGGTCCCCGGAGTCAGGCGCATCGCGAGCCGCTCGGCCGTCTCCGGGTCGCTCGCGGTGACGGCGAGGCACATGTCCGGCCCCAGGAACTTCGACACCGAGCGCACGAGCGCCCAGCGGCGGTGTCCGGCGTCGATGAGCGAGTGATACGGCTGCCGCGACAGCATCGAGAAGTGATCGTCCTCGATGACGAGGACGTACGGATGATCCCGCAGCACCGCGCGCAGCTCCGCGGCGCGCCCGGCCGACAGGCTCGCGCCGGTCGGGTTCTGCGCCCGCGGCGTGCAGACCACGGCGCGGACCCCCTGCTCCAGTGCGGCACGGAGGCCCTCGACGGTCATGCCCTCATCGTCGACGGGGACGGGCACCGGCCGGTAGCCGGCGAGGCGGACGGTGTGGATGCTGGCCAGGAAGCACGGGTCCTCCAGCGCGACGGCGTCGTCGCGGGCGAGCGCCTGCGCGAGCAGCCGCTCGACGGCGTCCGCGGCGCCGCTGGTGACCGTCACCCGCATCGAGTCCGCCGTGGCGAGGCCGTCGCTCATCCATGCGCGCGCCCATCGCTCGAGGGCCGGATCGACGACGGGTTCGCCGTAGAGCACGGGGCGACCCGCCATGCTGCCGAGCGCCCACGAGGGGTCGGGGATGAGGGTCGGATCGGGGTTGCCGGTGGCGATGTCGCGAAGCACGCTGTCGGGCGCGAAGCCCTCCTGAGGGACCGTGCCCCGGTCGGCGACGCGTGTGCCCCCGCGGCCGCGGGTGACGACGATGCCGGCGTGCGTCAGCTGCCGGTAGGCGGCGACGACGGTGTTGCGGTTGACCCCCAGCTGATCGGCGAGCGTCCGCACCGGCGGCAGCGCGGCCCCCGGACGCACGGCACCGCGCTCGATGGACGCTCGGAGGCTGTCGGCGATCTCCGATGCCGAGCGTCCCGCGATCGCCAGGTCCATATGCGCGTCCATTGCTCCCGAGTGTAGGCCGGACACATGCTACCGTTTGGCCTAGGCCAATATCGAAGCCTGTCTGCACGCCTCCACGTGCCCGTCGAAGGGACCCGCTCATGACCATGACCGACACCGGAACCAGCCGCGTCAAGCGAGGCCTGGCGGAGATGCTCAAAGGCGGCGTCATCATGGACGTCGTCACCGCGGATCAGGCGAAGATCGCCGAGGACGCGGGGGCGGTCGCGGTGATGGCGCTGGAGCGCGTTCCGGCCGACATCCGCGCGCAGGGCGGCGTCGCGCGCATGAGCGACCCGGATCTGATCGACCAGATCGTCGCGTCGGTCTCCATCCCCGTGATGGCCAAGGCCCGCATCGGGCACTTCGTCGAAGCGCAGGTCCTCCAGGAGCTCGGAGTGGACTACATCGACGAGTCGGAGGTGCTCTCGCCGGCGGACTACGTCAACCACATCGACAAGCGGTCGTTCACGGTGCCGTTCGTGTGCGGCGCGACGAACCTCGGTGAGGCGCTGCGACGGATCAACGAGGGCGCGGCGATGATCCGGTCCAAGGGGGAGGCGGGCACCGGCGACGTCTCCGAGGCGACCAGGCACATCCGCAAGATCAAGGGGGAGATCAACGCGCTGCGGGCGATGTCGAAGGACGAGCTGTACGTGGCCGCGAAGGAGCTGCAGGCGCCGTACGACCTCGTGGCCGAGGTGGCGGCGACCGGCACCCTGCCCGTCGTGCTGTTCGTCGCCGGAGGGGTCGCGACACCGGCGGATGCGGCCATGATGATGCAGCTGGGCGCAGACGGCGTGTTCGTCGGGTCGGGGATCTTCAAGTCCGGCAATCCCGCCCAGCGCGCAGCGGCGATCGTCAAGGCGACGACGTTCTACGACGACCCGAAGGTCATCGCCGACGTGTCACGGGGGCTCGGTGAGGCCATGGTGGGCATCAACGTCGCCGACCTCGCCGCGCCGCACCGCCTGGCGGAGCGCGGATGGTGACCACCGGGCGCCCGCGCGTGGGCATCCTGGCGCTGCAGGGCGATGTCCGCGAGCATGCCCGCATGCTGACGGAGCTGGGCGCGGACGTGCTGTCGGTGCGGCGTCCGGCGGACCTCGACGGCGTCGACGGCCTCGTGATCCCCGGGGGCGAGTCGAGCGTCATCGACAAGCTGGCTCGTGCGTTCGGCGTGCGGGAGCCCATCCGCGACGCGATCGCCGCCGGGATGCCGGCGTACGGCACCTGCGCCGGACTCATCCTCCTCGCCGACCGCATCACCGACGGCATCCAGGGTCAGCTGACCTTCGGCGGACTGGACGTGACCGTCCGGCGCAACGCGTTCGGCACGCAGTCGGACTCCTTCGAGACCGACCTGGACGTCCCCGCGCTGGGAGGTCCCCCCGTGCACGCCGTCTTCATCCGTGCGCCGCTCGTGGAGCACGCCGGCGCCGGGGTCGAGGTCATGGCGACGCTGCCGGACGGGCGCATCGTCGCCGTCCGCCAGGGGGCACTGCTCGGCACGGCGTTCCATCCCGAGGTCACCGGAGAGCACCGGTTCCACCGGCTCTTCCTCGACATGGTCGTGGCCGCGCGGGGGACAGCGCGCGTGGCCTGACCGTCTCGGGACGGGCGGGAGGCCTGCGCTTAGAATGGTCTGTCGGCGCAGACGCCGCGGCCGAGCCGATAGCGGCCCTCGACCCGGGCGCCCAGCCACCACGATCACAGGAGGACCATGTCCGGGCATTCCAAGTGGGCTACGACCAAGCACAAGAAGGCCGTCATCGACGCGCGCCGTGCCAAGTCGTGGGCCAAGCTCATCAAGAACATCGAGGTCGCCGCGAAGCTCGGCGGACCCGACCTCCAGGGCAACCCGACCCTGTTCGACGCGGTGCTCAAGGCGAAGAAGACGTCGGTCCCCAAGGACAACATCGACCGTGCCATCAAGCGGGGCGCCGGCATCGGCGGCGAGTCCGTCGAGTACTCGTCCATCATGTACGAGGGCTACGGCCCGAACGGCGTCGCCCTCATGATCGAGTGTCTGACCGACAACAAGAACCGGGCGGCGGCGGAGGTGCGCACCGCGCTCTCACGCAACGGCGGCACGCTCGCCGATCCCGGAAGCGTCGCCTACAACTTCACGCGCAAGGGCGTCATCGTCGTCTCGGGCGAGAACACCACCGAGGACGACGTCATGCTGGCCGTTCTCGAGGCGGGTGCCGAGGAGGTCGAGCCGCACGCGCAGGGCTTCGAGGTCATCACGGAGGCCTCCGACCTGGTGGCGGTGCGTACGGCCCTGCAGGACGCCGGCATCGAGTACGAGTCGGCCGACGTCGAGTTCGTCCCCAACCTCAAGGTCGAAGTCGACGCCGAGACGGCGCGCAAGGTGTTCCGGCTCATCGACGCGCTCGAGGACAGCGACGACGTGCAGAACGTCTTCAGCAACTTCGACCTGACCCCCGAGGTGCAGGCGGAGCTCGAGAACGACGAGGACTGATCGCGACGGATGCCGCGTGCGGGCGCGCCTGCGCCGCCGCCGGGCGCGGCACGCCTAGCGTGGGGGAGTGGCATCCCGAAGCACCCGCGGCACACTTCGCGTCCTGGGGGTGGACCCCGGTCTGACGCGGTGCGGCGTGGGAATCGTCGACGTCGCATCCGACCGCTCGGCGACCCTGGTCCACGTGGATGTCGTGCGCTCGGATCCGTCCGACCCGATCGAGGCGCGACTGGCCGTCATCGCGGCGGGCCTGCGCGCCGTGGTCGACGCGCACCGTCCCGATGTGGTGGCCGTCGAGCGGGTCTTCGCACAGCACAACCGGCACACGGTGATGGGGACCGCGCAGGCCAGCGGCATCGCGCTGCTGGTCGCGGGGGAGCGTGGGCTTCCCGCTGCGACGCACACGCCGTCGGAGGTGAAGGCGGCGGTCACCGGCTACGGGTCGGCCGACAAGCGCCAGGTGCAGACGATGGTCGCCCGCGTGCTGCGCCTGGACGACCTGCCCAAGCCCGCCGATGCCGCCGACGCGCTCGCGCTCGCGCTGTGCCACGCGTGGCGAGGCGGAGCCGCCGTCGCGGCATCCTCGTCACTGACACCCGCGCAGCGTCTGTGGCGGGATGCCGAGAGGCTCGCGCGCCGCTGATCGGCGACCACCCTCGCGTGTCGGTCGAACAAAGGTCCGAAGCCCGACGTAGGCTCGAGCCATGATCTCGTCAGTTCGCGGCACGGCGGTCCACGTCGAGGCGGATTCCGTCGTCGTCGAGGTGGGCGGGGTGGGTCTCCACGTCGCCGTGACGCCGCAGGTGGCACGGGTCGTGCACGTCGGCGACGCGGTGACCCTCCACACGACGCTCATCGTCCGTGAGGACGCCCTGTCGCTGTACGGGTTCGAGACCCGCGAAGAGCTGTCGGTCTTCCTCCATCTGCTGAGTGTCACCGGGGTCGGCCCCAAGTCCGCCCTGGGGGTGCTCGCGACCCTCACCGTGGCGCAGATCGCCGATGCCGTCGCCGCGGACGACGACGCCCCGTTCCGCCGCGTCTCGGGGATCGGACCGAAGACGGCGAAGCTGATCGTGGTGCAGCTGACCGGCAAGATCGCCGCTGCGCGCCCCGCCGCAGGCGGCGCCGGCGGAGAGGCCCCGGCCGCGGTGCCGGCACAGGTCGTGCAGGCGCTCGTGGGGCTCGGGTGGTCCGAACGGGTGGCCGCGGATGCCGTCGAGACGGTCGTCGCCGACGCCGGTGACGCCGATCGCCGCTCGGTGCCGGCCCTGCTGCGGCTCACGCTCGCCGCCCTCGGCCCGGCGCGGAAGGAGCCCGTCGGTGGATGACCTGCGAGAGACGGGCGAGCCCGTCGACGAGACCGAGCTCGCGATCGAGGGCGCGTTGCGCCCGACGTCGCTGGCGGAGTTCGTCGGCCAGCAGAAGGTGCGCGGTCAGATGCAGCTGCTGCTGGATGCCGCGCGGATCCAGCAGCGCCCGCCCGACCACATCCTGCTGTCGGGGCCTCCGGGACTGGGCAAGACCACGCTCGCGATGATCGTCGCGCACGAGAGCGGCAGACCGCTGCGGCTCTCCAGCGGTCCGGCCATCCAGCACGCCGGCGACCTGGCTGCCCTGCTGTCGAGTCTCACACCGGGTGAGGTGCTCTTCATCGACGAGGTGCACCGCATGGCCCGCTCGGCGGAGGAGATGCTCTACCTCGCGATGGAGGACTTCCGCATCGACATCATGGTCGGCAAGGGCGCCGGCGCGACGAGCATCCCGCTGGATCTCGCGCCCTTCACCCTCGTCGGGGCGACCACCCGCTCGGGACTCCTTCCCAACCCGCTGCGCGACCGCTTCGGCTTCACGGCGCATCTGGAGTACTACGAGCCGGAGGAGCTCGAGCGCGTCGTCGAGCGCTCCGCCGCCATGCTGGGCGTCTCCCTGCCGCCTGCCGCGCGCGCCGAGATCGCGCGACGGTCCCGCGGCACGCCGCGCATCGCCAACCGGCTGCTGCGACGCGTGCGCGACTACCTCGTGGTGCACGGCGACGGGGTCGGCGCGGACGAGGTGACCGTCGACGCGGCGCTGGACCTCTACGACGTCGACGCGATCGGACTCGACCGCCTCGATCGCGCCGTCCTCGACGCGCTGGTGCGACGGTTCCGCGGGGGCCCGGTCGGCCTCAGCACGCTGGCGGTCGCCGTCGGCGAGGAGCCCGACACCATCGAGTCGGTCGTCGAGCCCTACCTGGTGCGCATCGGCTTCATGGGCCGCACGCCTCGAGGTCGCGTCGCCACGCCTGCCGCGTACGGGCACCTCGGCGTGCCGGCCGCCGAATCGGTGCTCGGATTCGATGACCTATAATCGCTGAAGGCTTCACGCCTCCCCTCCCACCTCCAAGGCAGCGCCGCATGGGCGCACGCCACACCTGAAAGGTGCGCTCAGCTCCCATGGACTTCGCCCTGTTCCTCCAGCAGTACGGTCTCATCCTGCTGCTGGTCATCCTGCTCGTCTTCATGTTCTGGAGCTCCCGTCGGCGCATGCAGAAGCAGAAGCTCGAGCAGGAGGAGCGCGCCCGTCAGACCGTGCCCGGTGCGGAGGTGCTGCTGCAGGGCGGCCTCTACGGCACCATCGTTCGGTACGACCCCGACAACCTCGACCAGCCGGCCATCGTGGAGCTCGCCCCGGGCGTCGAGATCAAGGTGCACAGCCAGGCGATCCTGCGCATCGTGAACCCCGTGACCGGCGCCGTGAGCGAGGACGAGTTCATCGAGGCCGAGGAGAGCCGCGCCGAGTACGTCGACGGCGTCGCCGGCGGCGACATCACCTCGATCAGCGACGACCGCCGTGCCGCCGAGAGCGGCGAGCGCGACCCCGACGCCGACAACAAGCCCAAGGCCTGACCGTCCGCCCTCACGGGCACTTCGAGAAAGCGAAGAAGTGGCGACATCCACTCCTGTCCGGCATGCGTGGCGTGCGCTGATCGGCCTCCTCGCCATCACCGCCGTGCTGTTCGGCATCAACGCCCTGGGCGTGTACGTGTTCAAGGGCAGCTCGTGGCTGCCCGAGCTCGCCCTCGACCTCCAGGGCGGCACGCAGATCGTCCTCGAAGCGCAGACCGAGGGGGGCGCGAGCCCGTCCACCGAGCAGATGCAGCAGGCGGTCACCATCATCCGCCAGCGCGTGGACGCCTCGGGTGTCGGCGAGGCCGACGTCACGACGCAGGGCGGCAACCAGATCGTCGTCCAGATCCCCGGTCAGGCCGACGAGGAGACGCGGAACCGCATCGAGGCCTCGGCCCAGCTGCAGCTGCGCGCGGTGCTCCTGGCCGGCGAGCCCGCCAACACGTTCGTCGGCGAGGACGGCAGCAGAACGCCGTACCCCACGCCCGACCCGTCGCTTCAGGCCACGCCGACGGCGTCGCCCACCAACGGCAGCGACACGTCGTGGATCACGCCGGCGCTCCAGGCGGAGTTCCTCGCGTACGACTGCGCGAACCCGGCGAACGACCCGGCCAATGCGCCGGCGGACGAGCCGCTGATCACGTGCGACCCCGACAACACCGTCAAGTACATCCTCGGTCCCGTCGAGCTCGACGGCTCGTCCATCGACGACGCGACCTTCGGCCTGCAGCAGAACAACGGCCAGTGGGCCGTCAACCTGCAGTTCGACGCCGAGGGCACCGAGATCTTCGGCGACATCAGCCAGCGCCTGTTCGGAGCGAACCCGCCGCTGAACCAGTTCGCCTTCGTGCTGGACGGCTACGTGCTGTCCGCGCCGTCGATGAACGGCGTCATCGTCGACGGCAAGCCGAGCATCACCGGCAGCTTCACGCAGGAGACCGCGAAGATCCTCGCCGACCAGCTGAAGTACGGCGCGCTGCCGCTGAGCTTCACGGTCGAGAGCTCGAACTCCATCTCGGCGACCCTCGGATCGCAGCAGCTGCAGATCGGCCTGATCGCGGGTCTGATCGGCCTCGCGCTCGTCGCGGTGTACTCGCTCATCGTCTACCGCGCGCTCGGATTCATCATCATCGCGTCGCTCGCGGTGATGGCCGTGCTGACCTACATCACGCTGTGCATCCTCGCGTGGCGCATGGGCTTCCGCCTGTCGCTGGCCGGTGTCGCCGGCCTCATCGTGACGATCGGCTTCACCGCCGACTCGTTCATCGTCTATTTCGAGCGCATCCGCGACGAGCTGCGCGACGGCAAGTCGATCACCGGCGCCGTCGAGGACGGCTGGGGCCGCGCCAAGCGGACGATCTACATCTCGAAGTCGATCAACATCCTCGCGGCCGTCGTGCTCTACATCCTCGCCGACTCGACGGTCAAGGGCTTCGCCTTCACGCTGGGCCTCACGACCGCGATCGACGTCCTCATCTTCATCCTGTTCACCCACCCGATGCTCCAGCTGCTCGCGCGCACGAAGTTCTTCGGCTCCGGGCACGCGCTGTCGGGGCTCGACCCCACGGCGCTCGGGGCGGTCTATCGCGGCCGTGCGCAGTTCCGCGCGCCCGTCGGCGCGGCCGGTGGCACCGCCGCGGCGCGCCGCGCGGCCAGGTCGCGCGGCGAGGCGGAGCGGCGGCAGACGATCGCCGAGCGCAAGCAGGCCGAGCTCGCGGCGGCGACCACCGGTGACCAGAGCAGACCCGGCACGCCCGGCAAGGAGGGAGACGACTGATGCGCTCCATGAGCCAGCTCGGCAACGACCTCTACACCGGCAAGACCTCGTTCCCGTTCGTCGGGCGGCGGCGGCTGTGGTTCCTGATCGCACTGATCCTCGTGATCGGGTCGGCGCTCGTGCCGCTGTTCCGCCCGATCCAGTTCTCGATCGAGTTCACCGGCGGATCGCAGTTCACCGTCAACGGCGTGGCGACCACCGACCAGCTGATCGCGACCGACGCGGTGCAGTCGGTCGTCCCCGACGCGGCGACGAAGGTCGTGACGATCGGCGAGGACGCCGTGCGCGTGCAGACCGATCAGATGACGGATGCCGAGAGCCGGGAAGTGTCCGCAGCCCTCGCTCAGGCCTACGACGTTCCCGAGTCGGAGGTCAGCTACTCCTTCATCGGACCCAGCTGGGGAGCGGACGTCACGCGCCAGTCGCTGTGGGGCCTGGCCATCTTCCTCGCGCTGACCTTCCTGATCCTCGCGCTGTACTTCCGCACCTGGAAGATGTCGGTGTCGGCGATCATCGGCCTCGTGGACGTGCTCGTGATCACGATCGGCGTCTACGCGCTGTTCGGCTTCGAGATCTCGCCGGCTGCGGTCATCGGCTTCCTGACGATCCTCTCGTACGCGCTGTACGACACCACCGTCGTCTTCGACAAGATCCGCGAGAACACCAGCGAGGACGGCGAGGTGTCGGGTCGCACGTTCGGCGAGTCGGTGAACCTCGCCGTGAACCAGACCCTCGTGCGCTCGATCAACACGACCGTCGTGGCGATCCTGCCCACCGGCGCGATCCTGTTCATCGGCGCGCTGTGGCTGGGCGCTCAGACCCTCACGGACCTCTCGCTGTCGATCTTCGTGGGCACCATCGTGGCCGCGTACTCGACGATCTTCGTGGCCGCGCCGCTGTACTCGCTGCTGCGTGAGAACGAGCCGGCCATCAAGACCCGCGACGCCCGCGTGCTCGCGGCCCGCGAACTGGCCGGCACCCCGGCCTGAGGCCTGGGAGCGCGGGCGTAGGATTGTGAGGTCCAGCGGAGGGGAGGCGATCGGATGACCGAGATCGTCCCGCCCGCCCAGACATCGTCGCTGCGGCGCCTCGTTCCGCGCATCTTCTCGCGCGCGGCACGACGCGACGACGTCGCGCAGCTTCTTCGCACGGTGCGCACGCATCATCCGAAGGGCGACCTGTCGATCATCGAGCGGGCGTACTCCGTCGCCGAACGCGCTCACTCGGGGCAGGCCCGACAGAGCGGCGAGCCGTACATCACGCATCCCCTCGCTGTCGCGCAGATCCTCGCCGACCTGGGCCTCGGTCCCCGCGCCATCGCCGCGGCGCTGCTGCACGACACCGTCGAGGACACCGAGTACTCCCTCGAGGCGCTCACGGCCGACTTCGGCGACGAGGTCGCGATGCTGGTGGACGGGGTCACCAAGCTCGACAAGGTCAAGTACGGCGAGAGCGCCCAGGCCGAGACGGTCCGCAAGATGATCGTCGCGATGTCGCGCGACATCCGCGTCCTGCTCATCAAGCTCGCCGACCGCCTGCACAACGCGCGCACGTGGGGCTTCGTCCCCCCGGAGAAGGCCCGCAAGAAGGCCACCGAGACGCTCGAGATCTACGCGCCGCTGGCCCACCGGCTCGGCATCCAGGCCATCAAGTCCGAGCTCGAAGACCTGTCTTTCGCGGTGCTGCATCCCAAGCTTTACGCCGAGATCGACAGCCTCGTCAAGCAGCGCACGCCGCAGCGCGAGCAGTACGTGCAGAACGTCATCGAAGCGGTCGACAGCGACCTGCGGGAGCTGCGGATCCGCGGCCGCGTCATGGGCCGGCCCAAGCAGCTGTACTCCGTGTACCAGAAGATGGTCGTCCGGGGACGCGAGTTCGACGACATCTACGACCTCATCGGCATCCGCATCCTCGTCGGCAGCGTGCGGGACTGCTACGCCGTGCTCGGCGCGATCCACGCGCGCTGGACGCCCCTTCCCGGCCGGTTCAAGGACTACATCGCCACGCCGAAGTTCAACCTCTACCAGTCGCTGCACACGACGGTGATCGGGCCCGGCGGGCGTACGGTCGAGATCCAGATCCGCACCCATGAGATGCACCAGCAGGCCGAGTACGGCGTCGCGGCGCATTGGAAGTACAAGGAGCGGATGAACGGCGGCAAGGCCGACGCCCGCGCGACCGACACCGACATGGCGTGGCTCGCCCACATCTCCGACTGGCAGGCGGAGACGGCCGACCCGGGTGAGTTCCTGGACTCTCTGCGCTTCGAGATCGGCGCCAAGGAGGTCTACGTCTTCACGCCGAAGGGCCGCGTGATCGGCCTTCCCGCCGGCGCGACCCCGGTCGACTTCGCATACGCGGTGCACACGGAGGTGGGCCACCGCACCATGGGCGCGAAGGTCAACGGCCGGCTCGTGCCGCTGGAGTCCGAGCTCAAGAGCGGCGACGTGGTCGAGGTCTTCACGTCGAAGAACCCCGACGCAGGTCCCAGCCAGGACTGGCTCGGCTTCGTCAAGAGCACGCGCGCGCGCAACAAGATCCGCGGCTGGTTCACCAAGGAGCGTCGCGAAGAGGCGATCGAGCAGGGCAAGGAATCCATCGCACGAGCGATGCGCCGTCAGAATCTGCCCCTGCAGCGCCTGATGAACCAGGATTCGTTCGCCGAGGTCGCCCATCAGCTCCGTTACGAGGACGTCTCGGCCCTGTACGCCGCGGTGGGCGAGGGGCACGTCTCGACGCAGTCGGTGATCGAGAAGGTGACGGCGCTCGTCGCCTCCAGCGACACCGCGACCGGGCCGATCGACCTGCCCGCCGTCGGACGGTCCCGGACGCCGCGCGGCGGCGACTCCGGCATCCTCGTCCGCGGTGCGCCCGACATCCTGGTGAAGCTCGCCAAGTGCTGCACGCCCGTGCCGGGTGATCAGATCGTCGGCTTCGTCACGCGCGGCAGCGGCGTCTCTGTCCACCGCGCCGACTGCACGAACGTGAAGTCCCTCATGGAGGACTCCGACCGGCTGATCGACGTCGAGTGGGCGCCGACGACGAAGAGCGTCTTCCTCGTGCAGATCCAGATCGAGGCGCTCGACCGGTCGGGTCTGCTCAGCGATGTCACCCGGGTGCTCAGCGAGCACCACGTGAACATCCTGTCGGCCACCGTGTCCACCACGAACGACCGCCTGGCGCTCAGCCGGTTCGTGTTCGAGATGGGGGACATCGTGCACCTGGACCGGGTCCTCAACGCGGTGCGGCGGATCGACGCCGTCTACGACGTCTACCGGGTCACGTCGAGCTGATCCGGCGCGAGCCCGCGCAGGAACGACAGCGCCCGCCGCTTGTGCGGCAGCGCCCCGCGCTCCAGTCGCTCGATCGCGGCGTCGCGCGCCTCCGGGGATGCCGCGGCGAGTCGGCGGGCAGCCAGCTCGTGCTCGGCATCCGGCACGCGCGCCAGATCCATCAGCGTCCGCGCGTGCGAGGTCACTCGCACGCCGCCGAGGATGAGCAGATCGCTCTGGGCCACCGCGAGGTCGCGGTAGACGACCTGGCGCTCCGGCGCCATGTGCACGCGGCGCGGCACCGCGCGCTGAACGGTGTGCCGCGCAGGCGGGAAGGGAGAGGTGCCGTGGATCCAGGCGGCCGAGAGGTGGGTGGCGGCGAGGGAGTCGCCCAGGAGGCGCGCGAGCGATCCGGCGCGGAGCGCGGCCGTCTCGACCGCGTCAGCGGGGATGTACGCGTCCCCGAGTTCGACGATGTCCCCGTCCAGCCGCGCCGCGGACAGCTCCGCCCGCGACAGCCGGTCATCGACGAAGTACAGGAACACCGATCTCATGGAGGCAGTGTGCCGCACCCGGTCTTCCGCCGCGGAGCCGTCCGGCGTCGCTGTGGAGAACCGGCCGCAGGACATCACGGCTCCGGGGCGTCACCCGGTCACGTCGCGCGAGAGGCCCGCGACGCTGTGAGGACCGTCGGTCAGCCGCCGAGCGCCTTCAGCCACGACCGACGTGCCTCGAGCGCCTCGGACGCCTGCGCGATCGCGCGAGCGTCGCCGGACTTCCTGGCGGTCTCCAGCTCGTCCTCGAGCTTCTGGATCGCCTCCGTGAGCTGGCGCGTCATGTCGTTGGCGCGCGCCTTCGTCTCGGGATCGTTGCGCTTCCAGTCGGCCTCCTCGCGGGTGCGAAGCGCCTGCTCGATCTTGCGCAGCTCGTCGTCCAGGGACCGCTCCGCGTCGCGCGGGAAGATCCGGCCGACCTCGTCCCACCGGCGCTGGATGCCGGTCAGGAGCGACCGCGCCTTGCCGAGGTCGCGCTCGTCGGCGACGGCCTTCGCCTCTTCGAGGAGCGCGCGCTTGGCCTCGATCTTCTCGCGGGATGCCTCGGCATCCGCCGCCTCCCGCTCGGAGCGGGCGCTGTACAGCGCGTCGCCGGCGGCCTTGAAGCGGGCCCACAGGGCGTCGTCGACCTTCTTGCCGGCGCGTCCGGCGCCCTTCCACTGGTCGAGCAGCTCGCGGTAGGCGGGGATCGCGTCCTCGCCCTTCGCCGCGAGCGACTCCGCCTTCTCGACCAGGCGCGTCTTGCGATCCCGCACGGCCTTGTGGGCTTCGTCCAGCTCGGCGTAGAACGCGCGACGGTGCTTGTCGACGGTCGCTCGGGCGTCGCGGAACCGCTTCCACAGCTGCTGCGCGGTGGACTTGGGCAGGCGCGGGCCGTTCTGCTGCTGAGCCTGCCACTGGTCGAACAGAGAGGTCATCTCCGCCGTCGCCTGCTTCCACTGAACGGTCCGGGGGTCGCGCGCGGCGAGCGCCTCTGCCTTCTCGACCAGTTCCGTCCTCGCGCGCACGGCGTCGTCCACGGCCTGGCGGGCGGCTGCCGCCTCGGTCTCGGACGCCGCCTCGAGCGCCTCGAGCAGCGTCGTGATGCGGGTCTCGAGCGCGGCGAGATCGCCGACGGCTGCGGCGTTCTCCAGCTTCCCGCGGATGGTGCGGGCCGTGGAGCGCAGATCCGCGGCCGACGCGCCGCCGCGGCGGTGACGCACCTCGAGGAGCGTGACCTCGCCGGCCAGGTCTGCGTACTTGCGCTCGAAGTAGGCCAGCGCCTCGGCAGGAGGGCCGTCGGGGAACTGGCCGACCACCCGCCAGCCGGTCGCCTCGCGCACGGACACGGTTCCGTCGGCGTCGACACGACCCCACGGCTCATCGCCGCCGACGGCGCTCGTCTCAGCGGTCTCCGTGGCCGGCTCGGGCTCCGTCGCTTCGCCGCCGGACGTGTCGGCGCCGTCGACGGCGTCGACGGCGTCGGCGTCGACGGCGTCGGCGGTGGAGTCGGTGGGCTCGACGTCGAGCGACTCGGGGGACTGGTCGTCGTGGCTCTCGGGCACGGTGGTGTCGGAGTTCGACTCTGCTGCGGCAGTCACGGGATGCACCTCATCGCGGCTTGGGCCGCCTGTGGGGGATGGACGGATCCCAAGCCTAGTACGGCGGGGCCGTCCGCTCCGATGCCTCGGCGGCCGGTTTCACGGCGTCGGCGTCGGCGTCCCGGTCGTGTCGGGGACAGGCGTGGATGAGTCGGTCGGGGCGGGGGTCATGCCCGACGGCGAGGGCGACGGCGTCGAGGTGGGCGTGGGCTCGGGCGCGCCCGGCCCGGCGACGAAGTAGGCGGTCTGGACAGCGGCGAGCCCCAGGATGAGAAGGCCTCCGGCGATCCCTCCGATCAGGTTGTCGCGGCGACGGCGGCGGGCCTGATCCTGATGGAACTGGCGCCGCGCCTGATAGAGCCGAGCACGCTCTCGCGCTGCGCGCGCATCGCGATCCTTGCCACCGGTCGCCACGGGACCTCCTCGAATCCGGGTCGGCGCCCGGGCCGGGATGATCCTATGGGGCGGGATCGACGGCGACCAAACCCGCTCCGACCCGGCGTCGCAGCCCCGGGATAGCCTGGGATCGTGACGATCCCCACCGCGCTGTTCCAGGGGCAGACGCCCCTGGCGGTGCGCATGCGGCCCACATCGCTCGCCGAGGTCGCCGGTCAGTCGCACCTGCTGCGCCCGGGATCTCCGCTGGTGACCCTCGCCGATCCCGACGCGTCGACGCGCGCCGCCACCTCGGTCATCCTGTGGGGCCCGCCCGGCACCGGGAAGACGACGCTGGCCCAGGCGATCGCCCGATCCTCGGGGCGGCGCTTCGTCGAGCTGTCGGCCGTCACGGCCGGTGTGCGCGATGTCCGCGAGGTGATGCAGGAGGCCCTCACCCAGCGCGATCTGTACGGGCAGTCGACGATCCTCTTCCTCGATGAGATCCACCGCTTCACCAAGGCGCAGCAGGACGCGCTGCTGCCGGGCGTCGAGAACGGCTGGGTGGTGCTCATCGCCGCCACGACCGAGAATCCGTCGTTCTCGGTGATCTCGCCACTGCTGTCGCGATCGCTCCTGCTGACGCTGAAGCCCCTCTCCGACGACGACCTGCGGATGCTGATCGATCGCGCCGTCACCGATCCTCGCGGCCTCGGCGGGGCGGTCTCGCTGGGCGACGACGCACGCGATGCCCTGGTGCGCCTCTCGTCCGGCGACGCCCGGCGAGCGCTCACGGCGCTCGAAGCGGCGGCATCCCTCGCTGCCCCCACCGACGACGAGCAGCACGAGGACGAGGGGGAGACGGATGCCTCGACCGTTCCCGTCGTCACCTCCGAGCAGGTCGCCCAGGCGGTCGATCGCGCGCTGCTGCGATACGACCGGCAGGGTGACGAGCACTACGACGTCATCAGCGCCTTCATCAAGTCGATCCGCGGCTCGGACGTGGATGCGGCGATGCACTACCTCGCGCGGATGATCGAGGCGGGCGAGGACCCGCGGTTCATCGCGCGGCGCCTCATCATCTCGGCCGCAGAGGACATCGGGCTGGCAGATCCTCAGGCGCTGCCCCTCGCTGTCGCCGCGGCCGAGGCGGTGCAGTTCATCGGGATGCCCGAAGGCCGCATCCCGCTCGCGGAGGCGACGGCGTATCTGGCGACCACGGCCAAGTCCAATGCGGCATACCTCGCCATCGACGCCGCGATCGCCGATGTGCGCAACGGCGGGTTCGGTCGCGTGCCGATCCACCTCCGCGACGCCCACTATCCCGGGGCCAAGCGGCTCGGGCACGGGAAGGGGTACGTGTATCCGCACGACTCGGAGGTCGGCGTGTCGCCGCAGCAGTATCTTCCGGACGAGCTGCGCGGCCGCCGCTACTACGAGCCGAAGGCGCTGGGCGCCGAGCGCGACGTGCAGGCGCGGCTGGAGAAGATCCGCCGGATCCTCGACGGACGGTGACCGCGAGCGCGTCCAGCTCGCCCGAAGGCGGGATCTGGTAGCCTTGACCGGCTCGAAACCGAGTTTTCGGGCATCCCCTCCCTTCTTGAACGACCTTCCGGCATGCCCCGGCGTGCAGTCCGGACAGGGTGGAGCGGGGGAGATACGCCCGTGAGTCGTGAAAGACACGTCCACGTCAACGGAAGGAACACTTCGTGGCAACGAAGTCCCAGGACCGCCGCAAGGTCCGCCTCTCGCGCGCCCTCGGCGTCGCGCTCACCCCGAAGGCCGCCCGCTACCTGGAGAAGCGTCCCTACGCTCCCGGTGAGCACGGCCGCACCAAGCGCAAGGCCGACAGCGACTACGCCGTCCGCCTGCGCGAGAAGCAGCGTCTGCGCGAGCAGTACGGCATCCGCGAGAAGCAGCTGCGCATCCAGTTCAACGAGGCCCGCCGCACGCAGGGTCTGACCGGTGAGAACCTGGTCGAGCAGCTCGAGATGCGCCTGGACGCGCTCGTGCTCCGCGCCGGTTTCGCCCGCACCACGGCGCAGGCGCGCCAGCTCGTGGTGCACCGTCACATCCTCGTCGACGGCCAGCTGGTCGACCGCCCGTCGTTCCGTGTGAAGCCGGGTCAGCTCATCCACGTCAAGCCCAAGAGCGAGGCCCTCGAGCCGTTCCAGGTGGCGGCGGCCGGCGGTCACGCCGAGGTGCTGCCCCCGGTTCCCGGCTACCTCGAGGTCGAGCTCGACAAGCTGCAGGCCCGTCTCGTGCGTCGTCCCAAGCGCGCCGAGGTCCCGGTCGTCTGTGACGTCCAGCTCGTCGTCGAGTACTACGCCGCTCGATAACCGCTCAGCGGGCGAGCGAGGAGGGCGCCGGGCAACCGGCGCCCTTCGTCGTTTCACCCTACGATGGGGAGGATGCCGCGTCCGCGGCCCGCGCGCCCGGATGCGGCCGCGCACACATCCTGACAGCCGTGTCTCGATACGGTCGCGCCGCGACCTGCTCGACAACCGAGGAGTGGTCATGAAGAAGCTGGTGTGGTTCCTGTTCGGTATCGCCGGTGGTTTCGTGCTGGCGCACCTCGTGAACAAGGACCCGCGCGGACAGGAGATCCTGGCCGACGTCGACGCCCGCATCACCCAGTTCACCGACCGCATCGCCGACGCCTACCGCGAGCAGGAGGCCCGGTTCACCGGGATCGTGGACGAGGTGCGCGATGCCGCGGCCGGGGGCGCTGCCGCCGTCCACGACGCGGTCACCGAAGCCGTCGACTCCGCCGGCGACGTCGCCCGCAAGCTCACCGATTGACCCAACGACCGACCGGCCCGGGATGCCCCGGGACGGAGGATCGTGCCATTGCGAGGACCCGAATGAAGACCGCCGAGATCGCACAGCGCTTCCTCGACTACTTCGAGAAGAACGGGCACACGATCGTGCCGTCGGCATCCCTGGTCACCGACGACCCGGCGCTGCTGTTCACCGTGGCCGGGATGGTGCCGTTCATCCCGTATCTCAGCGGCGACGTGCCCGCTCCGTACCCGCGGGCCGCCGACAACCAGAAGTGCATCCGCACCAACGACATCGAAGAGGTCGGGAAGACGCCGCGTCACGGCACCTTCTTCCAGATGCTCGGCAACTGGTCCTTCGGCGACTACTTCAAGGAAGGCGCGATCCGCTTCGCGTGGGAGCTGCTGACGACGTCCGAGGCGGACGGCGGGCTCGGCTTCGACCCGAAGGACCTCTGGGTCACCGTCTACGAGGAGGACGACGAGGCGCACGAGCTGTGGCAGCGCATCGCGGGCTTCCCGGAGGAGCGCATCCAGCGCCTGGGCAAGGACACGAACTACTGGAGCACCGGCCTGCCCGGCCCCGCCGGCCCGTGCTCGGAGATCTTCTTCGACCGGGGGCCGGCGTACGGGATCGACGGGGGACCGGCGACCGACGACGACCGCTACGTCGAGATCTGGAATCTCGTGTTCATGCAGTACGAGATCACCAACGTGAAGTCGAAGTACGACTTCGACATCGTCGGCGAGCTGCCCGCGAAGAACATCGACACCGGCATGGGCCTGGAGCGCATCGCGTTCATCAAGCAGGGCGTCGACAACATGTACGAGACCGATCAGGTGCGCCCGGTCCTCGACAAGGCTGTCGCGCTGTCGGGACGCACCTACGGTGCGAACCACGAGGACGACGTGCGCTTCCGCGTCGTGGCCGACCACATCCGCTCGTCGCTGATGCTGATGTCCGACGGCGTGACGCCGTCGAACGACGGCCGCGGCTACATCCTGCGCCGTCTCATGCGCCGCGCCATCCGCTCGATGCGCCTGCTCGGCGTCGAGGGGCCGACCTTCGCCGAGCTGTTCGCGGCTTCGCGGGACGCCATGAAGGAGGCGTACCCGATCGTCGAGGCGGACTGGCCCCGCATCTCGCAGTACGCCCTCGCCGAGGAGGCGACGTTCCTGCGCACACTGGCGGCGGGGGAGAGCATCCTCGACGAGTCCCTGTCGCAGACCAAGGCGAGCGGCGGAACGACGATCCCCGGCTCCGAGGCGTTCCTGCTGCACGACACGTACGGCTTCCCGATCGACCTCACGCTCGAAATCGCGGAGGAGGCCGGGCTCAGCGTCGACCGTGCGGCGTTCGACAGCCTCATGCAGGAGCAGCGCACGCGGGCGAAGGCCGACGCGCGGGCGCGCAAGCGCCAGCTCGCCGACACGAGCGTGTACCGCGACCTCCGCGCGAAGGGCGAGACGGTCTTCACCGGATTCACCGACCTCGAGACGGAGTCGACCGTGCTCGGGATCCTGGTCGACGGCGCCTCTGTCGACCGCGCGGGAACAGGCCAGATCGCCGAGGTCATCCTGGCCGAGACCGCACTGTACGCCGAGTCCGGCGGCCAGGTCGCCGACAAGGGCGTGATCGTCGGCCCCGGCTACGAGCTCGACGTCCTCGATGTGCAGAAGCCCGTCCCCGGCCTGGTGAGCCACACCGTCGAGGTCACCACCGGCGAGGTGGCCGTGGGGCAGTCGGCGACATCCATCGTGGATGCCGCGAACCGGCGCGCCGCGCGCCAGGCGCATTCGGCCACGCATCTCGTCCACGCGGCGCTGCGCGACACCCTCGGGAAGACCGCGACGCAGGCGGGCTCGCTGAACCGCGCCGGGTACATGCGCTTCGACTTCACCTGGGGGCAGGCGCTGTCGGACGCGACGAAGTCCGAGATCGAGGAGATCGCCAACAACGCCGTCCGCGACAACCTCGAGGTCACCACGCGCGTGCTGCCGCTCGAGGAGGCGAAGTCACTGGGCGCGATGGCGCTGTTCGGCGAGAAGTACGGCGACACCGTCCGCATGGTCGACATCGGGGGACCGTGGTCTCGCGAGCTGTGCGGCGGAACCCACGTGTCCGCGAGCGCCGAGATCGGCCTGATCAGCCTCGTGGGGGAGTCGTCCGTCGGTGCCTCGAACCGCCGCGTCGAAGCCCTCGTGGGACTGGACGCGTTCCGCTCCCTCGCCGCCGAGCGTGCCATCGTGTCGCAGCTGACGTCGACTCTGAAGGCGCCGCGCGACCAGCTGCCCGCCCGCATCGCGGAGCTGCAGGCCAGCCTCAAGGCGGCCGAGAAGAAGATCGCGGCACTGGAGTCCAAGGCCCTCGCCGAGCGCATCCCCGCCCTCGCGCAGTCCGCGACCCGTCGCGGCTCCACGCTGGTGGTGGCGCAGTCGCTCGGTACCGTGGCCTCGCCCGACGACGTCCGATCGCTCGCGCTGCAGGTGCGTGAGCGCTTGGGCTCCGAGCCGGCGGTCGTCGCCCTCGGCGCGGAGGCCAACGGTCGTCCGGTCGTCATCGTGGTCACCAACGAGCCGGCCCGCTCGGCCGGCGCCAAGGCGGGGGTGCTCGCGAAGACCGCCGCCTCGATCCTCGGAGGCGGGGGCGGCGGTCGCGACGACGTGGCACAGGGCGGCGGGACGGATGCCTCGGCGCTGCCGGCAGCCCTCGCCGCGGTGCAGGACGCTTTCGGCGCGTGAGCGGCTTCCGCCGCGGGGTGCGGCTCGGCATCGACGTGGGCAAGGCCCGCGTCGGCGTCGCGCGGTGCGACCCCGACGGACTCCTGGCCACGCCCGTCGAGACGGTGCCGCGGGACGACGCCGCCGTCGCACGGATCGTCTCGCTCGCCGAGGAGCACGCCGCGATCGAGCTTCTGGTCGGCCTGCCGCTGAATCTGCGCGGCGAGGACACGGCGTCGACGACCGATGCGCGCGGCTTCGCCGCCGCGCTCGCGGCCGCCTCCGGACTTCCCGTCCGGCTGGTCGACGAGCGACTCTCGACGGTGTCCGCACACGCTGCTCTTCGCACTTCGGGCAGATCACAGCGCACTTCCCGTAGCATCATTGACCAGGTCGCCGCGGTCGTCCTCCTCCAGCAAGCCCTCGACGTCGAGAAGAGCACCGGCCGCCCGCCCGGAACCCCCGTCCCTCAGGAGCCCGCCTGACATGCCCGAATCAACGTCCGATGATCCCTTCGCGGATCTGTACGGAAAACTCCCCGATCCGCGCTCCCGGGACATCCGTCCGGTCCGGAGCAGCTCCGGGCAGGTGACGCCTCCTGCGCCGGGAGGCGTCGACGCCGCCCCGAAGTCGCGCCGCGAGGCTCGTGAGGCCGCCCGGCGCGCCGCCACGGGCGAGACGCCGGTCACCTCGGGCGAGGCGCCGGTCACGTCGGCAGGAACGGCGGGAACGCCCGCAGCGCCGTCTTCTCCGGCGCCGGCGGAGCAGGCGTCCGTCACCTCGCACAGCATCCCGGTCGACACCTCCGCGGGGACTGTTCCCGCTCCCCGCTCGGTCGATGCCGCCACGGCCGCGTCCGTGAGCGACGAGCCGCCGCTTCTTCCCACACAGGCGGGGTCCGTCGCGCCGGCCTACAGCCGTACCGGCGACGTCGCCATCCAGGCTCCCGGGGCCGGCGAGCACGCCGCAGGGGAGCGGGAGGCGACGCCTGCTCGGCGGGCGACCGCGACGCTCGAGGACCTGTTCACCGGAGACAGCTCCACGGATGAGCTCGGCGCCGTCCCGCCGCCGAAGAACAAGCGCCGGCGCCGCATCGGCGGCTGGATCGCCCTGGGCATCGTCCTCGTGATCCTCGGCGGCATCGCCGGCGGCGGCTGGTACGTGTGGACGACGTACGAGGACAAGATCCGCGAGGTGATGGGCTGGCAGGCGCCCAAGGACTACGAAGAGGGACTGGCCAACGGCGAGGCGTTCGTGACCATCGCCTCCGGTGACACCGGCTCTCCGATCTCGCAGGCGCTGTACGACGCCGGCGTGACCAAGACCCCCGAGGCGTTCTACGACTACCTCATCGAGGAGAATCTCAACCCGCCCTTCCAGCCCGGTGTCTACCGGCTGCAGAAGCAGATGACATCCGCGGCGGCTCTCGATGCGCTGCTGGATCCGGCGAACAAGATGGAGAACACCGCCCAGGTGCCCGAGGGGCTCACGGTCGAGCAGACGATCGAGCGGCTGGCCGAGGGGACCGGCATCCCGCTGGAGGACTATCAAGCGGCGATCGCCGATCCGGCGGCTTACGGCGTGGCGGCCCAGAGCCTCGAGGGCTGGCTGTTCCCGGCGACCTACACCTTCGATCCCGGCGTCACCGCCCAGGACGTCGTGCAGACGCTCGTGAACCGCACGGTGCAGTCGCTGGACGCGGCCGGGGTGCCCGCCGACGACCGGCAGCGCATCCTCACCATCGCGTCGATCATCCAGCGCGAAGCGCGCTACGTCGCCGACATGAAGAAGGTCTCGACGGTCATCCAGAACCGCCTGGACCCGAGCAACCCGGAGACCAACGGCTTCCTGCAGATGGATTCGACCGCCCAGTACGGCTACGGCGAGCTTCACGCCGGGTCGGCGAGCACGTCGGAGGAGGCGCAGTACGACGACAACCCGTGGAACACGTACGTGCACACCGGGCTGCCCGTCGGGCCGATCGCCAACCCCGGCGACGACGCCATCGACGCCGCCGTGAATCCCGAGCCCGGGCCGTGGCTGTACTTCGTCACGGTCAATCTCAACACCGGGGAGACCATCTTCACGGAGACCTACAGCGAGCACCTGCGCTACGTCGAGCAGATGCAGCGGTGGTGCTCCGAGAACCCGGGCTCGGGGTGCTGAGCGCCCGCGCCCGCAAGCTGGAGGTGTGGGGCGACCCCATCGCCCACAGCCGCTCACCCGAGCTGCACGCGGCCGCGTACCGGGTGCTGGGGCTCGACTGGCGCTACGGGCGCCGCCGTGTGGCGGAGGACTCGTTCCCACGCGAACTGGCGTCGCTGGATGACGGGTGGCGGGGTCTGTCCCTCACGATGCCGCTGAAGTCCGCGGCGCACCGCGCGGCCGCCGTGCTGGACGGGCACGCGACGCTCACCGGCGCCGTCAACACGCTGCTGCTGGATCCCGACGGCATCCGCGGCTTCAACACCGACGTGGGCGGCATCCTCCGTGCTCTCGCGGACGACGGCATCACCGCCGTTGCGCGCGCGCGTCTGCTCGGCGCCGGTGCCACGGCCACGTCGGCGCTCGTGGCGCTCGGCGACCTCGGCGCCGACGAGGTCGAGGTCGTCGCCCGCCGCCCGGAGTCCGTCGAGCGACTCCGGAGCCTGGGCGAGCGAATCGGCGTGAACGTGACCGCCCGACCGTTCAGCCCGGGCACTCACGACGAGGTGCCGCTGACGATCGCCACACTCCCCGGGGACGCGCAGGTCCCGGCCGGAGCCGCCGACGCCCTCGCGCGCTCGGGCGGCCTGCTGCTCGACGTCGTCTACGGACATTGGCCGACCGCCGTGTCCGCCGCCTGGGAGCGGACCGGGCGACCGGCGCGCTCAGGGCTCGGGATGCTGCTGCATCAGGCGGTGCTGCAGATCCGCATCTTCGCCCACGGCGACGCCGACACCGCGCTCCCCGATGAGGAGCGGGTCGTCTCGGCCATGCGGGCGGTGCTCGAGGAGCCGGTGAGCGCGTAACGGCCTCTGCGGCCGTGGGAGACTAGACCAATGCTCCGCGTGCTCACGGCCGGCGAATCCCACGGCCCCGAACTCGTCGCCGTCATGGAAGGACTGCCCGCGGGCGTCCCGGTCTCGCGCTCCGCGATCCAAGCGGATCTCGCGCGCCGCAAGCTCGGCTACGGGCGAGGCTCGCGCATGAAGTTCGAGGAGGACGAGCTCACCATCTCCACCGGTGTCCGTCACGGACTGACGCTGGGAAGCCCGATCGCGCTGCGGATCGGCAACACCGAGTGGCCGAAATGGGTCGAGGTGATGAGCGCCGAGCCGACCGAGCTCACCGAGAAGTCACGTGGCCGAGGCGCCCCTCTCACCCGGCCTCGTCCGGGCCACGCCGACCTCGTCGGCATGCAGAAGTACGGCTTCGACGAGGCCCGGCCGATCCTCGAGCGTGCGAGCGCGCGTGAGACCGCCGCCCGCGTGGCCCTCGGCGCCGTCGCCCGCGCGTTCCTCGCCGAACTCGGCATCCGCCTGGTCAGCCACACCCTGTCGATCGGGCCGGTGCGCGTGCCCGAGGGCGCCGCGCTGCCGACCCCCGACGACGTCGACGCGCTGGACGCCGACCCGCTGCGCTGCTTCGACGCCGCCACGAGCGAGGCGATGGTGGCCGAGGTCGACGCCGCGCGCAAGGACGGCGACACCCTCGGGGGCATCGTCGAGGTGCTGGCGTACGGGCTGCCGCCCGGGCTCGGCTCCCACGTGCACTGGGACCGCCGGCTCGACGGCAAGCTCGCGCAGGCGCTCATGAGCATCCAGGCCATCAAGGGCGTCGAAGTCGGCGACGGATTCCTGACCACGACGCGACGCGGGTCTCAGGCTCACGACGAGCTCCACCTGGCCGGTCAGGGCATCACCCGCTCGAGCGACAAGGCGGGCGGCACCGAGGGCGGCATGTCCACCGGCACGGTGCTGCGTGTGCGGGCCGGCATGAAGCCCATCGCGACGGTGCCGCGCGCACTGCGGACGGTCGACGTGTCCACCGGCGATGCGGCGTCGGCGCATCACCAGCGATCCGACGTGTGCGCGGTGCCGGCGGCGGGTGTGGTGGCCGAGGCCATGGTGGCGCTCGTGCTCGCCGACGTGGTGCTGGAGAAGTTCGGCGGAGACAGCGTCGACGAGACCCGCCGCAACCTCGAGGGGTACCTCGCGGCGATCCCTGAGACCCTGCGCACCGCCACCTCCAGCGACGCGGCGCTGGGCGAGCATGACCTCGCGCTCTGAGGCGGTCGTCCTGATCGGTCCCATGGGGGCCGGCAAGACGAGCGTCGGACGGAAGGTCGCCCGCGCCCTCGGTCGCCCCTTCTATGACTCCGACGCGGCGATCGTCCGCTCCCACGGACCCATCGAGACGCTGTTCGCCGAGCAGGGCGAGCGCCGCTTCCGCGAACTCGAGCGGGACGCCGTGGTCGACGGTCTGGCCGCCGGCGGTGTGGTCTCCCTCGGCGGCGGAGCCGTGCTGCACCCCGACACCCGCGCCGACCTCGCCGGACACCTGGTCGTCCTGCTCACGGTCTCGCCGCGCGTCGTCGCCGGCCGCGTCCGCGACTCGACGCGTCCGCTGCTGCAGGGCGACGACGCCATCGAGCGGTGGACGGCGATCCTGCGCGAACGGCTGCCGCTGTACGAGGAGCTCGCCGACGTCACGTTCGACACATCGAGCGGGCCCCTCCAGCACGTGGTGGATGCCATCGTCGCGTGGGTGCGCGAGAACCAGCCCGAGGAGGAGCGATGACCGATGCGACCACGATCGCCGTGAGCGGCGACGCGAGCTACGACATCACGGTGGGGCGGGGCATCCTGCCGTCGGTCGGCGACGCCCTTCCGCCCGCCGCCCGGAAGGTCCTGGTGATCCATCCGCCGACGCTCACCGAGCAGGCGGAGCGGCTGCGCGAGCAGCTGCTCGCCGACCGCGAGGTGCTCCTGGCCGAGATCCCGGATGCCGAGCAGGGCAAGCGCATCGAGGTCGCAGCGTTCTGCTGGCAGATCATGGGGCGCGCCGACTTCACCCGCACGGACGCCGTCATCGGATTCGGCGGCGGAGCCGTGACGGACCTCGCCGGCTTCGTGGCGGCCACCTGGCTGCGCGGCGTCGAGATCGTCCAGGTCCCCACGACGGTGCTCGGCATGGTCGACGCCGCCGTGGGCGGCAAGACCGGCGTCAACACCGCGGAGGGCAAAAATCTCGTCGGCGCCTTCTGGACGCCCCGCGCCGTCGTGTGCGATCTGGATCTGCTCGACTCGCTCTCGCCGAACGAACGCGTCGCCGGCTACGCCGAGGTCGTGAAGGCGGGCTTCATCTGGGCGCCCGAGATCCTCGAGCTCATCGAGGCGGACCCCGCGCGAGCGGTCGATCCTCGCAGCGACGCCTTCCGCCGCACCATCGAGCTGGCCATCGACATGAAGGCGCGTGTGGTCGGGGAGGACCTCCGCGAAGCGGGCCTGCGCGAGATCCTCAACTACGGCCACACCCTCGGCCACGCGATCGAGCACGCCGAGCGGTACCGGTGGCGCCACGGCGCGGCCATCTCCGTCGGCATGATGTTCGCCGCTGAGCTGTCCCGCCTGGCGGGACGTCTTCCGGACGCCGCCGTCCAGCGCCACCGCGACATCCTCACCACCCTCGGCCTGCCGACGACCTACCGCGCCGGCGCCTGGCAGCAGCTGCTGGCGACGATGCAGCGCGACAAGAAGAGCCGCGGCGGGATGCTCCGCTTCATCGTCCTGGACGACATCGCCAAGCCGACGGTGCTGCAGGCGCCGGACGAGTCGCTGCTGTTCGCCGCCTACCAGGAGGTCGCCGGGTGAATCCCGGCTGGGTCGTCCGACGCATCCTCGCCGATGAGTGGGAGCGGGTGCGAGGTCTCCGCATCGAGGCCGTGAGCGATCCCCACGCGTCGATCGCGTTCCTCTCGACGCGCGAGCAAGAGCTCGAGCACGATGACGCGTTCTGGCGTGAGCGCGCCGCCGAAGCCGCAGCCGGCGATGACGCGGCGCAGTTCGTCGCGGCCGTCGCCGACGACTGGGTGGGCACGGCGACGGTGCTCGTGCGCCCCGCGGGAGTGGTCGACCACACCGGTCGCACCGTGTACATCTCGCGGGCCGACGTGGTCGGCGTCTACGTGCGCGCCGAGCACCGCGGTTCCGGCCTCATCGACGCGCTGCTGGATGCAGCCGCGGCGTGGGCGGCCGAGCGCGGACAGACCCGCCTCAGCCTGGACGTCCACGTCGACAACGCGCGCGCACAGGCCGCTTATCGCCGCGCCGGGTTCGTTCCGACCGGCGTGACCTTCACGGGACCGATCGGGCGGGAGCTGGAGATGGTCCGCTCGCTCTGAGCGGGCGCGATATCGTGCCAGCGTGAACCCGCCACGCCGACTGCTCCTGGTCAACGGACCCAACCTCAACCTGCTGGGCACGCGCGAGCCCGAGATCTACGGGTCGCAGACCCTCGCCGACGTCGAGCGTCTGGTGACGGATGCCGCGGCCTCCCGCGGCTTCGAGATCCGAGCCGTGCAGAGCAACCACGAAGGCGTCCTCATCGACGCGATCCACGCGGCGCGCGAGGACTGCGCCGGAATCGTGATCAACCCCGGCGGACTCACGCACACCTCGGTGGTCCTGCGCGACGCGCTCTCCGGCGTCGCGCTCCCCGTCGCAGAGGTCCACATCTCGGACGTCTCGAAGCGCGAGCCCTTCCGGCACCACTCCTACATCGCGGACGTCGCCGTCGTGCACGTCATCGGCGAGGGCGTCGCCGGGTACGCGTCGGCGGTGGACCGGCTCATCGGGATCATCGCCGGCGAGGGCGCCGGCTTGACGGACGGCACCGGACGAGGCATCCCGTAGAATCGACCGTCGGCGCTTCGACAGGCTCCGCGACCGCGCGAGCCGCGCTCTCCTCACACGAACGGACTTCCTCACCTCATGGCATCCACCGCAGACATCAAGAACGGCGTCGTCCTCAACATCGACGGTCAGCTCTGGAGCGTCGTGGAGTTCCAGCACGTCAAGCCCGGCAAGGGCGGCGCGTTCGTCCGTACGAAGCTGAAGAACGTCATGACCGGCAAGGTCGTCGACAAGACCTACAACGCCGGTGCGAAGGTCGAGATCGAGAACGTCGACCGCCGCGACTTCACGTACCTCTACAACGACGGCGAAGGCTTCGTGTTCATGGACACGGCCGACTACGACCAGATCACCGTCCCCGCCGCGACCGTGGGCGACGCCAAGAACTTCCTGCTCGAGAACCAGCAGGTCACGATCGCGCTCAACAACGGCAACCCGCTGTACATCGACCTGCCCGCGTCCGTGGTGCTCGAGATCACCTACACCGAGCCGGGTCTGCAGGGCGACCGCTCGTCGGCCGGCACCAAGCCCGCCACCGTCGAGACCGGCTACGAGATCCAGGTGCCGCTCTTCCTCGAGACCGGGACCAAGGTGAAGGTCGACACCCGCACCGGCGACTACCTCGGTCGCGTCAACTGAGCGCCGCCACGCGCCCGCCCATGACTGCACGAAACCGATGAGCGCACGCTCGAAGGCGCGCAAGCGCGCGCTGGACATCCTGTTCCAGGCCGATGTCCGCGGGGACGACATCGCGGTGATCCTCGCCGCGGAGGCCAAGCGCGCCGCCGGCGAGCCCGCCCGCCAGGCCTCGTGGCTGTACGCGCGCGAGATCGTCGACGGCGTGATCGACAATCGCGAGGCGATCGACGAGCAGATCACCACGTTCGCCAAGGACTGGTCGCTCGCCCGCATGCCCGCCGTCGACCGCGCCGTCCTGCGCATCGGCGCATGGGAGATCCTCTACAACGACGAGGTGCCCACCGCCGTGGCGATCGACGAGGCCGTGGAGCTGGTGAAGGAGTTCTCGTCCGACGAGTCGGGACCTTTCGTGCACGGAGTGCTCGCCCGCATCGCCCGCTCCTCCTGACCGGCGCCGGCCACCGGCCGGAACGTCGGCCGGTCTTGCCAGGATGGATGCCGTGACCCCTCCGTTCGTCGATGCCGCCCACATCCGGCGCCTCGTCGACGGCGCCACGTACGAGCGAGGGGTGGCGTACTTCGCCGACGGCGCGGTCCTGCACGTGGCGTGGGACGCGGAGACCTCGGTCGTCGAGGCGACGGTCCTCGGCAGCGGCCCCACGCCGTACCGGTGCCGCGTCCGGCTGGATCCGCGTCGCACCGACCGCCCGGTCGCCGCGACCTCGTGCACGTGCCCCGTGCAGTTCGACTGCAAGCACACGGTGGCCACGCTCCTGGCCGGCAACCGCCTGGCCGAGGCCGCTCCTGCTTCCGGCGGGCCGTCGTGGCGCGACGTGCTGTCGCCGTCGCCGGGATCGCCGCCCGGCGACCCGGAAGCGACGCCGCTCGCCCTCGGCGTCGAGCTGCGGCAGAGGGTCCGGCGGGGCGCGTCCACATGGGCGCCGGCGCGCGTCGAGACGGCGACCGCACGGGGGCTCCACATGCACGGCGAGGACGTCCTGATCGGTCTTCGCCCGCTCGAGCGCAGCAGCCGCTCGGATGCCTGGATCAAGGGCGCCGTCTCGTGGGAGGCGGTGCGCCGGCCGGGCGGCCCGTATCGACTCGCACAGACGCGGTGGTTCGCCGAGCTGTACAGCATTGCGCGCGACGTGCGCCTTTTCGGCGCCTTCTCGGATGCGTCCGAGTGGCTCACCCTCGACGACGTGGAGTCGCGCCTCGTGTGGTCGCACCTGGCCGCCGCGGTCGGAGAGGGCATCCCGATCGTTCCCACCAAGCGGACGACGACGCTGACGATCGCCGATGAGGCATCGATCGCCGTGCGCACGGAACGGGACGGTGCGGGGCTCCGGGTGTCGGCGGCGGTCACCATCGACGGCGAGCCGACGAGCGCCTCGCGGATGCGGCCGGTCGGGCGCACCGGGGTCTACCGGTTCGTCGTCCGCGGCGAACGGATCGAGCTCACCCTCGCCGAGGTGGCGCTCCCGGACCCGGTGCCGGCGCTGCTCGCCGCCGGCGGCGAGGTGCTCGTGCCGCGTGAGGACGCCGACGAATTCGTGCGGCAGCACCTGCCGCGGATCGCCCGGCGTGTCGACGTGCACGCGCCTGGTCTCGACGTTCCGGCGGCGCCCGCTCCGACCGCGGTCCTCGACGTGCGGTTCCTGCCGTCGCACCGGCTCGAGTACGAGCTGGCATGGCGCTACGGCGAACACCCACCGGTGCCCGAGGGGCAGCACGCGGCCGATGGCGATCCGTCCGCGGAGGAGGCGATCCGCGAGCGCCTGCGGGGACTCTGGCACGAGTACTCGCCCGTTCCCTTCTCCGCACGCGACGCGCTCTCGGGCCTGGTCGCGGCGGAGTTCGCCGCGCGCCTGCTGCCGCGCCTGGACGGCGAGCACGGCATCGAGGTGCGCATCTCGGGCGAGCGGCCCCACTACCGGGAACTGAGCGGCGACCCCCGCATCGCCGTCACGACCGTCGAGTCCACGGATCCCGACTGGTTCGATCTCGGGTTCGTCGTCACGATCGACGGTCGGCGCATCCCCTTCGCCACGCTCTTCACGGCGCTGTCGCTCGGACGCAAGAAGGTCCTGCTCAGCGACGGCGCCTACTTCTCGCTGACCCATCCCTCGCTGCAGCGCCTGCGCGACCTCATCGACGAGGCCGGCGATCTCGACGAGTGGGAGACCGGCCCGCGCCTCAGCCGGTACCAGACGGCGCTGTGGTCCGACTTCGAAGACCTCGCCGATGAGGCGGAGCCGGCGGTGACATGGCGCGAGACGATCGCGGGGCTCCGCAACGCCGACGGCGTCCCCACGGCGCCGGTCCCTCCCGACGTACGCGCCGAGCTGCGCCCGTACCAGCGAGCCGGCTACGACTGGCTGGCGTTCCTGTGGAAGCACAGACTGGGTGGCATCCTCGCCGACGACATGGGCCTGGGCAAGACGCTTCAGATGCTGACGCTCATCTCGCACACCCGCGCTGACGGTGAGCGCCGACCCTTCCTCGTCGTCGCCCCCACGTCGGTGCTCTCGACGTGGCGCGCCGAGGCGGCCCGGTTCGTTCCGGGCCTGCGCGTCGCGGTGATCGACGCGACACGCGCAAGGCGGGGGACCGCGGTCGCGGACGCCGCCGCTTCGGCCGATCTCGTGATCACCTCCTACGCGGTGCTCCGACTGGACGAGCGCGAGTTCGCCGACGTGGGATGGGCGGGCCTCGTGCTGGACGAGGCGCAGTTCGTCAAGAACAGCGCGACGAAGGCCTACCGAGCGGCGCAGGCGCTGAGCGCCGACGTGGTCTACGCCATCACCGGCACACCGCTGGAGAACACGCTGACGGAGCTGTGGGCGCTGCTGTCCCTCGTCGCGCCGGGGCTCTTCCCGTCCGCGCGCCGCTTCCGGGAGGAGTTCGTCGGTCCGATCGAGAAGGGCAAGGTGCCCGAGAACCAGGAAGGCGGCGCGTACCGGGCGCAGCGTCTCTCGCGGCTGCGTCGCCGGATCCGCCCGTTCGTGCTCCGGCGCACGAAGGAGCTGGTCGCCCCCGATCTGCCCGCCAAGCAGGAGCAGGCCCTGCAGATCGAGCTCGGCGCGGCGCACCGCGCGCTGTACGACACCGTGCTGCAGCGCGAACGCCAGAAGGTGCTGGGGCTCCTGGACGACCTCGATCGGAACCGCTTCATCGTGTTCCGCTCGCTGACCCTCCTGCGGATGCTGAGCCTGGCACCCGAGCTCGTCGATCCCGCGCATGCGCACATCGCGCCGAGCAAGCTCGACGTGCTCTTCGAGCAGCTGGACGAGGCCCTCGCCGAGGGTCACCGTGCGCTGATCTTCAGCCAGTTCACGTCCTTCCTCGGGCTCGTCGCGGCGCGCCTGGAGCAGCGTGGCATCCCGTACGCCTACCTCGACGGCTCCACACGGGACCGCGACGCCGCGATCGCGTCGTTCCGCGGCGGTGAGGCGCCGGTGTTCCTCCTCAGTCTCAAGGCCGGGGGGTTCGGTCTCACCCTCACCGAAGCCGACTACGTCTTCCTGCTCGACCCGTGGTGGAACCCCGCGGCCGAGGCGCAGGCCGTCGACAGGGCTCACCGCATCGGCCAGCACCGCAGCGTCCTGGTGTACCGGATGATCGCGGCCGGGACGATCGAGGAGAAGGTCATGGCGCTGCAGCAGCGCAAGGCCCGCCTGTTCCGCTCGGTCCTCGACGACGACGCGCTCTTCAGCCAGACGCTCACCGCCGAGGACATCCGCGCGCTGTTCGAGCCGTGAGAGCGACCGGGATCGCGAGGCCCGGCTCGTCCCGCGGGCTCTCAGCGAGCACTCGCCTAGAATCGACTGGTTCGAACAGGAGGACTCCCATGCGCATCACGGGGCTCGGCCACGCCGGAATGTTCATCGAGACGGCCGGAGGAAGCATCCTCTGCGACCCCTGGGTGAAGCCGGCGTTCTTCGGATCGTGGTTCCCGTTCCCCGACAACCGCGGGCTCGACTGGGAGCGGTACGGCAAGGCCGACTTCCTCTACATCTCCCACCGGCACCGGGACCACTTCGACCCGTGGCTGCTGGAGACCTACGTGCCCAAGGACATCAAGGTCCTCCTTCCCGAGTACCCGACCGATGACCTCGAGCAGGACCTGCGCAGGCTCGGGTACGACAACATCGTCTACACCCAGGCCGGCGAGGTCCTCGAGTACGGGCCGCTGCGCATGATGATCACGCCGCTGCGCGCCCCCTCCGACGGACCCATCGGCGATTCGAGCCTCTCGATCGACGACGGCACCGCGTCGATCCTCAACCAGAACGACTCGCACCCGCTCGATCTCGACAAGCTGCTGTCGTTCTCGAAGCCCGAGGCGTACTTCACCCAGTTCTCGGGCGCCATCTGGTGGCCGATGGTGTACGACCTGCCGCAGGACGCGAAGGAGAACTTCGCCCACCTCAAGCGCGAGGCGCAGCACAAGCGGGCGATGTACTACATCGAGAAGGTGGACGCACCGCACGTCTTCCCCATGGCAGGGCCGCCGATGTTCCTTCGCGACGAGCTGTTCCGCTACAACGGCCTCGGCGCCGCGAACGACTCGATCTTCACCGATCAGGTGGAGTTCATCCGTCGCATGCAGAAGGAGGCTCCGCAGTACACCGGTCACGTCTTCATCCCCGGCACCGTGGTCACCATCGAGAACGGCGTGCAGACCATCGAGCAGACGCTCTACACGGATGCCGAGATCCAGGCGATGTTCGAGGACAAGTGGGGCTACCTGGAGCAGCAGCGCGCCACCCGGCAGGCCGAGATCGCCGAGGAGGAGGCCTCGCGACCGGCCACGCTTCCGCCGGCGGAGATGCTGCAGGCCATCAAGGAGTGGTGGGAGCCGCTGCTGCGTCGGGGGCGGATCTTCCGCGAGGGCGTCGGCGGGCCGGTGCGCTACACGATCGGCGACCTCGACATGGTCGTGGACTTCCCGAAGGCAAAGGTGCGCGAGTACGCGGGGGAGGAGACCAGCTACTGGTTCACCATCCCGGCCGACCTCGTCTCGACCAACATCGCCGATCGCGAGATCGACTGGTCGAACTCGATCTTCCTCTCGATGCAGTTCGCCGCCGGGCGCGTGGGCAAGTTCAACGAGTTCATCTACACGTTCATGAAGTGCCTCTCGCGCGACCGCATCGAGTACGTCGAGAACTGGTACGCGGAGCAGTCCGACGTGTCGGAGGACATCCAGCTCGAGGACTGGGTCGTGCAGCGACGCTGTCCGCACCTGCGCGCCGACCTGTCCAAGACCGGCAAGATCCAGGACGGCGTGCTCACGTGCAGCCTGCACGACTGGAAGTGGGATCTCACCTCGGGTCGGTGCCTCACGACCCACGGTCACCCGATCCGCGCCAGCCAGGTGGAGGACGACCTGCATCGGGCGGCAGCGGCACCGGCAGCCTGACGTCCTCGCGGCGGCGAGGCGACCCCCGGTTGTAGCCTTCCGACAACTGATCGGCCCGGTCCCGGCGATATCGCTGTCTGTCAGGTGCTGAATCGGCGCCGTGCGTATCAGGGACCTCGCTCCCCGGTCTAGATCACCGTGCCCGCGACCGCGGGCGATCAGACCGAAGGAGTCACGCCATGACCACCGTTTCCGTCCACGGCGCCGCCGGCGTCGTCCCCGCCCGCGTCCGTCGCCCGCACCCGCTGCGCGCCGCCCTCGCCCTCGAAGCCCGCGCGGAGTCCGCGCTCAAGAATCTCCTGGTGCGCTGGAGCGTGCCCGCGCTGCGGGTCGCCCTCGGCGCCGTCTTCGTCGCGTTCGGTGCACTCAAGCTGATCCCCGGGATGAGCCCCGTGGAGGCTCTCGTCAGCGCCACGTGGGAGAAGCTGACCTTCGGCCTCGTCAGCGGCCACGCGGCGCTCGTGGCGACCGCGGTGATCGAGGTGGCTGCGGGCCTGCTCCTCATCCTCGGCGGCGCGTTCGCCCGTGCGGGGCTTGTCGTGCTCGCCTTCGCCTTCGTCGGCATCATGTCGCCGATCGTGCTCCTGCCCGGCGAGGTCTTCGGTCCCGTGGGTCCCACGCTGACCGGGCAGTACATCTTCAAGAACGTCGTGCTCATCGCGGCCGCCCTGGTCGTCGCCTCGCGCGTGCTGCGCGGTCGGGTACGGCGCTGACGCAGCCTCGCGCGAAGACCGGCTTCCGATTGGGAGCCGGTCTTCGCCGTGTCATAGACTGGACGACGACCACAGCAACCTTTAACCCCGTCCCGTGAGGCGGAGAAGGGAGCGGCGGATGAGCACGCGCACCGTGCTGCATGAGGCCGACATCGCGCGAGCCCTGACTCGGATCTCCCACGAGATCCTCGAGTCCAACAAGGGCCCGGATGGTCTGGTGATCCTCGGCATCCCCACCCGCGGCGTCACGCTCGCCCACCGCATCGGCCGGCTCGTCCAGCAGTTCGGCGAGGCGCCCGTGCCGGTCGGATCGCTCGACGTCACGATGTACCGCGACGACCTGCATCGCAATCCCACACGCGCGCCCCAGCCCACCCAGATCCCGTCCGGCGGCGTCGACGGCAAGGTCGTCGTCCTCGTCGACGACGTGCTGTTCTCGGGCCGCAGCATCCGGGCGGCGCTCGACGCCCTGCAGGACATCGGCCGCCCCGCCGCCGTGCGGCTGGCGATCCTCGTCGATCGCGGCCACCGCGAGCTGCCCATCCGCCCTGACTTCGTCGGCAAGAACCTGCCGAGCGCGCGGGACGAGCGCGTCAACGTCCGCCTGGCCGAGGTCGACGGCAGCGAGGAGGTGACGATCGCGTCATGAGGCACCTGCTCGACACCAAGTCGCTCAGCCCCGCCGAGGCGCTGCGCATCCTCGACGTCGCCGAGGACATGGCCGACACCCAGCAGCGCGAGGTCAAGAAGCTGCCCACGCTGCGGGGCAGAACCGTCGTCAATCTCTTCTTCGAGGACTCCACGCGCACCCGCATCTCGTTCGAGGCTGCGGCGAAGCGGCTGTCGGCCGACGTCATCAACTTCGCGGCCAAGGGCTCGAGCGTGTCCAAGGGGGAGTCCCTTCAGGACACCGCGCAGACGCTGCAGGCGATGGGGGCCGACGCGGTCGTCATCCGCCACGGAGCCTCCGGAGCCCCTCGCACACTGGCCACGAGCGGCTGGATCTCGGCCGGCGTGGTCAACGCCGGCGACGGCACGCACGAGCACCCCACGCAGGCGCTGCTGGACGCGTACACGATCCGCAAGCGCCGCTTCGGGGACGACAGCCGCGGGCGCGACCTCTCCGGGGTCGGCGTCACGATCGTCGGCGACATCCTCCACTCGCGCGTGGCACGTTCGAACGTCTGGCTGCTGCACACGCTCGGCGCACGCGTGACGCTGGTCGCCCCACCCACCCTCATCCCGCAGGACGTCTCGACCTGGCCCGTCCGCGTGCTGTACGACCTCGACGAGGCGATCGCGGCGCAGCCGGACGCTCTCATGATGCTGCGAATCCAGCTGGAGCGCATGAATGCCGCGTATTTCCCCACTGAACGGGAGTATTCCCGCCGGTGGGGCCTGGACGCCCGGCGTCTGCAGGGTCTCGGAGCCGATAGCATTGTGATGCATCCCGGGCCGATGAACCGGGGGCTCGAGATCTCCGCAGAAGCCGCGGACTCGCCCCGCTCGACGGTGCTCGAGCAAGTCGCGAACGGCGTCTCGGTGCGCATGGCCGCGCTCTACCTGCTGCTGGCGGGCGCGGAGCGCGATGCCGACTCGACGGATGCCACGCGGAAGGGGACCACACGATGAGCGCGTCCGGACACGACACCACGACCGTCGCGGCGGGGGAGGTCCTGCTGTTCCGCGGGGCCGTCGTCGAAGGCTCGGCCTCCGCGGACGTCCTCGTCCGAGACGGCGTCATCGCCGAGATCGGCGCCGGCCTGAGCCGGTCGGGGGCGACGGTCGTCGACGCCGACGGCCTCGTGCTGCTGCCCGGGCTGGTCGACCTGCACACGCACCTGCGCGAGCCCGGGTACGAGGCCTCCGAGACCGTGCTGACCGGGTCGCGCGCGGCCGCGGCGGGCGGCTACACCGCCGTGTTCGCGATGCCCAACACCTCGCCGGTGGCCGACACCGCCGGCGTCGTGGAGCAGGAGCTCGCGCTCGGCGAGGCGGCCGGCTTCGTCACCGTGCAGCCGATCGGCGCCGTCACCGTCGGGCAGCGGGGCGAGCGCCTGGCGGAGCTGGGCGCCATGGCGGACTCGCGCGCGCGCGTCCGCGTGTTCAGCGACGACGGCTTCTGCGTGTGGGATCCGCTCATCATGCGACGCGCGCTGGAGTACGTGAAGGCGTTCGACGGTGTCATCGCGCAGCACGCGCAGGACCCGCGCCTGACCGAGGGCGCCCAGATGAACGAGGGCGCCGTGTCGGCCGAGCTGGGGCTCGCCGGATGGCCGGCGGTCGCGGAGGAGTCGATCATCGCGCGCGACGTGCTGCTGGCCGAGCACGTCGGCTCGCGCCTGCACGTGTGCCATCTGTCCACAGCGGGCTCTGTCGAGATCATCCGCTGGGCGAAGAAGCGCGGTGTCGACGTCACCGCCGAGGTCACACCTCATCACCTGCTCCTGACGGAGGAGCTCGTGCGCGACTACGACGCCCGATTCAAGGTCAACCCGCCGCTGCGCCGGGAGGAGGACGTGCTCGCGGTCCGCGAGGGCCTCGCCGACGGCACGATCGACATCGTCGCGACCGACCACGCGCCGCACCCCGCCGAGGCCAAGGCGTGCGAGTGGCACGCCGCCGCGAACGGCATGGTGGGTCTCGAGAGCGCGCTGCGCGTGGTGCAGCAGGCGATGGTCGACACCGGCCTGATCACGTGGGGCGACGTCGCGCGCATCATGTCCCGCGAGCCCGCGCGCATCGGCCGGCTCGCCGGGCACGGCACCCCGCTCACGGCCGGTCAGCCCGCCTCGGTCACCCTGTACGACCCGTCTCCGGTGCGCACGTTCACCACCGAGGATCTCCGCGGCCGCAGCGTCAACTCGCCCTACGTCGGCCGCGACCTGCCCGGCGAGGTCCGCTGGACGCTGCACCGGGGAACGGTGACCGTCGCAGACGGGGCGCTGCTGGAGAGCCCCGGGGTGCGCGCATGACCCGCGAAGCCGCCCTCCTCGTCATCGTCCTGGTCGCCCTGGCGCTGCTGGGTCTGCTGGCCTGGGCGTGGTGGCGACGCACCCGACGCGACGCCGGCCTCGTCCCGCCCGGCGGCGACCTGCCCTCGGGGGCCGCTGTGACCGGTGTCTTCCCGAGCCTGTACGTCGCCACGACCCGTCACGGGGAGCCGCTCGAGCGGCTCGCGATCAAGGGCCTGGGCTTCCGCTCGCGCGCCGAGGTCACCGTGACCGACGCCGGGGTGGCGATCGACCTCACCGGCCGGCCCCGCATCGTCGTGACCGTGGACCGCATCGCCGACGTCGCGCAGGCCACCGTGACCATCGACCGCGTCGTCGAACGCGACGGCCTCGTGCGCCTGTCATGGCGCATCGACGACGCCACGATCGTCGACTCCTACTTCCGCCCGCAGGATGCCTCGGCCCGCGCCCTCGCGGACGCGATCGCCGGCATCCGCCACCCGAACCAGACGGGAACCTCCTCATGACCTCCCTCTTCCAGAACGATCCCGCCGTTCTCGTCCTCGAGGACGGCACGCGTCACACCGGCCGCGCGTACGGAGCGCGGGGCACCACGCTCGGCGAAGTCGTCTTCGCCACCGGCATGACCGGCTATCAGGAGACCCTCACCGACCCGTCGTACGCCGGACAGATCGTCCTGCAGACGGCGCCGCACATCGGCAACACCGGCATGAACGGCGAGGACACCGAGTCCCGTCGCATCTGGGTGTCGGGCTACATCGTGCGCGACCCTTCCCGCGTGGTGTCGAACTGGCGTGCCGAGGAGTCGCTCGACGATGCCCTCGTGAGCGATGGCGTCGTCGGCATCAGCGGCATCGACACGCGCGCCGTGACCCGCCACATCCGCTCGGCCGGCAGCATGCGCGGCGGCATCTTCTCGGGCGAGGCGGCCGCGCTCGACCCCGACGAGCAGCTTCGCCTCGTGCAGGAGGCACCGCAGATGGCAGGACGGAACCTCTCCGCCTCGGTCTCCGTCCCCGCGGTGCAGGTCACGCCGGCGACGGGGGAGCGCATCGGGAATCTCGCCGTGCTGGACCTCGGCGTCAAGCAGGCGACGGTGAACAACCTCGCGGCGCGAGGCTTCGACGTGCACGTGCTGCCACAGGACGTCACGATCGAGCAGATCCGCGCGATCGACCCGGTCGCGGTGTTCTACTCCAACGGCCCGGGCGACCCGGCCGCATCCGGCGACCACGTGGACCTGCTGCGCGGCGTGCTCGACGAGGGACTGCCGTTCTTCGGCATCTGCTTCGGCAACCAGCTCCTCGGGCGCGCCCTGGGCCTGGGCACCTACAAGCTGCCGTTCGGTCACCGCGGCATCAACCAGCCCGTGCTCGACAAGACCACCGGTCGCGTCGAGATCACCGCCCACAACCACGGCTTCGCCGTCGACGCGCCGCTGGAGGGTGCGTTCGAGAGCCCGAACGGCTACGGGCGCGTCGAGGTGAGCCACGTCGGCCTCAACGACCGCGTCGTCGAGGGCCTGCGCGCCCTGGACATCCCGGCCTTCTCGGTGCAGTACCACCCCGAGGCCGCTGCCGGCCCGCACGACGCCAATTACCTGTTCGACCGCTTCCGCGACCTGGTCGTGGAGCACCTCGCGACCAAGAAGGACGCCCACTGATGCCCAAGCGCCCCGACATCCGCAGCGTCCTCGTGATCGGCTCCGGTCCGATCGTGATCGGCCAGGCCGCCGAGTTCGACTACTCGGGCACCCAGGCGTGCCGCGTGCTGCGCGCCGAGGGCATCCGCGTGATCCTGGTGAACCCCAATCCCGCCACGATCATGACGGATCCCGACTTCGCCGACGCCACCTACATCGAGCCGATCACGCCCGAGGTCATCGAGACGATCCTCCTCAAGGAGAAGCCGGACGCCATCCTGCCGACCCTCGGCGGCCAGACGGCCCTGAACGCCGCGATGGCCCTGCACGACCGCGGCATCCTCGACAAGTACGGCGTCGAGCTCATCGGCGCGAAGGTCGACGCGATCCGCAAGGGCGAGGACCGCCAGATCTTCAAGGAGCTCGTCCTCGAGGCCGGCGCCGACGTTGCGGCATCCGTCATCTGCCACTCCATGGAGGACCTGCTCGCCGGCGCCGAGAAGCTCGGCTACCCGCTGGTCGTGCGCCCCTCGTTCACCATGGGCGGCCTCGGCTCGGGCTTCGCCTTCAACGAGGAGGACCTCCGCCGGATCGGCGGTGCCGGTCTGCACGACTCGCCCACGAGCGAGGTGCTGCTGGAGGAGTCGATCCTCGGCTGGAAGGAGTACGAGCTCGAGCTCATGCGCGACACCGCCGACAACACGGTGGTGGTGTGCTCCATCGAGAACGTCGACCCGGTGGGGGTCCACACCGGCGACTCCATCACCGTCGCGCCCGCGCTCACGCTGACCGACCGCGAGTACCAGAAGCTGCGCGACATCGGCATCGACATCATCCGCGCCGTGGGAGTGGACACCGGAGGCTGCAACATCCAGTTCGCGGTGGACCCCGAGACCGGTCGCGTGATCGTCATCGAGATGAACCCGCGCGTGTCGCGATCGTCGGCACTGGCGTCGAAGGCGACGGGCTTCCCGATCGCCAAGATCGCCGCGAAGCTCGCCATCGGCTACCGCCTCGACGAGATCCCCAACGACATCACGAAGGTGACGCCGGCGAGCTTCGAGCCGACGCTGGACTACATCGTCGTGAAGGTGCCGCGATTCAACTTCGAGAAGTTCCCGGCCGCCGACGCGACGCTCACCACGACCATGAAGTCCGTGGGCGAGGCGATGGCGATCGGCCGCAACTACGCCACCGCCCTGCAGAAGGCGCTGCGCTCCCTCGAGAAGCGCGGGTCGAGCTTCCACTGGGGCGACGAGCCGCGCTCGGTGGAGGAGCTCCTCGAGATCGCGAAGACCCCGACCGACGGACGCATCGTCGTGCTGCAGCAGGCACTGCGCAAGGGGGCGACCGTCGAGCAGGCGTTCGAGGCGACCAAGATCGACCCGTGGTTCCTCGACCAGATCGTGCTCATCAACGACGTCGCCGAGTACGTGCGGCAGGCGGACGAGCTGGATGCCGCGACCATCCGCATCGCGAAGGAGCACGGCTTCAGCGACGCCCAGCTCGCGCAGCTGCGGGGCCTCACCGAGGCCGAGGTGCGCCGGATCAGGCACGGCCTCGGCATCCGGCCGGTGTACAAGACGGTCGACACCTGCGCGGGGGAGTTCCCGGCGCTCACGCCGTACCACTACTCCAGCTACGACGCCGAGACCGAGGTCTCGCCGTCGGAGCGCACCAAGGTGGTCATCATCGGCTCCGGCCCCAACCGCATCGGGCAGGGCGTCGAGTTCGACTACTCGTGCGTCCACGCGTCGTTCGCGCTGGCCGATGCCGGCTACGAGACCATCATGGTCAACTGCAACCCCGAGACGGTGTCCACCGACTACGACACCTCGGACCGGCTGTACTTCGAGCCGCTGACGCTCGAGGACGTGCTCGAGGTGCTCCACGCCGAGGCGCAGTCCGGCGAGATCCTCGGGGTCATCTGCCAGCTCGGCGGCCAGACGCCGCTCGGGCTCGCCAAGGGCATCGAGGACGCCGGCTACCGGATCCTCGGCACCGGTCCCGCCGCGATCGATCTGGCGGAGGAGCGCGAGCAGTTCGCCCGGCTCCTCGACCAGGCGGGCCTCGTCGCGCCCCGCAACGGCACGGCGATCGACGTCGAGGGCGCCGTCGCCGTGGCCGAGGAGATCGGCTACCCGGTGCTCGTCCGCCCCAGCTTCGTCCTGGGCGGCCGCGGCATGGAGATCGTCTACTCCACCCCGGCGCTGCGCGACTATTTCGTGCGGGTCGCCGATCAGGCGATCATCGGGCCCGGCATGCCGCTCCTGGTCGACCGGTTCCTCGACGACGCGATCGAGATCGACGTCGATGCGCTGTACGACGGGCAGGACCTCTACATCGGCGGCGTCATGGAGCACCTCGAGGAGGCCGGCATCCACTCCGGCGACTCCAGCTGCACGCTGCCGCCGGTGAGCCTGGGACGCACGGACATCGACCGGGTGCGCGAGGCCACGCACGCGATCGCCGATGGCGTGGGGGTGCGGGGGCTCCTCAATGTGCAGTTCGCGATCTCGGCCGGCGTGCTCTATGTCATCGAGGCCAACCCCCGGGCGAGCCGCACCGTCCCGTTCGTGTCCAAGGCGCTGGGCATTCCGCTGGCCAAGGCCGCGTCGCGCATCATGGCGGGCTCGACCATCGCCGAGCTGAAGGCCGAGGGGATGCTGCCCGCGCAGGACGGATCGCGGGTGCCGCTGGACGCGCCGGTCGCCGTCAAGGAGGCTGTGCTGCCCTTCAAGCGGTTCCGCACCGCCGACGGTCAGACGGTGGACTCCGTCCTGGGCCCGGAGATGCGCTCGACCGGCGAGGTGATGGGCATCGACCGCGACTTCCCGACCGCATTCGCGAAGTCCCAGCAGGCCGCGTACGGCGGGATGCCGCTGCAGGGCACGGTGTTCATCTCGGTGGCCGACAGCGACAAGCGGGCGGTGATCCTTCCGGCGCACCGGCTGCGGCAGCTCGGCTTCGACCTGGTCGCCACCGAGGGCACCGCGGAGATCCTGGCACGCAACGGCATCGAGGTCCGCGTCGTGGAGAAGTTCTCCGAGACCCAGGAGTCGGGGGGCACCAACATCGTCGACCTCATCAATGCCGGAGAGATCGACATCGTGGTGAACACCCCCAGCGGCGGCGCAGCGCGCGCCGACGGCTACGAGATCCGCGCGGCGGCGGTGGCGGGCGACAAGGCGCTGTTCACCACCATGGCCGTGCTCGGCGCCGCGGTGAGCGCACTGCCGGTGCTGCGGGACGGGTTCGCCGTCAAGAGCCTCCAGGAGTACGCCGCCGAGCGCGGGGCGGGCGCGTGACGTCTTTCGGCACGCGACTGCGCCGCGCGCTCGACGACCACGGGCCGCTGTGCGTGGGGATCGATCCGCATGAGCACCTCCTGGGCGAGTGGGGGCTGAATGCCTCGGCGGCGTCCGCCCGCGACTTCGGGCTGCGCGTCGTCGAGGCCGCCGCCGGCCGCGTGGGGATCGTCAAGCCGCAGGTCGCCTTCTTCGAGCGGTACGGCTCCGCCGGCTTCGCGGCGCTCGAAGCCGTGCTCGCGGCCGCGCGCGCGGCGGGGCTGGTGGTGATCGCCGACGCCAAGCGCGGGGACATCGGCTCGACGATGGACGGCTACGTCGCCGCGTGGCTGACGCCTGGCTCGCCGCTGGAAGCGGACGCGGTGACCCTCAGCCCGTACCTCGGCGCCGACGCGCTGCGCCCCGCCCTCACCGCCGCCGTGCGCGCCGACAAGGGCGCGTTCGTCCTGGCGGCCACGAGCAATCCCGAGGCGTTCGCCCTGCAGAGCGCGCGCACCGTCGACGTCGCCGCCACGGACGACCAGTCCGTGGCCGAGCGCGTGGCGCGCGACATCGCATGGGTCAACGCCTCCGCCGCCTTCCAGGGCGGCCTCGGCCCCATCGGTCTCGTCGTCGGCGCGACCGTGGACCGCGCCGCGGTGGGGCTGAGCGACGACGCGCTGCGCGGCGCGCCGATCCTCGCACCAGGATTCGGCGCGCAGGGCGCGCAGCCCGCAGACCTTTCCGGCCTCTTCGGCGACGCCGCCCCCAACGTGGTGGCATCCGAGAGCCGAAGCGTCCTGTCGGCGGGTCCCGGGCGGCTCGCGGAACGGATCGCCGAGCGCGCCGCGATGTACCGTGGTGGTTCCGATGCCTGATTCACGAACCCCGCCCGAAGTCGATCGCATCGCCGCGTCGCGCCGCGCCGTCGCCGCGCGGCGAGAGCGCGCCGCCCTGAAGAAGGACGTCGCGATGCGGGTCATCACGCCGCAAGAGCTCCTGCGGCGCGCCCTCGACGAGCCCGAGTCGCCCGCCGGCGCGATGCGGGTCACCGAGTTCCTCACCGCCATCCCGGCGATCGGCGAGGGCAAGCGCGACCGGATCCTGCGCGAGCTGCACATCTCGCCCGTCAAACGGCTGGGCGGCCTGGGCACGCGCCAGCGGGACGCGCTGCGCCGGTTCCTGGACGCGCGGTGGCCCGAACTGGAGCCGCGCGCCGGACGCAGCCGCCTGATCGTCCTGGCGGGGCCGACGGCGGTGGGCAAGGGGACGGTCGCGGCCTACATCAAGGAGCACCACCCCGAGATCCACCTCTCGGTCTCGGCGACGACCCGCAAGCCTCGTCCGGGCGAGGTCGACGGCGAGCACTACTTCTTCGTCGACGACGAGGAGTTCGACCGGATGATCGCCCAGGGCGAGCTGCTCGAGTACGCCACGGTGCACAACGCCTCCCGCTACGGGACGCCGCGCGCGCCGATCGAGAAGGCCCTCGGCGAAGGGCGGACGGTGCTGCTGGAGATCGATCTGCAGGGTGCGCGCCAGGTGAGGGCCGCCGATCCGTCCGCGACGCTGGTGTTCCTGCTGCCTCCCAGCTGGGACGAGCTCGTCCAGCGGCTCGTCGGCCGCGGAACCGAGGACGGCCCCGAACGCGCCCGTCGGCTGCGGACCGCCAAGACCGAGCTCGCCGCGCAGGGGGAGTTCGACTACCGCGTCGTCAACGACGACGTGGCCCGCGCCGCCGAGGAGGTCGCGCGGCTGGCGCGCTGACCGCCGCCCGCTCCCGTAGAATGGTGGGATGCCCCGGCACATCGGGGCGCTCAGACTTCCACGCCGTCATCCGATCCAGGAGGTTTCGCCATGGCCGGAACGAACCAGGGCATCATCGAGCCCCCCATCGACAGCCTGCTCGAGAAGGTCGACTCGAAGTACCAGCTCGTCATCTACGCCGCCAAGCGCGCGCGCCAGATCAACGACTACTACTCCGACCTGCACGAGGGCAACCTCTTCGACAACGTCGGCCCGCTCGTCGACTCCACCGTCGAGGACAAGCCCCTGACGATCGCGCTCCACGAGATCAACGAGGACAAGCTGCGCCTGCGCGCCGCCGAGTAGCCCCTGACGTCCCGATGCCCCCGAGGCGGCGCTGTCCGCCCTCGGGGGCATACTGGTGCCGGCCCATCCCGACCTGGAGCATCGATGACCGACCTGCGTCTGTTCACGTCCGAATCCGTCACCGAGGGGCATCCCGACAAGATCTGCGACCAGATCTCCGACTCGATCCTCGACGCGATCCTCGCTGACGATCCCCGAGGGCGCGTGGCCGTCGAGACCCTCGTGACGACAGGACTCGTCCACGTCGCAGGCGAGGTGTCGACGTCCGCCTATGTCGAGATCCCCGCGATCGTGCGCGACGTGGTCAATCGCATCGGCTACACCTCCAGCGACACCGGGTTCGACGGCGATTCGTGCGGTGTCAGCGTGTCGATCGGCGCGCAGTCCTCCGACATCGCCGCCGGCGTCGACAAGGCGTTCGAGCGGCGGGAGGACGGGTCCGAGGACCCGCACGATCTGCAGGGCGCCGGCGACCAGGGCATCATGTTCGGCTTCGCGACCATTGAGACGCCGCAGCTCATGCCGATGGCGTCGTGGACCGCCCACCGCATGGCCGAGCGCCTCAGCGAGGTCCGCCGTTCCGGCGAGCTGCCGTTCCTGCGTCCCGACGGCAAGACGCAGGTGACGCTCGGGTACGACGGCGCCACGCCGAAGACGGTGGAGTCGGTCGTGCTGTCGACGCAGCACCACCCGGACATCTCGCAGAAGGCGCTGCGCGCCGCCGTGCGGGCCGAGGTCATCGATCCGGTCCTCGAGGCGACGGGACTGGATCTTCCGGATGTGAAGTACTACATCAACCCCGCCGGTCCGTTCGTGACAGGCGGCCCCAAGGGCGACGCGGGGCTCACCGGCCGCAAGATCATCATCGACACCTACGGCGGCGCCGCCCGCCATGGCGGCGGAGCCTTCTCCGGCAAGGACCCGTCGAAGGTCGACCGCTCCGCTGCGTACGCGATGCGCTGGGTGGCCAAGAACGCCGTGGCCGCCGGGCTGGCCGAGCGCCTCGAGGTGCAGGTCGCGTACGCCATCGGAAAGGCCAAGCCGGTCGGCCTGTACGTCGAGACCTTCGGCACCGGCCGTGTCTCCGACGAGGCGATCACCCGTGCCATCCTCGAGGTGTTCGATCTGCGGCCGAAGGCGATCATCGATCAGCTCGATCTGCTCCGGCCCATCTACGCGCGGACGGCCGCCTACGGGCACTTCGGCCGTGAGCTGCCCGAGTTCACGTGGGAGCGCACCGATCGCGCGGAGGCCCTGCGCGCGGCCGCCGGGCTCTGACGACGGCCGCGTGAGCGCGGTGAGCGGGAAGCGGATGCCTCGGCGGGCGGCAGCATGACCGCGCGCCGCGTCGCCCGCGTGCTCATCGACTCGCCGCTTCCGCAGCTGGACCGCCTCTTCGACTACGCCATCCCCGCCGAGCTGGCGGATGCGGCCGTGCCGGGCGTGCGCGTGCGCGTGCCGCTGCGCACAGCCGGTCGCGTGGTGGAGGGGTACCTCGTCGAGGTGGGCGAGCCGGACGTCTCCGACCGGCCGCTCTCCGAGCTCGACGCGGTCGTCTCGCCGGTGCCGGTCCTGACGCCTCGGCTGTACGCGCTCGCCCGGAGGGCGGCCGACCGCGCCGCGGGCTCCGCCGGAGACATCCTGCGGCTGGCGATCCCGCGGCGGATGGTGCGGGCCGAGAAGGCGTGGCTCGCCTCCGACCCGCCGGCGCCGCCGGCGGTCTCGCCGCAGGCGCAGTCCTGGTGCGCATCCGTGCTCGCGGAGTTCCCGGCGCTCCCCGACGCGCTCGACGAGGGTGCACGGGTCGCGGTCGACGCGCCGCCCGCGCCGGCGCTTCTCGAGGACGGCACGCCGGTGGGCTCGTGGGCGCTGCTGCTGGCCGCCGCCGCGGTCCACACGCTCGCGCGCGGCAGGAGCGCCGTCGTGGCGGTTCCCGATCATCGCGACCGCGCGCAGCTCGAGGCGGCCCTCGCGAGCCGTGTGCCCTCCGATGCGCTGGTGCGCGACGATGCCAAGCAGAGCGGTCCCGCCCGCTACGCCGCCTACCTGCGGACGATCGCCGACGCGCCGTGCATCGTCATCGGCAACCGCTCCACCGTGTACGCTCCGGCGGCGGATGTGGGGCTCATCGCCGTGTGGGACGACGGCGACCCGCTGCTGGCGGAGCCGCTCAGTCCCGGGGTGCACGCGCGTGACGCCGCCCTGCTGCGTCAGGAGCTCGATGGCGGCGCCCTCCTCTTCGCCGGGCACACCCGCACCACGGACGTCGAGCGGCTCGTGGCCGTCGGGTGGCTTCGAGAGGTGCCCGCGGCGCGGCGGCGCAGTCCCCGAGTGGTCCTCAGCGCGACCCGCGAGGGGGAGTCGCGGGGCGCGCGGGTGCCCTCGTCGGCGTTCGCGGCCGCCCGCGAGGCCCTGGAGTCCGGCCCCGTGCTCGTGCAGGTGGCGCGCCCGGGCTACGCTCCGGTCCTGGTGTGCGCGCAGTGCCGCCATCCCGCGCGCTGCGCCCACTGCGGCGGGCCGCTGCACGCGGCGCGCCACGGCGCCGTGCCCGCGTGCTCGTGGTGCGGACGCTCGGCGACGGGCTGGGCGTGCCCGGAGTGCTCCTCGACGCGGGTGCGCATGGCGTCCTCCGGCAGCGAGCGCACGGCGGACGAACTCGGGCGCGCGTTCCCCGGCACCCGCGTGATCGTCGCCGACGGCGACCATCCCGTCGCGACGATCGACGACCGGCCCGCGCTCGTGGTCGCCACACGCGGGGCCGAGCCGCTCGCCGTCGGCGGCTACCGGGCGGTCATCCTGCTGGACGGGGACCGGATGCTGCTGGCCGAGGATCTGCGGATCGGGGAGTCGTGCCTGCGATGGTGGTCCAACGCCGCGGCGCTGGCGGCCCCGGACGCGCCGGTCCATCTCGTGGGGGTGACCGGGCCGGTGGCCCGTGCGCTGGCGACGTGGACGCAGCCGGCCTACGCGCGGGCCGAGCTCGCCGACCGCGCCCCGCTGCGGATGCCTCCGACGGTCCGCGTCGCCGCCGTCGAGGGGTCGCGGCGCGCGGTGGACACGGCGCTGGAGGAGCTGCGGCGGGCCGTCCCCGAGCTCGACCACGAGGCGGTGCTGGGTCCGCTCGCGCGAGACGAGAGCGTCCGCGCGCTGGTGCGGTTCGAGTACGCGCTGGGGGCGCGGGTCGCGGCGTCGCTGCGGGCGTCCGTGGTCAGCCAGGCGGTCGGCGCCCGCCGCCCGGGGAAGGGTCGGCAGCCGGCGCCGGCGAATACACTGAGGGTTCGGGTCGACGTGCCCGACCTCGACCTGTGAAGGACTTCATGCGTCTCGTCTTCGCCGGCACGCCGGCGCCTGCGGTTCCGTCGCTGCGCCGGCTCGCAGCCTCCGGCCACGACATCGTGGCCGTCGTGACCCGCAGGGATGCGCCGCTCGGGCGCAAGCGCGTGCTGACGCCGTCGCCGGTCGCCGCGGCGGCTGAGGAGTTGGGGCTGGAGGTCCTGCGCGCCGATCGACTGGACGCCGATGTGACAGCCGATCTGACGGCCCGAGACCCCGACCTCGGCGTGATCGTGGCGTACGGAGGACTGGTGCGCGAGCCGCTGCTGTCCGCGCCCCGTCACGGCTGGATCAACCTGCACTTCTCCCTGCTGCCGCGCTGGCGCGGCGCGGCGCCGGTGCAGCACGCGCTCATCGCCGGCGACCGTCGCACCGGCGTGAGCGTCTTCCAGCTCGTGCCGGAGCTGGATGCCGGCGCGGTGTACGCGGAGAGGTCCTGCGACATCCCGGCCGACGTCACCGCCGGAGAGCTGCTGGACGAGCTCGCGGCATCCGGGGCGGATCTGCTCGCCGAGGTGGTCGACGCGATCGCCGACGGCACCGCGGTCGCGCGTCCGCAGGAGGGCACCCCGACGTATGCCGGCAAGCTCGCCGACGACGACGGCCGGATCCGGTGGACCGACGGCGCCGAGGCGGTGCTCGCGCGCATCCGCGGCGTGACGCCGGAGCCCGGCGCGCACACGACGCTGGACGGGACGCGGCTGAAGATCCTCGGCGCGCGGCGGGCGCCGGCCGATGCGCCGGCTCCGGCGCCGGGGCACTTCGCCTCCCACGGCAAGGCGGTGCTCGTGGGCACCGGGGATGCGCCGGTCGTGCTCGAGGTCGTCCAGCCGGCGGGCAAGGGCCCGATGCGGGCGGCTGACTGGTGGCGCGGGCTGCGTTCGGACGCGCCGGTGGCGGGCGCATGAACGGCACCGTCGGCGCGCGTCGCGTCGCGTACGAGACGATCCGGGCCGTCAACGAGTCGGACGCGTACGCCAACCTGCTGCTGCCGACCGCGATCGCGCGCGCCGGCCTGTCGGGCGCCGACGCGGCGCTTGCGACCGAGCTGGCGTACGGCACGCTCCGACGGCAGGGGACGTACGACGCGGTGATCGCGATCGCCGCGGACCGGCCGGTGCACGAGATCGATCCCGCCGTGCTGGACGCGCTGCGACTGGGCGTCCATCAGCTGCTGTCCACGCGCGTGGCCTCGCACGCCGCGGTCAACGAATCCGTCGAGCTCGCGCGTCGGGCGGGCGGCCGCGGGGCAGCGGGATTCGCCAACGCGGTGCTCCGACGCGTCTCGCGTGACACGCCGGGGGACTGGATGACCCGGGTGGCGGCCACCGCGCGCTCCGACGATGAGCAGCTGGGGCTGCTCTTCTCCCACCCGGTCTGGGTCGTGCGTGCCTTCCGGCGCGCCCTGGCCGCGGAGGACCGCGCCGACGAGCTGGAGGCGCTGCTCACGGCCGACAACGCCGCTCCGCGCGTGACCATGGCAGCCCTGCCCGGCATCGCCGAGCCGCCCGAGGACGCGCGCCGCACGCCGTTCTCGCCGATCGGCTTCCGGCTGGGCGGCGGGGATCCCGACGCCGTCGTGCGCGGGTCGGACGGTCGCATCCGTGTGCAGGACGAGGGTTCCCAGCTTGCCGCCCTCGCCCTCTCCCGTGCGGTGCCGATCTCCGAGGGGGAGAGGTGGCTGGACCTGTGCGCGGGGCCGGGCGGGAAGACCGCGGTCCTGGCTGCGGAGGCCCTCGCCCACGGCGCCCGGCTCGAAGCCAACGAGATCTCACCGTCGCGCGCGGGCCTGGTGCGGCAGGCTCTCGCGGGCGTGCCGCTGGAGGTGCCCGTCTCGGAGGAGGACGGCCGCACGCGCGCCGGCGGCGCGCCGGCCACCTACGACCGCATCCTCGTCGACGCCCCGTGCACCGGCCTCGGTGCGCTGCGACGGCGCCCCGAGGCGCGCTGGCGCAAGGCGCCCAGCGATGTCGCGGCTCTCGTCGACCTGCAGCAGGAGCTGCTCGACGCCGCCATCAAAGCTCTCAAGCCCGGCGGCATCGTGGCGTACGTGACCTGCTCGCCCCACCTGGCGGAGACCGCCGGGGTCGTCGCGGAGGTGCGCCGGGAATGGGGCGACGCGCTCGAGGAGATGTCGGCGCGCGACGTCGTCGCGGGACTGTCGGACGCCGACCCGGGGCTGCTGCCGCAAGCCGACGGCAGCGGACGGGCGCAGCTGTGGCCGCATCGGCACAACACCGACGCGATGTCGATCAGTCTGCTCCGCCGGACCTGACCCCGGCCCCGGCCGGGGGCCGCCTGGCGGCTCGGCGATAATGGACCGTGTGCCTTCGAGTGACGACCTGAGCCGAGACATCGGCACACGCATCAATCCCAGCATCCTGGCCGCCGACTTCGTCAACATGCAGTCCGAGCTCGCCCGGATCGCCGCCGCCGACTTCGTGCACGTCGACGTGATGGACAACCACTTCGTGCCGAATCTCACGTTCGGCCCCCAGATGGTCCAGCGCATCCAGGCGACGAGCCCGATCCCGCTGGACGTGCATCTGATGATCACGGATGCCGACCGCTGGGCCCCGGGTTACGCCGAGCTGGGCGCCGCGTCGGTCACGTTCCATCTCGAGGCGGCGCAGGAGCCCGTGGCGCTGGCGCGGCGGCTGCGCGCCATCGGCGCGCGCGCAGGTGTGGCGGTCAAGCCGGGAACCCCCGTGGACGGGCTGCTCGACGTGCTCGACGAGTTCGACCAGATCCTCGTGATGACGGTCGAGCCGGGGTTCGGGGGACAGTCGTTCATGCCCGAGACCATGCCGAAGCTGCGCCTTCTCGCCGAGGAGGCGCGGCGGCGGGGGTCTTCGGTGTGGCTCCAGGTCGACGGCGGCATCGGCGAGAGCACGATCGCGCAGGCGGCGGAGGCCGGCGCCGACACGTTCGTCGCGGGGTCGGCGGTCTTCGGCGCCGGAGACCCGTCCGCGGCCATCGCCGCACTCCGCGCGGCGGCGGCCGCCCACCGGCACTGAGACGCCACCCGTCTCAGGTTCGCTACCCTGGCATGGTGAAGACGTTCGACACGCTGTTCGCCGAGCTCGCCGTCAAGGCGGCCGAGCGCCCCGAGGGATCGGGCACCGTGGCGCAGCTGGACGCGGGCGTCCACGCGATCGGCAAGAAGATCGTCGAGGAGGCCGCCGAGGTCTGGATGGCGGCGGAGTACGAGTCGACGGAGGCCGCGGCGGAGGAGATCTCGCAGCTGCTGTATCACCTGCAGGTCCTCATGCTCGCGAAGGGACTCTCGCTCGAGGACGTCTACCGACATCTGTGAGCGCGTCCCCGTCCGCCCTCCGACCCGAAAGTTCCGCCGTCATGCTGCGAATCGCCGTGCCCAACAAGGGCTCGCTGGCCGAAACCGCCTCCGAGATGCTCCGGGAGGCGGGCTACACGGGTCGTCGCGACCCCAAGGACCTGCACGTCATCGACCCCCACAACGACGTCGAGTTCTTCTACCTGCGCCCCAAGGACATCGCCACCTACGTCGGCTCAGGGGCGCTGGATGTCGGCATCACCGGACGCGACCTGCTCCTGGACGCGCGCATGCCGGGCGCACGCGAGATCGAAGCGCTGGGATTCGGTGACTCGACCTTCCGCTTCGCCGGTCCTCCCGGCCGCTTCTCCGCCGTGACCGACCTCGAGGGGATGCGCGTCGCGACGGCCTACCCGGGGCTCGTGGACGGATTCCTCGACGAGCACGGCGTGGCCGTGGACCTCGTGCCGCTGGACGGCGCCGTCGAGTCGGCGGTGCGGCTCGGCGTCGCCGACGCCGTCGCCGACGTCGTGTCCACCGGCACGACGCTGCGCCAGGCGGGGCTCGAGATCTTCGGACCCGTGCTGCTGCAATCCGAGGCCGTCCTCATCTCGTCGCCCGACGAGGCCGACGGAACGCAGACGCTGCTGCGTCGGCTGCGCGGTGTGATGGTCGCGCGCCGGTACGTGATGGTGGACTACGACCTGCCCGCGCGGCTCGTGGACGACGCGGTCGCCATCGCCCCGGGGATCGAATCGCCCACCATCTCGCCGCTGCGAGACCCGGAGTGGGTCGCGGTGCGCGTCATGGTTCCGCGCTCCGGCGTCAACAACGTCATGGACGCGCTCTACGCCATCGGGGCACGCGCGATCCTCGTGACGGCGATCCACAACGCGAGGCTGTGATGAGTCTGGTCTGCCGCGTCATCCCGTGCCTCGACGTCGCCGCCGGCCGCGTCGTCAAAGGCGTCAACTTCCAGAATCTGCGCGACATGGGCGATCCCGTCGAGCTCGCCCGCGAGTACTTCCGACAGGGAGCCGACGAGATCACCTTCCTCGATGTGACCGCGACCGTCGATGACCGTGCGACGACCTACGACGTCGTGCGCCGGACCGCCGAAGAGGTCTTCATCCCGCTCACGGTCGGGGGAGGGGTGCGCTCCACCGATGACGTGGCCCGGCTGCTCGCCGTCGGAGCGGACAAGATCGGCGTCAACTCCGCCGCGATCGCGCGCCCTCCGCTGCTGGACGAGATCGCCGACCGCTTCGGCGCGCAGGTCCTCGTGCTCTCGCTCGACGTCAAGCGGTCGCCTCGCACGCCGTCCGGTTTCGTCGTGACCACGCACGGCGGCCGCACCGAGACGACGCTGGACGCGCTCGCATGGGCGCGGGAGGCGATCGACCGCGGTGCCGGCGAGCTCCTGGTCAACTCGATCGACGCGGACGGGACGAAGCAGGGCTTCGACCTGGAACTGGTCGGCCTGATGCGCGAGCTGTCCAGCGTGCCGGTCATCGCGTCGGGCGGAGCGGGCGAGGCCGCCCACTTCGGTCCGGCGATCGCCGCCGGCGCCGACGCGGTGCTCGCGGCATCCGTCTTCCACTCCGGCCAGCTGACCGTCGGCGACGTCAAGGCGGCGATGGCCGCCGACGGCATCGCGGTGCGGGAGGTGGCGGCGGCATGAGCGAGACGGTCCAGGAGCGCATCTCGCGGGTCGCCTTCAACGCCGACGGCCTCGTCGCGGCGATCATCCAGCAGTGGGACACCCGCGAGGTGCTCATGCTGGGCTGGATGGACGCCGAGGCTCTGCGCCGGACGCTCACCGAGGGGCGCGTCACGTTCTGGTCGCGCTCCCGCCGCGAGTACTGGCGCAAGGGCGACACCTCGGGCCACATCCAGCTCGTGCGCGGCGCCCGGCTGGATTGCGACGGCGACGCCATCCTGGTCGAGGTGGATCAGGTGGGGCCGGCCTGCCACACCGGCACGCGGACGTGCTTCGACGCCGACGACCTCGAGCCCGTGGCCGGACCGGAGCGAGACGGGTGAAGCGGCGCGCGCGCCTGGTCGCCGTCGTCGCCACCGTGGCCTGCGGGGCCCTCGGAGTGATCTCCTCGACGCAGACGTGGCTGACCGTCGTGCTCGACGACGGCGCGGGACACGCCCTCGAGGTGCCCGGCGCCGCGGCCATCCCGGTGCTGGCGCCGCTGAGCCTGGCCGTGCTGGCGCTCGGCGCCGCACTGGCGATCGTGGGCGTCGTGCTGCGCGTCGTCTTCGGGGTGCTGTCGACGGCCATCGGCGGGATCCTGGCATGGACGAGCGGGCAGGTGGTGTTCGCCGACCCGGCCGCCGCCGTCGCCTCGACCGTCACCGAGTCCACCGGCATCGCGGGCGCACCCGGTGTCGCCGACATGATCGCGACCATCACCGCCACGGCATGGCCGCCCATCGCCCTCGCGGTGTGGATCGTGCTGACGGCATCCGGGATCTTCACGCTCATCACGGCCCGCTCCTGGGGCGGCGTCGGGCGACGGTACCGCACCGAGGACGCGGCGCACGCGGCAGGGCCGGCGGGCTCACGGCCGCACGACGCCATCGATGACTGGGACGACCTGTCGCGTGGCGAGGATCCGACCGCCTGACCGATAGACTGGCCAGCGGCAATCCGCGACATCCCCCGGCTGAACCAGGAGACACCTATGAGCAACAACATCGGCGACCCCGGCCACGGACACTCTCCCGCCGCCTGGACGGCCGTCGTGATCATGCTCGTCGCGGTCGCCCTCGGCACGCTCTTCTTCTTCCTCGACATGCCGCTGCTGGTATGGGTGTCTGCCGGGCTCCTGATCGTCGGCCTCATCGTGGGGTGGATCATGGCCAAGGCCGGATACGGCGCGAACGGGTCCAAGTACATCGCGAAAGAGCACTGATCATGCTCGCCGACCTCACGGCCGGCGCGGTGGAGGACGCCCGCTCACGTGCGGCTGAGCGGCCGACGGCTGTGGTCGAGGCCGCCGCGCTCGCGCAGCGCCCTGCCCTCGACGCCCTCGCCGCTCTGGCCCCGTCCGACCGCGTGAAGATCATCGCCGAGGTCAAGCGCGCCAGCCCCTCACGCGGCGACCTCGCGGCCATCCCCGATCCCGCACAGCAGGCGCGGCGGTACGAGGAGGGCGGGGCGAGTGCGATCTCGGTGCTCACCGAGGGCCGCCGCTTCAAAGGCAGCCTCGCCGACCTCGAGGCCGTCAAGGCCGCGGTCGGTCTCCCCGTGCTGCGCAAGGACTTCATCGCGACCGAGTACCAGGTGCTCGAGGCGCGCGCGTCGGGCGCCGATCTGGTGCTGCTCATCGTCGCCGCCCTCGAGCAGGATCTGCTGGCGCGGCTGCACCGGCTCACCCTGGACCTCGGGATGACGCCCCTGGTGGAGACCCACTCGGCCGACGAGATCGATCGTGCGGCGGACCTCGGCGCCTCGCTCGTCGGCGTCAACGCACGCGACCTGTCGACCTTCCACCTCGACCGGGATCTGTTCGGGCGGCTGGTGGACCGCATCCCGGCCGGTGCCGTCAAGATCGCCGAATCGGCCGTCCTGACGCCGCAGGATGTCGCGCACTACCGCGCGGCCGGCGCCGACGTCGTGCTCGTGGGCGAGGCGCTCGTCACCAACGACCCGGTCACGACGCTGCGGGCGTTCCTCGACGCCGGCGCGCCCGAGGGCGCGAGCGAACGGAAGGAGTCGGAGTGAGACTCCGCGACGCGTCCGGTCCCTTCTTCGGGGACTTCGGCGGACGCTACATGCCCGAGGCGCTCATCGCGGCGATCGACGAGCTGACCGCCGAGTACGAGGCGGCCATGGCCGACCCCTCGTTCCGTGCCGAGCTGGCCCGGCTGCTGCACTCCTACGCGGGGCGTCCCTCGCCCATCACGGAGGTGCCGCGCTTCGCCGAGCATGCCGGCGGCGCCCGGGTGTTCCTCAAGCGCGAGGACCTCAACCACACCGGGTCCCACAAGATCAACAACGTGCTCGGACAGGCGCTGCTGACCCGGCGGCTGGGCAAGACCCGGGTCATCGCCGAGACCGGCGCGGGGCAGCACGGTGTCGCCACGGCGACCGCCGCTGCGCTGTTCGGGCTGGACTGCACGATCTACATGGGAGAGGTCGACACCGAGCGTCAGGCGCTGAACGTCGCGCGCATGCGCCTGCTCGGCGCGGAGGTCGTTGCCGTCCGCACCGGTTCACGCACCCTCAAGGACGCGATCAACGACGCGTACCGTGACTGGGTCGCCAGCGTCGAGACCACCAACTACATCTTCGGCACCGCCGCGGGCCCGCATCCCTTCCCCGCGATGGTCCGCGACTTCCAGAAGGTCATCTCCGAAGAGGCTCGCGCGCAGCTGCTCGAGGAGACCGGCCGCCTGCCGGACGCCGTCCTGGCGTGCGTCGGCGGCGGCTCCAACGCCATCGGCATGTTCGACGCGTTCCTCGATGACGAATCGGTGAAGCTGTACGGCGTGGAAGCGGCCGGCGACGGCGTCGACACCGACCGCCACGCCGCCTCCATCGAGCGCGGTCGCCCCGGCGTGCTGCACGGGGCGAGGACCTTCGTCCTGCAGGACGAGGACGGGCAGACCATCGAGTCGCACTCCATCTCCGCGGGCCTGGACTACCCCGGCGTCGGGCCCGAGCACGCGTGGCTCGCCTCGATCGGGCGGGCCGAGTACATCCCGGCGACTGACGACGAGGCGATGCAGGCCCTGCGACTGCTGTCCGAGACCGAGGGGATCATCCCCGCCATCGAGTCGGCGCACGCCCTGGCCGGCGCGCTGCGGATCGGCCGCGAGCTGGGACCGGACGCCGTGCTCGCCGTCTGCCTCTCGGGGCGCGGGGACAAGGACATGGACACCGCCGCCCGCTACTTCGGGCTGTACGACGACCAGGACGGCCCGGTGGACACGCCGCCGCCGGACGAAGCGGCCAAGGGAGAGGGCACCAACCTATGACCTCGCGGGTCGCCGCCGCCATCGACGCGGCGCACGCCGCCGGGCGCGGCGCCTTCGTCGGCTACCTGCCGCTGGGCTTCCCGAGCCTCCGTGACAGCATCGAAGCCGCCGTCACGCTCGCGCAGAACGGTGCCGACGTCATCGAACTCGGACCGCCGTACTCCGACCCAGTGATGGACGGCACGGTGATCCAGGAGGCGACGCAGGCGGCCCTGGCCGCGGGCTTCCGGCTGCGCGACACGTTCACCGCGCTGGCGGAGATCACCAGCCGCGTGGATGTCCCTGTCCTCGTCATGACGTATTGGAACCCCGTGCTCCAGTACGGCGTCGACCGCTACGCCGACGACCTCGCCGCCGCCGGCGGCGCCGGCCTGATCACGCCGGACATCACCCCGGAGGCTGCGGGGGAGTGGATCGCGGCAAGCCGACGCACCGGACTCGATCGCGTCTTCCTCGCCGCGCCGACCTCGACCGACGAGCGGCTCGATCTGATCGTCCAGAGCTCCACCGGGTTCGTCTACACCGTCTCGACGATGGGCATCACCGGTGAGCGGGCTGAGCTGGACGCGGCCGCCCGGACGCTCGTCGGCCGCCTGCGGGAGCGCGGCGCCGAACGCGCGTGCGTCGGCATCGGGATCTCCACGCCCGAACAGGTCGGCGGCGTGCTGGAGTACGCCGACGGCGCGATCGTCGGCACCGCACTCGTGCGGGCGCTGCGCGACGGCGGCCTCGAGGGGCTCGCCGACACGGCCAGGAGACTGGCCGCGGGCACGGCCCGCCCCGCGAACTAGACTTCTGACGTCGGTCGCCGCCGACACACCACCAGCAAGGACACGGTTCTCCCATGATCAACGCCGCCGCGAGCGTCGTCGCCAGCATCCCGAGCCCGCCGATCAGCTACTTCGACATCGGGCCGCTCCGTATCCACATCTACGCGCTGTGCATCATCGCCGGCATCGTCCTCGCCGTGCTGTGGACCAACCACCGGCTCACCAAGCGCGGTGGCGAGCCCTGGGTGGTCATCGACATCGCGCTCCTCGCCGTGCCGCTGGCGATCATCGCCGCACGCGTCTACCACGTCGTGACGCACTGGGACTTCTACTTCGGCGAGGGCGCGAACCCGCTCTCGGCGCTGTTCATCTGGGAAGGCGGCATCGCGATCTACGGCGCCCTCATCGGCGGCGCGATCGGCGCGTGGCTCGGATGCCGGTGGACCGGCATCCGGTTCTGGACCTTCGCCGATGCGCTCGCGCCCGGTCTGCTTCTGGCCCAGGCCGTCGGCCGCTTCGGCAACTGGTTCAACCAGGAGCTGTTCGGGTGGCCCACCGACGTGCCGTGGGGCCTGGAGATCGAGTACCCGAACCCGGCGTGGCCGATCGGTCTTCCCGAGGGCACCCTCTTCCACCCGACCTTCCTCTACGAAGTGGTCTGGAACCTCGCCGGTGTCGTCGTGCTGGTGTGGGCCGGTCGACGCCTCCGTCTGCAGTGGGGACGCCTGTTCGGGCTCTACCTCGTGTGGTACAGCGCCGGGCGCATCGTGTGGGAGTCGATCCGCATCGACCCGAGCGAGATCATCCTGGGGCTGCGCACCAACGTGTGGGCGGCGATCCTCGGCGTTCTCCTGGGACTGGTCATCCTCGTGGCCCAGAAGCGCCGGCATCCCGGGATCGAACCGTCCCCATATGTGCCGGGGCGCGAATGGGCCCAGGAAGGTTCTGTACAATCGCAGGACACCGACGACTTCGTCGACGTCAGCGAACCCCCGGCGTCCGAGGTCGACAGCGCCAGCGCCACAAGCACACCCGCCACGAAATAGCGCGCTCCTCCCGCCGGGAGCGCGTGTCCCGGGCCGACGTCGTCCCATCTTGAGCATCAACGTGAGGACGGTAGGTATGGCTTCGAGCCCCCGTCACGGCGCCTCTTCCCAGGCGCACGCCCCCGCATCGTCGGGTACCGCAGGCTTCCCGCGGAAGCAGGGGATGTACAACCCTGCCTTCGAGAAGGACGCCTGTGGCCTGGCCATGGTCGCGACCCTTCGCGGCCATGCCGGTCACGACATCATCGACCTGGCGCTCACGGCGCTTCGCAACCTCGAGCACCGCGGAGCGATCGGCTCGGACGCGGGCACGGGCGACGGCGCGGGCATCCTGACGCAGATGCCCGACGCGTTCCTGCGCGCGGTGGTCGACTTCGATCTCCCGCCGGTGGGGGAGTACGCCGCGGGCATGGTGTTCCTGCCCCGTGACGACCAGGCGCGCGCGGCTCAGAAGGCCGGCATCGAGCAGATCGCGGCATCCGAGGGCCTCACGGTGCTCGGATGGCGCGAGGTTCCGACCGCCGAGGAGAACCTGGGCAAGCTCGCCTTCCAAGCGCGCCCGGCCTTCGAGCAGCTGTTCGTGTCGCGCCCTGCCGTCGCGGACGCACCCGCGCTGTCGGGAATCGCCCTGGACCGCCGCACCTACCGGCTGCGCAAGCGCGCCCGCACCGAGCTCGACGCCTACTTCGTGTCGCTGTCGGCGCGGACGCTCGGCTACAAGGGCATGGTGACGACGCTCCAGCTCGAGCCGTTCTACCCCGACCTGCAGGACGAGCGGTTCGCGTCCGAGCTCGCGGTGGTGCACTCCCGCTACTCGACCAACACCTTCCCGTCCTGGCCCCTCGCCCAGCCGCTGCGGATGCTCGCGCACAACGGCGAGATCAACACCGTCAACGGCAACCGCAACTGGATGCGCGCCCGGCAGTCGCAGCTGGAGTCCGAGCTGCTCGGCGACATCCGGCCGCTGCTGCCCATCTGCACCGAGGGAGCAAGCGACTCGGCGTCGTTCGACGAGGTGCTCGAGCTGCTGACCCTGACCGGCCGCAGCCTCCCGCACGCGATCATGATGATGGTGCCCGAGGCCTACGAGAAGCAGGCCGACATCGACCCGAAGCTGCGGGCGTTCTACGAGTACCACTCGATGCAGATGGAGCCCTGGGACGGCCCGGCCGCGCTCATCTTCACCGACGGCACGCTCGTGGGAGCGACGCTCGACCGCAACGGACTCCGCCCGGGCCGGTGGACCGAGACCACCGACGGGCTGATCGTCATCGGCAGCGAGACCGGTGTGCTCGACTTCGAGCCCGAGCGGATCAAGCGTCGCGGACGGCTCCGCCCCGGACGCATGTTCCTCGTCGACACGGCCCAGCGCCGCATCGTCGAGGACGAGGAGATCAAGGCGGAGCTCGCCGAGCTCGAGCCGTGGCAGGAGTGGCTCGACGCCGGACGCGTCCGTCTCGCGGACCTCCCCGAGCGCGAGCACATCGTGCACCCGATCGCCTCCATCACCCGTCGCCAGCGCACCTTCGGATACACCGAGGAAGAAGTGCGCATCCTCCTCACCCCGATGGGGCAGACCGGCGCCGAGCCGCTGGGCGCGATGGGAAGCGACACGCCGGTCGCCGTGCTCAGCGAGCGCCCGCGTCTGCTGTTCGACTACTTCACGCAGCAGTTCGCGCAGGTGACCAACCCGCCGCTGGATTCCATCCGCGAAGAGGTCGTCACGAGCCTGAAGACAGGACTCGGGCCCGAGCCGAACCTGCTGGCCTCCGGCCCGGATCACGCTCGTCGCGTCACGCTGGACTTCCCCGTCATCGACAATGACGAGCTGGCCAAGATCCAGCACATCGACCGCGCCCTCCCGGAGCGGTCCGCCGTCACGATCCGCGGGCTGTACCACTTCGACGCCGGTCCCGGCTCGATGAAGGCGCGCCTGGACGAGATCTGCGCCGAGGTCGATGAGGCGATCGCCCGCGGCGTGGAGTTCATCATCCTGTCCGACCGCGACTCCAACAAGGACCTCGTCCCCATCCCGTCGCTGCTGCTCGTCTCGGCGGTGCATCACCACCTGATCCGCAACGAGAACCGGATGAAGGTCGGTCTCGTCGCCGAAGCCGGTGACGTCCGCGAGGTGCACCACGTCGCGATGCTGATCGGATACGGCGCGTCGGCGGTGAACCCGTACCTCGCGATGGAGACCGTCGAGTACCTGGTCCGCACGGGCTTCATCACGGGCATCACACCCGAGAAGGCGGTGCGCAACCTCATCTACGCGCTCGGCAAGGGCGTGCTGAAGATCATGTCGAAGATGGGCATCTCGACCGTCGCGTCGTACTCGGGCGCCCAGATCTTCGAGGCGATCGGGCTCAGCCAGGAGTTCGTCGACGCGTACTTCACCGGCACGGAGACGAAGCTGGGCGGCATCGGCATCGAGCAGATCGCCGCCGAGAACGAGGCGCGCCACGCCTTCGCCTACCCGGCGGATGCCGCAGCCCGCGCTCACGAGCGACTGTGGACCGGTGGCGAGTACCAGTGGCGCCGCGACGGCTCGCCGCACCTGTTCAACCCCGACACGGTGTTCCGGCTGCAGCACTCCACGCGCACCCGTCGGTACGACATCTTCCGCGAGTACACCAAGCTGGTCGACGACCAGACGGAGGAGCTGAAGACGCTGCGCGGCATGTTCCGCCTGCGCACCGGCGCCCGCCCCCCTGTGCCGATCGACGAGGTCGAGCCGGTGTCGTCGATCGTCAAGCGCTTCTCGACCGGCGCGATGAGCTACGGGTCCATCTCGAAGGAGGCGCACGAGACGCTCGCCATCGCGATGAACCGCCTGGGTGCGAAGTCGAACACCGGTGAGGGCGGCGAGGACGTCGAGCGGCTCCTCGATCCCGAGCGGCGCAGCGCCATCAAGCAGGTGGCATCCGGCCGGTTCGGCGTGACGAGCCTGTACCTCACCGAGGCGGACGACATCCAGATCAAGCTCGCGCAGGGCGCCAAGCCGGGCGAGGGCGGTCAGCTGCCGCCCACCAAGGTGTACCCGTGGGTCGCCCGCACGCGCCACGCGACGGCCGGCGTGGGACTGATCTCGCCGCCGCCGCACCACGACATCTACTCCATCGAGGACCTCAAGCAGCTGATCTTCGACCTGAAGCGGGCGAACCCCGACGCACGCGTGCACGTCAAGCTGGTCAGCCAGTCGGGCATCGGTGCCGTCGCCGCGGGCACCGCGAAGGCGCTGGCCGACGTCATCCTCATCTCGGGTCACGACGGCGGCACCGGTGCGAGCCCGCTGAACTCGCTCAAGCACGCCGGAACGCCGTGGGAGCTGGGGCTCGCCGAGACGCAGCAGACCCTGATGCTCAACGGCATGCGCGACCGTGTGGTCGTGCAGGTCGACGGCCAGCTGAAGACCGGCCGCGACGTCATCATCGGCGCGCTGCTGGGCGCCGAGGAGTTCGGCTTCGCCACGGCGCCGCTGGTCGTCTCGGGCTGCATCATGATGCGCGTGTGCCACCTGGACACCTGCCCGGTGGGCGTGGCGACGCAGAACCCGGTGCTGCGTTCGCGCTTCACCGGCAAGCCGGAGTTCGTCGTCAACTTCATGGAGTTCGTCGCGCAGGAGGTGCGCGAGTACCTCGCCGAGCTCGGCTTCCGCACGCTCGATGAGGCCATCGGCCGCAGCGACCTGCTCGACACCGAGGGCGCCGTCGCGCACTGGAAGGCCAACGGCCTCGACCTCACGCCGATCCTGGAAGGCCCGCGCTTCTCGGAGGACGAGCCGCGCAGGAACACCACGAGCCAGAAGCACGAGCTCGACGAGCACTTCGACGTGGCGCTTCTCGAGCGCGCGCGGGATGTCATCGACAACGGCGGTCACGTCACCATCGACCTGCCGATCCGCAACACCGAACGCGCCGTCGGGACCCTGCTCGGACACCATGTGACCCGCGCCCGCGGCGAGAACGGGCTGCCCTCGGGCAGCATCGTGGTGAACCTCACCGGGTCGGCGGGACAGTCCTTCGGCGCCTTCATGCCCGCAGGCATCACACTCCGCCTCGAGGGCGACTCGAACGACTACGTCGGCAAGGGGCTCTCGGGCGGGCAGATCGTCATCCGGCCCCCGCGCGGCGCCGCGTTCGACGCGTCGAAGAACGTCATCGCCGGCAACGTCATCGGCTACGGCGCGACGCAGGGGACCATGTTCCTGCGGGGCGTCGTGGGGGAGCGCTTCTTCGTGCGCAACTCCGGTGCGACCGCCGTCGTCGAGGGTGTCGGCGACCACGCGCTGGAGTACATGACGGGCGGTCTCGCGGTCATCCTCGGCGCGACAGGGCGCAATCTCGGCGCCGGGATGTCGGGCGGCACGGCGTACGTCTATCGGCTGGACCAGAAGCTGGTCAACCGCGAGGCGCTGTCGACCGGCGAGCTCGAGCTCGGCGAGCTCGGCTCCGGCGACGCCGAGATCCTCCGCGACCTGCTGGAGCACCACCTCGCCGAAACCGAATCCACACTCGCACGCGACCTCCTCGAGAACTTCGAGGCGGAGCTGCAGAATTTCGTCCGCGTCATGCCCCGCGACTACGCCGCGGTGCTGCAGACGCGCCAGGAGGCGGTCGCTCAGGGGCTGGACCCCGACGGCGACGTCGTCTGGAACCGCATCCTGGAGGTGACGGGTGGCTGACCCGAAAGGCTTTCTCAAGGTCACCGAGCGCGAGCTGCCGCCGCGGCGGCCCGTGCCGGTGCGCATCATGGACTGGAAAGAGGTCTATGAGCCGGGCGACTCGGCGGTGCTGCGCCGTCAGGCCGGACGCTGCATGGACTGCGGCATCCCGTTCTGCCACAAGGGCTGCCCGCTGGGGAACCTGATCCCCGAGTGGAACGACCTGATGTGGCGCGGTGAGGGCCGTGCCGCGATCGAGCGCCTGCATGCGACGAACAACTTCCCGGAGTTCACCGGTCGCCTGTGCCCGGCGCCCTGCGAGAGCGCCTGCGTGCTCGGCATCAACCAGCCCGCCGTGACCATCAAGCAGGTCGAGGTCTCGATCATCGACGAGGCCTTCGCCAACGGCTGGGTCGAGCCCGAGCCGCCGGGGCGCCTGACCGGCAAGACCGTCGCCGTGGTCGGCTCCGGCCCTGCCGGTCTCGCGGCCGCGCAGCAGCTCACCCGGGCGGGGCACACCGTGGCGGTGTTCGAGCGCGACGACCGCATCGGCGGACTGCTGCGCTACGGCATCCCCGACTTCAAGATGGAGAAGCGGCATCTCGAGGCGCGCCTGCGCCAGATGCAGGACGAGGGCACGCGGTTCCGGGCGGGGGTCGAGATCGGCAAGGACATCTCCTGGAGCGACCTGCGGGCGCGCTACGACGCGGTCGTCATCGCGACGGGCAGCACGGTGCCCCGGGACCTTCCCATCCCGGGTCGCGACCTCGCCGGTGTGCACTTCGCGATGGAGTACCTCGTCGAGTCGAACCGGGCGGTCGCCGGCGACGCCGTGCCGAACCAGATCACCGCCGAGGGCAAGCACGTCGTCGTCATCGGCGGCGGCGACACCGGCGCCGACTGCATCGGCACCGCGCACCGCCACGGCGCGCTGAGCGTCACCAACCTCGCGATCGGACGCCGCCCACCCGGGGAGCGCCCCGAGGACCAGCCGTGGCCGATGGCCGCGACGCTGTTCGAGGTGCAGTCCGCGCACGAGGAGGGCGGAGAGCGCAGCTTCCTCGCCTCCACCGTCGAGTTCCTCGGCAACGAGGCGGGCGAGGTCCGCGCGCTGCGCGTGGCCGAGACCGAGTTCGTCGACGGGCGCCGTGTGCCCAAGAGCGGCACCGAGCGCGAGATCCCGGCGGATCTCGTCCTCATCGCCATGGGCTTCACCGGTCCCGAGCAGGCGCTGCTGCAGGAGCAGCTGGGCGCGGAGTTCACCAACCGTGGCAACGTCCGGCGCGAGAAGGACTACCAGACGACCACCCCCGGCGTGTTCGTCGCGGGCGACGCCGGCCGTGGGCAGTCGCTCATCGTGTGGGCCATCGCCGAGGGCCGCGCCGCCGCCGCTGAGGTCGACCGGTACCTCATGGGCGACACCGAGCTGCCCGCTCCCGTCCATCCGCACGATGTCGCCATCGGACTGCAGCCCGCGTAGGCTTGCCGAGGCATTTCGCCCCCTTCACCACATACCCCGGAGACAAACCACGGATGAGACGCGCCAAGATCGTCGCCACCCTGGGTCCGGCCACATCGACGTATGAGATGGTCCGCGCGATCATCGACGCCGGCGTGGACGTCACCCGCTTCAACCTGAGCCACGGGGACTACTCGGTCCACGAGAACAACTTCGCCAACGTCCGCAAGGCGGCCGACGACGCCGGCCGCGCGGTGGCGATCCTCGTCGACCTGCAGGGCCCGAAGATCCGGCTCGGCAAGTTCGAGAACGGCCCGCACGATCTCGCCGTCGGCGACATCTTCAAGATCACCACGGAAGACATCCTCGGCACGAAGGAGATCGTCTCGACGACGTTCAAGGGCCTGCCGCAGGACGTCAAGCCGGGCGACTTCCTGCTCATCGACGACGGCAAGGTGCGCGTCAAGGTGATCGAGACGGACGGCACCGTCGTGACGACCGAGGTCGTCGTCGGGGGACCGGTCTCGAACAACAAGGGCATCAACCTCCCGGGTGTGGCCGTCAATGTGCCGGCCCTGTCCGAGAAGGACGAGGCCGACCTCCGGTGGGGTCTGCGCGCGGGCGCCGACATCATCGCGCTGTCGTTCGTGCGCGACGCCAAGGACGTCCAGCGCGTCCACGTCATCATGGCCGAGGAGGGACGCCACGTCCCGGTCATCGCCAAGATCGAGAAGCCGCAGGCCGTGGAGAATCTCGAGGAGATCATCGACGCCTTCGACGGCATCATGGTCGCGCGCGGCGACCTCGGCGTCGAGCTTCCGCTGGAGGCCGTGCCGATCGTGCAGAAGCGCGCCGTCGAGCTGTGCCGCCGCATGGCCAAGCCGGTCATCGTGGCCACGCAGATGCTCGAGTCCATGATCGAGAACCCCGTTCCCACGCGCGCCGAGACCAGCGACGTGGCCAACGCCGTCCTCGACGGCGCCGATGCGGTCATGCTGTCGGGCGAGACGAGCGTCGGCAAGTATCCGGTGACCGTCGTCGAGACGATGGCGCGCATCATCGACTCCACCGAGGAGCACGGACTGGAGCGCATCCAGCCGCTCAGCACCAAGCCTCGGACGCAGGGCGGGGCCATCACGCTGGCTGCCATGGAGGTGGCCGAGTTCGTCGAGGCGAAGTACCTGTGCATCTTCACCGAGTCCGGTGACACCGCACGGCGCATGTCGCGCCTGCGACCGCGCATCCCGATGCTCGGCTTCACGCCGGACCCGGCCATCCGACGCCGCATGGCTGTCACGTGGGGCGTGCAGTCCTCGCTCGTCGAGCACGTGGCCCACACCGACCTGATGTTCCTCCAGGTCGACGACTACCTGCTGTCGAACGACCTCGCGAAGGTCGGCGACAAGGTGGTCGTGATCTCCGGGTCACCTCCCGGGATCATCGGCTCGACGAACGACATCCGCATCCACAAGGTGGGCGACGCGGTGCACGGCAAGGCGCCGATCTACCAGTCCCGCTGACCCGCATCGCGTCGGGCGATCACTCGACGAGGATGAGCAGCCGGTTCTCGGTCACGGCGTCGAGGGCGAGCGTCTTGTATCCCTGTTCCTCGAAGAACACGGTGAGGCGATCGTCCTCGACAGCCGAGACGGTCCCGCGACCCCACTCGACGTGCTCGACCTCCGAGCCCATCGGGAACGGCGCGGCCGCCTCGTCGACCGCCGCGCGCTGCGCGGTGCCCGCCCGGCAGGTGTCGCAGTGGCCGCAGGGGTCGGGCAGGTCGTCGCCGAAGTAGTGCAGCAGCGCTCGACGGCGGCAGTCGCGCGTCTCCGCGTAGCGCCGCATGACCTCCAGGCGTGACTGCTCGATCCGCTCCCGGCGCTCCGACGCCGCCTCGGCGAGCGCAGCCGCCTCCTCCGGCGGGACGGATGCGTCGCCGGCGGCTCCGCGGCGGGTCATCCGCGCGACGCCGCCTTCGACGAGGAGGTTGACCAGTCCGGTGGCCGTGCGGGGCGAGATGCCCAGCTCCTCGGCGAGCCCCTTCATCCGCCGGGGCGCGGACGCCGAGGAGATCGCGCGGTGCATCCGGACGAGCATGTCGCGATCGACGCTCCGCGAGGCGAAGTACTTCCGGATGCCGAGATCCTCGGAGCGGTAGAACAGGACGGCGTCGGCGGGCTCGCCGTCCCGACCGGCGCGACCGAACTCCTGGTAGTACGCGTCGAGCGATTCCGGTACGGACGCGTGCACGACGAAGCGGACGTTGGGCTTGTCGATGCCCATGCCGAAGGCGTTGGTGGCCACCACGACGTCGAGCTCGTCGTGCAGGAACGCCCGATGGGCCTCCGCACGGTCGGCGGCGGAGAGGCCCGCGTGGTACACGCCGGCGCGCAGGCCCGCCTCTTCGGCGAGCGCCTCCGCGTACTCCTCCGCTTCCCGGCGCGTCGCGGTGTAGACCAGGCCCGGCCGTGGCAGCTCGGGAACCAGCTGCAGCACCGCGCGGCGCTTGTCGTCGGGGGATGTCGCCCGGTGCACCGTCAGCTCGATGTTGGGGCGGTCGACGCCGCGCACGACCAGCAGCGGGTCGCGCATCCCGAGCCGCTCGGCGATCTCCTCACGGACCGGTTCCGCGCCGGTCGCCGTCAGGGCGACGACCGGCGGTCTGCCCAGTCGGTCGCGCGCCGCGCCAAGCCGGAGGTAGTCCGGCCGGAAGTCGTGCCCCCAGCTGGCCACGCAGTGCGCCTCGTCCACCGCGAGAAGGCCCACGCCGATCTCCCGCAGGGCCGAGACGACGGCATCCTTGGCCAGCTGCTCGGGCGTGAGGAAGACGAAGCGCGCCGTGCCCGTGCGGAGCGCCTCCCACGCGTCGGCGGTCGCGCGCTCCCCGAGAGTGGAATTGAGGACGATGCCGCGCGGGGCGTCCGGCGCGTCCTCCAGCTGTGCCAGCTGATCGTTCTGCAGTGCGATGAGCGGTGAGACGACCACAGTGACGCCGTCACGCAGCGTCCCGGCGAGCTGGTATACCGCGGACTTGCCGGCGCCCGTCGGCAGGACGCCGATGACGTCGCGACCCTCGACGAGCGCGTCGACCGCTTCACGCTGCCCTTCGCGCAGCGCCTCGAAGCCGAAGCTCTCGCGGGCGGTCTCGACGATGGCGGAGTCAGGCATCGGCATCCCTTCATGTGGCGAGCGGCCATCCTCGCATCGGCCCGATGCTCGCCGTGGGGGATTGACACGACCCGCCCCGAGGGTCGGCCGCTTCAGCTCGGAGGCATGGTGTCGACGTCGTGACGGTCCGCGTCGCCGATCCGCGGATCGGCCGCCGTGGCGGGAGAGACGGGGGAACCGCCATCGGGTGCCTCGGTGCCCGGGTAGTGCGGCTGTTCGACCTCCGTGTCGGGGTCGCGCTCCTCCTTGGGCGGAAGGTGGTCCGAGGGCTGCTTGATGTCATCGCGATCGGTCATGCCGTCAGCCTCGGGCACCTCAGGCCGTGACGCAGGGGGGTTGCGATCTGCGCCGAGAGGGCGCATGCGACTCGCTGTGCCGGTGGTGGGCACGAAGAAGGGGAGCCACCCTGCGGGCGGCTCCCGGACCTTCGTGCCGGTGGTGGGAGTCGAACCCACACGCCCTT
>JAPSKH010000072.1 GCA_031177765.1 Microbacterium sp. | reverse complement strand
AGGTTGGCCGACGCGGCCACGGCGAAGGCCAGCGCGACGAGGAACGCGATGTTCTGCCCCTGCACCGCGATGCCGCCGAGGATCGCCAGCGCGCCGATGACGATCACGGTGCGCCGCGCGACCTTGACCTCGCCGTCCGGCGGGACGTCGCCCCTCTTGACCACGTTCGCGTAGATGTCGTGCGCGAACGACGCCGCAGCGGTGATGGTGAGGCCGGCCACCACGGCGAGGATCGTGGCGAAGGCCACCGCCGAGATGAAGCCGAGCAGGACCGGGCCGCCCAGCGCGAGGGCGAGCAGCGGCGCGGCGGAGTTGACCCCGCCCGGCGCGTTCGCGATCACCTCGGGTCCGACCAGCGCCGCCGCGCCGTAGCCGAGCACCAGCGTGAGCAGGTAGAACAGGCCGATGAGCCAGATCGCCCAGACCACCGAGCGGCGGGCCTCCTTGGCGGTGGGCACGGTGTAGAAGCGCATCAGCACGTGCGGGAGCCCCGCGGTGCCGAGGACGAGTGCCAGCGCCAGCGAGATGAAGTCCCACGGGTTCGCGCCGTACTGCAGACCGGGACCGAGGATGGCATCCGCCGGGTCCGTCACCGACTCGGCGACGGCGGCTTCCAGCAGGCCGTTGAGGCTGAAGCCGTGGATCGCGAGCACCCAGATCGTCATCGCGAGCGCGCCGCCGATGAGCAGGAACGCCTTGACGATCTGCACCCACGTGGTGCCCTTCATGCCGCCGACGAGCACGTAGACGATCATCAGCACGCCGACCACCGCCACGACGACGGACTGCCCGATCGCCTCGTCGATGCCCAGCAGCAGCGACACCAGGCCGCCGGCGCCTGCCATCTGCGCCAGCAGATAGAAGAAGCACACCGCGAGGGTCGTGATGGCCGCCGCCATGCGCACGGGTCGCTGCTTCAGCCGGAACGACAGCACGTCGGCCATCGTGAACTTGCCGGTGTTGCGCATGAGCTCGGCCACCAGCAGCAGCGCGACCAGCCACGCGACCAGGAAGCCGATCGAGTACAGGAACCCGTCGTACCCGTTGATCGCGATCGCGCCGCAGATCCCCAGGAAGGATGCCGCCGACAGGTAGTCGCCCGAGATCGCGAAGCCGTTCTGCGGGCCGGTGAACGAACGACCGGCCGCGTAGTAGTCGGCGGCGGTCTTGTTGTTGCGGCTCGCGCGGATGACGATGAACAGCGTCACCGCGACGAACGCCGCGAAGATCGAGATGTTGAGGACGGGGTTGTTCTCCACCGTCTGGACGGCCGCGTGGACGGCACCGAAGAACTCGTTCACGCCGATGCCTCCTGACGCTCGAGGTCGTCGCGGATCTCCTCGGCGATCGGGTCGAGCTTGCGGTTGGCGTACCAGACGTAGGCCATCGTGATCGCGAAGGTGGTGACGAACTGCCCCAGCCCGAACAGCAGGCCGACCGTGACGTCGCCCCACACCCGCTGCGCCATGAAGTCGCGTGCGAACGACGACAGCAGCACATAGACGAAGTACCAGACGAGGAATGCGACCGCCATCGGGAAGATGAACCCGCGCTGCCGGCGCTTCAGCTCGACGAATCGCGGGGACTCCTCGACCGCGACATAGTCGATCCCGCCGGGTGGGGCGGTATCGGTCCGGGGATCTGACATGTGGCCTCCTTGCCTCATGAGAGGGCGCTCCCACGCCCACGGGAACCGCCCCGGGGCAAGCGGTTCCCCGCCGTTGCCCGGGTGGTAGGGTCGACGCTACGAAAAGCGGTGAAGACGCCGTCACCCCCGGAAGTAGGTAGTCGTGGGCGCGCCCATTCCGAATCGCGCACCGCGCCCGGAGCGGGCGCCCAGTGCATCGCGCACGCCGGTCCGAGAACGGCCGCTCGCGGACGCCGGCACGACCGTCAGCGACGTCCAGATCCTCGACCGCGCGGTCCACGACCTCGTGCGCCGCACGCACTTCCCGGTCGCGTTCGGCGGCCTCACCCGCGATCAGGCCATCCACGTCACCTCGATCGTCGGCGCGCGCACGCGCAACCTCGAGGGACTCGTGGTGCAGGCATCCCGTGGCCTGGGCGGCCGCGCTCTCGTCGAGAAGCGCCCGCGCCTCGCCCTGGACTACCGCTC
>JAPSKH010000041.1 GCA_031177765.1 Microbacterium sp. | reverse complement strand
CGGCGAACTGGTCGTGCTCGAACCGGGTGAGGCGACCGACACCTGACCGCCCGAACGCGGACGACGGATGCCGCGGCGGCTTCGATCCGCGGCATCCGTCGCCTGGTCCGTGCGTCTCGGACGCCGCCCTACTGCGCGTCCAAGTCGGTCTCGAGCATCTCGACCAGCTCGTCGAGAGCCTGCTCGGCACCGTCGCCTTCGGCCTTGAGTGTGACGACCGTACCATGCGACGCGCCGAGCCCCATCAGGGACAGGATGCTGCCGGCGTTGACGTCCGGGCCGCCTTCGACGGCGATCGTCACGGGCACGGGCTTGGACTGCACCGCCTGCACGAACAGCTTGGCGGGGCGGGCGTGGAGCCCGGAGGCGCTGGCGATGGTGGCCTGACGTTCTGGCATGTGTGTCTCCTCGTCGGGATCCGATGCGATCGGATCGGTGTGTTCCTGCGTGCCGATCACGCCAGGACGGTCTGCGGGGCCTCCGCGCGTTCGCGCTCCGCGCGGCCGACCCACCTCTTGAGCGCGACGACGGCGAGCGCGGACACGACGGTACCGGCCGCGAGCGCCACGAGGAAGCCCCAGATGGGATCGATCGCGAACAGGACGAAGACGCCGCCGTGCGGTGCCAGCGACTGGACACCGAACGCCATGATGAGAGAGCCGGTGACGGCTCCGCCGACCATCGAGGCGGGGATCACCCGCAGCGGGTCGGCGGCGGCGAAGGGGATGGCGCCCTCGCTGATGAAGGATGCCCCCAGCAGCCACGCCGCCTTGCCGTTCTCGCGCTCCACGGGCGGGAACAGATCCCGGGCGAGCACCGTCGAGGCCAGGGCCATCGCAAGCGGCGGCACCATGCCCGCCGCCATCACCGCGGCCATGATGAGGTACGGCGTCGGGTTGTCGGCCGAGCCTGCGCCCAGGCCTGCGACGGCGAACGCGTATGCGACCTTGTTGACCGGACCGCCCAGGTCGAAGCACATCATGAGCCCGAGGATGAGGCCGACCAGCACGATGGCGTCGGTTGCGGCCAGGCCGGTCAGCCAGCCGTTGAGCCCGTCCATGAGGGCCGCGATGGGGCGTCCGAGGAACAGGATCATCAGTCCGCTCGCCACGATGGAGGCCGCGAGCGGGATGATGACGACGGGCATCAGACCGCGCAGCCAGCGGGGCGCGGAGAACCGTCCGATCCACCATGCGACGACGCCGGCCAGCAGACCGCCGATGATGCCGCCGATGAAGCCGGCGTTCATGAGGACGGCCACGGCCCCGGCGACGAAGCCGGGGGCGATGCCGGGGCGGTCGGCGATCGCGAAGGCGATGTAGCCGGCGAGGGCCGACACCAGGAAGCCCATCGAGGTCGAGCCGATCACGTAGGCGACCGCGCCAAGGTACTGCGCGAAGCCGCCCTCGGGGAGATCCCACAGGGCGTTGTCGACGATCACGGCGAAGGCGCGGCCGTCCGCGTTGACGTCGACGCCGCCGAAGAGGAAGCCGAGGGCGATCAGCAGGCCGCCCGCGGCGACGAAGGGGATCATGTAGCTCACGCCGGTCAGGAGGATCCGCTGGATCCGCGCCCCCCAGGAGACCCCTTCGGCGGACGCGGCGTGGTCCGCGGCGGGCTCGCCTCCCACTCGCGGCGCGGACGGATCACCCGCGGCGGCCACGGCCTCGGCGACGAGCTGATCCGGCTGCTCGATGCCGCGCTTCACGCCCGAGCGGACGACGGGCTTGCCGGCGAAGCGCTGTGGTTCGCGCACGTCGACGTCGGTGGCGAAGATCACCGCGTCGGCGGTGCGGATCACCTCGGGCGGCAGCGCCTGGTAGCCGCTGGACCCCTGCGGCTCGACCACGAGCTCGACGCCGGCCTTCTTGCCGGCTGCGGCGAGGGCGTCGGCCGCCATGAACGTGTGGGCGATCCCCGTGGCGCACGAGGTCACGGCGACGATGCGCACGGCGGCGTCGCCGGTCGCGTCCCCCTCGCCGCCGGCCGCGCCGACAGCAGCCGGCGTCGACGCCGGCGCCGGTGTGGGCGCGTCCGCGGCCTCGGACTCGCCGATCGCGGCACGCACCAGATCGACGACGTCGGACTCGGTTCGCGCCGCGCGCAGTCCCGCGGTGAACTCGTCCTGCATCAGACTGCGGGCGAGCCGGGAGAGCACGGCCAGGTGGGCCTCCGCTGCGTCACCGGGCGCCGCGATCAGGAAGACCAGGTCGGCGTCGCCGTCGGGCGCGCCGAAGGCGACGCCGGGGCGAAGCCGCGCGAACGCGAGCGAGGGCTGCGTGACGGCGTCGCTCTTGGCGTGCGGGATCGCGATCCCGCCGGGAAGGCCGGTCTCGTCCTGCTGCTCGCGCGCCCACGCGTCGGCGAAGAGGGCGTCCGCGTCGGTCGCGCGACCTTGCGCGACGACGCGCTCGGCCAGACGTCGGATGACGTCGGACTTGTCCTCGCCGAGCGCGACGTCGAGGCTGACGAGGCCGGGGGTGATGGTTCCGGACATGATGACCTCCTGCGGTCGATGTCTGAGGGGTGGTTCAGGGAAGGACGGTGACGGCGATGTGCCCGTCGGGAAGGTCGCGCGGCTTGGGCGCCTGTGTGCCCGGAAGGGATGCCGCCGCCGCGCCGTACTGCACCGCCTGGCGAAGCCGCTCGGCCGGGTCGGCCCCCCGCGTCTCGGCCAGGAGATAGCCGGCGAGGGAGCTGTCGCCCGCACCGACGGTGCTCGCGACGCGGATGGGGGGCGGCGTCGCCGCCCAGGCGCCCTCGCCCGTGATCAACACGGCGCCGCTCGCCCCCAGGGTGACCAGCGCGGCGCCGATGCGAGCCGGCACGAGTCTGGCCGCCAGCTCGCGGGCGGCCGCGGCGTCGGGCGCCGCCTCGAGTCCCACCAGCTGGGCGAGCTCTTCGTCGTTGGGCTTGATGAGGTCCGGACGTCCGCCCTCGACCGCGGCGGCCAGGGCCGCGCCGGAAGTGTCCACGGCGATCCGCGGCGAGGCGTCGCCGTGCGCGGTTCGCACGGCCGAGGCGACGCGGACGTAGAGGTCCTCGGGTGCTCCCGGCGGCAGCGAGCCGGCCAGCACCAGCCACCGCGCACCGGCCGAGGCGTCGACGACCGCGTCGACGAGCGCGGCGACGTCCGAAGCGGTCAGCGCGGCTCCGGGAAGATTGAGCTTGGTCGTGACGCCATGGGGATCGGTGATGGCCAGATTCGTCCGCACGCGTCCGTGCACCGCGACGCGGCGCGCGTGGATGCCCGACTGCCTCAGCACGCCGTCGAACGGGTCCGCGGGAGACAGCGGCAGAACCGCGGTGGCCTCCGCCCCTGCCGCGGCGATGACCCGGGCGACGTTGATGCCCTTGCCGCCGGCATCCTCGCGCGCGCTGATCGCCGTCTGCACGTCACCGACGGTGAGAGGCGCCGGGAGCATCATGGTCCGATCCAGCGACGGGTTGGCGGTGAGCGTGACGATCATGCGCGCCACACCTCCACCTCGGCCTCGGCCAGTGCCGAGGCCAGCTCGGATTCCGGCGCGGCATCCGTGACGAGGACGTCGATGTCGCTCAGCGAGGCGAAGCGCACGAGCAGCTCGGTGCCGAGCTTGTCGGCGTCGGCGACGACCACGACGCGGCGCGCAGCGCGGACGATCGCCGTCTTGACCGCGGCCTCGTCGGGGTCCGGCGTGCTCAGGCCGAAAGCCGCCGAGATCCCGTTCGTGCCCACGAAGGCCACGTCCGGCCGCAGCCCCGAGATCGTCTCCACCGTGCCCGCGCCCACCGCGGCAGCCGTCAGACCTCGCACACGTCCGCCGATGAGCGTCAGGGAGGCATCCGGAACGGCGGCGAGCGCGTGGGCGAGCGTGAGCGAATGGGTCACGACCTCGATGCGCTCCCTGCCCAGGCGCGGTGCCAGCTCCGCCGCGACCGCCGCCGTGGTGGTCCCCGCATCCAGCAGCACCGATCCCTCGAACCCTTCCCCGAGAGCGTCGAGCGCGCGTCGGGCGATGGCCGTCTTCGCGGAGCCGTGACGCTGCAGGCGCTCCGGCAGCGACGGCTCGCGCGTGCTGGCGCGCTCCGGGGCGACCGCTCCGCCGTGGACGCGGCGCAGGGCGCCTGCGGACTCCAGGCGATCGAGGTCGCGCCGCACCGTCTCGGTGGTCACGTCGAAGCGCTCGGCGAGGTCCTGCACGCTGACGCGCCCGTTCTCGATCAGCAGACGCTCGATCAGCTCGTAGCGCTCCGTTGCGTACATGTGGGACTCCTCCGCGATTCCCACAGAGTACAACACAGTCCCACATGAAACAAGATCCGCCGTGGCCGGGCGGGCTCGTCTGGGGCTCCACTCCCCCACCTGTTGAGCGGGAACTCGCCAGTCAATCCACGCGGGCCACACTTCGAACCTGCAGTGCGCCGGGCCTGACGGTGATGCGCACTCGGGTGGCGTGACCGAAACTGTCGCCGTCGAGTTCGACGACGTGGGGAGCTTCGAATCGCCCTTCGAAGTGTCTGCCCTGCACATAGGCCAGCGCGTGCAGATCCGGCGATCGTGCGAGCAGACGCCGAGTGAGCACGGAGCGGCGCGCAGCGTTCTGGAGCGTGAGGCGGGTTCCGATCTGCGCCCATCCGAAGCGACCGGCGGGGCGCATGATGACGACATCCAGGAGCCCGTCGTCGATCACCGCGGCAGGGATCAGGAGCATGTTCCCTGTGAGGGTGCCGCAGTTGCCGACGATGATCGTGTGGGCCCTGGTGGACCTGGTCCGCCCTCTGTCGACTCGATAAGTGAGATGGAACAGCCGGTTGGCGATGATCGACCTCGCAATCGGCGTGACATACGCGAACCAGCCGAGACGCTGCTTCGCGATCGCGCTCGTGTTCTGCGCCATCTGCGCGTCCAGCCCGATGCCCGCCATCACCATGAAGACGTGCGTGCGCCGAACGTTGTCCTCATCTTCGAGTTCGGCCACACCGACGTCGACAGCGCGATCGAGCCCGGTGAACGCCGCGGAAACGCTGGCGGCGACGTCGGTGAGCGAGACTCCGAGGTCGCGGGCCAGAAGATTTCCCGTGCCGGAAGGGACCAGTGCGACCGGAATGCCGGTGTCGGACAACGCTTCGGCGACAGCACGGACGGTGCCATCTCCGCCGGCGACGATGACGACAGCCGGCTCGCCACCTGCAGCCTCCTCTGCGGCTGCCCGCCCGGAATCATGGCTGCTCGTCGCATACCAACGGGTTGGACCCCACGCCCAGCGACCCTCGTGTTCGGCGATAGCCGCGCGGATCCGGTCGAGAGGGGCTTTGGTCGGGTTGTAGATGACGGCCGCGTGCGGTTGCGCATCGCTCAGGTGCCCGGATGCGGTCATTGCCGGCTTCGGCCCGCACCCCGCCGCGCAGCAGTGCGCTCGGCATCCGTGACCAACAACACAGGTGGGATGCCCGAGTCAGCATCCGCACCACGTCCTCGAGTCCGTGCCGCCATCACCGTACGATACGCCGGAATCGCGGCCGGCTCCCAATGCCGACGAACACCGCCTCATCGCCAAGGCCTCCGGCGTCATCACGGCCGACCCCAAGGATGAGGCGTCGATGCGCCAGCGGGCGGCCGTCGACGTCCACGAGTCGACGTTGGTGTCGTAGATGCAGCGTCAGACGCTTCCAGCCAGAGCCGCGACCAAGAATCGATCGGGCGCTGGCGACCTGGTACGTCCGGTCTCCGGCAGCGGGGTCCCCAACGTCGCTGCCAACCTCGTGGGGGTGGGTCGTCGGGGATGGGGGGAGCTGCATCCCGGCACAACAGCATTCGTCCTGTGCCCCGGGCATCCGGCCGGACCCGAGCCCCTGACTTCCTGCATCCCATGCAGGTGCGCCCGACCTCAGTCTCGGATGGGAATCTCCGGGGGCCTTGCAGCCGGGCTGCACGCCATGGCCCGTCCTGTGGTCGTGGTCTACTTCGGTCTTGACGCGCTCATTCCCCGACGGGCGGAGAACTCGCGAATGTGATCGACTCCGCGAGGGCGGCGACCGCTGCGGCACGCGTGTGCTCGCGCATGGCTGCTTCTTCGAACCGGATCGCGGCGGCATCCTGCTTCTCATGGATCTCCGTGCTGATCGCGGCGAGTCGGTCGGCGATGACGGCCGCGAGTCCGTCGCGCAGCTCGGGCAGGTTCGTGTTGGCGATCACGAGGCGTCGGTCGGCGACTGCCAGCTCCACCGTCGGGTACCCGGCACTGATGAGATCGTCATGTGTGCGGGCGCCCAGAATCTCCGCCACTTCGTCCTTCTCAGGGCGGCGGGTGAACACGGCTTCCACCGTGTATCGGTCAGGCGCCACCTCGGTCATCAGCGCAGCCGGCAACGAAGCCACGAGCACCGCTCCCAGGCCCAGCGTCGCGGATTGTCCGTCGCTCGTGCGTGTGGTCGTGTCCATACCCCGGACGCTACGCCTGCCACATGTGCGGCTCACAGGTTCGGTGCAAGTACGCGTGTCGCCGACCCGGACGGCCTGGGCGGGCCGCGCCGGCCGGCCCTTGAAGCGCGCCCCGGCTGCTCACAGTGGCGACGGTGTCACCGGGTTGGTCGCGCCCTACCCATGCGCGATCCGCGCGAGTAGCGTGGGGAGATGACAACGGTGATCGTGATCCTCCTGGTGGCGTGGGCGATCCTGGCGGTAGTGGGATTCGCACTCGAGGGCCTGCTCTGGCTGGGAATCATCGGCGTGATCCTCTTCGTAGGCACGCTCGTCTTCTTCTTCGTTCGACGCGCGGCCAGCCGCCGCAGCAACAGCGCCTGAACAGCGGCCGCGTCACCCGCACCGATTCGGACCCGTCTCACACCAGCTCGGGCTGCATGCAACGGCGCATCCATCCTCGGTTCTGCTACACCGTCCGACGCTGCTGGAACAGCGGGCATTCGAACCGGTCCCGTCTCCTCGCCTCGTTGACGGGAACGTCGCCGAGGCCAGCTCGCCTTGCGTGGCGACACTCATGCCCGGGATGATCCGGTCGCAGCGACCGACCGCCAGCTGATCGAGCGTGATCGCGCCGCACATGAGCTTCAGGATGAGGCGCACTCAGACGCGTCGAGACACCTCGAAGCGAAGGTGGACTCTGCTGCGGAATCCTGCGAGACCTACTGCTGGGGTACCTGGACTCGAACCAAGAACAACTGAACCAGAATCAGCCGTGTTGCCAATTACACCATACCCCAAGGCTGTCAGCCGAAGCCGTGCCGAGGATCCAGTCTAGACGACCGCGACACGTGCTCCAAACCGGGCGGTTACCCGCGCGCGTCGACCAGCGCCCCCAGCCGCCGGATCGTCTCGGCCTTGCCCAGCAGCTCCATCGACTCGAACAGCGGCGGGGAGACGCGGCGCCCGCTGAGCGCGACACGCAAGGGCCCGTACGCCACACGCGGCTTCAGCCCGAGCCCGTCGACGAGCGCCGCCGCGAGCGCCTCCTGGATCGCCGCGGCCGTGAACTCGGTCTCGGCCACGGCCTCCAGCGCGGCGACAGACGCCGCGAGCACCTCGCCGGCGTTCGCCGGCAGGGAAGCGAGGGCGTCCTCCTGATACGTCACCGTGTCGGTGAAGAGGAACCCCAGCAGGCCCGGCGCATCGCCGAGCAGCTGCATCCGCTCCTGGACAAGCGGAGCGGATGCCGTGATCATGGCCCGCTGCGCAGGGGTCGGGGTCTGGTCCACCACGCCAGCGGCAGCGAGGTAGGGCACGAGCCGCGCGGCGAAGTCGTCGGGGGCGAGCATCCGGATGTGATCGCCGTTGATGGCCTCGGCCTTCTTCTGATCGAAGCGGGCGGGGTTCGGATTCACGTCGACGATGTCGAACGCCTCCACGAGCTCCTCCAGCGAGAACACATCGCGGTCGGGCCCGATCGACCAGCCCAGGAGCGCGAGGTAGTTCAGCAGGCCCTCGTGGATGAATCCCTTCTGGCGCTGAAGGAACAGGTCCGCTTTCGGATCCCGCTTGGAGAGCTTCTTGTTCCCCTCCTCCCCCAGCACCAGCGGCATGTGCGCGAAGCGCGGGATGAAGGTCGTGACGCCGGCATCCACCAGCGCCCGGTACAGCGCGAGCTGGCGCGCCGTCGAGGGCATGAGATCCTCGCCGCGGATGACGTGGGTGATGCCCATGAGGGCGTCGTCGACCGGGTTCACGAACGGGTACAGCGGCACCCCGCCCGCCCGCACGAGCACGAAATCGGGGAAGGAGCCGGCTGGGAAGGTGACCTCGCCGCGGATGAGGTCGACGTAGGTCAGGTCCTCGTCCGGCACCCGCAGACGCCACGCGGGCTCACGGCCCTCGGCGCGGAAGGCGGCCTTCTGCTCCTCGGTGAGCGTGCGGTCGTGGTTGTCGTATCCCAGCTGCTTCGCGCGGCCATTGGCCTCGTTGCGCGCGTCGATCTCCTCAGGCGTCGAGTAGCTCTCGTAGACCGCGCCGGTGGCGATGAGCTTCTGGAGCACCTCGCGGTAGATGTCGTGGCGCTCCGACTGCCGATAGGGGGCGTGCGGGCCTCCCACTTCCACGCCCTCGTCCCAGTCGATCTTCAGCCAGCGCAGCGCCTCGAGCAGCTGCAGGTAGCTCTCCTCGCTGTCGCGCGCGGCGTCGGTGTCCTCGATGCGGAACACGAGCTTGCCGCCGTGGTGGCGCGCGTAGGCCCAGTTGAAGAGCACCGTGCGGATGAGACCGACGTGCGGGAGACCGGTGGGCGACGGGCAGAAGCGCACGCGCACGTCGGCGCCCGTGGCCGTGGTGGTGCGGGGATCGGGTGCTGAGGACATCGCGCCCCAGTCTAGTTGTGCGGCGCGCGCGCCTTCGCGGCGAGCACGCGCTCGATGGCGGCCAGCGTCGCCCGCACCGCGGGCACGCGGTCGGCGCCGCGCGCCGTCACCGTGTGGATCGTCCGCCGCTCCCCCGGCGGAAGCGGAACGACCCGCACGCCCGACAGCAGCGGGAAGGACTCCACGGCCATCCGCGGCAGGGTCGCCACGCCCATGCCCTGAGCCACGAGGTTCTCGACGGCGACGAAGTTGTCGGTCTCGAAGGCGATGCGGGGCACGAACCCGCGGCGACCGCATACCTCCAAGAGGTGGCCGCGGCAGCGGGGACAGCCTGCGATCCATTCCTCGTCGGCGAGGGCGGCGATGTCCATGACCTCCGCCTCCGCCGCGGCGTGCCCGGCGGGCAGCACCGTCAGCAGATCGTCCAGGCCCACGGCGCGCACATGCAGACCGCGGGAGTCGGGTCCGTGAGGGTCATCACGGTCGCCCGGATAGCTGAACGTGATCGCGATGTCGGCACGGTCCTCGCGGACGGCCTCGACCGCCTGCGGCGGCTCGGCCTCGACGAACGTGAGCGAGATCCCCGGATGCCGGCGCGCGAGCTCGCCCAGAAGGCGCGGGACCACCGTCGGCGAGGCCGAGGGGAACGCCGTCAGGCGGACGCGGGCGGACTGCAGACCTCGCAGCTCGGCGAGCTCCCCCGCCGCGGCATCCAAGGCCGTCGTCACCGCCGCCGCGTGCCGCGCGAGCACCCGGCCGGCCTCGGTGAGGCGGACGGAGCGGCCCACACGCTCCACCACCGCGACGCCGAGCCGGCGCTCGAGGCGCTTGAGCTGCTGACTCACCGCCGGCTGGCTGTACCCGAGCCGCGCAGCCGCACCGGTGATGGAGCCCGCCTCGGCGACGGCGCGCACCACCCGCAGCTCGCGCACGTCGAACCCGTGGTCGTCCGCCGCATCCGATGTCATGCGCAAAGCATAAGAGGAATGAATGAGTCCCATGCAATACGTGCTCTGGACGCACGCAATCGCGAAGCGCACGCTGGAGAGCATGAACACCACCGTCGCCGCATCGGTCGCGCACGCCCGCGCCCAGTTCACCGGCGGACGCGGCTATCTCGCAGCGTGCACCGTGGGACTGCCCCCTCGCGGCACACAGCAGGCGCTGCGGGCGGACATCGAATCAGCCGGCTCGGGCCGCCCCGACATCGCGGCGTACAGCGGCGCGGTGGAGCGCTCCCGCGCACTGTTCGCCGCACTCGTCGGTGCCGGCGTCGACCGGGTGGCGATCGGCTCCCAGGCATCGGTCGCCGCCGCGCTCGTGGCGAGCGCACTCCCCGACCGCGCCGAGGTCCTCGTCCCCGAGGGCGAGTTCTCGTCGATCGTGCTGCCCTTCGTGCACGCCGGCCGAGGCATCCGCGTGCGGACGGCGCCGATGAGCGACCTCGCTGCGCGCATCACCGGCGACACCGCGCTCGTGGCCTTCTCCCTCGTGCAGTCGCGCACCGGCGAGGTCGCCGACGCCGACGCGATCCGCGAGGCCGCCGCGCGACACGGCGCCCGCCTCCTGTGCGATGCCACTCAGGCGGTCGGGTGGCATCCGGTGAGAGCGGGCGACTTCGACGTCGTCATCTGCCACGCCTACAAGTGGCTGTGCGCGCCGCGCGGCGTGGCGTTCCTCGCCCTGTCGGAGGAGATGGTCGCCGCCATTGCGCCCCGGTACGCGGGCTGGTACGCCGGCGAGGACCCGTGGTCATCCTGCTATGGACCGGATGCCGTGCTCGCCGCCGGCGCCCGTCGCTTCGACGTCTCGCCGGCGTGGCAGGCGTTCCTGGGCGCCGCGCCGGCGTTGGAGCTGTTCGCGGGACTCCCGCCGGACGAGACGTTCTCGTACACGACCGGCCTGGCCGACGCCTTCCGGGCCGGTCTGGGACTGGACCGGCCGGGCCGCTCGTCGGCCATCGTCACGTGGGAGGACCCCGAGGGAGAAGATCTCCTGCGGCTGACGACAGCGGGGATCACCGCCTCCGGACGAGCCGGGCGTGCACGCGTCGCCTTCCACGTGTTCAACGACGACGAGGACGTGGCCCTCGCTCTCGCGGCTCTCGGTCGCTGACCGGCGCCGACCGCGCCGCCGCCGGCGGGTCGCCGTCCGCCGCGGCCGACCGCGACCGCGCCCCCAACACGAGCGGCGACAGCAGCGTCGTCGACACGACGAGCACTCCCACCACGAGCGCCAGTCCGCCGTAGCCGATCCAGCCCAGCACGACGCCGGCGAGGATCGCTCCCCCGGCGCCGACGAGGCTCATCGTGAAGTCGCTGAGCCCCTGGCGGCGGGTGCGGCGGTCCTCCGACGACGCCTCCGTCAGGAGCGCCGAACCGGCGACCGTGGAGGCGCTCCAGCCGAGTCCGAGCAGCACGAGCCCGATCGTCACGGCGACCGTCGAGGACTGGCCGAACGAGGCCGTGAGCAGCGCTCCAGCCAGGAGCGCCTGGCCGAGCAGGATCGTCAGGACGCGGCCCATCCGGTCCGCCAGGATGCCGAAGACCGGCGAGAGCGCATACATCCCCGCGATGTGCAGGCTCAGCGTGAGGCCGATGATCGACAGCGACGCGCCGTGATGGAGCAGATGCACGGGCGTCATCGCCATGACCGAGACCATCGTGCCGTGCGCGGCGGCGATGGCGAACACGGCATAGCGGGCCGCGCGGGGCCGGTCGGGCTTGGCCAGGCCCGCCCCGGTGCGCGGCGAGGCTGCGACGACGCGCTGAGCCAGCAGCAGCGGATCGGGCCGGAGGGCCGCGAGGTAGACACCCATCGCGATCACCTGCGCGATCACCGTGAACAGATACGGACCCGTCAGCGGCGGCATCCCGAGCGCATGGCCGAGGACCTCACCCGGCCCGGTGAGGTTCGGCCCGAGGACCGCCCCCACCGTGGTCGCCCACACCACGATCGACAGGTCCCGGCCGCGCGAGCGGTCCGTGGCGAGGTCCGCCGCGGCGAAGCGCGACTGCAGGTTCGACGCCTGCCCGGCGCCCACCAGCAGGAACGACACCAGCAGCAGCGGGAACGAGCCGATCCCCACCGCCACGACGACCAGCACGACGCCCACGAGCGCGATCCCCATGCCGGTCGTGAGCGCGGGCCGGCGTCCGCGCGCGCGTGCCAGGCGCGCGAGCGGCACGGCCGTGATGGCGGTCCCGAGCGTGACCGCGGCCGCCGCGAGGCCGGAGTACGCCTCGTCGCCCGAGAGCTCGGCGGCCAGCACCGCGCCGAGCGACAGCGTCGCACCGAAGGCCAGCCCGCCGAGGATCTGGCCGGCCGAGAGCGTCCACACCGTGCGGCGCTGCACGCGCGCCACGTCAGCCGGTTCGACCGATGCCGCGGACCAGTGGCTCCCCGAGCGCTCGGCCACGGCGGCCTCAGGCGTTCCGCGCGGTGTTGCGCAGGGTGCCCAGACCCGTGATCTCGACCTCCACGGTGTCGCCCGCGACGAACGGCCCGACGCCGGCGGGCGTGCCGGTGAGGATGACGTCGCCGGGCAGCAGCGTGAAAGCGGCGGAGGCGTAGGCGATGATGTCGGCGAGGGAGAAGATCATGTCGCTGATCGGACCCTGCTGGCGCACCTCGCCGTTGACGCGGGTGGTGATCGTCGCGCCGCCGTCGAGGTCGAAGTCGGTCTCGATCGCGGGGCCCAGCGGGCAGAACGTGTCGAAGCCCTTGGCGCGCGCCCACTGGCCGTCGGTCTTCTGCAGGTCCCGGGCGGTGACGTCGTTGCCGATCGTGTAGCCGAAGACGTAGTCGAGCGCACGCTCGGCGGGCACGTTCTTCGCGATGCGCCCGATGACCGCGGCCAGTTCGCCCTCGAAGTCGACCCGCGCGGACTGTGGCGGCAGTGCGATGGCGTCGCCCGGCCCGATCACGGACGTGTTCGGCTTGAGGAACAGCATGGGAGCGGAAGGGACGTCGTTGCCCAGTTCCGCGGCGTGGTCGCGGTAGTTGCGGCCGACGCACACGACCTTCGAGCGCGGGATCACCGGCGCGAGGAGGGCCACGTCCGCGAGCGGCACGCGCTCCCCCGTCGTGTCGTATCCGGCGAACATCGGGTCGCCGGCGAGGACGACCAACTCGCCCTCGTCGACGATTCCGAACCTGATGGCGTCGTTGTGGCTGAAACGGGCGATCCTCACCCGCTCAGCCTAGCGATCCGCCCGCACCGCGTCCGGCATCCCCCATCCCGTCCCTC
>JAPSKH010000040.1 GCA_031177765.1 Microbacterium sp. | reverse complement strand
TCCGCTGCGGCCAGCGCCGCTCTGGCCTGCGCGGCCCGCAACTGCGCCTCGGCTGCTTCGGCCTCGGCGCGCAGCCGTGCCAGCTCCGCCTCCGCAGCGGCCGCGGCGGGGTCGGGCGTCGCAGGCGCGGTCATGCGCTCAGCCTAGCCAGCGCCCCCCGCCCAGGCATCCCGTCGCCGCCGGCCGCTGCGGAAGCGGAGCCGTCGGTCAGTACGCGAAGTAGGGATCGAGGACCCGCACTTCGGTGATCCGGTCGACCGGCAGGCCGTTGCGCTCCGCCGCGGCCCTGATCGCCTCCGCCGAGGGCGCGTCGTAGATGCAGTACGTGCGGCTCTTGTCCGAGGTCACGTACGAGTGCACCCATGTCACACCACCGTCGGCGTTGGTCCCGACGACGTTCAGACACGCCGTCGCGCCCTGCTCGTTCGCGGGGATGTGGAGTCCGTCAGGGAACGTCCGCTCCACGACATACCTGGTCATCTCGTGCTCCTTCCGGCCGCACCTTGCGGCATGAGCACACGCTATGGACCGGGTGCTGGACCTCGAATGGGCGATACCGCCTATTCCTCGCTGTCCGCCCGAGGCCGCGAGCCTCCGTGACGCGCCAGCGTGATGATGCCTTCCTGCAGACCCTTCGCCACCGCCTCGCCGCGCGTCGTGCTGCCCGTCTTGGCGAGGACCGCGGAGACGTGATGGTCGACCGTGCGGGCCGAGACGACGAGACGACGGGCGATCATCGCGTTGGAGAGGCCTTCCGCGAGCAGGTGCAGGACTTCGAGCTCGCGCGCGGTGAGGCCGGCCGGTGCGCGTCGCGCCGTGCCGGGGGCACGAGGGATGCCGCGGATGCCCTCCTCGCGCAACGACCGCCGGATCCGCCGCGCGAGCGGAAGCGCACCGAGTCCGTCGAGCACGTGGAGCGCCTCGCGGCGGGCCTGCTCGTCACTGAACGACAGAGCCAGGGCGCGTTCGTACACGCCGCCGCGGTCGGCCCAGAGGCGAGCGGCGTCGTCCCACTCGCCCCGCATCATCAGGCCATAGCCGTCGGCGGCGTCGGCGGGCGTCGGCGGCGGCGCTCCGGCCTGTCCGAGCCAGAAGCCCAGTTCCGCCATGAACGGCACGTGGCGGTGTGCGACGGCTTCGGCGTACTGCGCCTGGGCTTCCACGCGCGTGCGATCGAGGTCCCCCTCCAGCCACGCCGCCTCCGCGCGCGCCGCCCGCACCGGCGCCTGACGCTGCAGCGTGCGGGTCGCGTCGGCCACTTCCAGCGCCGCGTCGAGATGACGCCAGGCATCCCCGTCGCCGCGCCGCGCGGCGAGCCGGCCGAGGCACATCCTCGCCATCACCACGGCGATCGGCGGCGAGGACGGTCGCCGCACGATCTCGGCAGCGCGTTCCGCCGCCGCCTGCCACAGTCCCAGGCTGAGATCGGTGAGGGCGTACCAGGAGGACGCGTAGGACTCCGCTGCGCGCAGGTCGTAGACCTCGCCGATGCGCATCGATCTCTCCAGGTGCGGCCGGGCCCGGCGCGGATGTCCCATCTCGCCCAGCGCGCTGCCGAGATTGGAGGCGGCGAGCGCCTCCTGCGTGAAGTCGGTGCGGGCATGCGCGAGGTCCATGGCCGCGCGGAGCTCTCGCTCGCCCGCCTCGAGGTCGCCGGCGACGATGAGCGCCGACCCCAGCGCGTTGCGGATCTCGGCGACATCGTCGTCTTCACCGGCCTCCTCGGCGGCGGCGAGCCCGCGGCGAGCCCACGCGACGGCTTCTTCGCTGTGGCGGGTGAGCATGCGCAGATAGGCCTGAGCGCGGTAGACGCGGACGTGGGTTGCTGTGACGGGCATCCCCTCGAGCTCGGCCAGCGCCGCACGCGCAGCCTCCTCGGCGTCGTCGGTCCGCCCGGCGCGGAAGAGCACCGTCGTCGAGCGGACCAGCGCATCGGCGACCCGCAGCCGATCGCCGGCGGCGCGATGCAGCGCCACCGCTTCGTCCAGCGCCGCGATCGCGGCATCGCGCTGGTCGGTCAGGTGGCATTCGAGGGCATAGCCCTCCAAGAGGGCCGCCCGCTCCGCGACGCCGACTCCATCGGCGACATCCAGAGCCTGACGGTAGTGCCGCGCCGCCTCCCGGTGCGAGGACCGCTGCACGGCTTCCAGGGCCGCCCGCGGCGCCAGGCGCAGCACCGCGTCCCGATCCGCCGCTCCCATGGCGTGGTGGACCAGCCGCGCCGTGTCGCCTCGCGCCCCGGGCGTCGCTGTGAGGATGTCGAGGAGGCGCCGATGGATCGAGACGCGCCGCGGCGGCGAGATGCCTTCCAGCACGGCGAGGCGGGCCAGTTCGTGCCGGAACGCCAGCGTGTCGCCGGACGCCACGAGCACGCCGTGGTCGATGCACTCGTCGACCGCTCCCGCCTCGGCGGCCAGCATCCGCTCCAGCAGCCACGCCTCGCAGCGGGGACCCGCCACCGCGGCGACCTCCACGGCGGCGCGTGCGGCAGCGCTCAGCCGGGCCAGCCTCGCTCGCGCGGCATCCCGCACGGTGACCGGGATCTCATCCCCGCGGGAGCCTCGCAGCTCCCACGTGAGGAACGGATTGCCGCCGGCGACCTCCCAGACGCGGCGGCCCGCCACCGGGTCGCCGATCAGATCCATGACGGCCGATCGACTGAGCCGCCGAGGTTCGATCATGCGCGCGCCTGCGGCGCTGAGGAGCTCGCCGAGCATGAGCCGCACGGGGTGACCGGCGGGGATCTCGTCGTCCCGGGTCGTGACGACGACCATCGCCGAGGTGCGCTGGATTCGGCGGCCGACGTATCCGAGACATTCGAGTGTGGCCTCGTCCGCCCAATGGACATCCTCGACGATGATCACCGGTGGGCGCGGCGTGGCCCGCAGTCCCTGCAGGAACCGGGATGCCGCCGTGCCCTGCTCGTCCCGCGGGATGCCGACGCCGAGCGCCGTGGCCGCTTCGAGGATGGGGCCCAGCGGACGCGGGACCGGATCGCACGATCCCCACGCGAGCGGTGTGCGCGCGTCCAGACCCGCTGCGAAGTCCGAGACGAGGGCGGTCTTGCCGATCCCTGCCTCGCCGCGGACGATCACCATGCGGCCCGCGCCGCGACGGGCATCCGCCAGCGCCTCGCCGAGCACGGCGAGCTCCCGCTCTCTCTCCAGCAGCGCCATGGCGAACCCTGCCTGCGCCGGGCACCGCGCCCGGCTCCATGGCGTTCAGCGTAGACCTCGCCGCCGCGCGCCGCCCAGCGGTGGCGCACGTCAGGCGGTCAGCCTAACGACGGGCTTCCCGCAGCGCGGGTCGCTCTCGCGCCATCGGGACGGCGAAGGCGCCTGCCACGAGGAGAGCGGCGCCGGCACCGATCAGACCTCCGCCGAGGGTGTCGCTGAGCCAATGCGCGTGCAGATACGTGCGGCTGAACGCCATCAGCAGCACCCACACCGCACCGACGGCGACGACCCAGGCCCGCGGGAAGATCACGAATGCGGCGACGGCGATGGTCGCCGCGTTGGCCACATGCCCCGACGGGAAGGAGCCGAAGTCGGAGACGACGAGGATCTCCTCGGGCCGGACGCGGCCGAAGGCATGCTTGAGCACCTGCACGCCCGCCGCCGACACCGCCTCGGCGGTGAGGAAGTACGCCGCCGCCCAGGGCCTTCGCGCCAGGATGAGTGCGAGCGCACCCGCGATCGGCATCGCCAGCACGCCGAACCAGCCGCCGCCCAGCCAGTTCATCGCGCGCGAGAACGCCAGCAGCACCGGGTTGAACCACGCGGTGACCAGCGCGTTCCACGTCACATCGACGGCGAAGGGCTGCTCCCCGCGGAGCAGCACCCACAGCCCGAGCAGGCACGCGAGGACCACGAGCGCGCCGCCGGTGACGAGGAGCGTGACGACGGAGAACGAGACCCTCTGCCGTTCTGCGGTCATCGCCCCATTCTGCCGGTCCCTCGGGCGGCGAGGGCGGAATCGCCGCGCGCGGGCTGATCAGGGGGCGAGGCGCTCCACGGTGCGCGGGCGCACCACGAACCACAGCGACAGCACGCCGACCGCCGCGCACCCGACCATCACCGACGCCATCGTGGTGGCCGTGATGCCGGCATCCCGCGCGATCCAGCCGACCAGGGGCGAGATCATCCCGGCCACGCCGAAGTTGACCGCGCCGATGATCGACTGCGCGGTGCCGGCGGCCTTGCCGTGGCGGTCGAGGGCGAGCACCTGGACGCACGGGAAGGTGAAGCCGCACGCGGTGATGAACAGGAACAGCGGGACGATCGTCCCCCACAGCCCGAGGCCCAGCTGATCGGTGATGACGATGGCGGATGCCGCGATCACGAGCACGGCCGTGGACCAGGCCATGACCCACTGCGGCCCGAACCGCGCGGCGAGCCGCGAGGCGGTCTGCACGCCCAGGACGACACCGAGCGAGTTCACGGCGAACAGGATGCCGTACTCCTGGGCGCTGAACGCGTAGTTCACCTGGAACAGGAACGGCGACGCAGACAGGTACGAGAACAGGCCGGAGAAGGTCATTCCGCCGATGATCAGGACGCCGATGAACACGCGGTCGCTGAACACGCTCCGGTAGCGCTGCCACACCGTGGTGGCACCGCGTTCGTGACGACGCGCCGGCGGCAGCGTCTCGGGGATGAAGACCATGGCCGAGACGAGCATGACCGCGCCGTAGATCGCCAGGACCACGAAGATCCCCCGCCACGGCATCACGGCCAGCAGCGCCGACCCCACGAGCGGGGCGAGCACCGGAGCGACGCCGGAGACGAGAGCAAGACGCGACAGCATCACGACCAGCCGCCGACCGCCGAACAGGTCACGGACCACCGCTGCGGCGACGACGCCGCCCGCCGCCGCGCCGGCGCCCATCAGGACGCGGGCGCCCGACAGCAGCTCGAGCGTCGGAGCGAGCGCCGCCGCGGTGCTGGCCAGGACGTGCAGCGCGGTGACGACCAGAAGCGGCACACGCCGGCCGACCTTGTCGCTGAGCGGGCCGACGATGAGCTGCCCGAGGGCGAAGCCGATCATCGTCCCGGTCAGCGTGAGCTGGATCGCGGCGGACGTGGTCTGGAAGTCGGCCTCCAGCACCGGGAACGCCGGCAGGTACAGGTCGATCGTGAACGGCCCGAGAGCGGTGAGCGCGCCGAGCAGGATGATGTAGAGGACGCGGCGGCGGGTCGAGATGGAATCGCCCGGGTGCAGCATGATCGGCGCGGTGGCCGGGTTGCTGCCGAGGGTGCGGATGGCACCCGTCGAGGACGTGTGCGGGCGCGGCTCATGCGCTCGCGGCTCGCCCGCGAGCGGCGTCTCTGGGAGACGGTCCTCGGGGCGCTGGACGGGGACGGAGGCAGTATCGAGCACGTGACTTTCGTTTCGACGACGAGGCGGCAGGCGTCGACACCGGCGATTCCGGCTCAGGCGCACAGGAGAAGAAGAAGAACGATCGGCGGCCAGCAGAACTCGGCAACGTCGAATCGTTTCGAGACCATTCTACCGGATGCCTCGCACTCGTCCGGCACGCGCGGTGCCGGCGGCCGGTCGCGCGGTCCTGACGCACCGCGCAGCGGCATCCGGCCATCGGCGGCATCCCGGCGTCTTATCGGGCGCTTATCAGGCCGCAGATCATGCGCTCGCATAGGATGAGGGCAGTTCCGACCACCCATCCGCACTCGCCCGCGCAGCACTGCGCACGGCGCCCGAGCCGAGATCACGCACATGACCCCGACCCCCGCCGAGAAGCGCAAGAGCGGCAACCCCGCCACCCAGGCCGACATCAACCTCACCGTCAAGCAGCAGCGCGAGCAGAAGCGCCAGGAGAAGCTCGCCGAGTACCAGCGGCAGCTCGCCAAGCGCCGTCGCAGCAAGCTGGTGTGGTGGATCGTCGGCTCCACGGCCGGCCTCGCGATCGTCGCGCTCATCGTCGCCTCGATCGTCTTCGCTCCCGCGCCGGCGCCCACGTACGAGCGCGGCGACGGCGACGGCGCCTCCATCGAGGGTGTCGAGACGTTCTCGCACACCACCACCCACGTCGAGGGCGCGGTCGAGTACGAGCAGACCCCTCCTGCCGGTGGCGAGCACAACGCCGTGTGGCTGAACTGCGGCGTGTACGCCGAGCAGGTGCCCAACGAGAACGCCGTCCACTCGCTCGAGCACGGCGCCGTCTGGGTCACGTACAACCCCGACGAGGTCTCCGGCGAAGAGGTCGCCGAACTCGAGGCGCAGCTGCCCTCGACCTACACGATCCTCTCGCCCTACCCCGGCATGGACACCCCGATCGCCCTGAGCGCCTGGAACGCGCAGCTGAAGATCGACTCCGCCGACGACGAGCGCATCGGCCAGTTCCTCACCTCGTACTGGCGCGCCACGTCGGTGCCCGAGCCGAACGCCGCCTGCACCGGCGCGCTGGACGGCCCCGGCAAGCAGTGACCGTGACGGACGACGCGACCGACACCTCCCCGCGGCTGCGCTGGTGGGCGGTCGCCCTCGTCCTCCTGGCCGTCGCCGCCCTGGCGTTCGCGATCGGCCGCTTCTCGACCTTCGGCACCGCTCAGGGTGCGGGGACGCCGGGCACGGACTCCCCCGAGGCGGGGTTCGCGCGCGACATGCAGGTGCACCATTCGCAGGCCATCCAGATGGCGATGGAGATCTACCGCAAGACCGAGGACGAAGAGCTCCGTGTGGTGTCGTACGACATCGCCACCGGCCAGGCCGGTCAGCGCGGCGAGATGTACGACTGGCTCGTCCAATGGGGGCTGTCGCAGGCGGGCGGGCCGATGATGGCGTGGATGAGCTCGACCGACGCCGGTCACGCCCACGGCGTCCCCTCCGACGAGCCGATGACCGAGGACGAGGCGCGCCAGGCCATGGGCATGGCCTCGGATGCCGAGATCCGCGCTCTCGAAGAGGCGACCGGCACGGAGGCGGACTGCCTCTTCCTCGACCTCATGATCCGCCACCACGAAGGCGCCATCCCGATGGCGGACGCGCTGCTGGAGCTCGGCACCGATGCTCGCGCACTCGAGGTCGCCGAGGGCATCCGCGCCGGGCAGACGGCCGAGATCGACGCGATGCAGTCGATCGCGGCTCGCTTGGGCTGCTCCGGCTGATCGACCGAGCCGCGTCGCCGCCGAGCCGAGATGCCGGTCGGGCGACGGCGGCTGAGCCGCCGCCCGGCCGGCGGCCGCTCAGCCCTTCGTGCTCCCGGCGAGGAGCCCGCGCACGAAGTATCTCTGCAGCGAGAAGAACACGATCAGCGGGATGATCAGCGACACGAACGCGCCCGCCGTGAGGCGGTACCATTCCTGCCCGCGCGAGCCCACCATCTCGGCCAGCCGCTGCGTGAGCGGGGCGACGTCCTGGGTGCCGCCCGAGAAGATGAGGGCGACGAGCAGGTCGTTCCACACCCACAGGAACTGGAAGATCGCGAACGATGCGATCGCGGGCGTCGCCAGCGGCAGCACGATCCGGAAGAAGATCTGGCTGTGCGACGCGCCGTCCACGCGTGCCGCCTCGATGACGTCGTTCGGGATCTGGGCGATGAAGTTGTGCAGCAGGAAGATCGCCAGCGGCAGGGCGAAGATCGTGTGCGCGATCCACACCGGCAGGTAGTTCTGCGTGGGGATCATCGGGATGACGTCGTGCAGCCATTCCTGCCCCGGCCGCAGCAGCACCACGAACGTCTGCAGCAGCGGCACGAGGGCCATCTGCAGCGGCACGATCTGCAGCGCGAACACGAAGATGAACAGCGCGTTGGCCCCGCGGAACTTGATCCACGCGAACGCATACGCCGCCATCGACGCGAACACGAGCGGGAAGACCGTCGCCGGGATCGCGATCGCCAGCGAGTTGACGAAGTACGCCCCCAGCTGCGGCGACGACTGCGACGGCGACAGCAGCACGTCGCGGTAGTTGTCGAACGTGAACCCGGGGTTCTGGAAGATCGTCCACCATCCGGTGTCGTTGATCAGCTCCCGGGGCCGGAACGACGAGACGAAGATGCCGAAGGTCGGGATCGTCCACAGGACGGCGATGATGAGCGCCGCGATCGTCGCCCACGGCGAGGTCAGCCGCTTCTTCGCGCGGCTGGTGCGGGTGCCGCCCTCCATAGCCTCCTGGTAGACGTCCTCCCCCTTGTCGGCGGGAAGGTCGACCGGTGCCACGCTGCTGCTCATCGGATCTCCCTCTCCTTGCGGAGCTGACGGACGTTGTAGATCACGATCGGCAGCACCATGGCGAACAGGATGAGCGCGAGCGCCGAGCCTCGGCCGATCTCGCTCGCGCGGAACGCCTGCACGTACATCTCGTTGGCGACGACGCTGGTGTTGAAGTTGCCGGCGGTCATCGTGCGCACGATGTCGAAGACCTTGAGCGTCGCGATCGAGATGGTCGTCAGCACGACGACGATCGACGGTCGGATGCCGGGCACGGTGACGTTGCGGAACCGCTGCCACGCGTTCGTGCCGTCCAGCTGCGCCGCTTCGATCTGCTCGGTCGGGATGCCCTTGATCGCCGCGCTCAGGACGACCATCGCGAAGCCGGTCTGGATCCAGATCATCACGATGATCAGCAGCAGCGTGTTGATCGGGTCGGTCTGCAGCCACTGCACGGGCTCACCGCCGAACGCGACGACCATCGCGTTGAGCAGGCCGATCTGGTCGCGCCCGGCCGAGCGGTACTCGTACACGAAGCGCCAGATGATGCCGGCGCCGACGAACGAGATCGCCATGGGCATGAACACGAGCGCCTTGTAGAAGCGCTCGCCGCGCGACTTGTCGATCCACACGGCATAGGCGAGGCCCAGGATCGTCGAGACCGTGGGCACCAGCAGCACCCACACGAGCGTGTTGATCAGCGTGCGGACGGCCGACGGCTGCGTGAACATCCACACGAAGTTCTCGAGGCTGAAGCCCCCCGACTTGTCCAGGAACGCCAGGAAGGTGGTGCGCAGGGCCGGGTAGATGAGCCCGACCGCGAGAAGGATGATGGCCGGCGCGAGGAACCACACCAGCTGCCAGTAGTCGCGGCCCTTCTTCGGGGCCCGACCCATCAGGAAGATCAACAGGCCCACGATGGCGGCGAAGATCACCAAGCCCATCACGACCTGAAGGATCTTGCCGATCAGATCAGAGGTTGTCATCGATCGACTGCCCTTTCTTCGTCTCGACGGGGCACGCGACGGCGATGTCGCGGGCCGGGAAGAGCCGTCCCCGGGGCGGAGCGAGCGCTCCGCCCCGGGGCGTGCTCAGGGGCTGGCTAGCTCGCCGGCCAGCTCGAGGCGATCTCGTCGACCACCGACTGGGTGCTCTGCCCGCCGATCCACTCGACGATGCCGCGCCAGAAGGAGCCGGCACCGACGGCGCCGGGCATCAGGTCGGATCCGTCGAAGCGGAACGTGGTCTCGCCCTGCAGGATCTCGATCGACTGCTCCAGCAGCGGGCTGGACGCGTTGCTCGGGTCGAGGCCCTTGTTGGCGCTGATGACGCCGCCCAGGCTCACCCGGTTGTTCGCCCACAGGTCGCTGGAGAGGTAGGCGCGCACGGCCTCGACCTCTTCGGCGTCGCGGAACGCCACCGGGAACTCGCCACCGCCGGTGACCGCCTGCGGGTCGTCGGCGTTCACCGGCGGCAGCAGGAAGGCGTAGACGGTGCCGTCGGGAGCGACGGTGTTCTCGTCGCCGCCCTCGGGGTTCCAGAAGGTCTCGTAGAACGAGGCCTGGTGGTGCAGCGAGCACTCGCCGTCGAGGATCGGAAGACCGGCCGTCTGGAAGGCCTCGGTGATGACGGTCGAGACGTCTCCGATGCCGCCGTTGACCATGTCGGGGTTCTTCAGGTACTCCCCGACCGCGTCGAACGCCTGGACGATCTGCGGGTCGTTGAAGGGCACCTCACCGGTCACCCAGCCGTCGTAGACCTCGGCGCCCGCCTGGCGCAGGACGAAGTCCTCGATCCAGTCGGTGCCGGGCCAGCCGGTGGCCTCTCCGGACTCGATGCCGGCGCACCAGGGCTGACGCCCGGTGTCCTCGGCGATCTGCTCCGACAGCGCCTTCAGCTCGTCCAGGGTGGTCGGGATCTCCCAGCCGTTCTCCTCGAACTCCGCCGGCGAGTACCAGATGTACCCCTTGATGCTGGCCATCAGCGGAGCCGCGTAGACCGTGCCGTCGGGTCCGGTCCCGTATTCCTTCCAGATCGGGTCCCAGAACTCGTCGATGTTCGCGAGGACCTGCTCGGATGCCGGGACCAGCCAGCCGCCGTCCGCGAGACGATCGAGCAGGCCGGGCTGCGGGACGATGCCGATGTCGGGCGCGTTGCCGCCCTCGGCGAGAACGGCGATCTGCGCCTCGAACTCGCTCGAGCCCTGGTAGTCGATCTCGATGCCCGTGCAGTTCTGGAAGTCCGCCCACGACTCCACGAGCCGGTCGGCTTCGAGGTCCAGGATCGTGCCGCCGATCGTGACGGTGGCGTCCTCGAAGGTGCCGTACTCCTCGTAGTCCGAGCAGTCGACGTCCTCTCCGCCGCCCTGGATGTCGCCGGTGCAGCCGGCGAGCGCGAGCGCGGCGATACCCGCGCCCGCTGCCGCCGCGATGATGCGGCCGCGTCTGTGCACTCTCATTCGTCCTCCTCGTCGAGTTCGCAGAGCTCCGTACCACTCCGCGTGTGAAGGTTCGGGAACCGATTCCATGCTCACGGTAGGGGATCCGGTGCGGCGGACACAATCGCCCGAGGTCACAACTCGGTAAACAGCGCCTCTCGGGTGGCGCAGTACGGCGCATCACGGCACAATAAGCCCGGAACCGGTTCCAGGATCCCGCACCGACAGTGGTCCGCGGGACGCGCGAGGAGGACCCGATGGCGGGTATCGCCGATGTCGCCAGGGCAGCAGGCGTGTCCAAGTCGACGGCTTCGCGCGCGCTGACGGGCGCCGGCTATGTCTCCGAGGCGACCCGGATGAGGGTGCAGCATGCCGCGACCGCCCTGGGCTACGTCCCCACGACCAGCGCCGTGAGCCTCGTGACGGGACGCACCCAGACCGTCGGCGTCGTCATGCCGTCCCTCGACCGGTGGTTCTTCTCCCAGGTGCTCGAAGGCATCCAGGATGCGCTGCTCGAGCACAGCTACGACCTCGCGCTGTACGGCGCCTCCCCCGGCTCGGCCGCCCGCCGGGAGATGTTCGAGCACTTCCTCGCCCGCAAGCGCTTCGACGGCCTGATCGCCGTCGGGATCGAGCCCAGCGCCCGCGAGCTCGAGCGACTCGTCGCATTCGGCAAGCCCGTCGTGAGCGTCGGCGGCTACGACGCCGGCACGAACGCCGTGTCGATCGACGACGAGGCGGCCGGGCGGATCGCGACCGACCACCTGATCGATCTCGGTCACCGCTCGATCGTGTTCCTCGGCGGAGACGCCGACGGCCGGCGGACGAGCTTCGGCGATGCACGCCGGTTCGACGGCTACCTGGCGGCGATGCGGGATGCCGGGCTGGAGGCATCCGCTCGTCACGTCCAGGGCGATGTGACGCTTCCCGGCGGCTACAGCGCCGCGGTCAAGCTGCTGGGCGACCGACGGACGCGGCCGACGGCGATCGTGGGCGTGTGCGACGAGGTGGCCGTCGGAGCCGTCATCGCCGCGCGGCGCCTGGGCATCCGGGTGCCCGAGCGTCTGAGCGTCGTGGGCATCGACGATCACGCCTACGCCGAGATGTTCTCGCTGACGACGCTGCAGCAGCGTCCGCATCAGCAGGGGCGCGCAGCCGTGCAGCTCCTGCTGTGGCAGCTGGATGATCCGACGGCACCGGCGCACCGCATCTACGAGTCGTCACCGCTCGTCGTGCGCAACTCCACTGCCCCCGTCGACGACGACGCCTCGGCCATCATCGGCGTCGGCCACGCGCGGGAGCGGTGACGCCTGCGCGATCCCCGAGCGTCCCCCGAGGACGACGAAGGCCCCGGATGCCGAGCATCCGGGGCCTTCGTGATTCGCGAGAGCGAGATTACTTGAGGGTAACCGTCGCGCCGGCCTCCTGAAGGGCGGCCTGAGCCTTCTCGGCGGTCTCCTTGTTGGCGCCCTCGAGGACGGCCTTGGGAGCACCGTCGACGACGGCCTTCGCCTCACCGAGGCCGAGCGAGGTGAGCTCGCGGACGACCTTGATGACCTGGATCTTCTTGTCGCCGGCGGCCTCGAGGATGACGTCGAACGAGTCCTTCTCCTCGACCTCTTCGGCGGGGGCACCACCGGCGGGGGCACCCGCAGCGGCAACCGCGACCGGAGCGGCGGCGGTGACGTCGAAGGTCTCCTCGAACGCCTTCACGAACTCGCTGAGCTCGATGAGCGTGAGCTCCTTGAACGCGTCGAGCAGCTCCTCAGTGCTGAGCTTTGCCATGATGTTTCTCCTTGATTGGGGTTCTACTTCGCCGAGGCCCGATGTCAGGCCGCGGACTCCTGCTTCTCGCGCAGCGCGTCGACCGTGCGAACGGCCTTCGACGGGAGCGCGTTGAAGACGTATGCCGCCTTGGTCATCGAGGCCTTCATCGCGCCGGCGAGCTTCGCCAGCAGGACTTCACGGCTCTCGAGGTCGGCGAGCTTGTTGACCTCGTCCGCGCTCAGGGGGTTTCCGTCGAAGAAGCCGCCCTTGATCACGAGAAGAGGGTGTGCCTTGGCGAAGGCGCGCAGACCCTTCGCGACGGCGACCGGGTCACCGTGCACGAACGCGACGGCCGACGGACCCTTGAGGTCGTCGTCCAGCGCCGTGATCCCCGCGTTGTTCGCGGCGATCTTGGTCAGCGTGTTCTTCACCACGGCGTATTCCGCGTCCTGACGAATGCTGTTGCGCAGCTCCTTGAGCTGGGCAACCGTCAGACCGCGGTACTCGGTCAGCAGAACGGCGGTCGAGTCCTCGAAGTTCTTCGTGAGCTCGGCGACCGATGCTTCCTTCTGCGCCATGGCCACTCCTTGTGTGTTCGAGACGCTCCGCGATGGCGGGGCGTCGGCCTCGACATCCGCTCATCTGCTCGCATCACGGCAACAAAAAAGCTCCGGCGCAAGCGACGGAGCGGAGTTCCCGGCGAACCGGGATTCGTTCATGTCACCTGCGCGGGCCCCTGCGATGCAGTGCTTCGATCTCCGTACGCTTTCGCGCACG
>JAPSKH010000039.1 GCA_031177765.1 Microbacterium sp. | reverse complement strand
GACGGCCGGAACGACCATGGCGACGCCCCACGGGCGGAGGCGCCGGCGCGGCCCGTGGAGGAGAACGACTGCGAGACCATCGGCCGGTGCGGCGGCTATTCGGTCGTGACCTTCCCCGACGTCACGCTCGCCGACCTCGCGTCGTTCCGGCCGGCCGAGCCCACGCTCACCGGCGAACCCTCCGGCTTCGGCGTCGTGGGCATGCCGGCCAACGTCGTGGCGGAGGCGTCCGAGCAGCGCATCCCGGGCACCGTGCTGGGGTGGGACGTGACCGTGCGCTTCACCCCTCGGGCATTCGTCTTCGACTACGGCGACGGGTCCCGCTCACGCAGCTCGACCGGCGGCGCGACCTGGGCGAGCCTCGGGCAGCCGCAGTTCACCCCGACCTCGACCAGTCACGTGTACCGGTCGCGCGGCACCTATCCGGTGTCCGTGACGGTCGAGTACGCGGCATCCGTCGACTTCGGCAACGGCGCGTGGCGGACCGTTCCCGGAGTCGTCACGGCGACCGCGTCGGACTATGAGGTCCGCGTCGTGGAGGTGCGTACGGCGCTGGTCGAGCGCACCTGCGCCGAGGACCCGTCCGGCCCCGGCTGCTGATCGGTCGCGGCGAGGCTCGCTGAGGCGCCCGGGTCCGTCCTGATCGCCCGGCCGATCGCGTGCACTCCGCGGACCACCGCCCGAACCGGCACACCGACCGCGAGCGCGACGACACCGGACGCGGACGTGTCGCTGCGGCCGAGCGCGACCTTCCGCTCCCACGCGTCTCGGAGCGGGCCGCCGCGGCGCGCAACGGGCCGCCGCGCCGGGAGGACGCCGGCTCGGCGCTCCGCGATGAGGTCCTGCAGCAGCCGCTCCCAGTCGTCCTCGTCGGCGGCGTGGAAGTAGTTGTCGTCCAGCCAGTCGGGATGGGGATGGCGGAAGCGACGCGCGATGACGTCCTCCTCGCTGCCGAGCAGCCCGCCGTCGGCGAGCACCTCGTTGATGAGCTCCGGCGACACGCCGAAGCTGTCGAGCGCGATGACGGGCACGCCCAGGGCGACGGCCTCGATCGCCGCGGTCGAGCTCACCGTGACCAGCCCCTCGGCCGTGGTGAGCGCACGCGCCATCGATGCGGTGGAGGTGACGAGGTTCGGCGGCAGGGGCCCGAGTTCGGCGAGCAGCTCCGGGTACCCGTCTCGTTCGATGTGCGTCTGGTGCTCGCCGTGCGATGCGCGGAGCTTCACCACCACGCGACGGGACGGATCGGCCGCCGCGGCACGGCGCAGCACGCGCGCCACGAGCAGCCGCTCGGACCGGTCCGCCGGCACGCGCGCTTGGGTGGCGAAGACGAGGTCGGTGCCACCCGTCGACGGGTCGGCATCCCGCGTGTCCGCCCGCCGAGCGAAGGGTAGCGCCGCCAGCGCGTAGCGGTGAGCCAGTCCCGTCCGCATCGAGAGCGCACGGAAGTCGCGCACTTCCCGCTTCGAGTGCAGCACGAACAGGTCGCACTGCAGCCGGTACATGACGGCTTTCCTCGTCGCCGGGATCGAGATGCCGGGCAGTCCGGTCGCGATGACCGGTCGCGGCCGCATCGCCGCGACGTCCCGCGCCAGCACGCGCACGAGCGGCCCGCGCGCCGCGAGAAGCACGGCATCCGGGCGCGCGTCCGCGAGCCGGACCGCGAGGTCGCGGTACGACACCCGCTCGGTGCACTGCTCGGGCAGCCCGCTGCCGGCGAGCGCCGCCTCGAGCTGGGCGTCGCTGACGACCACAGGCGTCTGCAGCACGACGAGCGAGACATCCCATCGCTCCGCCGCGGCGCCCAGCAGTGCCGCCGCCCACTTCACATACGAGTCGGTGTCGGCGATGGCGACCAGGCGCGGCCGGGCCGACTCCCCTGCGACGTCTCCGCTCACGCGGGGACGCGGCGCAGCTTCGCCATGGGAGCGAGCTCGCTCTCGTACACCCGCTTGACTCCGTCGCCGAGGGCGGCCTCGATCACGCGGATGTCGCGGACGAGGTGCTGCAGACCGGTGGGCTCGAGCGAGGCGGCGTGATCGGAGCCCCACATGGTGCGGTCGAGGGTGATGTGGCGCTCGATCGCCACGGCTCCCAGGGCGACCGCGGCGAGCGAGATCTGCAGGCCCCGCTCGTGCCCTGAGTACCCGACCGGCACGCCGGGGAAGCGCTCGCGCAGCGCCGGGATCATCCGCAGGTTCGCCTCGGCCGGCTCCATGGGATACGTCGATGTGGCGTGCATGAGCACCAGCCGGTCGGTTCCGAGCACCTCCACCGCGGCGTCGATCTCGTCGGTCGTCGACATGCCCGTGGACAGGATCACCGGCTTGCCCGTGTCGCGCAAGGCGCCCAGCAGGCGGTGATCGGTCAGGCATGCCGAGGCGACCTTGTGCGCGGCGACGCCCAGGTCCTCCAGGAACGCGACGCTCGGCTCGTCCCACGGCGACGCGAACCACTCCAGGCCTCGCAGCATGGCGTGGTCCGAGATCTCGATGTACTGCTCGCGGTCGAACTCGACGCGGTGCCGGTACTCCAGATACGTCATGGTTCCCCACGGCGTCTCGCGCGGGATGTCGCGCATGTGCTCCGGCGTCGCGATCTCGGGAGTGCGCTTCTGGAACTTCACCGCATCGGCCCCCGCGTCGGCGGCCACATCGATGAGGCGCTTGGCGAGCTCGACGTCGCCGTTGTGGTTCAGGCCGATCTCGGCGATGACGTAGGCGGGTCGCCCGCCTCCGACGACGCGTGATCCGATCGTGACGGTCATGATGCCTCCTGTGCGGCGCTCGGGGAACCGGATCGCCGGTTCGGGACGGGATCGACGGATGTCGCCGCTGCCTCCGCGCGGCCGGCGAGGACACGCTCGGCCAGGTCGCGGACGGCACCGGCGCCGCCCGCACGGTCGAGGACCACGCGGGCGCTGGCGAGAACGGAAGGGTGCGCGTCGGGGACGGCGACAGGCCACCCGACCAGTTCGAGGCACGGCAGGTCGTTGACGTCGTTGCCGAGGTAGGCCACGCGGGACAGCGGGATGCCACGCTCAGCGGCCCACTCGCGAAGTGCGGCCGCCTTGTCGCGGGCATCCTGTCTGACGTCCACGCCGAGTTTGCGGGCGCGGGCCGTGACGACCGGATTCGCCTCCGTCGACAGGATCAGCACGGGGATGCCTGCCGCGCGCAGCAGCGAGACGCCCATGCCGTCGGTACGGCTGACCGTCACCGCTTCCACGCCGTCCTGGTCCACGCGGACGGTGTCATCCGTGTGCACCCCGTCGAAGTCCGTCACCACGGCGTCCACGAGGACCGGCCGCGGCCGGTCGATGAGCGGTGCGAGCGCGCACGCGATCTCGAGCTCCTCGGGCGTGTCGATCTCGATGGCGGTGCGCGCAGGGACCGCGGCCACCCCGATGCTGCCGAAGAAGCGGTGCCGCACGGCTCGGAAGCCGGCCGCGCGCATCACATAGAAGGCGCCGGTCTCGAGGTAGTCCGGCGACCGGTCCTGACGCCGGAGGCGCACGTCAGCGTCGTGGTTGACCGCCTCTGCCGCGTCTCCCACGCCTTTGCGCCACAGGAAGCCGAAGGTCTCGACCGCCGAGAACACGCTGTCGCGACGGCGGGAGCGCACGGATCGGACCGCAGCGTCGAGCGCATCGACGTCGATGAACGGCGACGTGGCCTGAAGGAACGCGACCACGCCGACGTCCACGCCGCGCGCCTCGAGCTCGCCGAGGGCATGCAGGAGGCCGCCCTCGGACGAGGTCTGGTCCCCCGCGAGCTCGGCCGGTCGCTGCACGATCTCCGCTCCCCACTCGGCCGCGACGGCGGCGATGTCGGGATCGTCGGTCGTCACGACCACACGGTGGATCGACGGGCAGCGGACGGCCGCGTCCACCGCGCGCGCCACGAGCGGCACACCGCCCACCCGGCGGAGGTTCTTGCGCGGGATGCCCTTCGATCCTCCCCGCGCCGGGATGATGGCGACGTTCTCGCTCACGCGACCACCCGTCCCGACGACATCCCGGCGCTGCCGGTGTGAAGCTTCGCCTGGCGGCCGGCGAGCACGAGAGGCAGCGTCGTGACCGTGCTCGAAGGAAGCGTGTGGATCTCGAGCGGACCGGGAGCGCCGGCGAGAACCAGCTCCACCGGGAGATTCGTCTCGCGGACCCTCACGCCGGGGAGCGCCGCGACGGCGGCCAGCTGCTCGGCGGTCTCGCGGCGATGCGGCAGGTACGCCGCTCCCCCGGCGGCGGCGTCGCGCACCCACCGCAGGTAGTCCGTGAGCAGCATGTGACCGTCCACCGGCCGGGCGCTTCCCAGCACGACGCGGCGGCCCAGGTCGGCGGCGGAAGGCGCCGTCGCGCGGGTCCAGGCGAAGTCGTGACGCCGGATGCCGAAGCCACGGTCGCCGAGGGCATCCGAGCGCTCCGCGCCCAGATCGAACGCCGTGAACAGGCTCACCCGACGTTCCCCGGCGCGACGGCGGATCAGCTCGGCCGTGAAGGGCGCGACGAGCGTGGTCGTGCGGCCTTCCCGGATCCCGGGTCGCGCGTAAGGCCGAAGGCCGAGCAGCGTGTCGGCGTAGGCCAGGGCGAGGGCGCCGTCGTCGAGGAAGGTGATGCGGCGCGGGCGCAGGACGGCCGCGGCCAGCCGGAACTGCCCCGAGTATCCGTCTCCCACCAGCCAGTGGTCGTGCCGCGCCAGCAGCGCCCATGGGACGCCGAGGTAGGGCTCGAGTTCGCCGAAGCGCGCACCGCGGGCCACCAGTTCGTCGGCCGTCTCCGACATCTGCGCGGTCAGCCTGCCGGCGACCGGCACCGTGCGGCGATGTGCCGCTGCCCATTCCGCGGCGCCCAGCAGCTGCAACGGCGATTCGACCCACGCGAGGACGTCGTCCCGAGCCATGGCACCTCCTTCGAGCGTCTATCCACCATGGGCGGGTCCCGTGAACGGCGAGGGCTCTGCACGGCGACGCGCGCCCAACAGGAAGGTGAACGGGCGGTGGCGCCGGTTCGGGCTGCTGCGCCCGCCACGGTCGGCGGCCCGTGTCAGGATGAAGCCGTGACAGACCGCCTCATGCTGCTGGACTCCGCGTCGCTGTACTTCCGCGCCTTCTACGGCGTCCCCGACACGGTGCGAGCTCCGGACGGCACGCCGGTCAACGCGGTGCGCGGATTCCTCGACATCATCACCAAGCTGGTCACGACGTACCAGCCCACGCACCTCATCGCGTGCTGGGACGACGATTGGCGCCCCCAGTGGCGCGTCGATCTCATCCCCACGTACAAGACGCACCGGGTTGCGGAGGTCGTGGCGGCCGGTCCCGACGTCGAGGTCGTGCCCGACCCGCTCGAAGTGCAGGTGCCGGTGATCCGCACGGTGCTCGACGCCCTCGGCATCCGGATCGTGGGCGCCCCCGAGCACGAGGCCGACGATGTGATCGGCACGCTGGCCACGACCGCCGCCGCGCCTGTCGACATCGTGACCGGCGACCGGGACCTGTTCCAGCTCGTCGACGACGCCCGGGACGTCCGCGTCATCTACACCGCGCGAGGAATGAGCAACCTCGAGGTCGTCACCGACGTCACCGTCGTCGGCAAGTACGGCGTCCTGCCGTCGCAGTACGCCGACTTCGCGACGCTGCGCGGGGACACGTCGGACGGGCTGCCGGGCGTCAGCGGCGTGGGCGAGAAGACGGCGGCGGGCCTGCTCAAGACCCACGGCGATCTGGCCGGCATCATCGCCGCCGCCGAGGCCGGGGAGGGCATGTCCGCCGGCGTGCGCGCGAAGATCATCGCGGCGCTGCCGTACCTCGATGTCGCACCGCGCGTCGTCGGCGTGGTCCGCGACCTGCCGCTGACCGTGCCGGATGCGCGGCTGCGTCCGCTCGACGACGCCGCGAAGAAGGATGCCTCGGCGCTGGCCGACAGGTGGGCCCTCGGTTCGGCGATGAGCCGGCTCGTCGCGGCGCTCGACAGCGTGTGACGTGCAGGGCGCCTGATCACGCCCGCGGGCGATCCGTCCACTCGCGCAGGCGCTCCAGCGGCCAGGTGGTGACGATGCGGTCCGCCGGCACGCCCAGGCGTTCGGCGCGTTCGGCGCCGTGATCGAGCAGTGACAGCTGCCCGGGCGCGTGGGCGTCGGAGTCGATCGAGAAGAGGCACCCCACCTCCAGCGCCAGCAGGATCAGCTCGTCCGGCGGGTCCTGGCGCTCCGGACGGGAGTTGATCTCGACCGCGACGCCGTGGGCGGCGCACGCCTCGAACACCGGCTGAGGCTCGAACGTCGAGGGCGGTCGTGTCCCCCGCGATCCCTCCACCAGGCGCCCCGTCACGTGGCCGAGGACGTCGACATGCGGGCTGGACGCCGCCGCGACGAGGCGGCGTGTCATGGGGCGGCTCTCCATGCGCAGCTTCGAATGGGCCGACGCCACGACGACGTCGAGCCGGTCGAGCAGCTCCGGCTCCTGATCGAGGGCGCCGTCCTCGAGGATGTCGACCTCGATGCCCGACAGCAGCGTGAACCCGTCGCCACTGAGACCGGACACCACGTCCAGCTGCTCGCGCAGCCGCTCGGGCGAGAGCCCGTTCGCGACGCGCAGGCGCGGCGAATGATCGGTCAGGGCGAGGTATTCGTGTCCGAGAGCCCGCGCGGCCCCGACCATGAGGTCGATCGAGGTGAGGCCGTCGGACCAGTCGCTGTGCGAGTGCAGGTCACCACGCAGCAGCGGGCGCAGCGTGGAGCGGCGCTGGCCCCCTGCCCGCTCCCGCAGGTCTGCCAGGTACGACGGCACTCCTCCTTCGAGGGCCTCCTGGATCACCGCGAACGTCGAGTCCCCGATCCCTTTGCGCCGGCGCAGGGCCGCGGCATCCCGCAGCTGCGCATCGTCGAGGCCGGCGATCGCGTCCGCGGCCGCCCGGAACGCCTTCGACTTGTACCGCGAGGAGCGCTCGCGCTCCAGCAGCGTCGCGATCTCGGTGAGGGCCTCGTGCGGATCCATGGCGTCCGAGGGTCGGCTCAGGCGGCGAGGCCCCGGGTGACCTCGACCCAGCGGTCGAGGGTGGCGGTGGCCGCGCCGTCGTCGATCGCGGCGGCGGCGGCATCGCGGGCTTCGGCGAGTCGCTCGAGGATCGGGCGCTGCACCTGCCCGGGATCCCGGAACAGCCGGTAGGCGACGATGCCCGCGGCGGCGTTGAGCAGCACGATGTCGCGCACCGGTCCCTCTTCGCCGCCGAGCACGCGGCGGACGATGGCGGCGTTGTGGGCCGGATCGCCCCCCAGCAGGTCGTCGATGTCGGCGAGCGGGATGCCGAGGTCGCGGGGGTCCAGGTCGTGCTCGTGGATGTCGCCGAGGCTGATCTCCCACAGACGACTGTGCCCGGTCGTGGTCAGCTCGTCGAGACCGTCGTCGCCCCGGAACACCAGGGCGGTCGCCCCGCGCGTGCGGAACACCCCGGTGATGAGCGGCACGCGATCCAGCTGCGCGACCCCCACCGCGTTGGCCTCGGCGCGCGCCGGGTTGACCAGCGGCCCGAGGAAGTTGAACACCGTGGGAACGCCCAGTTCGCTGCGGCTGGCTCCGGCGTGGCGGAACCCGGGGTGGAACGCGGCGGCGAAGGCGAACGTGATGCCCGCGCGAGAGAGGGTCTCGGCGACGGCATCCGGCGAGAGCGACAGGTCCACGCCCAGGGCCTTCAGGACGTCGGAGGACCCCGACGACGAGCTGGCCGCCCTGTTGCCGTGCTTGACGACCGGGATCCCGGATGCCGCGGCGACGAGCGCCGACATGGTGGAGACGTTCACGGTGCCGAACCGGTCGCCGCCGGTGCCGACGATGTCGAGCACGGCGGGGTCCACGCGCAACGGCAGAGCCGCCTCGAGGATCGCGTCGCGGAATCCGACGATCTCGTCGACGGTCTCGCCCTTCGCGCGCAGCGCGACCAGGAACCCCGACAGCTGCGAGGGCGTCGCCGAGCCCGACATGATCTGTCGCATCGCCCACGTGGACTCCGACACACTGAGGTCGCGCCGCTCCAGCAGCGTCGTCAGGATCCCGGGCCAGGTGTAGAGCTCAGCCATACCGACAACCCTAGCCGCGCCGCAGAATCGCGACCGATTCGTGACCTTCGCCCCCGATCGGGAGCATCGAACCGTCTCCTGGCGTCCTCTCGGCGAACTGGCGGAGTTCTCTTAGGTCGTCCTAAGTCCTCACCCGAGCGAATCCGAGTGCCCGGATGCGAAAATCCGGCCGAAGCATCGGACATAATGGACTGTGTGACGACCTCCACAGCGACCTACTCCCAGGCCATGCGGTCCGTCAAGCGGCCGGATCCGGTCGCCGTCGGCACCATCGTGTGGCTCGGCAGCGAGGTGATGTTCTTCGCGGGTCTCTTCGCGATCTACTTCACCCTGCGCAGCACCTCCCCTGAACTGTGGGCGGAGCGCACGGCGCTGCTGAACATCCCCTACGCGACCGTCAACACGATCATCCTCGTGCTGTCGTCGGTGACCTGCCAGATGGGCGTGTTCGCCGCCGAGCGGTTCCAGCCCTACTCGACGAAGAAGCGCGGCTGGCTCGGCTGGGGCATGGTCGAGTGGTTCTGGCTGACCTTCGCGCTGGGCGCGATCTTCGTGTCGGGCCAGGTGTGGGAGTACGCGCAGCTGGTGGCCGAGGGCATGCCGATCGACTCCGACCCCTACGCCTCGGCGTTCTACCTGACCACGGGCTTCCACGCCCTGCACGTCACCGGCGGTCTCATCGCGTTCCTCCTCGTCATCGGACGTGCGTACGCCGTCAGGAACTTCGGGCGCAAGGAGATGACCTCCTCGATCGTCGTGTCGTACTACTGGCACTTCGTCGACGTCGTCTGGATCGCCCTCTTCCTCGTCATCTACTTCCTCAAGTAAGAGCGGAGCTGAATCACCGATATGGCACGACAGACAACGCGCCGCTCCAAGGGTCGCCGCAGTCCGTGGGCAGCCGCCGCACTCATCGGCGTCGGCCTGCTGATGACCGGCGGCATCTACGCCGGGGCCTCGGCCGCGATGGCGGCGACGACGCCTGAGACCACCGTCAACTCTGCGCTGACGGTCGAGGACGGCGAGAAGCTGTTCCAGGCCAACTGCGCCACCTGCCACGGGATGGACCTGCAGGGCACCGACGACGGCCCGTCGCTGTACGGCGTCGGCGAGCTGTCGGTGCACTTCCAGGTCAGCACCGGTCGCATGCCGCTGCAGATGCAGGGACCCCAGGCACCGCAGAAGCCGGTGCAGTTCACGGACGAGCAGGTCGCCGCGCTCGGCGAGTACGTGCAGTCCGTGGCTCCCGGACCGAGCTTCCCCGACGACGAAGTGCTCGACGGCGAAGGCAACGTGTCCGAAGGCGGTGAGCTCTTCCGGATCAACTGCGCGATGTGCCACAACGTCGCCGGCGCCGGTGGTGCCCTCACCGAGGGCAAGTACGCCCCCAACCTGCACAACACCTCGTCGCTGAACATGTACGCCGCGATGGTCACCGGCCCGCAGAACATGCCGGTCTTCAACGACATGACCCTCACGACGGAAGAGAAGCGGGACATCATCACGTACCTGCTCTGGCTGCAGGAGACCGAGTCCCCGGGCGGCTACGAGCTCGGCTCGCTGGGTCCTGTCGCCGAGGGCCTGTTCATCTGGATCTTCGGGATCGGCGCGCTGATCGCACTCACCGTGTGGATCACCGCGAAATCGAACTGATCCCCTGATCGAACTATTCGGAAAGCACGAACGAGGAGCAGCATGGCACACGAGGACGACCCGCTCGAGCACGAGAGGGCTTCTTGGAAGCCCTCCGCCGGGCTCGCCGTCGCGGTCCCCGACCCGGTGCGCCCCCCGGAGCTCCCGCCGCACCGCGAGCGGATGACCGACAAGGACCCCGCGGCCATGAAGCGCGCGGTCCGCACGGTGTACACCCTGTTCTACCTGTCGATCGCCGGCAGCATCTGGGCGATCGCCGCCTACATGCTCTTCCCGATCGAAAGCGGCCGGATCATCGACATCCGGTACAACAACCTCTTCATCGGTCTGGGCATCGCCCTCGCCCTGCTCGGCATCGGACTCGCTGCCATCCACTGGGCGAAGGCGATCATGTCCGACAAGGAGTTCGTCGAGCCCCGCCACGCCACGCGCGGCCGGGATTCGACGCGCACGGCAGCCATCAAGGCGTTCGCGGATGCCAACGAGGAGTCGGGCTTCGGCCGCCGAGCCCTCATCCGCAACTCGCTGATCGCCGCGCTCGTCGCGTCGGTCGCCCCCGGGATCGTGCTGTTCCGCGGTCTGGCGCCGCACAGCTCTCCCGAGCACCCCAACGCCGGTGACCCGGTCGCGCTCCTCAACCACACGATGTGGAAGGAGGGGATGCGCCTCGCGCACGACCCCTCGGGTGAGCCGATCCGCGCTGCCGACCTGACCCTCGGCTCCGCTGTGCACGTCATCCCGGAGGAACTGGCCGGGATCTCCCACTCGGACGGCTACCTCGAGGAGAAGGCCAAGGCCCTCGTCCTGCTGGTGCGGATGCTTCCCGAGCAGCTCACCGAGCCCGAGGACCGCAAGGACTGGTCGTACGACGGCATCGTGGCGTACTCGAAGGTCTGCACGCACGTCGGCTGCCCGGTGGCGCTGTACGAGCAGCAGACGCACCACCTGCTGTGCCCGTGCCACCAGTCGCAGTTCGACGTCAGCGACCAGGCGAAGGTCATCTTCGGCCCTGCCGCACGTCCGCTGCCGCAGCTTCCCATCACCGTCGACGACGAGGGCTACCTCGTCGCCCGCAGCGACTTCACCGAACCCGTCGGTCCGAGCTTCTGGGAGCGTCATTGAGTACCGCCACTCACCCCACCGAGAACGTCACTCGGGAGCCGGCCATCTCCGACGAGCCGCTCCCGCCGCGTGACAAGCCGCTGGGCGGCCGCTTCATCGGCGCCACGGCGAACTACATCGACGAGCGGACGAGCCTGTCGGGCTTCGTCAAGGAGCTCGGGCGCAAGGTCTTCCCCGACCACTGGTCGTTCATGCTCGGCGAGATCGCGATGTGGGCGTTCGTCGTCGTCCTGCTCTCGGGAACGTTCCTGACGTTCTTCTTCCAGGCGTCGATGACCGAGACGCACTATCACGGCTCATGGCTGCCCATGCGGGGCATCGAGATGTCGGCGGCGATGGCCTCGACGCTCGAGATCTCGTTCGACGTCCGCGGCGGCCTCCTCGTCCGTCAGATCCACCACTGGGCCGCGCTGGTGTTCATCGCCGGCATCGGCGTCCACATGCTGCGCGTGTTCTTCACGGGCGCCTTCCGCAAGCCGCGTGAGCTGAACTGGGTGATCGGCTTCGTGATGTTCATCCTCGCGATGGGCGAAGGCTTCACCGGCTACTCGCTCCCCGACGACGTGCTGTCCGGCAACGGCCTGCGCATCATCGACGGCATGGTCAAGGGCATCCCGTTGATCGGCACGTGGACCTCGTACCTGCTCTTCGGCGGCGAGTTCCCCGGCACCGCGATCGTCGGCCGCCTGTACACGCTGCACATCCTGCTGCTGCCGGCGATCCTGGCCGCTCTGCTCGTGGTGCACCTGATGCTCATGGTCATCAACAAGCACACGCAGTTCGCCGGCCCCGGGCGCTCGAACAGCAACGTCGTCGGCTACCCGATGATGCCGGTGTACATGTCGAAGATGGGCGGGTTCCTGTTCATCACCTTCGGCTTCATCGTGCTCATCGCGTCGCTCTTCGCGATCAACCCGATCTGGAACTACGGCCCGTACGACCCGTCGCCCGTGTCGGCGGGTACGCAGCCCGACTGGTACATCGGCTTCGCGGACGGCATGCTGCGCCTGATCCCGCCTCACCTCGAGATCGTGCTGTTCGACCGCACCTGGTCGTTCAACATCATCATCCCGCTCGCGGTCCTCGGCGGCTTCATCGTGCTCGTCATGATCTACCCCTTCATCGAGGCGTGGATCACCGGCGACAAGCGTGAGCACCACATCGCGCAGCGTCCGCGCAACGCGGCGACCCGCACCGCCATCGGCGCCGCCGGCGTCACCTTCTACGCGGTGATGTGGGCCGCGGCCTCGTCCGACCTCATCGCGACGCACTTCTGGCTCACCATGGAAGGTGTCATCCACACCCTCCAGGCGCTGCTGATCCTGGGGCCGATCATCGCCTACTTCGTGACGAAGCGCGTCTGCCTCGCGCTGCAGAAGAAGGACCGCGAGATCGCGCTGCACGGCTTCGAGTCCGGCCGCATCGTCCGCCTGCCCGGCGGCGAGTACATCGAGGTCCACCAGCCCGTCGACGAGTACGAGCGCTGGCGCCTGGTGGGTCACGAGACGTACGAGCCGCTCATCGTGCGCCCGAACGCGCGTGGCCGCATCCCCTGGCACGAGAACGTGCGGGCCGCGATCTCGCGCTGGTTCTTCGAGGACCGCCTCACGCCGCTCACGCAGAGCGAGCTGGACGCCGCGCTGGCGCACCAGCACCACGCGCTCGAGCACATCGCGACCGAGGAGGACGCCGAGCTGCAGGGTGCGCACGAGCGCGCCGGCGTGCCGGATGCCCCTCACCGGCCGATCGACGACGGCCGCAACTCCGAGACGGCCGTGCGGCCCTCGAACGTCATCGTTCCGGAGTCGTCCGGCGACGGGTCGCGTCGCGACGGCGAATAGCCGCAGAACACGAACACCGGATGCCTCGGCACGCACGGCGTGCCGAGGCATCCGTCTTTCCACCCCCATGCCCGCGCGGCGGGCCCCGACAACGGCAGGATTCGCGCGTGCGTTGTCGGCTGCCGCGGCGGAGGACATGTCGGCGGGCTCATAGTCTGGGTCCATGATCGACGCCCTCTCCTACTTCTCCGGAAAGCTCGCCCACGAGACCGACGCCTCTGATGTGTACGCCGCCCAGAAGGCCGGCGAACGATTCGTCCTCGTCGATGTGCGGAGCCCGGAGGCATGGGCTCAGGGACGCATCCGCGGCGCGATCCACATGCCGTATCGGCAGATCGCCGATCGCGCCCCGGCCGAGCTCGACCCATCCGTGCCGGTCGTCGTGTACTGCTGGAGCCCGGGCTGCAACGCGGGGACCAAGGGCGCCGTCGAGTTCGCCACCCTCGGGTACGGCGTCAAGGAGATGATCGGCGGCTACGAGTA
>JAPSKH010000071.1 GCA_031177765.1 Microbacterium sp. | reverse complement strand
ATCCCGAAAACCGAGCGACATACGGGCCGCGCCGACCGGATTGGTTGTACCACTCCGTGGGGCTGGCACAATGGACGGTGACTGGGGCCGGAAAAAGGACGCAAACGCGAAGTGTGGTCAGTGCAGCGGCTCGACGTCGGAGTGCCTCGGGTGCCCGGCGACGTCATCTCCCGGCCGCGGCTGTTCGCGCTGCTCGACCAGAAAGCGCCTTTGACGCTCGTGCGCGGCGCATGCGGCGCCGGCAAGACCGTGCTGCTGCACGACTGGGTGCGCACCGCTGACGACCGCGTGGTCTGGCTGACCGCGGGCGCCGACGGAGCCGACAGCGACCGACTCGCCATCGAGCTCCTCCGGCGCCTCGACGTCCGGTCCGCGAATGCCGCCCGTGCGGGGTGGCGCGGCGTCCGTGAGGCACTGGCCGACTTCCGCGACTCCCTGGTGATCATCGTCGACGACGCCGCACTCCTGTCCCGCAAGGCTCTCGTGCACCTGTGCGAGACGGTCGCGGCGGTCCCGAACGTGCGCGTGATCGCGGCGGCGAATCGGCGCACCGTGCTCGACGACGACGGCGTGGCGCTGATGCTGGACCGGCTCATCATCGGGCCGGCGGAGCTCATGTTCGACGAGGATGAGATCCAGCGCGCGCTGGGCGGAGACGCCGAGTCGGCGCGGCGGGTCCGGGCGCTCACGAGCGGATTCCCGGCGCTCATCCACGCGATGGCCAAACGCGGCGGCGCCGGGGACGCCGAAGCGCTGCTCGAGGTATCGGCAGAGGCCGTCGAAGAGTACATGCGGATGCGGGTGGCGCGGTCGGGCTACAACCCGACGGTGATCGCGACGCTCGTCAAGGCGAGCTTCGCCGACGAACTCGACGTCGCCTTGGCACGAGAGCTCACCGCGGATCCCGACGTCGACGTGGCCGGCGTGCTGGACGACGCGGAGCACTATGGCTTCGGCGCCTGGTCCTCGGATGCGAGGGGAGCGGTGTTCCGTTTCGCCCCGTTCGCCCGTCTCCTCCTCCGCCGCGAGCTCGAGCGCGCCTACGCCGACGACCTTCCGCGCATGCGACGCGCGACCGCGAAGTGGGCGCTGGGCCGCCGCCGGCCCGATGTCGCGCTTCGCATCGCCGTCGCGGACGACGCCGATCTCGCACTGGCCCGGGATGTCGTGATCGCGTCGTGGTACCAGCTGCTCAACCACGGTCACACCGTCCGCACGGTCCTCGGCGCCATCCCCATCTCCACCCTCAAGCAGGAGCCGCTGCTGGTCATGCTCCTCGCCGTCTGCTACAACGCCGTGCGGGTGCGCCGGGTACGAGGGCTGCAGCTCTTCCGGATCGCCGTCTCCGCGGCCAACGCCCGGGATTCCGACCTGTCCAGCATCGACCGCATCTTCATCTGGGTCGCCGAGAGTGTCGCGCTCCGTCTGCTCGGCATGCACGATCGCGCCGCCGGGGTCGCGACCCGAGCGCTGAAGCTGCTGGTCGACACGCCCGAGGAGGAGAAGGAGGGCTACGCCGAGCAGATTCCGCTCCTCTGCGCGCAGCTGGGCATCTCGCTGTACTACGGCGGCGACCACCGTGCGGCCATCGAGTGCTTCTCGTTCGGGGCCGCGCTCGCCGCGACCGGCGAGAACGAGCACGCGATCAGCAACCTCGCGATGCTCAGCGGCATCCACGCCATCAACGGTGACATCCCCGAGGCGCGGCACTACGTCGAGCTGATCCGCAGCGGCCGCTGGGGCAGGCGATATCTCGACGGCTACCAGGGGACGTTCTATCGCGTCGCCGAGGCCATCCTCGCCCTCGAGGAATCGGATGCCTCGCGCGCCGCCGAGCACGTCCGGGCGTTCGAGCACCATCGTGCCACGAGCGAGCACTGGCTGACGATGGCCTTGATCGAAGCGCTCGTCTCCCTGCGTCGCCGTCAGCCGGCCCTCGGTGTGGCGCAGCTGGAGTCGCTGGTGCAGCTGCGAGGACGGGAGGGGACCTCCAGCAGCGCACGGCGGTCGCTCAGCCGACCCCGGCTCCTGCTGCAGCTGGGGCTCGGCAACACGACCGCAGCCAAGGCGATCCTCGACAAGGACTCGCCCGAGGACCGCTACGAGACCATCGTCGAACGCGCGCGGATCGCGCTGATCGAGAACCGGCCGCGCGACACGCTGCGCATCCTGCAGAGCCGCGTGGCGCCCAGCACGTCGCGGCTGCGGGCGTCGGCGGGCGCACTCAGGACCGCGGCCCTGATCCGCACCGGCGGCCCCGGCGCGGCTCGTCACGAGGTGCAGGCGCTCAG
>JAPSKH010000070.1 GCA_031177765.1 Microbacterium sp. | reverse complement strand
CGCGTGTGGCTCTACCTCGCGCAGCACGGCCGGCCGACCGGCACGGCGCAGGAGTACACCGTCGTCCCGGCATCCCGCGCGGTGAAGCTGCCGGATGGCACGGGCTTCGATGTCGGCGCGAGCCTCGGCGTTCCCGCGATGACCGCGCACCGGGCGCTCACCGTGCATGAGTTCGGCCCCACACGGCTCTCCCCGGGCTCTCTCGCGGGGCGCATCGTGCTCGTCGCCGGCGGCGCGGGCGCGGTCGGACACGCCGCGATCCAGCTCGCCGTCTGGGCCGGGGCGACGGTGATCGCGACGATCTCGAGCGCGGAGAAGGCGGCATTGGCCCGCGCCGCCGGCGCGAATCATGTCGTCGACTACACCGCCGGAGACGCCGCGGAGCAGATCACCGCGATCGCGCCGGACGGCGTCGACCACGTCGTCGAAGTGTCGCTCGCGCGCAACGCCGCCCTCGACGGGCAGGTGGTCGCGAACCACGCGAGCATCGCCTACTACGCCGACAACGGCGGGGATCAGGCGACGATCCCCGTGCGGCCCACGTTCGCGAAGAACGTCCGGCTGCAGGGCCTCCTGCTCTACACCGTCGGGGGTGCCGCGCTCACGGCGGCGGCCGAGGACATCACGGCCGCGCTGCGCGACGGTGCCCTTCCCGTCGGAGAGGATGCGGGCCTGCCGCTCACGTGGTTCGCGCTCGAGGAGACGGCGGGCGCGCACGATGCCGTCGAGCAGGGCGCCATCGGCAAGGTGCTCATCGACGTCTCCGGCGACAACCGCTGAGGCTGCGGCCGGTCCCGTCGAGTCGCGTCCGTCGGGGCCCGCACGACCCGCTACTGCGCTCCCAGGTGCGAGGGATTGGTCAGCCGCCACCACACCGTCGGCGGTTCGATCTCGCCCTCCACCTCGATCGGCACCGTGGTGGTGTTCGGGCCCGCGCTCCACGTGATGCTTCCGACCACGCGGCCGTCCTCGTAGGCGGCGGGCGCGGTCGACGTCATCTCCACGGTGATCGGCGTGTCGGACCAGGTGAACACCGACGCGTCCTCGGCGATCACCATGCGCGCCTCGTCGCCCCAAGGCGTCGAGTAGGTGCCGACCTCCTGTCCGCGGGTCGCGAGCGGAATCTCGTGGAAGCCGCCGCGGATGCTGCTGAGCGTCCGGAGTACCGACGTATTGACCGCCTGCCGAGACGATCCACCGAGGACGACACCCAGAACGCTGAGCGGTTCGCCCGCTCCCACCTCCAGTGACGCCGAGTACAGGAGGTTGTAGCTGTTCTCGCCGAGGTTGCCGGTCTTCAGCCCGGTGATCCCGTCGCTGCCCAGCAGCGCGTTGGTGTTGACCATGAAGCCCGGGCCGGGGACGGACAGCGTGGGGGTTGCGACGATCTTCGCGATCGCCGGGTTCGCCGCGGCGAGCCTGCCGATCGCGAGGAGGTCGGTCGGCGTACTGGTGTTGCCGGAGCTGATCCCCGTGGGCTCGACGATCGTGGTGCTGGTCAGGTTGTTCGCGGTGAGCCAGTCGCGCGCCGCGCCGAGGAAGCGCGACTGCGAGCCGAAGGCCCATGTCGACACCGCCTCGGCGTAGTTGCTCGCCGATGGGATGAGCATCGTCGCGATGGCGTCGCGCTGCGACATCGTGGTGCCGGTCGGCATCGCGGCGATGGTGGCCCCCAGAAGGTAGTACTCGTCGTAGAGGTCGTGGTCGGCCTTGTCGAAGGTGATCGCCGGCCCCGGGTCGTCGGCGCTGCTGAGCGGGTGCGCGTCGAGGACGACCAGCGCGGTGATCAGCTTGGTCAGGCTCGCCATCGGGCGTGGCTCGCCGGTGCCACTGGTCAGCCACGTTCCGCTCGCTTCGGCGCCGAGGTAGGCATCGGCCCCGGCGACGGTGAGGGCGGATGAACCCTCAGCCGGAAGGGCGATGGCCGCAGCCGGCGGAACCGGAACCTCCGGCGCCCGGGTCGTGACAGCGGGGTCCGGGACGGGGGCGGTCAGAGCCCAGCCGACGTAGCCGCCGCCGGAAGCGAGCACGATCGCGATGACGACGGCGGCGATGACGAGACGTCGGATGCGGCGCTTCCGGCGGATTTCGGGATCCATCGGGGCGCGGCGATGCTGGATCTCCTGCTCGTCGCTCATCAGTTCCGCGAGGTCGGCGAACTCGTCGGGCGCCTGCTGTTCCGTCGTCATCACGCGCTCCGCCCCTTGCGCACGCCGATCCCCGCGAGGTCCCCCACGAGCTCAGCCTGTCATGGCTGCATCCTCGCGAACGAGCCCCGCGGTGAACTGTGGACAACCGGAGCGATCGGCC
>JAPSKH010000038.1 GCA_031177765.1 Microbacterium sp. | reverse complement strand
CCCGCGCCGTTGTCCCCGATCAGCGCGGTCACCTCCCCCGGATACACCTCGAAGTCCACCTGATTGAGCGCCCGCACATGCCCGAACTGACGCGACAACCCCCGCGCCTGCAGAACCGGAACCGTAGAACTGAACGACATCGTCAGCTCCTCTCCTTGCTGTGGTGAATGTGGTCGGAGTGGCCGGCGAGGAATGCGGCGGCCACGCTGTCGAAGTCGTTCGAGGTCTCCGCCGCGAAGGCGGCGAAGAGTGCGGCGCCGTACGCGGTGCCCTCGTCGTGCGTGGCGACGGTGACGTCGGGAAGGATGAGCCGCCGCGCGCGGACGACGCTGGCCATGCTCGACCAGCCGCCGGTCAGCACCGTCGAGGTCGGCGGCGCCACTTCGCGGTCCATCACCGCCATCAGCTCCGCGCACATGTCATTGCCGTGCAGCAGCGCCGCGGCGAACAGCTCGGCGGGGCTCAGCCCGTCGCTGTTGGCGACGATCTTGAGCACGCCGTCGTCGTTGCGGGCGCCCTCGACGCGGATGCCGCCGTCGGCGAGGGTGCCCATCACCGGCAGCTCCATCACTCGGTCGTCGATCCCGGCGCGCCCGGCGGCATCCGTGATGCCCAGCAGCTGCAGCACCCGGCGCATGAGCAGGCCCGACTTCGTCCCGGCCAGCAGCACGTACTTGCCCGGCAGGACGTGGCGCACGGTGTTGATGCCTGCCACGGCCAGCCGTTCCCGTGCGTCGAACGGCAGTGTGGCATCGAGCACGCGCACCAAGGCCTCGGCGGTCCCCATCGAGTCGTAGAGCTGCCCGCTGTGCGTCGCCCCGACGGCGACGGCCGAAACCAGATGGTCGTGCCCGGCGACGGTGAGGACGGCGCCGCGGAAGGGCTCCGGCATCCCGTCGTCGGTGAGGATGCCCAGCGCCGTGCCGGCGCCGACCCTCTCGCCGAGCAGGTCTTCACTCACGCCCAGCACGTCGAACGCCGCAGACCACGGGGTGCTGTCGTCCTGGTCGAGCAGACCTGTGCGCGAGACCAGCGAGTACTCGGCGACGCGAGGGCCACCCAGAGCGTGGACCACGTACTCCGGCACGTTGAGGAACGTCCGCCCAGCGAGGTCGATGCCGCCGTCGCGCAGATGCAGGATCTTCGAGATCGATGCGAGCGGCCCGACGGGAAGTCCCGTGCGGCCGAGGAACTCGGCACGGAAGTGCTCCGGCGTCCGCGCGATCTCGTCGGCGCCGCGGGGGTCGAACCACGCCATGATGGGCGCCGCCGGGCGGCCGGCGGCATCCAGCAGCACGCCTGCTTCGGCCATGCCCGACACACCGAGCGCGCGGATGCGGTACGGGCCGTCCTTCGAGAGCTCGGCATCCGCCTCGGCAGCGAGCGCACGCACCGTGTCGACCGCACGCGTCGCGGGCATCTCGGTGCGTCCATGATCCAGGCTCGTCCACGGCGACCGACGGCTCACCACCAGCCGCTGGCGCCCGCCGAGCGTGGCGACCAGCAGCTTGATGCTCGTCGAGCCCATGTCGACGCCGACGACGTATTCGTTCATGCGACGCCCCCCTCGGCGAGGGTGCCCGGCCAGCCGGCGCCCGGCTCGGCGACGAGGACCGATGCCTCGCCTTCCAGCCTCCAGTCGCCGAACGCGTGCGGCACGGCGAAGGCCTGCCCGCGCACGACCGGGATCCGCTCGGCCGCGCCGACGATCGCCCCCTCGCCTTCGGTCACCAGCACCACGGCGAAGCCGGCGGGGCGGATGCTGCTGGCGGCGCCGCGCACGGCGGCATCCCACAGCCGGAAGTACGGGTCGGCCGCCGCCGGCAGAAGCGAGCGGAAGGTCGCGCCCGCCGAGGTCGTGCCCGCGTCGCTGATGAGCGCGGCCAGCTGCTCAGGCGCGAGCCGCGCGGTCGAGACGGCCGGCATGACGGTGTCGAAGCCGAGGCCGAGGTGCGACTCGTCGCGCGTCGAAGTCGTGACGGACCATTCCAGCAGGATCGAGAAGTCGGTGGGCTCCTGCACCTCGGCCACGAAGATGCCGCCGTCGATGGCGTGCGCGGTGCCGGCGGGCACGAGCACCCCCATCCCCTCGCGGACCACCACGCGGTTCATGTGCGCCAGCATCCACTCGCTGTCCTGCGAGTCGCGCCGGCGATCGAGTTCGGTCGGGTCGAGGTCGGCGTTCCATCCCACGTGCACCGCGCAGTCGGGTTCGGTGTCGAGCACGTACCAGGCTTCGGTCTTGCCGTACGGGCAGTCGAGGTGCCGGGCCGCGAATCCCCGGTCGGGGTGCACGTGGACGGGAAGGCGCTGCCGCGCGTCGAGGAGCTTGACCAGGATGCCGACGTCCCCGGCGTCGCGCCCACGGCCACCTCCTGTCCAGCCGGTCGGGTCGGCGGTCACGAGGTCGCGCAGCAGTGCGCCGCTGCCGGTGACGGCGAGTCCGGTGAGGGGGTCGCCGAAGCGCGACACCGTCGCGCCGAGCCACTCCTCAGGCTGGTGATCCGTCTCGGGCACGATGCCGCGCAGCGCCGCGATGCGGTCACCACCCCGGTAGAAGTGCTGAACCGGGTTGGGCGGGAGGAGGACCGGGATCATCGAAGGGCTCCGATCGGGGTGGGAACGTCGACGGCGTCGGGGAGCAGTTCCCCGGAGCCGCGGCGGATGAGCCGCGTCGGCACCACGATGTGGGCCGGGGCCGCGGCAGGGTCTTCCGTCAGTGCGACCAGGCGCCGGAACGTGGCCTCGCCGATGAGTCGGGGATCCTGGTCGACGCAGGAGATGCCCGGCGTGAACGCGCCGGCGAACTCGAAATCGCCGAAGGAGATGAGCGCCGGCATGCGAAGGCGGTCGGCGGCGATGGCGTTGATCGTGGTGATCGCGGCGGGGCTGGTGGCGCAGAAGACCGCGGTCGGGGCATCCGGACGAGCGAGCAGGTCGTTGACCGACTGCTCCTCGCGGTGCCGGCCCTGCGCGATGATGAGCGACTCGTCGAGCTCCAGTCCCGCCTCTGCGAGTGCGGCACGATAGCCCTCGAGCCGCTCGGCGACCGTCGGGTACGGCGTCTGTTCGCCGATGAAGCCGATACGGCGGTGCCCGCGCGCGATGAACTCGCGCACGGCCTCGACCGTCGCACCGAAGTCGTCGACCACGATGGAGTCGATCCCCTCGCGGGCACGGTCCACGCAGAGGACGGGGACCCGGCGGCGAAGCGCCTCGAGCTCATCGGACGCGACGCCCACCGGCGCGACGATGAGCGCTCGCAGCCGGTCGCCGGTCAGGCGCGCCAGCTGTTCCCGCTCGCGCGCCGCGTCATAGCCCGTGCTCGCGAAGAGCACACTGAGGCCCTCGGCGAGCGCCAGTTCCTCCACGGCGCTGACGAAGGCGGCGAAGAACGGGTCGGAGATGGCGTCGATGAGGATGCCGATGGTGTCGGAGTCGCCGCGCTTGAGCGAGCGGGCGTGACGGTCGGGGACGAAGCCGAGTTCGAGCACGGCGGTGGCGACCCGGTCGCGGGTCTCGGGAAGCACTCCCGGCTCGCCGTTGACCACCCGCGAGACGGTCTTCATGCTGACGCCGGCAAGATCCGCGACGTCCTTGATCCGCGCCCGTCGCCGACCATAGCGACGCACGTCAGCCGCGGCGGCGGCCGTGCTTCCTTCGTGCGTCATCGCAACCTCGACAGCGTTGTCATGGGCGGATCTGCGCGGTTCGCAGAGTCGGTGACCAACATCTTCAGCCTGATGCGACAACGTTGTCAAGACGCGTTCCCGATTCGTTACCGCGCAGGGGAGCGCGCAGGCCGGGCGTCGCCTCAGATGGGCAGAACGGCCCGGACCTCGATGCCCAGGGTGAGAGCCTGGCCCGGAGCGAGAGGCTGCAGCATCCCGCGCGCCCTCGCGTCTGCCCGTCCGAGGATCGTCGGTGCGGTGGCGGGCTCGATACCGAGCACGAGATGACCGTCTCGCTCGGCGACACGCCACTGGAACAGCGCCGGCAGCGCCGTCGTGTCGAACGCGATGCGCACGCCGACACCCCGGGGGTTCTCGACGGCGACGGTCACGCGCTCGTTCACGGGGAGCTCGTGCCGGAAGACCTGCTCGGGATAGGCGTCGGTCGGCACGGGGAAGCGCCCCCACGTCTCAAGACCTCGTTCGGCCTCCGCGTCCCGGGGCTCCACCCTCTCCGACGGGCTGCGCAGCACGGTGCCCTCGTCGACGAGCGGCCAACCGAGGTTGAGGTGGTAGAGCACCATCGGGTCGACGGGCTGGGCCCCGCGGTTGACGATGACGTCCTCGAGGCGCAGCGTGCGCGAGCCGAGCGGGCTGGCGATCCGGCGCCGCACCTCCAGGTGCGCGCCGAACACCGTCGCCTCGCGCACCACGCCTTCGACCACGACGTCGTCGTCGTTCACCTCGGTACGGGCGATCTGCGCCTTGAGCGACGAGTAGCGGCCATGGAGCGGGTGCGGCGTACCGTCGTCGACGGAGGGCGCGCCGTAGCTCAGGAGGCCGCACGTCGTGACCAGACCGCCCCCGAATGCGCGGAGCCAACCCGAGGCGTCGGTCGTCTCAGCAAGGGCGGGGAAGCCGGTCGGCGACATCCACGCGAGGGGGATGCCCGCGACCCGCACCTGGCCGACGTCGAGCCCGCGGTCAGGAAGCAGCTCGGCGTCGAGGTCGCCGTTGACGATCCGGATGCGGCGCGATCCCGCGTCGGGGCCGTCGGTGCGGATCGAGGACTCGACCGAGACCGCCTGGCCCCGGTGTCCCACGCGACGCCACGCCTCGTCGATCGGTGTCCCGTACAGTTCGGCCGCCATCGTCCCGCCCTTCCCCGCGCCGCGACGCTGCGCGTGCCGTCACCGTACCAGCCCGCCCACCGGGCTCGACAGGCACGATTGACAACGTTGTCTTCACCCGCCCATACTGTTCGTGCGCATCGCCGCGCCACGACCCACCGAGAGGGCACATCGATGACGAAGCCTCGCCTGAACCGCCTGTTCCACGCCCGCTCCGGACGTGCACTCGATGTCGCCGTCGACCACGGCGCGTTCCATGAGCACTCGTTCCTCACGGGGATCGAGGACATGCGGCAGACCGTCGCCACGCTGGTCGACGCGGGACCGGACGCCATCCAGCTGAGCCTCGGCCAGGCGCCGCTCCTGCAGTCGATCCCCGGAAAGCAGAAGCCCGGACTGGTGCTGCGCACCGATATCGCGAACGTCTACAACGACCCGCTGGAGTCGCCGCTGCACTCGCTGCACGTGCCCGACGCCATCGAGGTCGCGGTGCGCCTGGACGCCGTCGCGGTATGCGTCAACCTGCTGGACCTGCCCGGTCACCCCGAGGTGCGCGAGCAGTGCATCCGGTCGATCCTCGCCCTGCGCACCGACGCCGAGCGCTACGGGATGCCGCTCATGATCGAGCCGCTCGTCATGCAGACCAAGCCCGGTTCGGGCGGCTACGCCGTGGACGGCGACACCGCCAAGATCGTCACGCTGGTGCGCCAGGCGCGCGAACTCGGAGCCGACCTCATCAAGGCCGACCCGACCGATGACATCGCCGACTACCACCGCGTCGTGCAGGCGGCCGTGGACACGCCCGTTCTCGTGCGCGGAGGCGGGCGGGTGGACGACCGCACGCTCCTCGAGCGCACCGTGGCCGTCCTCGCGCAGGGTGCACGCGGCATCGTGTACGGGCGCAACGTCATCCAGCATCCCGATCCCGCAGGCATCACCGCCGCACTCATGGCGGTGGTCCACGAGGACGCGTCGGTCGACGACGCCCTCGGCCTGATCGGAGGCGCCCGATGAGCGGCGAGCGCGTGAATGTCGGCATCATCGGCGGAGGCCTGATGGGCCGCGAGATCGCCGCCGCGCTGCGCCGCTGGCCCGCACTCGTCGACCACCCGGCCGATCCGCAGCTGGTCGCGGTGTGCGACATCAACCCCGCCGCCCTCGAGTGGTTCGAGCGCATCGACACCGTGCGCCTGACCACGACCGACCACCGGGAGCTCCTCGCCGACCCCGACATCGACCTCGTCTATATCGCCGTGCGCCACGACCTGCACGAACAGCTCTACGTCGACACGATCCGGGCGGGCAAGGCGCTCCTGGCCGAGAAGCCGTTCGGCATCGACCGGGCCGCCGCCGACGCCATCATGGCGGCCATCGACGAGACACCGGGGGCGTTCGTCAGGGTCTCGAGCGAGATGCCGTTCTTCCCCGGGGCGCAGTGGGCCATCGACTACGTGCGCTCCGGCGCGCTCGGCCGCATCATCGAGGCCAAGTGCACGTTCCTGCACGCCAGCGACCTCGACACGGCCAAGCCGTTGAATTGGAAGCGACAGAAGAGGTTCTGCGGCGAGGCGGGCGTGCTCAACGACCTCGGCATGCACACGTGGCACGTGCCGCTGCGACTGGGCTGGGCGCCTGAGCGGGTGATGGGCGTGCTGCAGGACATCGTCACCGAGCGCCCCGGCCCCGACGGCGACCTGCTTCCCTGCGACACGTGGGACAACGCGGTCATCCATTCGTGGAGCTTCCACGAGGGCGCGCCGTTCCCGCTCGCGACCGAGACCAAGCGCATCGCACCCGGTGAGAAGAACACGTGGGAGTTCGAGGCGATCGGCATGAACGGCGGCGTGCGATTCAGCACGAAGAACCCCAAGCAGGTGCAGGTCTTCGCCGTGGTCGACGTGCCGGGCATCGGCCGCGAGCAGAGCTGGCAGGTCATCGACGCCGGGAGCCAGTCGGTGTGGCCGACGGTGACGGGCCCGAACTTCGAGTCCGGGTTCTCGGACGCCATCCTGCAGATGTGGGCGGCGTTCCTCGCCGAGCGCGCCGGCGCCCTCGGTGACCGATTCGGCACCGTGCGTCCCGAGGAAGCCGCGCTCACGCACCGGATCTTCGCCGCGGCGATCGCCGCGCACGAGTCGGGATCGTTCGTGCGTCCGGAGGTCTGACCCGGGAAGTCCCTATCGTTGAGGCGGACCGACAGGAGGACTGCCATGCGCAAGAGCGGCCGGCCCACCATGATCGATGTGGCTGCCGAGGCGGGGGTGAGCCTGAAGACCGTCTCGCGCGTGATCAACACCGAGCCGAACGTCGACGCGGCGATGGCCGCGCGTGTGCACGACGCCATCGAGCGCCTCGGCTACCACCGCAACGCGCTGGCGGCGAGCCTGCGCTCGGGCACCAATGACACGCTCGCATTCGTCGCCGCGGACCTCGCGAACACCTTCTACCTCGGCGTCGCCGCCGCACTGTCGGGCGTCGCGGTACAGCGCGGCATGCACGTCGTCATGGCCTCGAGCGAGGAGGATGCGGCCGCCGAGCGCCGGCTCGCGCTCGACCTCTGCCAGCGACGTGTCGGCGGGCTGATCCTCGTGCCGGCGGCATGGGACCACTCCTACCTCGCACGCGAGGTCGCACACGGCACGCCCGTGGTCTTCCTCGACCGCCCGGGCTCGGGGATCCCGGCCGACGCCGTGCTGATCGACAACCGCGGCGGAGCGCGTGCCGCGGTCGTGGAGCTTCTCGCCGCCGGGCACGAGCGTGTCGGCATCCTGCTGGACGCGCCCGAGATCTACACCATGCGCGAGCGGCTCGCCGGCGCCGAGGAGGCATTCTCCGCCGCGGGGCGGACGCTGGATCCGGCGCTCGTGGTGAGCGGTCTGCACACGCCGCAGGACGCCCGCGCGGCCATGGCGCGACTGCTGGAGTCGTCCGACCCGCCGACGGCGGTCTTCTGCGGCAACAACCGCGCGACGGTCGGAGCCCTCGAGGAGATCATGACGCGCGACGCCGATGTCGACGTCAGCGGCTTCGACGACTTCGAGCTGTCGTGGATGCTGCCGCGTCGCATCCGCATCGTCTCGTACGACATCGCCGAGCTCGGCATCCGGGCCGCCACCACCCTCCTCGACCGCATCGCGTCGGGCGGCGCCGCCGAGCCGTCCACGCAGCTCGTGCCCACCGCTCTGGTCGATCGCGGCGGGCGGCTGAGCGTCGATGCGCCCCGGCTACCCTGATCGCATGCCACCGATGCTGAGCACCGAGCGCCGCGCACGCCTGCTCGAGATCCTCGCCCGCGACGGCAGCATCCGGCTCGACCCGGTCGCCGAGGCGCTCGGCGTCTCGGCGATGACGGTGCGCCGCGACCTCGACGACCTCGAGCGCGAGGGACTGCTGCGGCGGGTGCGCGGCGGCGCCGTGGCCGCGATCGTCCCGCAGGGGTTCGGCGTGCGGATGGCCGCGCGCGGCGGCGCGAAGTCCGAGATCGCCCGCAAAGCCCTCGACCTGCTCCCCCACGGCGGGGCCGTGGCCATGGATGCCTCGTCCACCGTCGGCGCGCTCGTGGCGCAGCTGGACGCCAGCCACGAGCTCCTGGTCGTGACCAACTCGTACGACAACCTGCGCACCGCTCAGGGCCGTGCCGGAGTCGACGCTGTGCTGGTCGGTGGCCGGCTCGAACTGCGCACCGACAGCTTCGTGGGCGCGGTCGCGTGTCAGACCGCCGCCTCACTGCATTACGACCGCTTCTTCACCAGCGCCGCCGCCCTCGACCCCGACTTCGGCACGAGCGAGGCGACGATCGACGAGACGCAGATCAAGCGGGTGTTCGCCGATCACGCCGACGAGACGATCGTCCTCGCCGACTCGACGAAGCTCGGCCGCCATGCGACCGCCCGGGCGCTCGCATGGGAGGAGGTCGCGCTGCTGGTGACGGAGCTCGACCCGACCGACGAGCGCCTCGACCCGTTCCGGGGCCTGGTCGACATCCGATGACCGCCGTGTTACCTTTTGTTTGATTTCACACGATCAATCATCGGAGGCACCATGACTTCGCCCGCCGTCACCGACCTCATCGCGCGGTCCAACCGCCTCGGCGCCGACCCGAAGAACACGAACTACGCCGGCGGCAACACGTCCGCCAAGGGCACCGAGACCGACCCGGTGACCGGCGAGCCGGTCGAGCTGCTGTGGGTCAAGGGCTCGGGCGGTGACCTCGGGACCCTCACCGAGTCCGGCCTCGCCGTGCTCCGCCTGGACCGCATGCGGGCCCTCGTGGACGTCTATCCCGGTGTCGAGCGCGAGGACGAGATGGTCGCCGCGTTCGACTACTGCCTCCACGGCAAGGGCGGGGCCGCGCCCTCGATCGACACCGCCATGCACGGCCTCGTGGATGCCGCGCACGTGGACCACCTGCACCCCGACTCCGGCATCGCCATCGCGACCGCTGCCGACGGCGAGAGCCTCACGCAGAAGATCTTCGGCGACAAGGTCGTGTGGGTGCCGTGGCGCCGTCCCGGGTTCCAGCTCGGCCTCGACATCGCCGAGATCAAGGCGCGCAATCCGCAGGCGATCGGCACGATCCTCGGCGGCCACGGCATCACGGCCTGGGGCGACACGTCCGAGGAGGCCGAGCGCAACTCGCTGTGGATCATCCAGACCGCCCAGGCCTACATCGACGAGAACGGCAAGGCGGACCCGTTCGGCGGGGTGCGCGCGGGCTTCGAGGCTCTCCCGGATGCCGAGCGGCGAGCCCGTGCGGCGGCCCTCGCTCCGACCATCCGCGGTCTGGCCTCGACCGACAAGCCGATGGTCGGCCATTTCACCGACGCCGACGTCGTGCTGGAGTTCCTCGCCTCCGAGAAGGCCCCCGCCCTCGCCGAGCTCGGCACCAGCTGCCCCGACCACTTCCTGCGCACCAAGGTCAAGCCGATGCTGCTCGACCTGCCCGCGAGCGCGCCCATCGAGGACGCCATCGCGCGTCTGAAGGAGCTGCACGAGCGGTACCGGGCCGACTACCAGGCGTACTACGACGCCCACGCGACCGCCGACTCCCCCGCGATCCGCGGCGCCGACCCGCTCATCGTCCTCGTCCCCGGCGTCGGCATGTTCTCGTTCGGCGCCAACAAGCAGACCGCACGCGTGGCCGGCGAGTTCTACGTCAACGCCATCAACGTCATGCGGGGCGCCGAGGCGCTGTCGACCTACTCCCCGATCTCGGACGCGGAGAAGTTCCGCATCGAGTACTGGGCGCTGGAAGAGGCCAAGCTGCAGCGGATGCCCAAGCCCAAGACCCACCAGGGACGCGTCGCGTTCGTCACGGGCGCGGCATCCGGCATCGGCAAGGCCATCGCCACCCGCCTCGCCGCCGAGGGCGCATGCGTGATCGTCGCCGACCTCGACCTGGAGAAGGCTCAGGCAGCGGCCGCCGAGCTCGGCAACACCGACGTCGCGATCGGCGTCGCGGCCAACGTCGCCGACGCCGACGCGGTGCAGGCCGCCCTCGACGAGGCGGTGCTCGCGTTCGGCGGTGTCGACCTCGTCGTCAACAACGCCGGCCTGTCGCTGTCGAAGCCGCTGCTGGAGACCACCGAGAAGGACTGGGATCTGCAGCACGACGTCATGGCGAAGGGCTCGTTCTTCGTCTCCAAGGCCGCCGCGAAGATCCTCATCGACCAGAAGCTCGGCGGCGACATCATCTACATCTCGTCGAAGAACTCCGTCTTCGCCGGCCCGAACAACATCGCGTACTCGGCGACCAAGGCCGACCAGGCGCACCAGGTGCGCCTGCTCGCGGTCGAGCTCGGCGAGCACGGCATCCGCGTCAACGGCATCAACCCCGACGGGGTCGTGCGCGGGTCGGGCATCTTCGCGTCGGGATGGGGCGCCAACCGCGCCGCCACGTACGGTGTCAAGGAAGAGGACCTCGGCCAGTTCTACGCCAACCGCACGATCCTCAAGCGCGAGGTCGTGCCCGAGAACGTCGCCGACGCGGTGTTCGTCCTGACCGGGCCGGAGCTCTCGCGCACCACCGGCCTGCACATCCCGGTGGACTCCGGCGTCGCGGCGGCGTTCCTCCGATGACGGGCGCCGCCACTCCGGCCCTCACTCGTCGACACCGCACGGTATCGCCGAAACCGCACGTCGTGCGCGTCGTCGACGTGCGTCCTCGGCGAGTACGCACGTCGTCGACAGCGAGCACGATCGCCCGGAGCGCCGAATGAGCGCGACGGGCGGGGTCGTCGCGGCGGTCGACCTCGGTGCGACGAGCGGCCGCGTCATGCTCGGCTACGTCGAAGACGGGATGCTGCGCCTCGAGGCCGTGGCGCGCTTCCCCAACGGGCCCGTGCCCGCCGGCGACGGACTGCACTGGGACTTCACCGCCCTGTACCGCCACATCCTCGAGGGGCTCGCCGAGGCGGTGCGGCGCGAGCCGGCGATCGCCAGCGTCGGCATCGACTCGTGGGCCGTCGACTACGGCCTCGTCCGCGGCGACGAGCTGCTCGGCGAGCCGTTCCACTACCGCGACGAACGCACCGGCCGGGGCGTCGAGGCCGTGCACCGGCTCGTGCCCTTCGATGAGCTGTATCGCCGCAACGGACTGCAGTTCCTGCCCTTCAACACGCTGTACCAGTACGCCGTCGAGGACCGACTCGCCGACGCCGAGACGGCACTTCTCATCCCGGACCTCGTCGCGCATCTCCTGACCGGCGCGCGCGTGGCCGAGCGGACGAACGCCTCGACGACGGGACTGGTCGACGTCCGCACCGGCGCCTGGGACCGCGAGCTGATCGAGCGGCTGGGCGTCGAGGCATCCGTCCTGCCCGAGCTGGTCGAACCCGGCGCGCACCTCGGCCGCCTGCGCGGCGAGGCGCTCGAGCGGGTGGGTGCGGACCTCGAGGTCATCGCCGTGGGGTCGCACGACACCGCTTCGGCCGTCGTCGCGGTGCCCCTGAGCACACCGGATGCCGCCTACATCTCGTGCGGCACGTGGGGTCTGGTGGGGGTCGAGCTCGACGAGCCGGTCGTCAGCGACGAGGCGCGCGAGGCGAACTTCACCAACGAGGGCGGCGTCGACGGGCGCGTGCGGTTCCTGCACAACGTGACAGGACTGTGGCTCCTCAGCGAGTCCGTGCGCGCCTGGGAGGCCGAGGACGGCAACCCGATCGACCTGCCGACGCTCCTGGATGCCGCGGCATCCGTCGAAGGCGGCATCCCCCTCTTCGACGCCAACGATCCTCGTCTGTCGGCGCCGGGCGACATGCCCGCCCGCATCGCGGCGGTCCTCGAGGAGTCCGGCGCCCCCGTGCCGGCCACGCGCGAGGCCTTCGCGCGCACGATCGTCGAGAGCATCGCGCAGGCCTTCGCCGACGCCGTCGCCACCGCCGCGCGACTCACCGGCCGCGACATCGACGTGGTCCACGTCGTCGGCGGCGGCGCGCTCAACCGGCTGCTGTGCCAGGCGACCGCCGACCGGTCCGGTCTGCCCGTGCTCGCAGGCCCCGTCGAGGCGACGGCGCTCGGGAACGTGCTCGTGCAAGCCCGCGCCCACGGCTGGTTCGGACCGGATGCGACGCTGGAGGACCTCCGCCGCGCGGTCGCGGCATCCTTCACGCCGCAGCGGTACGAACCGCGCAGGTGATGGCGGCGCCGCTCGCATTCGGATCCTCCGCGCGGATCCGGCTCGATCAGCCGTGTCGGCCCGGATCGGAGGCGCGGATCCGATTCGGCGCACGCCGAGCACGGCGCTCGGGAACATGAGGGAGGAACGATGACGGGATACGGCGCCGCTTTCGACTGGGCCCGACGACACGTCGATGCCGGACGTCTTCCCACAGCCGTCCTCGGCGTCGCCACCGCCGAGGGCGTCGTGGCGCTGGATGCCTTTGGGGCGACAGAGGGGCGACCGGCCCGTGTGGGCGACCCCTACTGGCTCTTCTCGATCACCAAGGTGCTCACCGGCCTCAGCGCCGCGCGGGCCGTCGAGCGCGGCTTCCTCACGACCGAGACGCCGCTCGCTCAGGCGATCCCGGAATTCGGCGCCTCCCGCGACGACGTGGTGCGCCTGCGCCACCTGGTGAGCCACACCTCCGGCATCCGGGAGCCTTCGCTGGACCCGCCCGAGGGGCTGCGGACCGCGCTGCTCGCACCGGGGCGCGACTTCGCGGCGGGCACCGCGTCGCGGTACTCGACCGTCGCCTTCGACGGCATCGCCGAGCTCGTGCGCTGCACGGCCGGGTGGGAGTGGGATGCCGACGTCGCGGCGTGGGCCTCGACCATCGGTGCCCACGGGTTCACGCTCGACCCGGCGGCCGAGCCGCACACCGTCGTCGACGCGGCGCGCCTGGGCCTGGACATGCGGAGCTTCGCACAGCACCGGAATCCCGGGGCGGGCATGATCGGCACCGCCGCGGATCTGCTCGCCGTCGGCTCGGCGCTGCTGCGCATCGGCCGCGGCGAGACGGGCGGGATCGTGCGCCCGGCGACGCTCGCGATGATGCTCCGGCCCCTCACTCAAGGGCTCCCACGGCTGGAGCCCTACCCCGCCGAGCGCGGGCAGGACTGGGGGTTCACGTGGAACCTGCGGACGCGCGCCCCGGGCCTGATCGACCGCGACGTGTTCGGGCACGGCGGGTGGGCCGGCACCGAGTTCTGGGTGCATCCCTCCGCGGGCGTGGCGTTCGTGCTGCTGACCAACCAGGCCGAGCGGCCGGGCGTGGAGCTCGACGAACTCGACAACGCCGTGATCTCCGCCCTCTGACCCCTTC